>NZ_CP173029.1:1934650-2552033 GCF_044772865.1 Algirhabdus cladophorae
GGCGACAACAAACCGGTGCGCACCGCATGGTATGAAGCGCTTATTGCAGCACGGCACAGCGCCAAACGCAGTGAGCAAGCAGCATTGCGACCGGCACCAGAAAAGCACCTCACCCAAGCATTGGAAAATACCGCGTCTCAGCACTCAAGTCCAAAGACAATATGGGGTGGTATCGGGGTCATCGTGGTTTTGGTGGCAGGCCTGTTCTGGTGGTGGGTAGGTTCGGCATCATCGCCAGCCGTAAGCAACATGCGGATCTGTGATGCGCCCTATTTTGACGACGAACTAAAAGACTGCACGCAGCATGTTTCGGTCTTTGTCCACGGCATCGACGAAGTCTTTTTGAGTTTTGACTTTGGCGATGCGGAAGATGGCACCCCGTTTGATCGTTGGTGGATTCTAGACGGCGAAAGAATTGCGGGACGCACAAGCTTCAATGATGCGGCATGGCCCGGTTACACGTATTGGCGTCCAGGTGTTTTGGAGGTTGGCCAATATGTCGTCAGGATCGTCGTAAACGGCGAAGTCTTCACACAAACCTTCTATGTCCAACCGGAAGGATTCCTTCCAGAGGAATAAAATTACCTTTCCAAACAGTTACTTAAATTCAAAATTTCGGCAGGACTTCGGTTCTGCCGTTCGCTTCAGTGCTCCAATCCATCCTATCTAACCCACGACACCGGCATCCAACTGTCGATATCGAGGGTAAAAAACTGTCAAAGCGGCAAGACATAAACCATGGCACTGATCGATGCTGCAAAGCTGCGAGTCAGTCTGAATTCTTGCTTGCTGAAAAATTTGATCTCGCCGTCGCCGTTGTGGATGTTCATGCAAATATTTCCCAGCAATCATCTGCCGCCCAGGTGATCATTGCAAAGCATCCTGCGCTTTTGAAATCCAGCACACGGATTGGCCTGCACTCCCCGCAGCAATCTAACCTCTTTCGCATGGCGCTGCGCTACGTCGTTTCAGGGCAACCATGCCAAACATTGAGGGCGGATGATGGCTGTATGGGCGCTCCCCTTGCATTGCAGGTGTCATCATGGCCGATGGCAAAGCATTGCCTGGTAAGCCTGCAGCCGCTTGTGCCGCAGCGTGCAGACTTGTCTTATCTCTCTAACCCGTTTGATCTCAGCAATCGCCAACTGCAACTCCTTGAGTTGTTCAGCGAAGGGCTGACCTTGGCTGAAATTGCAGCGTCACTCGGACTGAAACCACAGACGGTACGTGAGGTATTTTCCGACCTTTACAGCCGCTTTGAGTTGCGCAATCAACTCGAACTTTTGTCCGCATTGAAGTCTCCCACAATGGCGACCAAAGAAAAGATCCCAGACGAACTGGAAGCTGCGTCGCTGCTATCCTGACAGCGCACTGGCCTCTGGTAATCACTTAATACATGGTATGATAGGCCAAGCCGAACTTTCCGGTTTTTCCCATAAAATCAAAGAGGAGTGCATCATGCCCGCCATTGGACATGTAACCCGTAAACCTGATGGCACCTATGAAGGCCGTCTCGCAACCATGACGATCCGTCAGAACATCTTGTTTGCCAAGAAACAGAAAACAACCGAGGCCCAACCCGACTATCTGGTCATAGCTGGTGACGTTGAAATCGGTGCCGCATGGTGGCGCAAATCGCTCAGCGGCAACGACTATCTCAGTGTGTCCCTCGCAGCGCCCGAATTTGGCAACCGAACACTCTATGCCAACCTAGGCCGCGCGGCTGGTTCTCAAAACGAAGATGACTTCGTGTCAATCTGGAACCCTCAGGACTGATCGATGAACGCGCGTGGCTGAAGTCATGCGCGTTTTCTCTCTCGATGGGCATGTCCGAACATTTCGGATGTGGCCTGCGAGAGAGGAAGAAAAATGCCTAACCTCCTAAAACAGACAATCCGTGACCAGAACGACAAGTTCAGAGCGCTTGATCCAAGCATTCCTGGGCGCGTGTTATTCACCCAAGGGATCCAAGCGCTAGTGTCTGATGATGACGCAAACACTGCAGAAGATCTTATGTCGGCAATCAAGACGTTTGATGACTTCAGCACTGACAACTATCCACACGGTGAACATGACTTCGGCAGTCTCACCTACAACGGCACACGTATCTTCTGGAAAATTGATCTCTACGATCAGGACTTCCAGTTTGGATCTGAGGAACCCGCAAACCTTGAAAAGACCCAGCGTGTTTTGACCATCATGCTCCCCGAGGAATATTGATGGCAGCCAAACTGGTGCAGGACGTCAACTGGCAAGGACGCATGATCGAGGTTTCATACGATCCAGATTGGCTTGGCGGGACAGCGCAGCACATTGAATTGCGATGCAGCCGTCCGCTGCCAGTCACTCAAACAGGCTACAGATCGCGCTTCCTGACAACAAAACGGGTAATGCGTGCAGGTCAGCTTGAGGTGTTCATCAAAGCTTGGCTTGATGATGCCGCCGATGACAAGAACTGGCGAGAGCGCGAAGAACGTGACCGTCAAGGCGAACTTTTTGACCTTTAACCTATTGGAAAAAAAAAGAGCCTTCCCGAAATCGGGGAGGTTCTAACTATTCTCCTTCTGAAAGACATAGCGGGCCGTGCGATAGCCCTTTCATTCCAACTCTTCGATGATTTCAACATCCATCTCTGCGTTAGTCGTAGACGGCGGGGACACACGACGCTCAAAGCGCTGAATGGCCCTAGTAATGTCTGGATCGCCCACTTCCCTTTCAGCATATTTCATAGCATCCAAGACTTCGTCGACGAAACCATAGTCACCAGAGACTCGATAAAGCTCTAAACAAACGTCTGCATGCAACTGAAGATTTTGTCTGTGAAACTTATCGCCGGACAATATCGAACTAGATGCGCTATACGCGTCGTTCAGCATAGCTGCTTTATCTTCAATCATAAGACCGACTGTGCTGACAGCCCGCTCAAGCAATAGACGAACCTTGTAACGCTTTACAGGGCCATCTGCACGAAGATCATTTTCAAAAACGCGGATTTCAGTTTCTGCGTCAGAGAAGTTCCCACAACGGATAAGATTGTTAATGAGCCGATGCCTTGGCACCCGTTCTTTCGGCGCGACAGAAATCATCATCCTCAAAAGTTCGTTTTGTTCCCCTTGATCGGCAAGCTTCGACAAGCCGCCATCAAACCCACAAAGCTGACGAAGCGTTCTAATTTCGACATCGTATGACGGGGAAATGTTCTTTATAACTTGCTTCAGCAAGCCGTAAATCTCTTCTTGGGCATTAAACTTATGCTTTGAAATTATTTCAGAAATTACTGGGTGTCGGCCACTCCATCCATAGATACTCTCCCTCGAGTTGATGGGATATTCATCGACCAAGCCTTCGAGGTTTCCTAGTACTAAAGACACGTCCTGCGCACTGATCTGAAGAAGTCGGATGACAAGTTGTCGGTGTACCCTGACACCGAAACTTTCGAGTGCACAAACCGCTTTGTAAACAGACTGATAATCAGGATTGATGCTAGAAAACTCTTGAAGAATGATTGTGTCAAAGCTGTCGTTAGCAAAGATATTTTTCATGCAAACAAAAAAGTCTTTGTTACAACGGTCTACCAGCCTTCGTCTGCGCTCTTGCAGGGTAAATCCACGAAAGCTTCGATCTACCAACCTAGAAATCTCGGGCACCTTTTCGACCAACGCCAGCAAGCTACCTATTTCTGAGCTATCGAGCGAAGACAGATCGACAACACTGCCAAGTTTGAAGAGGTTCGGCGATTTTACTCGCGGCTTCCAATGGTTGCGAGCAGAAGCCAAGATTAATCTCAGCCGGACATAGCCTTCGTCGCTCATTTGATTGACCAAAAGATTGATGTCCTGGATATAAAGATGGGCATTGTCCAGAACCAATATCCCGTCTTTGCCATCGTGTTGTAGCTGCGCAGCTACGCCGAGCCATTCACGAGCAAAAAACTCACGATCTGGATTGTGTTCCCAACCAAGATAACCGCTCTCAACTAAGTCGCAAGCTACCTGCCTGGCCAACGTTGTTTTTCCGACACCGCTTGAGCCTAGGATCATTGAAAACTGTTCTGTCGATTTTAGTCTCCCTACAATTCGGTCTTTTTGGGTGCGCTGAAAGCAAAACCCAGCCCTCAAATCGCAGTATGATGCTGCCCCTCCTGCAAACATCTTCCCAAAATCAGCATTCCCCAGATCAAACTGGTGCTTAATGTCGAGCGTTATGGCCCTCAGTATTGGGCGTTCAGATACTGGATCATCTGAACTGTCTATGACCTCTACAAGTTGTTCGGATTGTTTGGCTAGCTCGAAGAAGAACTCATCGATCCCACCAAAAGCGACCTGAATCCCCTTTCGCTCCATCAGCAAGGCTCGATTATGATCTTCCGTATAGAGTAGTAGGAAGATCTTTTTGGCAGATCCCGACTTCCTGTTTAGCCGGATTGCCCGCTTAACAAGAGCATCCAAGTCGGGATCTGAAAGCGATTGCCCAATGATCACGACGTCATTGGCATTCAGATCATTTTTCATCCTGTCGTAAAGAGCTTCTCGGTAGTCCTCCACGAGATCATTGTCTTCCTCAGTGAGAATCATCCGTGATCGATGACCATCCGAAACATCAAGTCCAATTGTGCCATGTATTTTAAAGATCGGCGTAGAGTTGGGAGGACAAGGATCTCCGAAATCAAAATTTGTCGAATAAATTCGGATCTGCTTATTCTTCTTGCTGAACCCCCGTTCTACAAGATCATCGTAATTTGTTGTAAAGATGGAGACCCAGTCATAGTCGGCTATGCTTTGGATCCCACCTGTAGGCTTAAGCCCCCTGAATGAGTTGCGAACTTGTCGGACCAATTCCTTCCGAGACTTCTTAAGCTCCACTAGGGAACAAACCTCAGCAAAACTAAATCCGGTCGTATCTTCAGTCAGCAGCGCATCCAAATCGTTGATCAATTTCCCAACACTGGGAGCACCGGATGGCAAAGACGCCCCGGCCCCGAAGAGCAAGACTGTTTGGCTTGGTAAAATGTTTGAGACCAAAGTGTTGACCGAAATAACCATCGCTATACTTTCGAATTTAATTTCTTAGATGTTTCAGCCGAAACCACGGAATGGCCAGCAAAGATTTTCGTTAGACTAGCAGTTGCTCTCAAAGGTGGGAATACAACATATAGGAGAAATCCCAAGATCCTGTGGACCTATCGTTCCAATTCTTGGCTAGCTTGCCGAGCCGTGCCACATACGTTTGGCTAGCTCGATCTCCTCTAGCTCCATAACCCTAGTATATATTGCAGTGGTTTCCAGCGAGGCATGACCCATCCAACGCCTTAAGAGATCTAGTTGAATGCCATTTTGGATTGCATGGACTCCAAACGAGTGGCGAAGCCCCTTTGGGCAAGCCTGGGGACCCTCTAGTCCTGCGCCTGTCATGACGTTCTTTATCCACCGGTACGCTGTCACGCGATCAACACGCCAATATAGAGCGTTTTCTGAGGTCTTTGCTGACATTTGACGAAGTAAAAGCGATAGATCAGGTGGAATAGGTATTTCACGGACATGGTGTTGATCACGTTTTTTCAGGCTTCGTATGGATAGTATTTGCTCCTGAAACTGAAGCGCTGCTGGTGTAAGCGCACGTGCCTCGGATAGTCTGCATCCAGTGTAGAACAGTGTGAGAGCGAAGACACGGCGTTCCAAGGGCTGTTTCTTACAAGCCTTGAAGAATAAATCACGCTCAGTCGCGTTAAGGTACAGCCGCTTGTTGGTTCTACTGTAAAGCTGCATAGAATTTTTAGTTGTATCATCTGGGGTTGTCATCAATTCCTTGGGTTTGGGGCGTTCAAGGCAATGTTTAGACAGTGGAATCTTTATGCAACACTATTGCCAATAGTGTTGCGCAGGTCTGCGAAACCCTTTCACAACAAGGATTTGGCGCATTGAAACTTGAACATACGCTGGACAAATTGTCCCTGCAATCTTCATAAAGCCTTGATCTTGCTCAGTGTACACTATTGGCAATAGTGTTGCATCGGAGGCCTGTGGATTTCCTCACAAACATTGGGTTGGCGAAGCAACCTGAGAGGACTTCATGATACGCAAATTGACTGTTTTTCTAGCCGTGGCTAGCATTGGTTTGACTGCATCTATAGCGCCCACGGCCGTATCTGCGGATGGATGTGGCGGTCAGACGCATGACTATTCCGGCGTCTGGTTAGACGGCACGACGCCAACCGCCGACTACGTCCTTTCCCTGCCTGAACTATCGGTAGGCGCCAAAGGCTGCTACTGGATCGCAGCCACACCTCAATGGGGTATCAATCAAGACACCACCGAAGTCGCTAGGATCACGGACACTGATCTGCAAGGTGGCATCCTTGTCGCCGTTGCGGGAAGCCAAGCCGACATTGATGCTGGCCAGAACGTTTAGGTCTGGATCAATCGTGATGGACTCACGGCTTCGGGCTTCCGAGAAATGTATTTCAACCGGCAGACCCGAGGCATTCAGCGCTGATGTAAAATTGCGCTCACATTAAGACTGGCCAGCATAACGATGTGCTGGTCATTCCTTACCAATAGAAATGCACACTTCTGGAAGAAAACGCCCATGTCGCAAAACTTCAAACAGCTCCCACTCATTCAGAAATTACGCAATGATCCTTTGCTTCAACCGATGCTGCGAGCCGCAAAAATCACCACATTTGTCTTGATAATCTGCATCGTCCTCAACATGACCGTTACTTACACAGCATCGTAGCCGATCTACGCCTCATGGTGGGATCACCACTTCGATCGGGTCAGGTCTCTAATTTTTCCTGACTTTTTCGGTGTGGACAACTTACCGTGCAGGTGCAGGCTCCCCTGCTACCATTCAGCTATGAACACACAAGAACATGCGCAAACGCGCAAATGGCTAACTGTTGATCAAGCCTTCGCAGTGAGTCAGGCGGCAGGACTAAACCGTACCAAGAAAACAATACGCTCATGGTGCCGGCTTGAGCACGTTGAATCCCAAAAACAAACTACCCCAACAGGCGAACGCTGGATGGTCGAAGCTGCTTCACTGGATGTCAAAATCCAGTCAGAGCTGGAATTTCTGCGTCAAACATCAGGCGTCCCAGCCAGTGCGAACCCGTCCGAACCCGTGCAGACGAAGGACGAACCGGTGAGGACAGGTACGAACCTGTTCGGACAAGAGCAGACCCGTCCGCACCCCGACGAACGCACACATACCGAGAGCGCACCGTCTGCTCGTGAGCGCGAACTTGAGGTAAAGCTGCGATCACTGGAAATCGACAAAGCCGTGCGAGACAAGCAAATCGAATTCTTCACGAAGCAAAACGAAGAAGGGCAGCAGAGCTTGCTCAGCCAGAGCCGCTACATCGGCCACCTGGAAACCCAAGTTCTCCGCCTTGGCGGGGAACCAAATCAAGCGTTCCTTAAGCCGCCGGTGCCACATGATCCAGTTGATCCAGTCACCAATCACAACCAACCGCCATTGAACCGCAGTGTTAATTAATCCAGCCCAAAGCGATAGAGCCCATGCTATAATCACCACATCTATGGACGCGCAAAACATCGGGCAAATTCTCAGGGACAGAAACATCATTCTCAAAGGCGGTGACGTCATCACCAATGGTGGTGGTTTTACCCAAGTTCCAAATTTCATATTGGTCAGCAAGAAGGTCAGTGTTGGTGCAAAGCTGACCTATGCCATGCTTTTGAAATATGCTTGGCAGAACGACCACTGTTTTCCTGGACAAGAGACATTGGCCGACGACATGGGTACAGGGAAGAGATCAGTGGTCAGATGGATCAAGGAACTTGAGGACGCGAATTTCCTGAAGATCAAACGACGCGGATTAGGTAAGTCAAACCTCTACGAGTTGAACCTCACCGCTCGAAAACGTCCAAACTAGAAGTGCCAATCTGGCACTTCTGGACATGCCATCACGTCACCTCTGTGACGCCAAATTGGCACTTCCTTCTATAGAAGAATACTCACTTAAGAACATAAGCCCCAACAGCACTCAGATCTTTGTGGATAAAAAAGAAAGGGGGATTCCAGCCAAGGCCGATCAGAGCCGACCCTTTCGCGCATTGATCGCAGACGCATCGATGCTGTTCTTCAAATGCACGGCATAGTGTCGTTCGATCATCTCGACGGACGTGCGACAATTCTTGGCAATCTGATAGATGTCCGCGCCTTCCAGAAGGCGAAAAGAGATGTAGCTGTGCCGAAGCGAATATAACGAACGTCGATTACCTTCGCGATCAATCTTGAGCTCGATCTCCGCGAGGATGCGATTGAATTGCTTCTTGTGGTCGGCAGGGAACAACAGGTCGGTCTGCATGGGGTCATTCCTTGCAACCATCCGTTTGAAGGGCATCACCGCCCCAGTCATGCTCTTACAATAGCCGGTGCCGCGCTTGCCGCGCACTTCGATCTCAAGGATCGTTTCTCCAGTGCCTTCGTCATCCACAATCGACACATCACGATATTCCAGCCGATTTACTTCGTCTGGCCGAAGGCCAGTGTTGGCCATAAATAAGATCAGGTCATGCAATTGCTGGGCACTGTGATGCCACGCCTTACCCTCGGCACGTTTGATGTTTGCGCGGGTTGCTGTGTAAAGCCGCTTGTATTCCTCCGGCGAAAACCAAGCCCGATGGGTGACCTTCGCAGATGCTCGGTAGGGTTCAGACAGATCCGGCAACGCGGCCAGCCAACCATGCCGGATCGACAGCTTTAACACCTGCCGCAGCGTGACGACCTCATGATGCATGGTGGAGCGAGAGGGGGGCTTAAAGTCAGGGTCATCTTGCAGGCGAAAGATGCGATAGTCTTGCACCGATCCTGGTGTGATCTGCGACAAGCCCATATCGCCAAAGAAGGGAACTAAGTGGTTGCGCAATCGCGCCTTGTGCCCGCGCACATAGATCGCGTTCCGCTCACCAGCCGTGATGACCTCATACTCTTTTACAAACCGCGCAGCAGCTTGTTTGAATGTTGTTTCTGCAACCAGTTCGCCTCGGGCCTTCTTGCCCCGCAGATCGAGATACCAATCCTCTGCAAATTCCTTGGCCTTTGCGAGGCTCTCTTCCTTCGTGCTGACCCTACGTTTTTGCCCTCAATATACGTCGAACACTGCCAGACCGCGCTACGCGGTCTTTTATAAACGTGAACCTTACCACCCAGAATTTGGTGTTTTTCAGCCATATCAAAACCACCCCTCAAACATGTGTCAGAGTGTGTAAGATATGTGAAAGCCAGAATCGGGCCAACAGACACTTGTTGGATAAATCACAAGTTACTGTTTTGTAGGGAAATTATGGTGCCCGGGGGCGGAATCGAACCACCGACACGAGGATTTTCAATCCACTGCTCTACCCCTGAGCTACCCGGGCACGGGATGACGGCTGGCGTCTGGGTGAGGGCGTGATAGGCGCTAACGTTTCCGCTGTCCAGACCGAAAACGAAGGAAATTTGGCCCAAAAGACCGAATGCAGCAATCCTGCCAACTTCAATTGATCGGTTTGGGGTCGTAGGGTGCTTCGTCTGGCAATTCATCTTCTTCTTCAACCGCTTGGCCGGGCAGGACATAGCCGCCTGTTAACCACTTACCAAGGTCCAAGTCCGCGCATCGTTTCGAACAAAATGGCCGGAATTTTGTGTCCGTTGGACGGTCGCACATAGGACAACTACTCATGAGATCACCCCGTGCAATGGCAGGCGTTCGCGTTTGCGCTGCAACTCAAAAAGGCCCAAAGGCGTCCAACCCACCAAAGAGGTTTCAATTGGGTCAGCCTTAAACGCAGCTTGCAGCGCAGATTGGACTTGTTTGCGGTCGTTTTTACTCATTGGGGCGAAATCGATCACCACTTGTCCGCCCAATCCGCGCAGACGCAGGTGCCGTGGTAAGCCGCGTGCCACCGACAAATTCGCTTTTAGACCTGCGGCAAAAGATGTGTCGCCACCAGTGTTGACGTCCACTGCGACAAGGGCACGAGTCGGCTCGATAAACACGTCTGCCCCGCCCATTACCGCACGCGGTGTATCCAACGCGTCGATTTGGTCTAAGACGCCGTAATCTTCAAAACAGCCAGACTGTGTGATCACGTCGTCTGCAGCGTCCCAATCGCGCCATGCTGTGATATGCGGTCCGTCGCCTGCGCTGAGCTGGCCTGGTTGCCCGCCTTCAGCGGCCTGCATGACCCTTTGTGCCTCGTCGATCATCGCTTCAAGGTCTTGGGCAATTGCGTCGTCTTCGGCTCCGGCGCAAGCCGTGCGAAGGATCACACCGTAGTCCAAATCCTGTAACAATTCGCGGGCCAAAACCAACAATCGGTCGCGTTCATCTTCGTCGCGGATCACTCGGGCGATGTTGATACCCGGCGCCGAGGGGGTCACGATAACATAGCGACTTTTGAAAACGATTTTTGTCGTCACAGGAGGGGCTTTGCCTGCCTCGGCGAGGCTGACCACTTGGACGGGCAACGCATCGCCCGGTTTGATATTTTTGGCTTGGCGCAGAAAGAACGGCTGGTCGGATTTCACAAAAATACCGCCCTGCCCTTTCATCTGACGTTCGGCCTTGACCAAGTGGATCGCGCCGATGCGTGGCCGATCCGGGCTGTCAACCACCAGATCATCCAATTTCCCCGCAACCAAGCGCGCAGCGGCCTCGCGACCATTAATATGGTCCAAAAGGATGAGGCTACCCTTCATGTCCGCCCCCAAACGGCAATCCCAGCTGCGGTCAAAAGCTGCGCGGTTTCCGTAACAGGCAGCCCCATGACAGCCGAGTAGGACCCTGAAATCCACGGAATAAACGCGCCGGCGGGGCCTTGAATGCCATAAGCGCCCGCTTTGCCTTGCCAATCGTTGGTATCCAAATAGGCCTCACGTTCGATCGTTGACAGACGTTTCATTTTGACGTCCGTGACCACATCGCGGACCCACAAACGATCTGCATTTTTGACGGCAATGGCGGTGATCACTTTGTGGCGGCGTCCTGACAGCAGATCAAGAAACGCCTCAGCCTCGGATCGATCTGCTGCTTTGCCCAAAATGCGCCGCCCGACTGCCACAGTGGTGTCCGCGCATAAAATCACTTCGTCCGCGCCCACGTCCAGCGCTTGGGCTTTTTCGCGGGCCATGCGTATGCAATAGGGGCGCGGCAATTCCGCCTTGAGGGGATCCTCAAGGATATCAGGCGCACGTATGTCGCTAGGCTCAAGACCCAATTGCCCCAACAACTCGCGTCGTCGTGGCGATCCAGAGCCCAAGATAAGGCGCATCGGTTTACTTAAAGCGGTAGTTGATCCGACCCTTGGTCAGATCATAGGGGGTCATTTCCACTTGGACTTTGTCGCCTGCCAGAACACGAATGCGATTTTTACGCATCTTTCCCGCCGTATGTGCGATGATTTCATGGCCGTTTTCCAGCTCGACCCGAAATGTCGCATTTGGCAAGAGTTCCTTCACGACGCCGGGAAATTCGAGCAGTTCTTCCTTAGCCATGGTCTCTCCAATGTTGACACCTGCATCAGCGCAGGCGTGCATTAGATGGGCCTTCCTCTGGAAATTATCAAGCGAAAAACTCAGCCAGTCCAGCGCAGACCCGGTTTCGTGTCGGTGTGGTGGCTAAAATTGGCCCAAAGGGTGCGCCCTAGCCTGTGTTTTGGTGGTCGGCGGCGGGGGCTCCTTCGGAATTGGGTCGCAAGAAAGACGACACGAGGCGGTCAAAATTCTCTACCCCTTGTAACATTGCTGCAGCATTTTGAGCGCCTTGTTTTGAGGCATGTTCAATTTGGGAAACGGTATGGTCTAAATCATCAACTGATTTTTCGACAGCTGCCAATTCCTGGGTCTGGGCCTGAGCCGCACGCGAAATGGTCGCGATTTCGTCAACGACCAGCGCCACGGCCCGAGAGATTTCGCGCAATGCGTCGGACGCCTGTTTGACATACCTCAGTCCTGAGGCCACTTCGACTTCGCTTTTGCGGGTCAATTCGGCAATTTCCTTTGAGGCTTCACCGGATCGCATGGCCAAATTTTGCACCTCGGAGGCAACAACAGCAAATCCCTTGCCCGCGTCCCCTGCCCGCGCAGCTTCCACAGCGGCGTTCAGCGACAAAAGATTGGTCTGAAAGGCAAAGCTTTCGATCACAGTTGTGGTTTTGGACACCCGGTTGGCCATATCCTCCAAACGATCAATAGCTTGGGCTGTACTGGTCACTATCGCCTCACCATCGCTGGATTTTCGTGCAGTGTTCTGAGCCTGCTGTTCCAATCGCCCCGCGGCCTGTTGGCTTTCGACAATTTCGCGACCAATGTCCGATAGGGCATGTTTGGACTTTTCTAAAATCGCAGCATTGTCTTTGGCATAAGTGGCCAGCGACGCAGAAGACGCCTGCACAGCGATACTGGTTTGTTTCAAAACTGCGGCTTCGTCCACGATTGCGTCGACCATCATTTGCAGGCCACTGGCCATCTTATTGAACGTCTTGCGGACTTTTTCGAAATCCTCGGTTTGGGCTTTGGGGATCAGCACCGTCAAATCGCCTTTGGCCAGTGCATTTAAATGATCAATGAGAATGTCGTGTTCGACCTTTTTGACAGTGATGTCTGTGGCCAGCTTGATAACCCTTTCAACCTGTCCCGTCGCATCAAAAACCGGTGCATACGCAGCCGTGATCCAGATCGTATCGCCTGACTTGGTTTGGCGTGCTACATCGCCCGCGGTCAGCTGCCCTTCAGCCAGTTGCGACCAGAAGGTTTGGTAATCAGGATCAGCGCGTTGCGCCTGTGACAAAAAAATCTGGTGATGCTGCCCAACAATTTCATCCAGCGCATAGCCCATGGTGGTCAAAAAATTATCGTTCGCATCCAAGATATAGCCCGCAGGATCAAACGAAATCATTGCTTGTGAACGATTAACAGCCTGCATAACAGCTGCGTTATCAAGATCCGATTTGTTGGCTTTTGAGCGACGAAACATCTCAGCCCCTTTGTGGTCGGTTGCAGGGCCAAGCCCTAGCAGAGCACGTTCAACAAAGGATTAATTTGGTCAGTGAGTGAGGCTCGCCTAAGTCTGCCCCGCCCCCCAGCGATCCACGATACGCTCGCGGATCTGGTCGCGGGCCTGTCGATAGCTTACCAGCTTTGCTTCGCGATTATCACCAAGGCCCGTGGGATCAAGAATAGGCCAATATTCCACATCCAAGTGGAAAAAGCGTGTTAATTCCAGCGCTTTGCGCTGGCTGGCAGGCGAAAGTGCCACAATCAGATCAAAACTGGACAGGTCATCGCCCCATTCTTCCATCTCGTCAAAGCTGCGCGAGCGATGCCGTGCCAACTCGACATCCAGTTCCTGGCACACGGCAATGGAAAACCCGTCAATCTCGAGATCATTTTTGACCCCGGCCGATTGGATATAGCAGGCTTGGCCAAAAAATTGCTTCATCATCCCTTCAGCCATAGGGGATCGAACTGCGTTGTGGTCGCAGCAAAACAGAATGGACTGAGGAAGTTCGGCCACCATAGATCAACCCCCGAAATGCAGCACGCAAATCAGGGTAAAAAGGCGACGGGCCGTATCAATGTCGACATCCGCTTTGCCATCAAGACGCTCTTGCAGCACCCGCGCCCCTTCGTTGTGGATGCCACGACGGGCCATATCAATCGTTTCAATCTGGCTGGGCGGCAGGGTTTTGACCGCTTCAAAATAGCTTTCACAGATCTGGAAATAGTCTTTGACCACTTGCTTGAAGGGCCCCAAAGACAAGTAAAACAGCCCCGCTGGTACATCATTTTCATTAGCAATATCAAAGACCAGACGCCGGTCCTTTATCGCCAATTCCAACTTATAGGGTCCTTCAACGGCGACGCGATCCTCGCGCTGCGGCAGAACAAATGAATTGTCCTCAAGCAAATCGAAAATGGCCACTTTCCGTTCCTGATCGATCTCAGGGGTGGGCGGCGCGAGATTGCTGTCGTCGAGTTCGATATGGGCGATACGGGTCATGAAAAGGCTCTGCCAGAGAAAGGTTCAGGCCAGATTAATCAGGGAACGGCAGGATTCGCAATTCAGCACGACATGCAACGCTGGAGCATCCCCGATGTTCAGCCAATTTTGCGGCGCAACAGCCAGATAAAGAATATCCCGCCAACAAGGCCTGTCACGATGCCAATGGGCATATCCTCTGGTGCCATGATTTTGCGCGCAACCACATCGGCCCAGACCAAAAAGACAGACCCCATCAAGGCCGAGGCTGGCAACACACGCCGGTAGTCGCCGCCAACCATCAGTCGTACGATATGGGGCACCATCAGGCCCACAAATCCAATGATGCCGGAAAAGGCCACCATGACCCCAGTGATCAAGGCCCCGATCACGAACACCAGCAGGCGAAAGCGCGCCACAGGAATGCCCAGCGTGGTGGCGGTTTCATCGCCGATGGTCATCGCATTCAAGTTGCCCGCGTTTGCAACCAAATACAGGCCGCACAGAACCAGAATGATCAGCGGATAGACCAGCTGGCCCCATTGCGCGAGGCCCAGCCCGCCCAGCATCCAAAACACCACTGTGTGCGTGGCACGTGGATCCCCCAGAAAGATCAACACATTGGCCATGGACATTACAATAAAAGACACCGCAACGCCTGCTAGGATCAACCGATCCGCACTGGTGGCTGCGGCAAAGTGCGAAACCGCCAACACCAGCAGCGTGGCCCCCAAAGCCCCGAGAAACGCGAAAAGCGGCACAGTCAGCAGGCCCAAAAACAACCCAGTGTGCAGCAAGGCGAGGATCGCACCAAAGGCCCCTCCCGCCGAGATCCCCAACAGATGCGGATCCGCCAAGGGGTTGCGCGTCACAGCCTGAAGGCTGGCCCCGACAATGGCCAGCCCTGCCCCGACCAAACAGGCCAGCAGCGCACGCGGAAAACGGATGTCCCACACAATCGCTTCGCGGCCCGCGGACCAATCGACGGGGATGGTCTGCGGTACCACCTTATTGATCAGAATGCCCCACACCGTAGGCAGCGGGATAGATACGGCCCCAACACTCACAGCAATCGAAATTGACAGAGCCAGAACCGCAAACCCCAGCCCCATCGCAACTCTAAAGGCCATATCTAAGCCGCCTTACTTGCGTGTTTTGATGCTGGGGTTTGCGCATTGTCATTATTCGCCGCGAAACGCTGCGGCGAGGGTTTTGACGGCTTTTATATTGCGCGGGCCCGGCGTTGCCTCGACATATTCCAGCGTCACAAAGCGATCGTTTTTCACCGCATCAATGTCCGCAAATGCGGGGTTCGACGTCATGAATTCACGTTTTTGCGCCGCTGTCACATCGCCGTAGTTAACGATCACGATGACCTCAGGGTTGCGGTCAACTATGGCTTCCCAGCCCACAGTGGCCCAGCTTTTCTCGAAATCATTCATGATGTTGGTGCCACCAGCCGCCTCGATCAGGGCATTGGGCATCGCATAACGGCCCGCCGTAAACGGCGCGTCATCGCCACTGTCGTAGACAAACACCCGTGGGGCTGCCTCTAGGGGTGCCAACGTGGCAGTAAAGCTTTCAAGATCCGCTTTGTAGCCAGCAACAAGTTCTGCCGCTTTGTCGCCAACATCAAAGATCGCGCCAAGGTTCAACAAATCCGCATACATATCGTCCATGCTGGCGGCGGATTTCTCGCCGATGTGGATGCAGCTTTCGGTCAGCTCATAGACCTTGATGCCAAAAGGATCCAAGGTTTCTGGCGTGACTTCACCACCAACCTTCATCCCGTAGTTCCATCCGGCAAAATAGAAGTCCGCATCTGCCCCGATAAGCACCTCTTTGGTCGGATATTTCGCCGACAATTCCGGCAGCTGTGCCACCCCTTCGCGCATTTCAACGTCCAGCGTTTTCCAGCCGGAAATGCCAGTGTAGCCGACCATATGGTCTGCCAGTCCAAGGACCAGCATCATCTCGGTCAGGTTCACATCGTTGGAAATAGCGGCCTTTGGCGGTGCGTCAAAGGTCACCTGACGATCACAGCTTTGCACAGTGGTTTGCGCCGGGGCAGTCGTCGCCATCATGGCGGCTGTCAAGGCTGTAAGAGTAAATTTCATGTCTTGGGTCTTTCAGTATTAGAGGTGGTAGGAAAAATGTTTGGCGTTGCTGGGCGACAGGGTCTCGTGACGGGCCTGAACCCCAAAGGCATGGGACACCCGTGCCTCGGTCAGAACTTCGTGAGGCGGTCCAAAGGCAAGTGTATGTCCCTGCTCCAACAACAAAATGCTGTCACAGAGGCTGGCTGCGATATTGAGATCATGCAGCGAAACGATGATCGTCAAATCCAGATCCTTTATCAGCCTCAGGATCTCAAGTTGATGGCGGATATCCAGATGATTTGTCGGCTCGTCCAGCACCAAAACCTGCGGTTCTTGGACCAAAGCGCGCGCCACCATTACCCGCTGGCGTTCGCCGCCCGACAAGGACACCATATCGCGTCCTGCAAGATGCAGCAGATCTAACTGGCTCAGGGCCGCATCGACGATGTGGGCGTCTTTGGCACCGCCGCGAGAATAGCCCGATCCATGGGGCGTGCGCCCAAGGGCTACCACTTCGACCACACTCAGCCCAAAGGAGGATGGCTGTTCTTGCAACACCGCCGCCACTTTCCGGGCGGCGGCGCGCGGCGGCATGGCCCAGACATCCTGACCATCGATCAAAATCTGGCCCGTCACTGGCGCCTGAAATCGATAAAGCATCCTCAGCAGCGTCGATTTGCCAGCCCCGTTTGGCCCAACAACCCCAAGGATCTGGCCTGTCTCCACAGCAAAACTGGTTGGATGCAACAAGGGTGCAGCGCTTCTGCGTGGGGTCCAACTGATGGCATCTGCCACAAGACGAGCCGCCCTCATGAGGCACGCTGATCGCTGTCTTCCAGTGCGATGATTGCGGCCGGAACACGGGCCAAGGTTGATCTGCGCAATGTGCCAGGTCGATCCACCGAAGAACACCACCCATCGCCCAAAACGCCATAAAGCCGCGCAAAAGCCACAAGGTCGTCGATGTCAGTCGCTGCGTCGATATCGCCAAACAGGTAAGTTGCCTTGCGTGTGCCGTGATAGGCCATAGTGCACGGACGGTCACAGCCCGCCATGCAGGCCACGCCCGAGATTTCAAACTCCTCAGAAAGGCTGTCGCCCGCCGCCGCAATCGCGGCGCGCAGCTTGGCGATCAGCTCATAACCCGGGCGGCAGTCGGTGCCCTTGTGCCTGCACGATGTGCAAACCGTAATCTTGTGTGAAGTGTGTCCCATGTCGCCCTCCGCGAGATCGCGGGGCGCAGCACAGACATGTCATTTCCGACGGGATAACCCGTAAAACCATCATGGCCTCCTGTCCGGACACCCCGTCCGGGTTGAAGTTGCACGCGACGCAAAACTGCGCCTTTGATGGCAGGTCTCCTGACTTGCGGGTCTGGGCTTGCCCGATCCTTCCCGAACGCGATGTACGTTCAGTGGTGATCATCGGGGTCACTCGCCGCTTACAGTTGCGGGGGCAGTCACGGATTTGGCGCCAATTGGCTCCTCCTCACCGTATTCCCTTTTCATTCCGGGGTTCGCCTGTGGCATCCGGAAACCATCACTCGACTTGTCGACCAGAAAAACAGATGCGTCAAGCGATCTCACCAACCAACCGCTTACAGTTCCCTAACTTCCGTCAGGTTTTGCGAAAACAGCATGGTCGAATTGGGTGCAAACCCCCGGCTGAAAGAGGCGTTAAAACAAATACGGGGAAAAACCTACGTACAATCCCTTTGTTTCAAAGGATTGAAATGAGCCACACTAGTGGCCTTGAGGGTTATCAGCGATTCGGGTTCAGGAGGCTTTTATGCCGTTTACAGATGTCATCGATAACTATTCCAATGGTGCATCTGGCACCATCACGGACGTAAACGGCGATCAAGTCGGGTACACAGTATCCGGTACCTCGCCCACCACCGATTGGAATGGATTGGACGGCGGCGCGCGGGTTAATGCCGACGGCAGCCAAGCCTTTACCGTGACCTTTGATCAACCGGTGATTGGGGCCGCAATCCAAATGTCGGGCAGCGATGCGAATGAAATTTACTACATCGAAATCGATGGCGTCACAGTGAACCTACAAAGCCTGATCGACAATGGCGAGGCAACTTTCACCCAGTCTGGCGCAGCAACCCATGAAATCGGCGCGGATGGTAGTATAAATGGGGGGCATTATTCCGATGGCAGTATCGCCGAACTGGTGTTCAATATCCCCGTCAACAGCCTTGGCGTTTACGGGACAAACGGCAATTCTGGCAACTGGGACTATTTCGAAGTGGGCATTGATGCCACGGCCTTCGATATCGTTTGTTTTTCCCACGGCACGATGCTGTCGACCCCATCGGGTCCGCGCCGGATCCAAGACCTGACTGCGGGCGATTTGGTTTTAACAGCGCGAAACGGCGCACAGCCCATCGCCTGGATCGGTGCCTCAACGTTTACCGCAGCCCAACACGCGGCCTGCTGCCACTTGCGTCCCGTTGTCATCAGCGCAGGGGCCCTGGGCCAAGGCCTGCCACAGCGCGACTTGCGGATCTCGCGGCAGCACCGCATGGTGATTTCGTCGAAAATTGCGGCTCGGATGTTTGGCACAACAGATGTGATGGTGCCTGCGATCAAACTCACTCAATTGCCGGGCATCTATTTGGACGACACCTGCGATGGGGTCACATATTTTCACATACTCTTGGAAAACCACGACGTCATTTTCGCCGAAGGCGCCCCAACCGAAAGTCTGTTTTTGGGCGAACAGGCCCTGCGAACCCTATCGCCACGCAACCGGGCTGAAATTCAGCAAGCATTGACGGCGCTTGGACATCACGAAAGTCATTCCCAGCCTTGCCTCAGCATCTTGCCCGGCAAACGGCAAAAGCGTTTGATCGAACGGCACCACAAAAACCGCCAACCACTCTTGGTGTCCAGTAGCCTGACCTAAGCAGGCTCACCCCTCTTCGTTCAACCGATCCAGACGTGCGCGCACGCTCAGGCCGTGGGCCTGTAGGCTTTCAGATATGGCCAGCCGTTCAGCGGCGGGGCCGATCCTCTTCAGAGCCTCGGGGGTCATTTGTGCCAGCGTTGTGCGCTTCATAAAGTCCAAGACCGACAGGCCAGAACTAAAGCGCGCAGATCGTGCCGTGGGCAACACGTGGTTCGGGCCGCCAATGTAGTCGCCGATGGCCTCGGGCGTCCACGCACCAAGGAATATCGCACCAGCGTGAGTGATCTTTTGCGACAGGGCCACGGGATCGGCGACGCAAAGCTCGAGGTGTTCTGGCGCAATACGATCTGACAGCGCTGCAGCCTCATCCAAGGATCCAACAGTCACCACGGCCCCGTAATCACGCCAACTGGGACCTGCGATGGCACGGCGTTCCAGTGTTTCGAGCTGCGTGTCCACGGACGCAGCTACAGCACGCCCGAAGTCTGCGTCATCCGTGATCAAAATGCTCTGGGCGCTTTCATCGTGCTCGGCTTGCGACAGCAAATCTGTGGCGATCCAGTCAGGATCATTGTCCTTGTCGGCGATCACCAAAATCTCGGACGGGCCTGCGATCATATCGATGCCAACCTTGCCAAAAACACGACGCTTGGCTGCCGCGACAAAGGCATTGCCCGGCCCAGTGATCTTGTCCACCGGGGGGATCGTTTCAGTACCGTAGGCCAAGGCCGCCACGGCCTGCGCGCCACCGATGCGGTAGATCTCATCAACACCGGCAATTCGCGCGGCCAGCAAAACCAGCGGATTACAAATGCCATCAGGTGTGGGCACCACAATCGCCAAGCGCGGCACACCAGCGACTTTGGCTGGTATCGCGTTCATGAGGACCGAACTAGGGTAGCTGGCCAATCCGCCCGGCACATAAAGCCCGGCGGCTGAAACAGGTCCCCAGCGCCACCCAAGGGTCGCGCCCGCGTCGTCTGTCCAGCTTTCATCCTGCGGCAATTGCCGTTCGTGATAGGCCCGAATACGCGTAGCCGCCAATTCCAAAGCCGCGTGATCCTCGGCACTAACTTTGGAAATTTCCCTATCAATTTCAGCAGCAGAAAATGCCAGAGCATCCGCCGTGAGATCCAACCGATCAAACTTGGCCGTCAAATCCAGTACGGCCTGATCACCGCGGGTGCGCACATCGGAAATAATCTGAGCGACGACAGCGTCTACATCCGGGCTGTCCTCGCGTTTGGCCGTCAACAGGGCCGCAAACGCCGCTTCAAAATCAGCGTCGCTGGAATTCAGAAATACGGGCATAGGTATTTAGTCCTCGGGATGGGAAGGTGCGGCCTTTGAAGGGGCAATATAGGGCCGTGTGACGTCTTTCAACTGGGCCTCCAGCGTCTCGACCTCCAGTGCGATATCTGCATCCCCAGCCAGATTAATCACAACGCGTCCCATACCATCCTCGGCAGGCTCCCATTTGAGATCCAGAACCGAATAAACCATGTCGCTGTCAGACCGGTCCACCCCGGTACTGGAGACTTTCAGGACGTCCTCAAACACCAACAGCGCCTGCACCCGTTCAAAGTCCCGACCACGGGCAGCGGCAGCATCACGATCCTCCCAGCGAAACCGGTTGACCAACAGGGCAAAGCGACGCTGTGCGGCTTGCCAGCGGATTTCGGTTATTGGAAAAACAGCGTCTTGGGTCAGGGTGGCGATGATTTGCAAATCATCCGCATCCCGCGCCATCAGTCGCAGCGGCTTTTCCGCTCCATCCTCAAAAGTTGCGTCTTGGCTCACGCGGATACCCGTTCAATTTTTGCGCCAACCGCGCCCAGCTTACGTTCTACATGCTCATAGCCGCGATCAAGGTGATAGACCCGGTTCACAACGGTTTCACCTTCTGCAGCAAGCCCTGCAAGGATCAAGGACACCGAGGCGCGCAAATCCGTAGCCATAACTGGCGCCCCCTTCATCCGGTCCACGCCTGTGACTGTGGCCGTGCCGCCTGCCACATCGATATTGGCCCCCATACGGATCAATTCGGGTGCATGCATAAAGCGGTTCTCGAATATCTTTTCTTCCAACACCGATGTGCCGTCGGCAATGCACAACATCGCCATCATTTGCGCCTGCAAATCCGTGGGGAAGCCCGGGAAAGGCTCGGTTGTGACATCAACCGCCCGCACGCCGGTGCTGGAGCGTTTTACGGTCAAACCACGTGCATTTTCCGACACGTCAAGTCCGGCCAGATGCAGCTTTTCGACAAATGCGCCGACCAAATCCAAACGCCCACCAAGGCACGTGACTTCGCCACCCGTAAAGGCCGGGGCCAGCATATATGTGCCCAGTTCGATGCGGTCGGTGACCACACGGTGGGTGGCCGCGCCAAGGCGGTCAACGCCCTGCACCGTGATGGTCGAGGTGCCGTCGCCGTCGATTTGCGCACCCATAGCCCGCAAGCAATCAGCCAAATCAACGATTTCAGGCTCGCGCGCTGCGTTGTTGATCACTGTGGTACCTTTGGCCAGCGTCGCGGCCATCAGGATGTTCTCAGTGGCACCAACAGAGGCGAAATCGAAGTTGACAGTCCCCCCCTTGAGGCCACCTGCTGCCTTGGCATGGACATAGCCATCCTTGAGTTCCAGTTCAGCGCCCATCGCCTCCAGACCTTTGAGGTGCAGATCCACAGGGCGCGCGCCGATGGCACAGCCCCCGGGCAGCGAAACCACAGCATGGCCATCGCGGGCCAACATCGGCCCCAGTACAAGGATTGACGCGCGCATCTTACGCACGATGTCATAGTCCGCCGTGTGGTTGTTGATGTCATGGCTCGACATGACCAACACTTTGCCGTCTTGCATCGATGTGACTTCGGTGCCGAGGCTTTCCAGCAAATCCGTCGAGGTCTTGATATCCGACAGCCTTGGGGCGTTGGTCAGGGTCAGCGGCTCTTCTGATAACAGCGTGGCGGGCATAAGCGTCAAACACGCGTTTTTGGCCCCGGCAATCGGGATATCCCCGCTCAACGGACCCGCGCCGCCTGTCACAACTATCGAATCCATGGCCTGTTATCCTTTGTTTTTATCTGTTTGGGGTCCTGCAGTCGGATCTGCATGAGACGCCGTTTTTCCTGTGCCCCGCGCCCGCGCTTGCTGCTTGCGGCGCGCCAAATTCGACTTCAGCGCGGCTTTCAGCCGTGCCTCGCGTTCCGTGGCCGCCTTGGCGCCGGTTTTAGGGGTGTTACTGCTCATGGGGTGTGTTTAGCCCAGTCGGCCAAAAGGGTCCAGATTGCGCTTGCACCAATTCCCATTTGAAGCTAATCACCGCCGCACATGCCGGGGTAGCTCAGTGGTAGTAGCGCGTCATTGGTAATGACGAGGTCGAGAGTTCAATTCTCTCTCCCGGCACCAGCCTCCACTTTCGATTAAAATGAACGGTCCGCAGGTTATTTTAAATCGCTTCGTTGTCGCTTTAGTGCCTATTCACGCCATTGCGCCACTTTCGTGATTGCTCCACTTTGACCCTATGCCCATCACAGTCTCTTCTCATGATCCGAACTGGAAAGTCGCCTTCGACACAGAAGTGCGGCACATAAAGGCGGCGTTGGCACCCACAGTTATAGACCTTGAGCACATTGGCAGCACCTCAATCGAGGCCATCTACGCAAAACCGATCATCGATCTGCTGGGATCTGTGAGGGACTTGCACGCCTTGGACACACACGCCAGCCAAATGGAAGGCCTCGGCTACGAGGTCATGGGGGCCTTCGGGATCGCAGGTCGCCGCTACTTTCGCAAAACCACAGCACAGGGGATCCGCACCTACCATCTGCATGTCTTTGCCCAAGGGTCCGAGCAGATCACGCGGCATTTGGCCTTTCGGGACTATCTTCGCGCGCGCCCCCGCGTCGCAAAGGCCTATTCAGACCTAAAACGTCGCCTCGCGGATGATCCTGCCACCACATGGGATAGCTATATGGAAGCCAAGGACCCGTTCATCAAAACCACCGAAGCCGAAGCGCTGCAGTGGTATGCTGACAAAGCGGCCCAGGTCAGGAAATAGTGACCTTGGGGTCTGCGTGGATTTTCGCCCACCCCAATCATTACCCCCTCGCAACCTGTTCGCCCACCTCCTATATGCACCCGATGCAGGACCGCCACGGTTCGCCGCACTCGGCACTGTGACGCGGCGGGGTCACTGGACCTGCCCCAGCCACCGCGCTAGAGGTGGCGCAATCTTTGACCAACCTGCGCAGGCAGGCTGAACGAAAAGGCAAATACATGGCAACATCCGGCGTAATGTCTGCCGCGGAAACGCGGGTTTATGGAAAGCGATTGCTCAAAGAAGCGATGCCGCCGCGCTGGAAGCTGTATCTGCTGTCGGTCGTGTGCATGTTGGGCGTGGCGGGGTTCACCTCGGCTTTGGCCTATTCCACCCGCTTGATTGTAAACGATGTTTTTGTCGCTGAAGACACGTCAGCGGCCTACTACGTGGCAGCTTTGGTTGTTGGTGTGTCATTGGGCAAAAGCTTTTTTGGCTACGTCAATTCGATCATTTCAGCGATGTTCAATCGGTCGATTGTGTCATCTTATCAAAAGCTGCTGTTTCGCAAACTGCTGGCCAAGGACGTGCGTCAGTTTGCGGGCAAACACGCAGCCATGCAAATGTCGCAGGTCAAACTGTTCGGTGAGGCCTGTGGCAAGACCGTCGTAGGCGCCACCAATAAGCTGTTCTTGGATATTATGGTTCTGTTGGGCCTCTTGGCGGTTATGCTGTTACAGGACCCGCTGATGACGCTGCTCAGCGCTGTTATCTTTCCGTTGATCTTCTTTATCGTCTCGACCCTGTCGAACCGTGTGCGCGGCGCGGCGGGGGCTGAAACTGAACTGACCGGGGCTTATTTTGCCGTGGGGGCTGAAGCCTTTGAAGGCATCAAAACCGTCAAAAGCTACGGGTTGGAAAAGAAATCGATCTCAAAGTTCGAAGAGGCGGTGACCGCCCTTGAAACACGGCTGTTGGGAATCGTCAAAATCACATCCGCTACGGTGCCTTTGATGGAACTGTTGGGCGGGATCGTTATCGGGGTTTTCGTGGTTTATGCTGCGTGGCAAACCATCACAAATGGCAAAACTCCCGGCGAATTTACAGCCTTTATCACTGCGTTCTTAATGGCTTACCAGCCTGCAGAACGGATCTCAAAAACCTGGGTCGAGCTGCAAAAAAGTCTGGTCCACGTGGGCCGCATGTTCGAGCTGTTTGATGAACCGTCCGATCAGCGCAAAGACGGCACAAAAACATTGCACGACGTGTCCCCTGCTCTTGCATTTAATGACGTCAGCTTTTTCTACAACCAGAAATCCAAAGCCCTCGACGGGATCGATTTCAGGCTTGAGGCTGGCGATTGGGTGGCTGTTGTGGGCCAATCAGGTGCAGGGAAATCGACACTGATTGACCTTGTACAACGCTTTTATGACCCACAAGAAGGCTGCATTGAAATCGGCGGCACAGACCTGCGGGATCTGCACCACCAAGCACTGCGCGACAATATCGCTTTGATTTCACAGGATGTGTTTTTATTTGATGGCACGATTGCGGAAAACATTCGCGATGGTAATCCCGAGGCCACGGATGAAGAGGTCCAAAAGGCAGCGCTGAACGCACAACTGGGTGACTTCCTAGAGACATTGCCAAACGGTTTGGACACAGCCGTAGGGCCAAATGGCAAAGGCCTGTCAGGCGGCCAAAAACAGCGTGTCGGCATTGCCCGCGCTTTGGCAAAAAAGGCCAAGATCTATATCTTTGATGAGGCAACCAGCGCCCTAGACGGCGAAAACGAGCGCAAAATTCTGGAAACCTTGGTGCGGGAAATGGCCGACACCACGATCCTGTTCGTCACCCACCGTCCGTCCACGCTGGATTATGTCAACAAAGTCTTGCTGTTGGAAAAGGGTCATATGACCGCCCTAGAAAGCCCCGGAGTCATGCGCGCCACCAACACCCATTACAGAGCGCTGTTTCACAACGAAGACGCCCCACAGGACGCGCAAACCAGCGCGTAGTGGCCCAAGATAAAACCTAAACCTGACGTTCCTGCAAAAGCCCCAAAATGCGGATCACTTGGCCTTTGTCATTGCTGACAGCAACGCCATGGGATTTGATCGGCACTTCGGATCCATCGCGCCGGATAATCGTAGCGTCTAACTCGAACTCGCCGCCATCTTCCAAAACCTTTTCAAAGGCTTTGGTCACCATCTTGCTGTCTTTACCTGGCTTGTAAAAGTCCAATGCACTCTCAACCTCCGGATCGTAAAGGTCAGGGTTCAGCCCGTGGATATCAAACACCCCCGGGGACCAATAAAGCACCTTGGTTCCAACGGTATAATTCCAGTGCCCGATCCCGGATTTTTCCTGCAACAGCTCGCTTTGCTGCAATTGCAGCGCCAGTTCATTGCGGGCCTCAACAATCTCGGTCACATCCGTGCCCAATGAGAAGATCGAGATCTCGTCAATGGCATTGTTATGGTAGGCAAAGGTGTTGTTTGACACCCAAATCGGATCGCCCCCGCCTTTTGGGGTGACCTGTTCTGTCTCTCGCAGAACCTGATCGGGATGCGAGATCAGATATTGGTCCTTTTGCATCACGATGTCTGCTTCTTCTTGGGTCATCAACTGGCTCAGGGTTTTGCCCTCGGCCTCGTGACGGCTCACATTCATTGCTTTGGCGGCCTCTTTGGAGATCCGCAAAATAGTCCCCTCTTTGGTGCGATTGTTCATCAAGAACGGCGACTTTTCGAGGATCAATTCCATGTCCCGCGCCAGTTCAGGGAATTCCATCACCACAATCGTGACCCCCAATAATCGCCCGCGCGTGTCGAAAAACGGCGAACAATTGATTTTGAAACTGGAGCCCAGCGAGACGAACTCTTTGGTGCTGGCATGGCCGATTTGCAGCGCCTCATTGCAGATGGGCCCAAGCGATGGGAACCCTTCGGGCAACGCGCACTGGCTGATGTGGGGCCGCGACAAGGGCAATGGCAGTTTGAACAATTTGATCGCGGAATGGGTGGCTTGATTGACCTGCAAGGCGCTGTCGACCACCAAAATAGCCGCAGGCGCACTTTCCAAAACCGACACCAATTCGCTGGTGCGTTCTGCAAGTTCCGTAGAATTAACCTGTAATTCTTCGTTGACTGTGATCAGTTCCTCGTTGGTGGATTGCAGTTCTTCGTTTGAGGTTTCCAGTTCTTCGTTGGTCGCCTGCAATTCCTCGTTGGTCGATTGCAGCTCTTCGTTGAGCGACTGCAATTCCTCATTCGAGGTTTCCAATTCTTCGATGGTTTGCTGTAGCGCCTCGCGCGTGGTCGCCACCTCGGCCTCGAGGGTCTGGATCCGATCATGGGCGATTTCCGAGACTTCGGTCGTTTCCCCCACCGGCAGAGTGTTGACGTCCGCAGGGGCGATATCAATCGGCGAAAACACCACCAGAGCCGCGCGTTCGTTAATCCCTTTGGCATAGATGGGATAGACGTCCAAACGAACCTCGCGGTCGTCTTCTTTTGACAACAAATGCCGCACGCCCGATCGCATTGTACTGCGCTTGAGCGCAAGGGTGATCAAACTGCGCGCCTCCTCCCGCAAGGGGGATCGCAACAGGTTGATTTGCAGCCGTAAATTGCTGGTCGCACTCAGTTCAATATATTTCGAGATATCGCCATAGACCTGAATGATCGAATAGTCATCCGCCACCAGAATCGAATTTTCGCCCAGAGAGGTCGCCAAGGCATCAAAAAGCTGCCTTTCAGAGGACGGGCCTTTGATCTCGGGCCGCTCTACGGTGCGGAATTTCTTGGGCGCAGTGAAGGAATTGGACTGGATCCGCGTGGCCACAAAGTCGCGTTTGTTGAGCGTACGCTTTTGATAGATCCGACTGGCGCTTTCGCTGCGTTGGGCAAACAGATCGTCTGAGCCCGCCACACTTTCGGCAGTGCCCAAAAACAGCAGCGATGTTGACTTCATTGAATAATGGAACCGCGACATAACCTTCTGCTGCAGACTATTGCCAAAGTAAATCAACAGGTTGCGGCATGAAATTAAATCAACGTTTTGGAATGGCGGATCCTGACACAGGTTGTGTTCTGAAAACAGGATCGCGCTGCGCAGCATCTCGATCACGCGCACACCGTCGCCGTGACGCACAAAGTACTTTTCCGCAAGTGGCTTGGGCACATCACTTAAGGCCGAGGCATTATAGATCCCGCTGCGCGCCATTTGGATCGCGGCGCTGTCAATGTCCGTGGCAAAGATCTGCACTTGGTTCTTAAGCAAAACCTCCGGTCCGCCCAATTCTTCGGCCAGCAACATGGCCACCGAATAGGCCTCTTCCCCTGTTGCACAGCCCGGCACCCAAACGCGCAGGCGGCCGAATTTATTCTTTTCCAGCAACTCCGGAAGACATTCGCGCAAATCATCAAATTCCGTGCCATCGCGGAAAAACCGCGTCACCGAAATCAGCAAATCCTTGAACAGCGCATCTACCGCATGGGGGTTACGCCGACAAAATGCCGTGTATTCCTCTTGGGTGTCGATGCCCAAGGCCACCATGCGCCGTTCGATGCGCCGTTGGATCGTCGACTGCTTGTATTCGCGGAAATCCACGCGCGTGCGGGCCAGCAAAATCTGGAGCAGATCGTCCACAGGGGCCAAATCCACATCATCCTTGCGAAACGCCCTAAAATCACGGGGGCTCGACAGGATTTTTTCCAAATGCTTACCGATATCCATTGGACGCAGAATCAAATCAACGCAGCCGGTCTCAACCGCAGAAGTTGGCATGCCGTCATATTTTGCACTGCTGTCGTCTTGGGCAATGGTGATGCCCCCTGCTTCGCGGATCGCCTGTACGCCATAGGCCCCATCGGACCCCGTCCCAGACAAAATAATGGCCATGGAATTTGGGCCGTAATCCTCGGCCAGCGAAATCAAAAAGCGATCTACCGAGGGTTTTGGTGACGCGATTTCAGGCGATGGGTCTTCCAGCCGCAACCGCCCGCCTTTGACCACCACATCGGTCTTGGGTGGGGTGACATAGATTGTGTTGGCCTCGGGTTCGATTCCGTCGGACACATCCTTAACGGATAGTTTAGATTCTCGCCCTACCAATGCGGTCATGAGGCTTTTGTGATGCGGCGACATGTGCTGGACGATCACGTAGGACACGTCGACGTCCGTGGGCAATGTTCCCACCAATTCGCGGATCGCCTCTAATCCACCAGCGGATGAGCCGATTCCAACGATCATTGTCTTAGGGTCTGTTTTATTAGCCATTTTCACCGCATCCCACAACCACAGCGGTATTATAGGGTGAAGTGGCAAGCGTCACAATACTGCATTACAGACCAAAAAGACGCAGCGACACAAAACAACAGAGCGCGTTAAATTGCCAAAATCTCAGCTAAGTTAACGGCATCTTAACGTTTATTGGGTTACCTTAAGATCAGCGACGGAGGGCAGTGTGTAAATGACCAATGTAACCAAGTTTCCAACCAGCAGTCAGCGGTTCATCATGACCTTACAGATCGACCTGGACAATGTGGTCCATGTTCGTTCGGCTGAAATTCTAGGTGCTGAATTCCGGAACCGCGTTACATTCAACACCAAAACCCGCATTGAAGAAGTCCTTGATCATGGCCTTGCCGCTGAACTTTCGCAAAGTGTGCGCAGGCTGGAAAAATCTAAAGAAGTGCTGTCCCTGCCCGATTTTCAATATGATACCCAAGGTATCTCGTTGGCAGGCATTCACCTCATTTCGTCCGCTTTGTCCGACGGGTCGCGTCAAATTATTTGCCGATTTAAGCACTTTATGGGCAACTTGTTTTCCATCGTGCGCAGCGAGATCGGCTTTATCCCGCAATGCGTCGATTACCGCGATAAACTCGCCTCCGAGGCATTGACCGATATCGCGATGCCCTTGTTTAATCTGGCCAAAGCTCTGGAAACCGATGTGATGACGGCCGATGGCAGCAAGATGGCGCACCGTGAATTGACCCGGCTGCACGACTTGTCAACGGAACTGGCGTTCTATTCGGAAATGCTCAAACGCTTTATCGACAACTCCTTGCGGCCCAGCAGCCTTCCTGCGCCAGACAACATTACCGATATCATGTTGCCCAAAGGCTTTGAAAAGCTCACTGCGATTGGCGAATAGCCAAACGCACCCCTCCCCCCAATCACCGACCGTGACTTGATTGCGACGCAGGCCGTTCTTTGCGGCTTTGCGACCTTGGCCCCTGCCCGGTTTTTGATATAAGCGCCCCGACAGCCAAAAGGGGCCAATGCCATGCGCCATGCCACCATCGCTCGCAAAACTGCGGAAACCGATATCCAGATCGACTTGGCCCTTGATGGGACAGGCAGTTATGACAATCAAACCGGCGTCGGTTTTTTTGATCACATGCTTGATCAATTGGCGCGCCACGCGCTGTTGGATCTGAAAATTCGCGCCACTGGCGATTTGCACATTGATGATCACCACACCGTTGAGGACGTGGGTATCGCACTGGGTCAGGCCCTGTCCCAAGCTATGGGCGACAAGCGCGGCATGACCCGCTACGGCAGTTGCCACCTTGCGATGGATGATGCCCAGGTACGCACGGCGCTGGATCTGTCCGGCCGCCCTTACCTGATCTGCAATCTGAACCTGCAAACCCAGAAAATCGGCACATTCGACACGGAATTGGTGCGCGAGTTTTTTCAGGCGTTCAGCACCCATGGCGGTATAACGTTACACATCGACACACTGCACGGTTTTAACAGCCACCACATTGTAGAGGCTGCGTTTAAATCCGTGGCCCGGGCCTTGCGTGATGCGCTGGAAATTGATCCGCGCAAATCAGACGCGATCCCATCAACAAAGGGCAGCCTGTGAGCCAACTGACAGTTCTGATCGACTACGACAGCGGCAACCTTCATTCGGCGGAAAAAGCCTTTCAACGCATGGCATCCGAGGCGGACGCCGGCACAGTTGTTGTGACCAGTGATGCCGATGTTGTGGCAAACGCCGACCGGATCGTGCTGCCCGGCGATGGCGCGTTTCCGGCCTGCAAAGCTGCCCTCATGGCCAAAGATGGCCTCTATGACGCGCTCATCGAGGCGGTCGAGGTCAAGGCGCGGCCCTTCCTTGGCATCTGTATTGGCATGCAAATGATGGCAAGCGTGGGCCGCGAATACACTGATACAGACGGGTTTGACTGGATTGATGGCGCGGTGGTCCCGATCACGCCGCAAGACCCAAGTTTTAAAGTGCCGCACATGGGCTGGAACGACTTGATCATCGACGCGGCCCACCCCGTCACCCAAGGCATCGACACCGGCGATCACGTCTATTTCGTGCACAGCTATCACATGCAGGTTCGCGATCCCGCCACGCGACTGGCCCATGTGGATTATGCAGGCGACATCACAGCAATCGTTGGCGAAGGCACCAAAATCGGTATGCAGTTCCACCCAGAAAAAAGCCAGAGCACAGGGCTCCGGCTCATCTCGAACTTCTTACAATGGATGCCGTGAGGGTTTAGTTCACGCGGCTCCATGTTTGCTTTTTGCAAATCGGGCCAACACAGCCGGACACTTTCAGCGAATTACCCGACAGCGACATCTTGGACTTGTAGATCTTGCCTGTGGACGGCTGCCATATTTTGCCACCGTTATACGATCCGCTGCCTTTGGCATTCATGTCCCAAACCAACTTTTTACCAACGTTTTCCGAGGCAATCGGACCGCTTGCATCAAAGGCTTTGTGGATCACACCACAGATCGAACTGCCACAGGTGCTCATCTTGATATGGGCATAAGCGCCGTCATCAACTTCGGTCTTCCATGTTCCCAAAACCGGATCCGCCAAGGCAGCGCCTGCTGCGAAAATCAGACCAGCGGCCAGCATCATTGTACGTTTCATGAGTGTATTCCTCCCTAGAACGCATTCATCTTGCGCAATTTCGCCCTTGGGGATCAAGTCTAACGTCAGGTCGCTTTACATTTTCGGCACCTCCATGCCAAAAGCTGGTCAAACGCCACGCCCCAAGGAAATCCAATGATCCTTTTCCCTGCAATCGACCTCAAAGACGGTCAAGCCGTGCGCCTGTTCAAAGGCGACATGGAACAAACCACGGTCTTTAACGACAACCCTGCTGCTCAGGCGATGGAGTTTGTGAATGCAGGGTGCGAATGGCTGCATTTGGTCGATCTGAACGGAGCGTTTGCAGGCGAGCCGGTCAATGCAGCACCCGTCGAGGCAATTTTGGACTCCACCAAGACCCCTGCGCAATTGGGCGGCGGCATCCGCGACATGGCCACGATCGAACGTTGGCTGGACAAAGGGTTGGCCCGGGTCATTCTGGGCACCGTTGCGGTCGAAAACCCCGATCTGGTTCGCGAAGCCGCCCGTGCCTTTCCGGCCCAAGTGGCCGTGGGCCTCGATGCGCGCGACGGTCGCGTGGCCACCCGTGGCTGGGCTGAAGAGACTGATATGATGGTGACCGACCTTGCCAAATCCTTTGAGGACGCAGGCGTCGCGGCCATCATCTACACGGACATCAACCGTGACGGCGCAATGCAGGGTCCAAACACCCCTGCCACAGCCGATCTGGCCCGCGCCGTTGATATTCCAGTGATTGCGTCAGGTGGCGTCAGTTCCATGGCTGATCTGCGCGCGCTCAAAGAAACAGGGGTCATTCATGGCGCTATCTCGGGACGCGCCCTTTATGACGGCGCTATTGATCTGGGCCAAGCGTTGAAAATGCTTGCTGACTAACGCACGGTTTTTGCGTAGACACCGCCACACAACAGTCCTTCATTTCTGATCAGGCCCCTGCCCATGCTCAAGACCCGCATCATCCCTTGCCTCGACGTGGCTGAAGGCCGCGTGGTCAAAGGCGTGAATTTCGTTGATCTGATCGACGCTGGCGATCCCGTTGAATCCGCGCGTGCCTATGATGCGGCTGGCGCGGATGAATTGTGCTTTCTCGATATCATGGCCACCCATGAAAATCGTGGCACATTGTACGAGCTGGCCCGGCGCACAGCCGAGCAGTGCTTTATGCCCCTTACCGTCGGCGGCGGTGTGCGCACCCATGAGGACGTGCGCAAATTGCTGCTGGCCGGTGCAGATAAGGTCAGTTTCAACTCTGCCGCAGTGGCCAATCCAGATGTTGTGGCCGAGGCCGCGAACCGCTTTGGCAGCCAGTGCATTGTCGTGGCCATTGATGCCAAAACCGTCAGCCCAGGCAAATGGGAGATTTTCACCCATGGCGGTCGCAAAGGCACAGGCATCGACGCCGTAGAATTTGCCAAAACCGTTGTGGCCAAAGGGGCGGGTGAAATTCTGCTGACCTCCATGGACCGGGATGGCACCCGTGCAGGCTTTAACCTGCCCCTGACCCGCGCCATTTCAGACGCAGTCCCGGTCCCGGTCATCGCCTCTGGCGGCGTTGGCAATTTGGACCATTTGGTCGAAGGTGTAACAGAAAGCGGCGCCAGTGCCGTGCTTGCCGCGTCGATCTTTCACTTTGGGGACTACACAATTGCCGAGGCTAAGGAACACATGGCCGCAGCAGGTATTCCAATGAGGCTCTCATGACCCTAGATGATCTGGCCGCAACCATTGCGGCGCGCAAAACGGCCGACCCTGACAGCAGCTGGACCGCAAAGTTGCTCTCTAAGGGCCCAGAAAAATGCGCCGAAAAATTTGGCGAAGAGGCTGTGGAAGCAATCATCGAAGCGGTGAAAGGCGACCGCGCGGGCCTCACCTCAGAAGCCGCCGATGTGCTCTATCATTTGCTGGTGATGTTGGCGGCGCGTGACGTTGATTTGGCCGATGTGATGGCAGAACTGCAATCGCGTCAGGGCACCTCTGGCATTGCCGAAAAAGCCGCGCGTTAAAGCCGTGAGCTGATCACACCAGTGTTAAACCCAGCCATGCGCAATTCCCCAAACAGGCGCTGATACTCGATCTTTGGGCAGCGATTTTGCACCACTGTGATCCCGCGCGCCTCGGCTTTGGCTGCAGCCTCGGTATGCTGCACACCAATTTGCATCCAAATCACGTCAAGTTTGGGAAAACAGGCCAGCGCCTCGTCCACAATGCCCGGAACGGCATCTGATCCGCGAAAGATATCCACCATATCCACGGGCTGAGTAATCTGCGACAGGCTGGCAACCACTTGCTGGCCAAACAGTTCCTGCCCGGCCACACCCGGGTTCACAGGGATCACCGTAAACCCCTTCAAAGACAGGTATCGGGCCACATAATAGCTGGGGCGTACCGGATTGGCCGAGGCCCCAACAACCGCTACAGTTTTCACCCGCGTCAGGATATCGCGCAAAAAAGGATCAGAATAAACCATGGCCCCCTCCTATCGCTCTGAGCCGGCCATACAACAAAAAAAGCGCCCGAACCAAAAGGCCGGGCGCAGTTATGGAACGAGGGACAGTGTCGTCAAACGCAAATGTTCCACGTTTGCGTTCATGAAACAAAGATAGGGTCTCCTGTGCTTCAAACCAGAGGATGTAAGATTCTTGTGAACAAGCCGTTAACAATCCCTACGAATTTAACACATTGGGCCAGTTGGCGTCGGCTTTGGTAATATTTCCCGGAATATCGCGGCTCCAGATGCCGCGCACAGTGCGATTGTAGTTCAAATAAAGCTTGCCCTCATGAACCGTCCAGGCATTGGGCGATGTACTGGCAGTGCCACCTTTCGAGACGGCGTAGGCGCAATATCCACCATATTGAGGCGCATATTTCGCAGGATCACTGTCAAAAAGTGCTTTGTTGTCTGCATTGGCAAACCGGAACGTCGCCCCGTCCAGCATGCTGGTGTGTTCGGCCACGCCTTCAACCGGCGCACTTTGGGTAAAATAGGCCACTGGATCATAGCCGTTGATTGCTACGCCGTCTGTTGCATAGATTTTTGGGGTCATCGCAAAGGCAGGCAAAGCGTAGGCCGCCACAGGGCTGGCAGCAAGAAAACTCAGGAATTGGCGGCGGGTTGTCATGGGGTGCTCCATCAGGTTGGTGTATCGTTGCACACAACATGGCCGATCCGTTCAAATTCAGATAGTATCTGCACGAAACTGTGAGAGCTGTTTCAAGACAGCGCCACACTCGGTTTAGTCAAAAATATCCTCTACCGCATCCCAAGCCTCTTCCATCAACCAACGACCCAAACCCTTCTTTTTCTTCGGTTTCTTCTTGGACTTTTTCGGCTTGTCCCACTTATATCCTTTGATCGGTTTAGCAGGTTTTTGGGTGATCCGGCTGGGCTTGACCAACCCACGATGGCCGGCATCGGCTTGTTTGATCTGCGATTTTGGTAACATTTTGAGGTCATGCAAAGGCGCGCCACAATTGCTACAGGCCAATTCGTGCTGCACGCTTCCGCCCAATGTCAGCGCAGATCTGGCCCCGCAATAGCAACAGGTGGCAATCTTTGTGGCAGGCATAGGCGGCTCCGATCAGGGTTTGGACGCATATAAGCTCACTGCGGCTGCATTCGAGACGTTGAGCGATCCAAACCCGCCCGCTGCGTCAATTCGCACCAGATAATCCACTGTATCTTTGGTTTTGGCCCGCAAACCGGGGCCTTCCGCGCCCATGACCAAGGCAATGGGATAGCTGCGCTTGCCCTCTACGGCCTCTTCGATGGTCATCTCTGCCTCACCGTCCAAGCCCAAAACCACATAGCCCATCTTTTGCAAGGCCACGATACTGTCGGACAGATTGCGCAACCGCAGATAGGGCTGACGCTCTAGGGCCCCCGAGGCGGTTTTCGCCAGTGCCCCTGTCTCCGGCGCACTGTGGCGCTGGGTCCCGATTACGGCGCGGGCACCAAACACCTCAGCGGACCGCAAAATCGCTCCCACATTATGCGGATCCGTCACTTGATCCAACAAAACAACACGCGGCGCTTGCCCGTCTTTGGCCATACAGACCTCATCAAGCGGCCCCCAGTCCAACGGCTTGACCTCCAACGCCGCCCCCTGATGCACCGATTGGGCATCCAGTGGGGCTGCAAATTTGCGCGGATCCGATATTTCAGGCTCCATCCCACTGGCCGCAATAGCCTCTGCCAAACGATCAGCCGCATTTTTGGTCACAACCAACCGCAACCGAACCCGCGCCGGGTTCAACAAAGCATCGCGCACCGCATGAATGCCAAACAACCACACCGTGGCCGCCGCCGACGCGCGCTTGGCCTGCTCTTTTTCCACAACCCACTTTGGCTTTTTCATCGCAATTTCCTTTTCGCTTCCCGCCTAAACCAGCAAGCCCAACAAAACCACCCCAGTTTCTTTTTTCCAAAAATACTCAAAAACCAAAGATCAGCAAAAAGCATCACATTTGCATATTGACGCACCCGCAACGCCCATGTATCCGAACCGCCAGTGGGCGACAGGCCGCAAGGTGTGGCAGGGGACTGTAACTCCCTCGCGGAGACGCACGCCTGGTTCGATTCCAGGGTCGCCCACCATCGCTTCGTTTTCAAAAACGGGACGGTCCACAGATGCATCGCCGATGCACCAAGACCTACCCCCCGCCATAAAAAAAACCAGCAAGCCTCTACTTCCCAGACATGATCCTCGCAAAAATCGGCGCTCCGAGGATAACGATCAACATCCGCAAGACGTGATGCGCAATCACAAACGCCATGTCAGCCCCCACAATCAGGGCCAAAACAGTCATTTCCGCCTGCCCGCCCGGGGCAAAGGCCAGCAGCGCCTCCATGCCTTTGGCCAGTCCCAGCCCATAGATCGCTTCGACAAACACCACGGTCAGCAGCATCAAAATGACGCAAAAGCCCAATCCTGCCACCACATCCCGCCGGACCTCAGCCATGGTGGTGCCAGCATATTTCGACCCCACTGTCATCCCGATGAAAAACTGCGCCATCCAAATTGCCTCGGCCGGGGGGCGGTGCTGCAAGATGCCCGCAAGAGACAGTATCGCCGTAAGGATCATAGGCCCCAAGATGGAGGCGCCAAACAAGCCAACCCGCTTGGCCAATTGCCAGCCTGCAAGGGCGCAGAAGACCATCAACGCCATCTGACTGATCGGCAGAGTTGCGGCAGGCACACCGGGTGGCCTGCTCAGATCCGCTTGCCAGATCGTGGTCAACAAAAGCGGCAAAGCCACCACAATAACCAAAACCCGTGTGGCGTGGATCAGCGACAGGGTACGTACATTGGCCCCGGCCTCCTCGCCGAACACAATCATATCCTGCAACCCACCAGGCATCGTGGCATAGTAGGCCGTTGGAAAATCATAGCCCCAGACCCGTTGGAAATAGGGTACGCCCAGCAGCCCAATACAGGCCACCATCACCGGCACCATAAGTAAGGTGGCCCAAAGATCCGCCATGCTGACCACCAAAGCTGTGGTGAATGTCGCCCCCACCGCCACGCCCAAAATGGTGCGCATAGCGTCGTTCACTGGTTTGATGCCCTTTAAAGGCGCGCCACATAGGGCCGCAATCAGGCAGGCCGCCATGGGGCCTAGCAACCATGGCAACGGCAGGCCAAGGATCCAAAAGGCAGCCACACCCGATAGCGCGATGGCAAAGGTCATCGCCACACGGATCATTCGCGCAACACCTTCAAACGGTGCCGCAGGGAGGTTTGCAAATGCTCTTCTGCCGCAGCCCCCGCAGCTGCGCTATCGCGGGCGCGCAGGGCCTTTAGGATAAGATCGTGCTGGGCAGTCACGGTTTGGATACGCGCCTCGTCCGCCAAAGTGGTCGGCCCCAACAGCATCAACGCATTATTGAGCGAGCGCGCCGCATGACCCAAAAACCGATTGCGCGTGGCAAGGTACAAACACCGGTGAAAGTTTTGGTTCAATCCAGCGGCCACACTGGGATCCGACGTGGCAGCTATGTCCGCATTCAAATCCGTCATTTCGTCAATTTCAGCCGCCGTCGCATGCTGGGCGGCCAATTGTGCCGCCGTCCGTTCCAAAACCACGCGGGTTTCATATAACTCGACCACTTCACCATACCCCAACCTGCGCACGACCGCACCAAGACGGGGTTTGTGTTCGACAATGCCATCGGCCTCTAGCGCGCGCAGTGCCTCGCGGATCGGCGTACGCGACAGGGCAAAATCCTGCGACAGCTCCACTTCGCGCAACCGATCCCCCGGCTGCAAATCGCCACTGCGCAACGCCGCAATCAAACGATCATAGGCCAATCCGCCGTGGGGGATGGCATCACTGCTTTTGGGCATCGGGCGATCCCTCATTCCGATGTGAAGTATTGTATCCAAGCGTATACACTTTTGCCCAAAAAACGACAACGCAAAAGAGGTCGCGATCGCAACCATCAAGGTCGCACCCAAAAGAAATCACTCAGAACCCATGGTTTTTGCGAATTTCAAGGAAAATGCAATTTATTTGGGCGTTTTTGCTCGACTGTTAAGCCCCTAATAAACATTGCCAAAATCTTAACCCACGCTATCTTAGCGTCATCCCACCCCAAAAAGTCTACGCAGTACTACGTATTGCCTCGCAACTTTGGTAAGATTAATTTACCAAAATAGTGATTCTGTGGGGAGACAGAGGAGCAATTTCTTTGTGACCACTTAATTGGGAGGAAATAATGAAAACCAAAATAATCGCAGCCCTTGCGGCAGCCACCATGCTGACCGGCACGGCTCAGGCACAAACTCAACTGGAAATGACATCCTCATTCGGTAAGAACCTGCCAATCTTGGGCACTGCGGGCACCGACTTTGTTGAGAAAATCAACGGCATTTCCTCGGACGTAGAATTCGAGCACTTTGATCCAGGCAAGCTGGTTCCAACGCTCGAAGCTTTGGACGCTGTCTCGAACGGTTCCGTAGACGCCGCTTATGCGACATCCGGCTACTGGCAGGGCAAAATCAACTCGGCATCGTTGTTTGCCGCTGTTCCATTTGGCCCAGAAGCTGGCGAATTCCTGGGATGGATCCTTTATGACGACGGTGCTGCCTTGTGGCAGGAAATGTATGACGAGAACGGTTATAACGTTGTCGCCACACCTTGCGGCGTGATCGCCCCAGAAACATCCGGCTGGTTCAAAAACGAAATCACAGGTCCTGCGGATCTGGAAGGTTTGAACATGCGTTTCTTCGGCCTCGGCGCCAAAGTCATGCAGAAAATGGGTGTCTCTACATCCTTGCTGGGTGCCTCTGACATCTTCCCCGCCCTTGAGCGTGGTGCGATTGATGCGACAGAATTCTCGATGCCCCGGATCGATGCGCGCTTGGGCTTCCACAAAATCGCCAAGTACAATTACTTCCCTGGCTGGCACCAGCCATCGACGTTGTTTGAACTGCTGATCAACAAAGACGTCTATGAAGATCTGTCTGATGTTGCCAAAAAGCAGATCGAAGTAGCCTGCCTTGCCAACATCACAACCAACTTGGCTGAAGGCGAAGCAACAAACTTTGCGGCTATGGTCGACAACGCTGAAAACAACGGCGTGACCATCAAAACATGGTCGCCCGAGATGCTGGCCATGTTCGAAGAGAACTGGAACGAAGTCGCAGCAGAACTGGCCGAAGGCGACCCCTTCTTCCAGAAAGTCTGGAACGACTTGCAAGAATACCGTGAAGGTTATGCGAACTGGGCCAAGATCTACCTGCCCCGCTAAGCCACGGCTACTCTAACACAAGGCGGTCCGGAAACGGGCCGCCTTACCTTTACCCAAAACAATAATAATGAGGGACAGCGACATGTCAGGCTCTCCAATTGAAGCGGCTGAGGCCTCTATCTCCATCTCGGATCCCGGCGAAGTGAACCGTGATCAGCACCTTTGGGGCGACCGGCTGATGATCAACATCGGCAATATCACCGCATGGCTGTTTCCCTTGCTTATGGTGGCCATTGTCACCCAAGTGATCATCCGCAAGATGGGCTATAATCAGGCCTGGCTCGATGACGCCCAATGGTGGATGTATGGCTTTGCAATGCTGGTGGGCTTTGGCTATGCGATCACCACCGACAGCCATGTGCGCGTCGATATCCTGCACCAAAACTTTAGCCCTGAACGCAAAGCCCGGATCGAGGTCTTCGCCCTTGGCTGGCTGTTATTGCCGTTCCTTGGCATCATGACCGACTTTTTGTTCCACTACGCAGTGTCGTCTGTGGTGGCGCGCGAAGGCTCTGACAGCCCCAATGGCTTGCACATGCTCTATTTGCTCAAGGCCAGCCTGCCCTTGATGTTCTTTGTTGCGATTATTGCGGCATGGTCTGCCACCAAACGCAATCTGGGGATGCTCAAACCCGTGACCTTTGCGCGGATGATCATGGCCACCCTGCCCTTTGCGATCTTCGTGGCCGACCGCATCGTGTTTTATGCGCTTTACTGGTTTACGCGGATCAGCAACCCTGATCTGAACCCGCGCCGCATCAGCCGCGAACCCATCTTTGAATATGAAGTTTTGATTGCCGTGATCCTTTTGGCCCTCGTTGCCGCAATAAGCATCCTGCGCAACCGCAATTCCCCATCGAGCGAGGCCTAATCTATGCAAATTCTATCGCTCATGGGCGACGTGATGACCCTGAACCACTGGCTGGTTCTGGCGATGTTCATCACCTTTATCGTCATGCTCTTTCGCGGCATTCCCGTGGCTTTTGCCCTTGTGGGCGTGTCCTTGGTCTTTGTGATCTTGGCCGAATACATCCTTGATCCCAATCGCAAGCTGATCGGCGAATACATCGATTATCGCTCGACCAAGATCAATTATACCAAGCTTTCGGCAAACGCTGGTCGCTTCTTTGGCGGCATCATCAAGAACCCCGTCCTCGTTGCCCTGCCGATGTTCATCTTCATGGGCTTGATGCTGGATCAATCCGGTGTGGCCCAACGGCTTATGCGCTCGATGCAGGTCCTGTTTGGCGCATTGCGCGGTGGCCTTGCCCTGTCGGTCATGCTGATCGGTATTATCTTGGCAGCCTCCACTGGCGTGATCGGCGCGTCCGTTGTGCTGCTGGGTGTTATGGGCATCCCTGCAATGATGAACCAAGGCTACGCCAAGCCCATTGCCACGGGCACTATCGCCGCATCGGGCACCCTTGGCATCCTGATCCCGCCATCGATCATGCTTGTGATCATGTCCGACCAACTGGCGATCAGCCTAGGCGATCTGTTCATGGGCGCGCTTTTCCCCGGTCTGATCTTGGGGGGGCTTTATATCCTGTTCATCATCGGGTTTGGGATCCTTAGCCCCAAATCCATGCCATTGCCCGAAAACCGCGAGCCTGTGACGATGAAAGTTGTGGGCGATGTGGCCTTGGCGGTGGTGCCGCCTATGGCGCTGATCCTTTTGGTGCTCGGCTCGATCTTCTTTGGTCTGGCCACCCCAACCGAGGCCTCTGGTCTTGGCGCTATGGGGGCCACTTTGCTGGCACTCTTCTCGAACAACCTGACACTCAAAGTGTTCAAAGACGTGATGCGTCAGACGCTTAATACCTGCGGCTATATCGTGGGTATTTTCATCGCAGCCAACTTCTTTGCCTTGATCCTGCGCCGCTACAATGGCGACAGCATCATCACGGACATGGTGCTGGGCAGCTTTGACAACCCTTACATGGTGGTGGCGTTTATCCTGTTCATCATCTTCCTCTTGGGCTTCTTGCTGGACTGGATCGAGATCACGCTGATTATCATGCCGCTGATGCTGCCGGTTGTGCTGGGTCTCAACATCCCCGTGGACGGCTATGGCATCGTCGATGACCCCTCAGTGGTCTGGTTTGCGATCCTTGTGGCGGTGACCTTACAAACCAGTTTCCTTACGCCGCCTGTTGGATTTGCCCTGTTCTATCTCAAGGGTGTTTGCCCGCCCGAGATCTCGCTGGGCCATATCTACAAAGGCGTCATTCCCTTTGTCATCCTACAGCTAGCGGGCCTGTGCATCGTGTTCTTCTATCCCGAACTGGCCACATGGCTGCCGGCCAAGGCCTACGCAAACTAGGCCCCACCGCACCCAAAACCTGCAAAAAGCCCGCCCTGATATCACGGCGGGCTTTTCTGCTTATGGGGTATCCGCACCAGAATTCCCCTAGCCAAGACCCAAGGACCCGCTAAGCTGCGGGTATCTTTTTTGAAGGGGGATATGTTCATGAGTCTTATGGGAACATTGGCCAAAGTGGCCGTAGGTATAGCTGTGGCCAAAGGCGCCAGCGCAATGATGAAAGGCGCCCAAGGCGCGCAATCCGGTCAGGCCTCGGCGGGCGGCATGTTTGGCGGTGCACATTCGCCTCAGACAGCACAAACCGGCGGCGGCATCGAGGACATGCTCGGCGGGATGTTGGGCGGTGGCGGCGGTGCGGCTGGCGGTCTTGGGGGTCTACTTGAAGGGCTTCAAGGCGGCGGCTCGGGCGGTGCATCCGGTGGCTTGGACAGCCTTTTGGGCGGCCTCACTGGCGCTGGCAGCGCAGGCCAAGCCGGTGGTTTGGGCGGCCTTTTAGGCGGTTTAACCGGCAGCACGGGTGGAACATCCGGTGGCCTTGGTGGGCTGCTAGGCGGCCTTGCAGCAGCCGCCGGTGCAGGTGGTGCGGCAGGTGCAGCCTCTGGCGGCTTTGGTGGCATGCTCAACAGCGCCCTAGCCCGCGGCGGCGAGCCCGAAGTCCCCCCCTCGCCCGAACAGGAAATGGGCGCAGCCCTGATGCTGCGCGCAATGATCCAAGCGGCCAAATCTGACGGCCAGATCGATGATGCCGAACGCGCCAAGATCATGGATAAGCTGGGCGATATCAGTCCCGAAGAACGCGAGTTTGTGAATGCAGAATTGGCAGCCCCTGTGGATCCCGCAGCGCTTGCAGGCCAAACGCCCGCAGGCCTTGCGCCGCAAATCTACGCCATGTCCGTGCTGGCCATCGATCTGGACAACCAAAACGAGGCCCAATACCTGCACAGCCTGGCCAACGCCATGGGCCTCGATCAGGCCAGCGTGAACAGCATCCACGATCAGTTTGGCGTACCAAAGCTCTATTCCTAAACAAACGGATTAAAGCCCCCGCATCTTGCGGAGGGCTTTAGCCCATCTCGGGGCCGACCCTTTTATCAAAAGCCTCTTACCGCCGTCCACAAGTCACTTGGGTTATCTTGTTTTCTACGGCCCCCAAGAAATCCGCACGGGCATCGGTTCCCGCATAAGGCAATGTCCCGCCAGTATCGTCATAGACAACCATCATAATGTTTTTGGCCGTGTTCTCGTATTTGTTCAAAATCATGAAGGGCTCTCCGTTTCTAAGTGTGACATCTTTGGAGGGACCACCATTCACAATACTCTGGCCATTGATCGTAAAGCCATTTGGAACCCCTTGCCTTAAAGCACGGCGGACCAATGCGCTGACAGGTTTGCCAACAAAGCTTTGATAGGCGGACGCACCACATGTATCCCCCGCTAAAGACGGGTTTTGCGAAAGGCACCCGGACAAAACGACAAAAAACGCAAGTGCACCTAAGCGAGACTGAAACATTGAACCAACTACCTTACCCATAGGGATTTATTCACAAAACCGGATAACGTGCCAATCTTGGCACCCACGTCACAGATTAACAAAGCCATCGCTGTTAGTCATGATGCCTGACGAAAATAACTCAACTTTTTTGCGACGCGTCTAACCGACAACCGATAAACCGCGCGAGCCGGTCCAGTTCCGCATCCAGTTTTTTGGTCCGTGCCATCGTCCATTTCACACCTTTTTCCGGCCACAGGTTGACCAGTTTCAAAGTCTCCGCCTTGCGATCTGCGGCCACTTCGACCCGCCCAACCATCCGCGCGCCTTCCAACAAGGGGTAGACATAATAGCCGTATTTGCGTTTCGCTGCTGGCACGAAAATCTCGATCTTGTAGTCCATCCCAAACAGCCGTTTCAGGCGGTCGCGATCCCGTATGGCCGGATCAAACGGGTTCAAAATCCGCAACCGCGAGGTGGGATCGGGGGCCGCTGCAATCCGCGCCTCAATATCGGCTACAGCGAACGCCTCGCGCCACGACCCATCTGCGGCTTGAACCTCTACTGGCATCAAATCCGCCTGCCCCATCCAATCGCGCGCCTCTGCCAGCGTCATGGCTTCCCAAAACCCTTGCAACTCCTTGGCCGTGGCAAAGCCCAAGCGCTCCATCGCTTGGGTGCACAACCAATTGATCTGGCCCGCATCCGCCACCTCAGCCAAGCGTAATTCATCGGGAAAGACGCGTTCCGGCAGGTTATAGAATTTCTTGAAATTCTCGCGATAGCACGTGGCCAGATCGCCTTTGTACCACATGTAATCCAGCGCCATTTTGTGGGGAGGACGGGACCAGACTACCGATGGATCCGCGCGTTTTGTGTCCCACGCATGGGTCGACAGTGCCCCCTCTTGGGCAATCCGCGCACGCATGGCCGCGCGGAACGCGTCATCCGGCATCGATTTGAACCATTTGGCCACTTCGCGTTCTTTGCGCTGAAATTGCCGCCGCCAATAGGGCAAGGTTTCCATGGGAATGATCGAGGCATCATGCGTGTAGTGTTCAAACACGGCACGGTCTTTGGCCAACAGCGGATCGAACATCTTTTCGCGGTAATTCTGATTGCGCGACCACAGGATGTGATGATGCGCGCGTGACACCACTTGGATCGTATCGAGCTGCACAAAACCCAGATCGCGGATGATCCCCATCACGTCCAAAGGGCCTGTCGGGGCCTGCGCCAAGCCATGGTTTGCCAGCCATAATCGCCGTGCTTGGGCGTTGGTGATCTTTAACATTGAGCCGCTGCGTATGGCACCCTCATTTCGCCTCCAATGCAGCGATCACGCCGCGCAATTCTGCCAGCCCGCGCATCCGCCCCAGCAGCGGGTATCCGGGCAGGCTTTCGACGGTCAGGTCCTGCAAAATCGCCTGCCCATGATCCGGCCTGAAGGGCAATGTTTTTGGCCCGCCACGACGAGCCTCCTCAGCGACCAAAGCCCCTAGGGTCGCCACCATATCCGTGTCACCATCGAGATGGGCGTCCTCGAAAAAGCTTGTCTTTCCAGCGCCTTGAGGTAGGGTTCTTGATGTATTTCGCAAGTGCACAAAATGGATGCGCGGCCCCAATTGCGCGACAAAACTCGTAGGGTCAAAATCGGGCGAAACCCCAAGCGAACCCGTGCACATCGTCACCCCGTTTTGCGGCAGATCCACCGCCGCGCACATCTGCGCATAATCCATCTGCGACGACAGGATCCGCGGCAATCCAAGCAGGGAAAACGGCGGATCGTCAGGATGCGCGCACATATTGATCCCCACCTCCGCCGCGACCGGAACAACCTCTGCCAAAAAGTCCGTAAGGTGCTGTTTTAACTTGGTTTCATCGATGCCATCATAGGTCGCTAAAAGGCTGCGCACCTCCTCCAAAGACCAGCCATCATTGGCCCCTGGCAGGCCCATGGTGACTGTTTGTTGTAGCGTGGATTTTTCCCCATCCGACATCTGGGCAAAGCAGGTTTTGGCCGCCTCAATCGTTGCTGCATCAAAATCCTCAGCCGCCCCCGCACGACCCAGAATAAACAGATCAAACGCCGCCATACGCACCAGATCAAAGCGCATCGCATGGCCCCCGTGGGGCATCGGCGCTTTCAGCTCGGTCCGGGTCCAATCCAGCACGGGCATAAAGTTATAGCACACGGTTTTCAGGCCAGCGGCGGCCAAGTTTCGCAAGCTGGTTTTGTAAGCTTCGATATGCGCGGCCATGTCCGACCCTTGGGTCTTGATCGCCTCAGAAACGGGCAGGCTTTCGACTACAGACCACGGCAGCGGCGACAGGATTTCTTGACGCTTTTCAATGGCTTCCAGCGGCCAAACCTCACCGGGGGCATAGTCGTGCAAGGCAGTGACCACCCCTTGGACCCCACACTGGATCATGTCGGCCACGCTCACTGGATCATGGGGTCCAAACCATCGCCAAGTTTGCTGCATCTAAGCCTCCTTAGGTTGCCAGCCCTCGTACATCGGGCTGCTTTGGGGAATAGGCAGGTCCACCCATGCCCTTTGTCTGTCCGCCTGATAAAGCGCTGTGATCAATTCGATCGAGGCACGCCCATCCATAAGGCTTACGGCAGTGGTGCGATCGCCGTTGATGGCGGTGGCCACATCCCGCAAAAAACCCGCAAATCCAGTGGGTTGAACCGGCACGCTTGCCACCACTTGGTCGACGACCTGTTGACTGGCACCGCGGGCCGTAAAGGTCCAGTCGTCGGCCCCCAAAGCATAGGGTTGCGTCCCGCTTTCTGCGGTCAGGCCTTGGAACATAATCTTGAGCCGGCTCTCATCGTGCCCCGCCCCGAGGGTCACAGACGAGCTGACCAACGCCCCCAAATCCGTGACCCAATTGATCGCGGCTGTGTCCTCGGTTTCAATGGGGTTGGCCTTGGTATCCATGACAGCCGAGACACGGGCAACGGGCCCTAGCAATTGGCATAAAAGATCATGGATATGGATCGCGTGGCCGACGATCGAGCCACCTTGTTCACCGGCCCAAGTGCCACGCCACGGCACCGCGTAATAGTCCGCCTCGCGCCGCCAATGGGTCTGGGCGTTTGCGGCAATCGCCTGCCCTGTAAGGCCCTTTTCGATCAGGGCGCGCATCTTGGCAAGGCCCGTTCCGTAGCGATATTGGAACACAGGGAACACTTGTTTTCCCGTTGCCTTTGCCACAGTAATCAATCCGTCTACCTCGACCAGAGAGCATCCCAATGGCTTTTCACAAATCACATGACATCCAGCCTCTAGTGCCTTGATTGCAAACGGAACATGCAAATGTGGTGGCAAGCAGATATCGACCACATCCACACCCATTTTGACCGCCTCGGCCATATCTGTCACAACCGGAATGTCCCCTGCCATGGCCTTGGCCCGCGCCACGTCCAAGTCACAAATCGCGACAACTTCAAACTCGGTGCCTGCGCGGTATCCTGCCAAATGCTCGGCCCCGATCCCTGCCCCGATGATTGCAACGCGGATCATGTGGCTTCGGCCAAGGCTTGGGCCTGAAGGGCCAGGTCCATCACTTTGAACGCGTGGGTCTGTGGCATGGCTGTCTCGGTTCGGTCCCTGACGTCTGCCGCCAAAGCTGCGAAATAGGGCAGGCCTGCGCCGCTGGCATCAATCCGTTCGCAACGGCTACCATTGACCAAAAACACGTGATCGCCACCCGCAGCACCGCCAATATCCACATATTTGCGCAATTCAATCGTGCCTTCTGTTCCTAACAAAGTCAGCCGCCCATCGCCCCAAGTTGGCAGCGCGTCGGGTGTGTACCAATCCACACGGATATAGCCATGGCCTTGCGGTGATTGCAGCACGATCTGACCAAAATCTTGCAGGCCGGTATCGCTGGGGTTGGCAAAATTTCCAACAGAGGCCAGCGTCACTTGGGCGTCTGTCGAGCCGGTGAAATACAGGAACTGATCGATTTGATGCGACGCGATATCTACCAAAATACCGCCATACCGCTCGCGCTGGAAAAACCAGTCGGGTCGTGTAGGGCGGTTAAGGCGGTGCGGCCCCAGACCAACTGTTTGTACGACTTTTCCAATGGCGCCTGCTGCGACGAGTTCCGCGGCTTTTGTCACTGCAGGCACTTCAAATCGTTCAGAAAAATCAATGGACCAAATACGACCTGTGGCGGCTTGGGCGTCCTTGATTGCGTCAAGTTGTTCCATCGTTGTGCAGCCGGGCTTGTCCGACATCACATCGCAACCAGCCTGCATGGCGGCCACGGCCCATGCGGCACGGTCTACAGGAATGCCAGCCAAGATGACCAAATCCACGCCAGAATTCAGCACATCCGTCCCGTCCGGAACGCGCGCGGCGTCGGGAAAGCGTTTGAGGAAACCATCCAGCGTCTCTGGGGTGCCAATCGTACTCCAGCAGGTCAATTCGGCCCCAACATCCAGCATGTTCTGGATCTGGGTGTAGCAATGGCGGTGATCAATCCCGATCACACCTATTTTCAGCCTGTCAGCCATGGGGCATCTCCTGTTTTTGTCCGGTCTTGGCTGCCAGGATGATTGTATCGATCAATTGATGCACTGACAGAGCATCGCCGCCCGAAATCGGCGGTTCCTGCCCTGCTGCCACGGCACGGGCAAAGCCTGCGATCACATCGCGGTGCCATTCCGGGCCAAAGGCCATGGGATCTGCCCCACCCCCGGTATCCGCTGCCCCTGCCAGATGTTCCACCTCACCAGACCGCCAATAGAGCTTGAGATCGGCGGCATCCAAAACAGCACTGCCTTGGGTACCGTGCAAGGTGATGCCCTCGGCCCCGCCGGGAAAGCTGGCAGTGCTGGCCACAACAGACCCCATAGCGCCATTGGCAAAGCGCAGTCCTGCGCTGACGAAATCCTCAGCTTCCATCTGGTGCAGCGGGGTTGTGGTGGCCATGGCCGTCACCTGTGCAACAGGACCTGCCAGATGCAGCATCAGATCCAATGTATGAATGGCTTGGGTGATCAACACGCCACCGCCGTCGCGGGCGTAGGTGCCACGCCCTGCAACATCGTAATACCCTTGATCCCGCCACCACGGCACGCGCACGTCTACTGCTGCAATCTGGCCCAGCGCACCACGCTCCAACAGGGCCTTAAGATGGCGCGCAGCAGGCCGCATCCGGTGTTGAAGAACCACGCCCAAGGGCAAGTTTTTTTTAGCAAAAATATCTACGATCTGTGCCGCAGCGGATGCATTCCGCTCGATGGGTTTTTCCAACAGCACAGGCTTGCCTGCTTCGGCCAATGCCCGTGCTATATCCAGCCGCGCGTCCGGTGGCGTCAATACAATGCAAAAACCGACGGACGGATCCAGCGCCACTTTGTCCAAGTCTGCGTAGCACCGCAGGTCCCCATGATCAGCTGCAAACGTCCGGGCTTTTTGCGGATCGCGGGCCCATATCCCACCCAAAGTGACAGCACCCTGAGTGGCTGCAATGGCTTGGGCATGCATATCTGCCACCATGCCTGCTCCGATTAAAACTGCTTTCATAGGTCTCCGCCTTGCCTGAAACAAAACTTTAGCGAGGGTCTGGCATTGTGCAAGCACTTCACCGATGATCGCGCCAAACACCAGTGAGGCCGCCCATGACCAATCCCGCAGACACGCTTTATGACGATATTCGAGACTTACCAATTGTGTCGCCCCACGGGCATTGCGACCCTGCGTGGTTTGCCAGTGATGCAAAATGGACCACGCCCACGGATTTGATCCTGACACCTGATCATTACCTTTACCGGATGCTTTATTCCCAAGGGGTCAGCATGCAAGAAATGGGCATTGGTGTGCCTGCAGACCAAAAGGATCCGCGTCAAATCTGGCGGTTGTTTGCCGCGAAGTACCATCTGTTTCTGGGCACTCCGAGCCACACATGGCTTCGGTATATGTTTAACAATACCTTTGCGATTGATCAGCCTTTGACCCCTGCCAGTGCCGATGCGATCTATGATCAGATCGCAGCCTCGCTTGCCAGTGACGCCTTTCGCCCACGGGCGGTTTTTGAGCGGTTCAACATCGCAGCGCTTGCCACCACTGATGCCGCCACTGATCCGCTGGTGCACCACCACGCTATTGCCGCAAGTGGTTGGACAGGAAGGGTTATTCCGACCTTTCGACCCGATGCCGTGCTGGATCCTATGGACGACCGTTTTGCCAGTTCGATCAGCGATTTGGCCCAGATCACCAATTGCGACACAGCCACCTTTGAGGGGTATTTGCAAGCATTGATGGCCCAGCGCGCAGCCTTTGCTGCCCTTGGGGCCACTGCCACCGACCACGCAGCAGAAGTGCTGTACACCTGTTGGTTGGACGATCCTGCAACCTATTACGCCAAGGCATTGGACGGCACCATAACCCGGGCCGAAGCTGCGCAATTTCAGGGTCATATGCTGGTGCAAATGGCGCGGTTTAGCTGCGACGACGGGTTGGTGATGCAACTGCATGTTGGCAGTAAGCGCAACACCAACAAGGCCCTTTTTGAAAGCTTGGGTCGCGATGTGGGCGCTGATATTCCTGTGGCCACCGACTGGGTGCACGGGTTGCAATGTTTGCTGGACCACTGCGGAAACCATCCCAATTTCACTTTGATCCTGTTCACGCTGGATGAAGCGACTTATGCGCGCGAGCTGGCCCCTATGGCCGGGCATTGGCCCTGTTTGCGCATCGGTCCGCCATGGTGGTTTCACGATAGTGCAGCAGGCATTGCGCGCTATTTTGATCAAGTGGTGGAAACAGCAGGCTATTGGAACCTTGCGGGGTTTAACGACGACACGCGTGCCTTTATGTCGATCCCTGCGCGCCACGATGTTTGGCGGCGCGGGGTGGCCCAGCATTTGGGCGCGCAGGTGCAGGCAAAGGTCTTTGACCTGAGTGATGCCCGCAGCCTAGCGCCCTTATTGGCAACCCAGATCGCAGCACAAACCTACCGTCTTTAGAACGGCAGGTTGATGCTGTCGGCCTCGATCTGTGCGGCAGTGGCATTGAGCACTGTCAGCGTGTTGCCATTGCCCCAATCCAGCGTCACATCGGCCCCGTTCTGTGTGGCAGTGCCAAAGTAATTGCCCAAGCCGACCAATGCGCCATTGAGGTCAAACTTGTCGACGCCCACTTCGTAGTCGAGCACGGTGTCAGCACCATAGTTGCCAGAATAGACAAACACATCAATGTCAGCGCCACCCTTGAGGGTATCGTCGCCGGTACCACCATCCAAACGGTCATTGCCTTTGCCACCGCTGAGACTGTCATCGCCAGCCTCGCCCAACAAAAGATCCAAACCGTTATCGCCAAAGAGATCGTCGGCCCCACCGCCGCCCAGCAACAGGTCATTGTCGTTGCCGCCTCGCAGCGTGTCGGTGCCACCACCGCCTTGCAACTCATCATTGCCGCCATCACCGCGAATGACATCAGCGCCGTTTTCGCCTTTCAGCATATCCTCGCCGCCACCACCGTAGATCGTGTCAGCGCCTTTGCCGCCAAGGACAAAATCATCGTCGTCGCCTGCATCAATGGTGTCGATACCGTCACCGCCCGAGATTTGGTCTGACCCGGCCTGACCGTTGAGGATGTCATCGCCATCGCCCCCAGACAGGCTATCGTTACCACCGCCACCAAAGGCCGTGTCATTGCCTGCACCGGTGGTAATCCAGTCGTCGCCGCCACGGCCAAGGATCGTATCCATGCCGTCGCCACCTTCGAACACCTCGGCCAGCTCTGTGCCTTCGAACCGATCATCAAAGGCTGACCCGATCAGGCGTTCGATGCTGATCAATGTGTCGCCCTCTGCGTCACCACCGGTGCCCACGCCCGTATCAAGGTTCACATCAACCCCGGCCAATGATGTCGCATAGGACGCTGTATCGCTGCTGGCACCGCCATCCAGTTCATCAGCCCCTTCGCCACCGATCAGCATGTCAGAGCTGTCGCCACCTTCCAGACGGTCATCGCCTTTGCCGCCATCCAGCGTGTCGTTCCCTGCATCGCCTTTGAGCACGTCATTGGAGAAGCCACCAAAGAGCATGTCATTGCCGCTGCCGCCAAAGAGCTTGTCTTCGCCACTGCCGCCACGGGCTTCGTCGTCGCCATCACCGCCTTCAAGGCGATCAGCGCCGTTGCCACCGATCAGGATGTCATCACCGTTTTCACCTTTGAGGGTGTCGTCGTCTTTGCCACCATCCAGAGTATCATTCCCAGCGCCGCCTTTGAGGATGTCGTCGCCATCCTCACCATTGAGTGTATCATCGCCGTCAGTTTCCAGCGTCCCACCGGTCAGACGGTCATCCCCGTCGCCACCATTGATCACATCAGCGCCATCGCCGCCATCAACCGTGTCTTTGCCGCCACCTGCATTGATTGTGTCATCGCCAAAGAAGCCTGAAATGATGTTGGCCTCGTCATCCCCGGTTAGCGCATCATCAAAGATCGATCCGATCAGGTTCTCCATGGTCTTAAGTGCCACGAGGCCACTTAGGGTACCGCTGGTATCTGTGCCGCCATTGCTGAGCACGTTGAACCCGCTGGCAGTAAGATCAGCCTGAACAGCCGCACCAAATCCGGAGAAATTAGCGGTATCAAGGCCATCGCCCCCATACCATTCATCTTTACCGCCAGTGTAGCTGAACACATCCTTGCCGCCCCGACCGTAAAGCTTGTCGTCGCCCAAACCGCCGTTGAGGGCGTTTTCATCGCTGTTACCGAACAACCGGTCGCCAAAGTCGGACCCGATAAGGTTTTCAACGCTATTATCAACGATAGCCCCCAAAACGATGCTGCTGACTTGGTTGTTATAGCTTGAACCCGTGCGCTGGGTCGATTGCAGGCCGTTTTCCACGCCAAGCTCGGCGTTCACACCGTAGGCATAGCGGCTAAAGTCCAGTGTATCGCGGCCAAAGCCACCGTCGTAGGTGACAAAGCCATCTGTGTAGACCACCAGATCATCGCCATCTTCTGCGTCGATCATATCCGAGCCGCCGAGCCCCTCAAAGATGTTGTTGCCGGCATCGCCAATCAGCGTGTCATCAAAGACTGTCCCGATCAGGCCTTCGACGTTGATAATCGTGTCATCCCCGTCCCCGTCTTTGAGGTTGAGGGTAACACCTGTGCCGAATGTCCGCGCCTCGAGGTAATCAGTCCCCTCGCCGCCATCAATTGTGTCAGCACCGGAACCCGGACGCATGATGATCCGGTCGTTGCCTGCACCACCACTGATCACATCGTCGCCATCACGCCCGTCAAGAGTGTCATCGCCCGCAGCGCCATTGATCACGTTGGCTTCGGTGTTGCCGGTCAGGAAGTCATCATAGGCAGAGCCAGTGATATCCTCAAAGTTCAGCAGGCTGGTGATCTCGCGGAAGGTGCCGGTGACCACATTGTCCTCATCCATTGTCCGCGCAAGGAAGTTGAGCAGATTGACCTCAACCGCTGCGTCAAACAGGGAATAGTTGATATGATCGTTGCCGCTGCCGCCTTCGTAGGCGTCTAGGCCGCCAATATAGGAAATCATGGCATCGGCTGCCCCAACGATCACACGGTCATTGCCTTGGCCCATGATGAAGTGCTCAAAGTTGTAGACGTCGCTGTAAAACACGTCCCCTGTGTCGGCGATATTTTGGTCCACACGCAGAGTGATGTTGTCCGTCACATCCGCAAAGCTCAGAGTGTCGATATCCGTTGTGATGCCGTCGTCTGAGTAGGTTTCGCCGCCGCCAAAGTAGCTGTTATAATAGCCCTCGAACTCGGCAATAATCGTATCATTACCGTCACCACCCAGAACAATGTCATTGCCACGTCCACCGGACAACAGGTCGTCGCCAAAGCCGCCATCAATGCGGTCGTCGCCATTTTCGCCCATCAACACGTCGTTGCCAGCCATGCCGCCGATGCCGTCGGCCCCACGTCCGCCCATCACCACGGAATCCACGTTCAGGGTTTGGATGTTGTCGTTTTTGTCCGTGCCGATGATCCGCTCGATGCCGACCAGATAATCCGTGTCGTTGTGGCTATCAGAACCAGTGAGATATTCCTCACCAAAGAGGTTCACGTCACTGCCAAGCACCAGATCGATGCCTTTGGTACCACCGTCTTGGGAATAGTCTGCGGTATCAAAACCGGCCTCGCCAATCAGCGTGTCTTTGCCGCCTTTGCCCACGAAGGTGTCATTGCCAAGACTGCCGTTAAGAACATTCTTGTCATCCGAGCCGATCAAAAGATCGTCAACCAGCGAGCCACGGATGTTTTCGATATCTTGCAATTGGACGATCTTGACCAAATTGCCAGCGTCGTTGACACGGCGCACGATCTCGTCCCCTGACAAGTCAACTTGGATCGCTTGGGTCAGGGCGCCAAAATCACCCCAGTCGTTGCCCGAACCACCAAACCATTTGTCAAAGCCGCCTTCGTAGAACAACAGGTCATCCCCAGCCCCACCATAGCTTTTGTCACTGCCCATGCCGTCGTTGAGCAGATCGCTTTGGGTGCCACCGCGCAAAATGTCCTTGCCAGCGCCGCCAAAGAGGCTGTCACTGCGGACACCGCCTTCCAGCACGTCTTTGCCATCGTCCCCATAAAGGGTGTCATTGCCTTCGCCACCACGGATGGTGTCGTCGCCATCGTCGCCCGTGAGGATGTCATCACCGTCAAAGCCAGACACAGTATCGTCACCGCCCCCGCCGTTGATGGTGTTATCACGCGAGGATCCAGCAAGGCTGTCATCCATATTGGACCCAGCAATATGTTCGATCGAGACCAGAACATCGCCCTCGGCAGTACCGCCCGAGGCTGTCTGGTTGAACAGGGCGATACGCACGCCTTCGTCAGAGTTGACGTAAGACACGCCATCTTCGCCTGTGCCGCCGTTGATCAAATCTGCACCACGGCTGGACAGGACAAAGTCATCGCCCTTGCCCATTATCATCAGATCGGTGAGGTGTGATGCATAGGCCAAGGTGTCGTTTTCGGCTGTGCCATTGATTTCGTTGAACACTTCGCCTGTGACGTTGATCTCGGCCTCTAGGTAGGTCAGGTCCAGTTTCTGGCTGCCAGTGCTATCGGTAAAGGTAAAGTTGCGCCCGTTTACCGCGTCGTTGAAATAGCCAACTACACGTATATCACCCTGCAATGTGCCCGGGAACGCGGATGGGGCGTTGATCAGCAGATCCAGCCCATCCAGCGTGAACACAAGTTCGCTGATCAGACCGCCAACAAAGACCAAATTGGTGTCTTCACCAGTTTCGTCAAAGATCACATTCTGACCAAAGACGTCTTCAAACACATAGGTGTCTGCACCCGAGCCACCCATCAAGAAGTCTTGGCTGGCATCGGCCCACAGCACGTCCGAGCCGCCGCCGCCAATCAACGTGCCTTGTGTGCCACTGCTGATCAGAATGTCGTTCAACGCGCCACCAATTAAATTCGCCTCGTCCAAGTTGCCGAATTCGAGACTGTTGTCGCCGTACCGCAAGATGCGCGACCCTTGCAGTTGCGAGGCGGCGTAGCTGTTGTCGAAGGCAACCGAAATCTCCTCGAAATCCGAATAGGTCAGCACTGTTGTGGCTGCATTCCAGAAGGTTGTGGTCAGCGCGCCGCCATTGGCTTGATCATAGTAGCGCAGCCCCAATTCAAGGGCCCCGCGATCCTCGGTGGCAAGGCTGAACACGTCGTAGCCCCCGCCAAAGGAGTAAACGAAATCATTGCCCCCTTGGTGCACGAAGGTGTCGTTGCCCTCGCCCATCGAGAAATAATCGTCGCCCAAACCACCTTCAAAGTAGTCGTTGCCCGCATTGCCCGACACAAAGTCATCAAAGTCGCCGCCAATGACCGTATCGTTGCCGTCAGATAGGCGCAGGTGGAACCGTTCAAAGCCCGCAGTTTTGATCCCGTTGCCGCTGTCGGTAATGGCCCCATCGCCGGTGTCGACCTCAAAGAGCAGATCGCCATAGTCGATCCGGCCTTGAAAACCCAGCGAGGCATCGAAAGTGAAATCACCGACAAAGAGGTCGGCATCGTTTGTGTGTTCGCCGCCGTAGTAGGCGACACCGGTTTGATAAAAGATGATGTCATTGACACCATCTGCCCCGGCCATATCGACGGAATAGAAATCGCGGTAATCAATTTGATAGGTGCCCGCGTCATAGACAAAGCTGTTGACCGATTGGTCGTTGGTCGTGTCGCCACCTGGCGCTTGTGGCGCGTTGTAAAAGAAATTTAGCGCATCCGACAGCGCATCGGTCGAGCTGGCAGCCGATAGAACTTCGCCCAGCAACCCGTTGTTATCGTTTACAATACTAAAGGTGGATCCAGCGTCCCCCAAGGCCCCACCGATCATTAAGTGATCGCGTTCGCCATAGTCGCCAAAGTTGGGACCACCGCGTGCAATGGTGTTGCCTTCGGCGCCCCACATGATCAAGTCGCGACCCAATCCGCCAACCAAAACATCATTGCCAGCAGTGGCCATAATCTGGTCGTCACCGTCTCCGCCATCGAGGTAGTCGTCGAATTTGCCACCCTTGAGGATGTCGTTGCCAGAGCCTGTCTTAAGGATCAGACGATCCAGCCCTTCGACGTAGATCTGGTTGGCAATGAAATAGCCGTCTGATCCGTCCAGCGCCTCTTCGTCTTTGATCTGGACGTCCATAGGCGCGCCAAGATGGCTCAGGTCGGCCACAAATGTATCAAGGTCGTCAGAGCGTTCGCCGCCCACATAGCGACTGCCGCCTTGATAGATCATCAAGTCATTATAGGCGTCCGACAGATCAAGGTTCACAACCTCGATATCGTGGAAGCCCATATAGCCATTGCCCATGGACATATTGGTGTAAAGATCGCTGTTGATTGTGCTGGGGGCTGCAATTTCCATGAATTCCAGCAAGTGGGTAATCGTATCCGAAGCAAGCGCATCATCCCAGCCTTCGGTAGCCGCTGAAATGGTGTCATAGGTCGCCGTCGAGATGCTATCGCCACTAAGGGTATAGCCCGTGGCAAAACGATACGTCAGGCCGCTGGTCTCGGACCCATCTGCAACCACATCCAGCACGTCGCGATAGGCAGGCGACACACCAAAGGCAGTTTCAAAGGCCGTTTCGGTAATGCCTAGTTCCGCTGACACAAAGCCCTCGATCACGTCAGCGCCATCCGCACCCCAAAGGAAACGGTCGTTGCCAACACCACCGATCAAGTGGTCCGCGACCTGATCATTGCCGCCATAAAGGATGTCGTTGCCACCATTCCCTTCCAGCCTGTCTTCCAGCTGACCACCGGTGAATTCGTCCGACTTCGTTGTGCCGCGTACAAAGAGCCGCTCGAACCCGTCGATGACGGTCTCGCCGTAAAAACCATCGATTTGGGTATCATCTAGGCGGATCGTCACACCGCCACGATCGCCATAGATGTCTTCCTCTTCCGAGAAGTTCGCCACAAAGTAATCACTGCCAGCGCCAGCGGTATATTCAGACCCGCCCATATAGATCACAAGGTCATCACCGGCGCCCAGACCACTACTGGCAGAAACGCTGATCCGTTCCATATCAAACGTTGTGTTGATTTCGGATTCAGTCGCACCGTTGAGCAAACTAATGTGGCGTTGGAAATTGATGTTCGAGCCTTCGAACGCTTCGTTTTCAGTAAAGCCCGTGGTCTGGGAATAGAAGCGTGCGTTGTAATAGGCCGTCAAGAACGTGTTGAGATCCGCGTAACTGGCTGTAACCCCAAGGCCTGCTGCCGCAAATTGGTCTGAATACTGGCCCTCGATATTCGTCAAGACTTCCGAGATGTTATAGGTCAGACCGCCATTGCCCAGTTGCAAGAACAGATGATCGTCCCCCTTGCCGCCATAAATGGTGTCATCGTTAGCGCGGGTGACATTTGAACGGAATCCGGCAAAGATCGCGTCGTCGCCGCCGCCAAGCGATACGATATCGCTGTAGTTATCCGTGCGCAGATCAACAAAATCGTCGCCATCGCCTGTCAGCACGACATCTTCATAGATGTAGGTCTTGATGTAGTCATTACCGGCCCCTGTACGCAGGGCGATCTCTTCGATGTTTTTGATCACCACCTCGTCTGCAGTGCCTTCAAACAGCGTGATGCCACCGATGGTGTTACTATTGCCGTCACTTTCGGCTGCAACTGATGCGCTGAGGTCCCATTTGACATCTACATCGCCCAAGGCTGCTTGGAAATTGGCCACCAGTTTGTCGATGCCCGCGCCCCCGTCCAAGAACCGCGTGTCATTGCCAAATAGAACAAGGATATCCGCGCCAGAGCCGCCATAGACATCTACCGAGGTGTCAAAGGTCACCTCTTGGCCACCATTTGCGTAGGTAATCGATGTGGCCGTATCCAAATCGAACAGCATAAAGAATGCTTTTTCGGTAGAGCCTGCAAAGTTGCCAAACGGTGTCGAGCTGCCCAAACCTGCAAACAAAGAAGCGCTTTCGCCGCTGACATCCACCACGCCCAGGCTGTTATTATTGGTGCCCAGCAAGACATTTTGCGTCAGCTGGGGTGTCCATGTGAACAAGATATTCGTCTGCCCGCGGAAATCGAAACTGGAGCTTACATCCCCCACCAAAGGCCGTTCGATATACCCGAGACCCGCATAGTTGGGGTTGTTTTGCGCCGCCTCCAAGTTCTCGAAATAGAGCTGGAAATTCTCATAAACTTGCGCCGCGGCATTGGGACTGTTGGGGTTCCAGTTGGCAGGTGCAAGGTCCTCTTCCACGTAGAACACTTCGTAGACGTCGCTTTCAGTGTTAAACTCACTGGCATCAATCTCGAACGTGTCCTCATAAATGTTGCCCAGATCAATTGTCAGACCGCCATCGGGGAATTCAATCTCGAGCAAAGGACCAAAGCTGAATTGCAGCGCCGACGGCACCCATGAGCCCCCCAACGCGCCTTGCAACGCATCCACTGTGATCGAGGCATTAAGCCCCACACCCATCCCATGAAAAAAGCTGCCGCGATTGATCTCATACTCAGCCGTAAAGCTGGCGGTGCCAAATCCGCTGGTAGGCGCACTGAGCACCAAGTCCTGCCCCAAGAGGCCAGAGGCGCTGAGGAAATCATCGGTCACATCGTCTGGCGTTCCATTGTCGGATGTGATTGTGACAGTGATATCCAGATCATCGCTGTTGGTCTGGGTGATATCCAGCGAGGCATCTTCGGTGACAACCAATCCAGCCCCTGCCCCAATATCCAGCAAGGTAAAATCAAAGAAGAATTTACCCTCGCCAATAAACGAGACATAGTCGCTGATATCAAAGGTATGTTCGGCAAACACCGTTTCACCCAGCACCTTGGCCACAGCGGCAATGGGCGGCGGCATCTTCGACAAAAGCTTGATCAACAAGGCGTCGACGTCGGCATTCAGTTCCAAAAACCGCACATCAGACGCACCACTGCCTTTGATCAAACCTTCGGTGCCTTTTGCCTCGATGTTGGCGCCAGTGGGCAAGCGCGCGGTCAGGCTGACTTCATCGCTTAGATCGAGAGTGAATTCCGGGTCCTCAAGATTGACACCGATAATTTCGATCCGTTCATCTAGGTTGATCAGGCTAAAGCTGGTCGGACCTTCGGTGCCGAACCAATGCTCGAAAATGATGTCACGCATGCCGGCTTTGATCTCGATTATCAGATCCAAGCCTGCGCCGATTTTTTCGTTGCCCGAAATGCGTGAATTGCCAAAGCCCAAGGTGGTCAGCGTACTGGCCACAACGCGCGGATCCGAAAAGTTGAACGTGATATTATCGCCTGCGAACACTGCGGCGGGGTAATCCACAGTGACGTCGATGTCATAGCTGGCGGACCAATCGCCACCAGTGCCCAGATCCGCATAGGCCAGCAGACCAAAGCGCACATCCAAATAGGCCTCTGCCTCTAGGCCAAAGCCCAACACCTCGACGCTGAAATCCTTGGTGATCTCGTTGGGGTCCCAGATCATGAAGTTGCCTGAATCGATGCGCAATTCCTCTGCACGACCCGGCCGCCACAAGGATTGCTGTTCAATCTCAAACGTCAACGATGTGTTCTTTGTGACCATAAAATCGTCCCCCATTTGGCGCCGTGCAGAGTTTTTTCTGGACGCTTTTACCGAAGGTAAACACGAAACCTCAAAGGTGGTCATCTCCATTTTTGGGTATGACCCTCGATTTTTCGAAAAAAACCTTAATTTTCCGCAGCTAAGCCGCTATGCAAAGAGGCTCACACGGAAAGATTGCACGCCTATGCCCAAAATCCTGCACTTTGGCCTTGGAAATTTTCACCGCGCTCATCAGGCCGTCTACACCCAGCTGTGCAACGAGCAAACACCACAGGACCCGTGGCGCATTATCGGTGTGTCTTTGCGCAGCGCCAAAATGCGGGATCAATTGGCCCCGCAGGACTTTGACTACACCCTTGTGATCCGCGATGGAATAACCACGCAGCTTCAAACCGTGTCCGTGCACGACGACTGTCTTGTGGCCCCGCACGATACCCCACGCATCATTGATCAGATCGCTGATCCAGAGGTTGCGATTATCACCCTGACCATAACTGAAAAAGGCTATCACTTGGCACCTGAGGGTGGTTTGGACACAGGGGACGCCGCGATCATTGAGGACCAACAGGGTGCGGCCAAAACGATCTACGGTTTGCTGTCCAAAGGCCTGACCAAGCGGGACAACGCAGCGCCATTGACCATTCTGAGTTGCGATAACCTTAGCGATAATGGCGGGACCTTGGCCCGGGCGTTTGCACAATTTGCCCCGCATCTGGCTCGGCGCATTGGCACTCATTTGCGCTTTGCCTCGTCCATGGTGGATCGCATTACGCCTGCAACCACGGACAAGCTGGCGCAGTTTGTTGCAGACCAAGGCGGCCTTGCAGCGGCCCCAGTGGAAACCGAGCGGTTCACGCAATGGGCGATCGAGGATAATTTTGCAGGCCCCCGTCCCGATTGGGCAGCGGTTGGTGCACAGATTGTGCCCGATGTTGTGCCCTTTGAAATCCGCAAACTGCGCATGCTCAACGGGGCCCACAGCTATTTGGCATATGCGGGCATTTTGGCAGGGCACAGATATGTGCATCAGGCGATCGAAGATCAGACGTTACGCCAAGGCGCACAGGATTTGATGCGCGAAGCCGCTGAAACCTTGCCACCAGACACACGCGGCGACGCGCATATTTATGCAGCCGAGCTGATTGCGCGGTTCGAAAATCCGCATTTGCATCACGAGCTGCGCCAAATTGCTATGGATGGATCAAAGAAGCTGCCACCGCGCCTGTTTTCTACGTGGACGGCGCGCAAAATGCAGGGGCTTGGCTCGCCTGCGGTCGAGGCCGCGTGCAAAGCTTGGGTGGATTTTGTACGGGGTGAACTAGAGGCCGGGCGCGCGCTGGATGATCCATTGTTTTTCGCGGCGCACCAGACCTTTCGCAATTCATCAGCGGACTTGGACCACGTTTTGCTGACCAAAATCGCCGCGCCGAAAACTCTGATCAGGCGTCTTTTGGCATAATCGCTCCGGGATAGCCGATCACATCAGCAGCCAATTCATGCCCTGCCATCAAGGATGCAGCCGCACCCTTGCCTGCCAGATAGGCCGCCAAAAATCCTGCGTTAAAGCTGTCCCCAGCCGCAGTGGTGTCGATCACTTTCTGCGCGGCGGGGTAGTCTTGTTCGATTTGCGCAGGTGACAAATCTAAGGGGCCAGTCGGACCACATTTCAAAGCGCCCTGAGTGATCCCAAACCCCTTGAGCCGAGCACTCACCGCCCCCCTATCCACGTCACCAAAGACCGCCATTTCGTCATCAACGCTGGGCAAAGCAATGTCAGTGATCCGCCAGAACGCTTCGATATAGGTTTGGGCCGTGCTATGATCCTCCCACAGCTTTGGTCGGAAATTACTGTCAAAGGCCACACGCCCACCTGTGCGGCGATAGGCCTGCAGCGCCTCCAGCAAGGCATCACGGACCGATTTGGGCAGGATCGCCAGTGTGATGGCGGACAAATACACAACCGAAAATCCGCTCAAGTCAGCAAAATCAGGCGTCGGCGCGCCAAAAGTCTCGCGCGCCGCAGAGGTATCGCGCCAATAGGAAAAGCTACGCTCGCCCGTGTCATCTGTGGCGATACTATAAAGGCCAACAGACCGCGTTTGGCTGATCCCCACCAGATCCGTCTGCACGCCTTGATCCGCCATATAGGCCAGCAAATTTGACGACAGGTCATCCGCCCCGACGCGGCTGAGGTAGGCCACATGCCAGTCGGGTTGTTTGCGCGCCAGATAGATCGCTGTGTTCAACGTATCCCCTGCAAAGCCGATCCGCGCCGTGTCGCCCGCACGGCTGAGCGCCACTTCGACCATGGCCTCACCAATACATGCAATTTTCATGTGGTTTTTCCCTTTTCACGGACCCAGATAATCAGCCCCGAGCATATGATGATCCCTGCCCCCAATACCGTGTAGACATCCGGCACATGGCTGAACACCAGATAACTGGCAATCGTCAGGTAGATCATGAACGAATAGGTATAGGGCATCAGGGTGTTGGCTGTGGCAAACCCATGGGCGCGTGTCAGCAATTCGTGTCCTGCCCAGCCCCAAACACCCAGTGCAATCATCAACACCCAATCTAAAGCGGTCGCAGGCGACTGCCACGTCCAGATCGCAAAGGGCAACAGCACCAATGTGCCCAAAGCGCCCATGTAAAACTGCATCGTGGTGGCTGAGACTATGCCAGACAGTTTACGTGTGATGATCGAATAAAGTGCTAGGGATAAGGCGTTGTAAACGGGCAATAATGTCACCCAAGTGAAGGTCTCGCCAAAGGGGCGGATCACCACCAAGACGCCTGCAAAGCCCAGCAAAATTGCGAACCAACGCCACGGCCCAACCCGTTCGCCCAGCAGCGGCACCGCAAAGGCACACACAAGGATCGGGGCGGAGAACATGATCGCTGAGGTCAGGGTCAGCGGCAAGGTTTTGAGCGCGATGAAGTTCAAACAGGTGGCCGACACCAGCAAGAACGCCCGAAACCCAACCCATGCAAAATGATCGGTGCGAAAGCGTTCGATGTTAAAGCCGCCCCGCCCCACGTCTGCCAAGGAAATCACGAAATGACCCACATAGCGCATAAAGGCCAATTGCATCGCCGGTAGACCTGCCAAAACCAGCCATTTCACGGACGTATCCACAAAGGAAAACAGCAACCAAGCCGCCAGCATCATACCAATCCCTAACTGGGCGCGGTCTTGACGCAGGGCGGCTTGTAGGCCGGACATTTAGGCGCTCTAGCTCTTGAACCGGTCGGCGTAGAAATCCACCATCTGGCTGACCATGTCGTCGCCGCGGCCTTCGTCGCGCGCGGTTGTCAGGGCCTCTAGCGTGGATTTGGACATCAGGCTTTCAACGCCTGCATCTTTCGTCATTTGGGAATAATAGCCCACATCCTTAGCGGCGTTCTTGATCGCAAATTCCAGCTTGGTCGGGTCGCCTTCCATGGCGTAGGCCCCAACGAAATCCATCATGCCAGACCGCAAGGGGCCTGCTGCAATCACATCGTACATGGCTTTGCGGTCGATGCCGGCCACATCTGCTACGGCAAAAGCCTCAGCGATGGCATTGGCTACGGTCATACCGAAAAAGTTGTTCATTAACTTGATCGTATGGCCCGACCCTAAGGCGCCGAGGTGAAAGACGTTCTCGCCTAGATCGTCCAGAACCGGCTTGACCTTGTCGAATGCGGCCTTGTCCCCTGCAGCCATGATGTTGAGCAAACCATCTACCGCATGGGCTGGCGTGCGGCCCAAAGGCGCGTCTAGATATGTGCCACCAGCCGCCTCAGTCGCCTCGCCCATTTTACGGGTAGAGGCTGGCAATGACGTGCCGAAATCCACAACAACCGCCCCTTCGCGCAAACCGGCCAAAATGCCATCGTCGCCCAACATGCGGCCCTCAACACTGTCTGAGGTGTCCATGCACAACATCACCACATCGCTGGCGGCGGCCACTTCGCGAGCACTGCCCACTTCGACAGCGCCGCGCGCCACGGCGGCATCCACCCGAGGACGCGAGCGGTTGGCCATAACGGTGAGGCTATGTCCCTGGTCTTGCAAGCGCCCGACCATGGCCGCGCCCATCAGGCCGAGGCCAATAAATCCGATATTGCTCATGTGGTGTCCCTTTCTATCGTCCCAAATTCAGCGCCTTAGGCGACTTTTGTATCTCGTATATGGTGAAAATGCGCGAAGGCAAAGGGTCTGGTATACTAGTTTGCCACTTTTGTTCAGAACACCGATAGATATTCACCCCAAACAGCCCAATTTGACCTTTGGGATTTGTCCAAACCCGACGCGGTTGCTGCGTCTTGATCGCTTCTACACAGATGGATTGTCCCGCCTTAACCATCACATAACCGCGCCGATTTGCCATGGAACAAACTCGTAATCGCCCAGACCCTGCGCTTCGGATTTTGTCATCTGGCCCGAGGCCACATCGAGCAGCATTTGATAGATCTCGCGACCTTTGGTTTCCAGACTGACCCCGTCGCTGAGTATATCGCCTGCATTGACGTCCATATCGTCACTCATGCGGGTGTACATAGTTGTATTTGTTGCAACTTTTATTGTGGGTGCAGGTTTCGATCCAAAGGCACTGCCCCGCCCTGTAGTGAACACGACCAGATTGCAGCCGCCTGCGATTTGCCCTGTGACACTAGCCGGATCGTAGCCAGGGCTGTCCATAAAGGTGAAGCCCTTGGCGCGGACCTCTTCGGCGTATTTGTAAACACCTGTGAGGGGCGTGGTCCCCCCTTTGGCCGCAGCCCCCAGTGATTTCTCAAGTATCGTGGTCAGCCCACCGGCCTTGTTGCCGGGGCTTGGGTTGTTGTCCATGGATCCTTTGTTGCGGGCTGTATAATCCTCCCACCAGCGGATCAGGCCCACGAGCCGATCGCCCGTGGCTTGGTCTACTGCGCGGCGGGTTAGCAGGTGTTCGGCGCCGTAAATCTCGGGCGTTTCAGCCAGCACGCCAGTGCCGCCTTGGGCTGTCAGCAAATCGCAGGCATTGCCCAAAGCGGGGTTTGCAGTGATGCCCGACCACGCATCCGATCCGCCGCATTGCAGGGCCACAGTCAATTCCGAGGCGGGGCACGGCGTGCGTTGCGCGCGGTTCGCGATGGGCAGCATGGCGCGGACTTTGGCCACACCCATGTCGATCGTTTTTTGCAGGCCTGCTACATTTTGGATGTTCATAGTCTGGAATGTGTCGGACTGTTTCAGCCCATAAGCCTCGAGCAACCAATCGATCTGGTTCATCTCGCAACCAAGGCCCACCATCAGCACACCGGCGTGGTTGGGGTGCTTGGCATAGCCCCACATCACGCGTTGCAGGGCCTCAAACCCGTCGCCGTCGCCCGCCATACCGCAGCCTGTGCCGTGCACAAAGGCCACAACACCGTCGACGTTGGGATATTCGGCCAATTCATCCGGGCCAAAGCTGTCCGCGATGCGCCGCGCGGCTGTGGCCGAGCAATTCACAGAAGTCACAATGGCAATATAGTTGCGGGTGCCCACGCGGCCGTTTTCACGGCGGTACCCCATAAAGGTATCGGGAGTTTTGGCAGGCTCTACCGGACGCATATCCGTTGAAAATTCATAGGCCGCATCTGTGTTGCGGAATTCCACGTTATGGGTGTGGACATGATCGCCCGCAAAGATCGCCTCGGACGCATAGCCAATGACTTGGGCATATTTGCGGATCGCCTCGCCGTTGGTCATATCTTGCGCTGCAATCTTGTGACCAGAGGGGATCAGGGCGAGGGTTTTGAACGCCTCAACGGGTGTCCCGACCTCCAGCGCACGGGTCGCCGTGACCACGCTATCATCTGGATCAAGACGAATGAAATCAGCCATAACAGTCCTTTAGGCACAAAACGGGGCGTCAGAGGTCCACCGATGGATATTGGTATGGGGTCGCTGGGCCAGCTGGGCGCGCGTGTCTTCCCACATGGATTTCCACGCCCGCCAGTCGTGCATCTCCAAGGTTGGATTGGCCCGCGATTGGGCCACAAATTCAGGAAAATGGCTGCGCCCTGTGGGCTGGCCAGTCCGATTGTACCGCAGATCAAAGGACCAACGGATGCCGTCGCTTGTGTTGGGCAGGCTCGCATGGGGCACCATGGGATCAAACACGACACAGCCGCCCGCCGGGACAGGCAACGGTGTGGCAGCGGCCTCATCAATGAAACCATCCGCGATAGAGGTTTGAACCTGTGGGCAATGGGGCAGCATTTCGCGACCTTCCGCCATGGGGGCGACCTGCAAACATCCGTTTTCAACTGTGGCTTCGGTGATTGCCAGCCATACCGTAACCATGTCCGTCTCATCTGCCTCGGCCAAAGCCACGGCGCGATCTTGATGCCATGCTGTACCGCCCACATGGGGTCGGATCTCGCCTGCAGCGAGATGTGTCACAGGTGGTTTAATGCGGACATGCTGGATCGGGTTGCTGGTGATCTCGGGGCCGATCAATTGCTCGACCATGGCCAAAATGCGCGGACTGCGCACCATATCAAACACCGCAGGGCCAAAATGCATGGGCGTATCGGCCATGATCTGGTCGCCGGGCAGTGAGATATCCATGGGCTGAAACCAGTCGTGGCCTGCCCTATAGGCGTTGATCAATTGCTCTTCAAAGTTGCCGCCCGCAATGCCCCATCCGGTGCAAAGCTGATCCAGCAGTGCTGCATATTCCGCCCGCACCGCGTCCAATATCGCAGGCTCCAGAACGTTAGGAACGACCAGATAACCTTGGGTGCGAAACTGGGCGAGTTGGGCCGGGCTCAGCATCAGTCAAGCAAGACCTCGATGATCGGTGGCCAGATGATCATCACCGATAGCGCCAGCAATTGGATGCCGATAAAGGGCAAGAAGCCTTTGAAGATGTCTGTCAGGCTGATGTGCGCGGGTGCCACGGATTTAAGATAGAACGCAGCTGGCCCAAAGGGCGGCGACAGGAAGCTGACTTGCATGTTCATGCAAAACAGCACCCCAAACCAGACCGAGACATACTTAGGGTTCAATTCACCGATCAAACCGATCTCTTCGATTGGCAGGCGCAGGATGATGGGCAGGAACACGGGGATGATCAACAACACGATGCCAACCCAATCCATAAACGCGCCCATGAACAACAAGATCAACATCATGGTCAGCAGGATGCCCATCGTTGGCAGATCCGACCCAATGATCAGATTGGCCACGTAAGTGGGGCCGCCTGCCAAAGTATACGCACCGGCCAAAGCGGCGGCACCAATCGTGACCCAGATGATTGTGCCCGTGGATTTCAGCGTCCGCATCAAGCTGTCCCAGAGCAGATCCCAACTGGCCTCGCCTTTGAAGATCGCAATCACAAGAACCGCGATGGCCCCCATACCAGCGGCCTCGGTGATGCCTGTGATGCCCCCGTAGATTGAGCCCAGAACAACCCCGATCACGACGATGGGCGGCACAAGGCCCTTGCCCAGATCCCAACCGGTTTTCGTCCGTTCGCGTCCAAAAGCGAAGAAAGCCAAGGCTAAAGCGATGACCACGATCGCCCCAAACCACGGCACATAGTCCGGTGTGCCCCAGAAAATAGGATCTTCGCCTTCCATGGGTGCGTTTTGCCCTGTGACCGTGAAAAAGAGCGCGCGCAAAAACAGCACAGCCCCAAAGCCTATGACAAGCACATTGAGGAAAGCGGCAAAAAGGCCAGCCTTTTCTTTACCCAGTGGCTCACCCTCAACAGGATCGGGCAATGGCGCATGGTCAGGGTTCAACTGTGTGCGGATAACGATGTAGATGATGATCATCGAGGCCAGCATGAAACCGGGGACAAAGGCGGCTGTGAACAGTGCCTTGATCGAGGTCTCGGTGATAAGCCCATAGATAATCAGTACAATCGATGGTGGGATCATGGTGCCTAGGCTGCCGGATGCACAAATCGTCCCAATCGCAAGGTTCTGATTGTACCCAAGCCGCAGCATTTGCGGCAGGGCAATCAGGCCCAGCAGAACCACTTCACCGCCGATAATGCCCGACATCGCAGCCATGATCACAGCCATGATCGAGGTTACGATCGCGATGCCACCACGGGTACGGTTCAACCAAACGTTCAGGGACGAATACATATCCTTGGCAATGCCCGAACGTTCCAGCAAGGCCGCCATAAAGATAAACAGCGGGATCGAAATCAGAACATAATCCGTCAAAAGTCCGTAGATCTTTTGACTGAGAATGTTGAGCGGCCCTGCCCCGGGTCTGCCGGTCAAAATGCCGTCCCCAAAGGACATAGGGTTGAGCAAAAGTTGTGGCTCGAACTTCATAACCATAACCAAAACGGCCAGTACCGCCGAGGCAAAGCCAAGAGGCATACCAATGGCCAGCAGCACCAGCAAGGCCAGCATCAAGACCAGCGAGATTGTTCCAATATCCATGGCTTATTCGCCCCCTACTGCACGCTTGAGGCGTTCGATTTCTTCTTCGTCAATGTCATCCGCGGCGCTGTGCGTTTCAGGTTCAGCGTTCCAGTCGGAGATCAGGTTGATCACGGCTTGGGCTGCCACCAAAACGATCACGATCAGGATCATCGGTTTCAGCGTCGCGGGAATGGGCGGATCAAAGGCCGTGCCAAACGTTTCCCAGCGGTTAAACTTGGTGATTGCCTCGCCGTAAGCGCCATAGACCATAGCCGCAGCAAAGAGCACGATCAGCGCGGTCGAGATGCAATCAAACAGCTTTTGCATCCAGCGCGGCACAACGTCATAGAGCAGGAAAATACGGATGTGACTGCGCTGCTGCATGGCGTAAAGGCCAGCAGTCAGGAACACGAAACCAGCGATCCATAGGGACAGCTCATTGGCCCAAAGCGTCGGTTTTTCAAACACATAGCGCATGATTACTTCGTACATCATCACGGATGTGAGCAGCACGATCATCATCATTGTGACGCGCCCCAGAAAAATCGACAAACGGTCCCAAGGACGCGTGGCCTCAAATTCCATGCCAGCCCGGCGCACAGTGGCGACACCCCAGATCAAAAACACAGGGATCAACGCCAGCGCGATGTAATCCCAAACATCCGCAATGCCTCCAAACAATGACAACCCGTTGGGTGTGATGTCATTTCGGGCAAAGACCCCTGCCAAGTTGTCCTGATGACCGCCCCAATCCAAGATGAATGACGGCATTTGCCACACAACCCAGCCTGTCACAAAGACAAAGGCCATCGGCACGAGCCATTCAATCAGGGTTCCTGATTTCTGGTCCATATTTCCCTCCCTAGGCAGCGGTTTTTTACCGCTTTTGTCCTCCTCAGCTTTGTCCGCGCGTGCGGTCCTCCCAAAGCCAAGGATTCCGGTTATGGCTCACCTAAACATATGATGTTTCAAAAAGGGAGTCCCTTTCCGGCCAGAACGTCGCTTGAATTAACCTTTGGGCAAATCATCGTCCATATAGACGTGAATGATGCTGTCAAAATCAGGCTCCGATTGGAATCCCAAGGCAATCGCCCGTTGCGGATCAAAGTTGCGCGGCCAGCCGTCTACAATTTTGGCAATGGCCGCATCCGCCTGCGGTTTGATCAAATCGACCGGGCCTTGCCCGGCAATAGACCGCAGTGCCTCGATTTGTTCGGCGACGGTGCAACTGACCCCGGGAAGGTTCAGCGCGCGGCGTCCTTGCAGCAGATCCGTGTCCAGTCCAGCCGCATGTGTCAGAAACCCAACGGCGCTGCGCGGGCTGGCATGCCAATGGCGCACCGTGTCAGGCACAGGCAGGATCGCCTCCATCCCATTGAGCGGTTCACGAATGATCCCAGAGAAAAAGCTGGAGGCGGCCAAATTGGCCTTACCGGGGCGTACGCAAATCGTGGGCAGGCGCAAGGACAGGCCATCGACAAACCCCTTGCGGCTGAAATCGGAGATCATCGCCTCACAAATCGCCTTTTGCGCCCCATAAGACGTCTGCGGCGCCGTCAGGAATTCATCGCCAATTTTGTCCGGATAAGGTCCACCGAAAACAGCAATCGACGACGTAAACACGATGCGCGGCACATAGGCCCCACCGGTCGCCTCATGTTGGGCCCGCAAGCCCTCTAACAGGCGCCACGTGGGATGCATGTTCACATTCCACCCCAGATCGAAATCCGTTTCGGCCTGCCCCGAAACGATGCTGGCCAGATGAAAAATCACATCAAACCGTTCTTGCGCCAACGCCTCTACCACGCCCGCATCGGCAACACTGCCCAGTCGCATATTGGCCTTGGCCCCATTGGGCGGAAACGCGATGTCGTGCAGCGTGATCGACAGGTCCGCGTCCCCGTTCAGGCCGTGCGCCACCAAATGGTGCGCCAGTTTTTGGCCCACCATGCCACCGCCGCCAAGGATCAAAACTTTGGTCATGGGTTACTCCAATCCGTTGCGTGCTTTGAGTTCAAGGTAGAGGCCCGAATGATCCTGATCCGCGCCATTCATGTTCTCGCTGAAATGCGCGAACCGGTCGCGGATATGTTTGGACACCGGCAATTCCAGATCAAGGCTGGCGGCCTCGGCCAACAGATTGTCCAAATCCTTGACCTGAAACTTGGTCAATCCGCCGGGCACGAAATCACCCTCGGACATGCGGCGTCCGTGTTGTTGCAAAATCGTACTGTCGGCAAATCCGCCGTTCAGGGCCGCCCGCACCGCTGCGGGATCCGCCCCACCCTGTTCGACCAGCAACATCGCCTCGGCCACGGCCCCGATTGTCACTGCCACGATGGCTTGGTTGGCCAATTTAGACAGCTGGCCTGCACCACTAGGGCCCACATGGACGGGCCGTCCCATGGCGCCAAAGACGGGCGTGGCTTGGTCAAACACAGTAGCCTTGCCACCAACCATTATGGCAAGGCTGGCACCCTCTGCCCCTTTGGTGCCACCGGACACAGGCGCGTCCAGATGACCAAAGCCGAGGCTGGCCAAATGTGCCGCATGATCGCGCGCCTCTTCGGGTTTGATCGACGACATATCCAACCAGACAGCCCCAGCGTTCATGACGTCCGTGATCGCAGGGTCTTTGATCAATCCGCCCACAGCCACGCCGTCGCTGAGCATGGTGATGATAAAGTCAGCGCCGCGCACCACATCCACAGGGGTATCGCAGACCACTGCACCGTCGGTTTCCAGCGCACGCGCCTTGTCCAAGGACCGGTTCCATACCTGAACACCGTGACCTGCTGCCAGCAGGTTTCGGGTCATTGGGGCCCCCATTAATCCGGTTCCGATCAAAGCAATTTGTGGTTTCGACACTGTGCCAGCCTCCCCTCGAGCAATTTTTGTTATCGTTAACATCGGGTCTGGCATTTGCAATTGCTTTCCACTAGGACTTGGCCAATTCTTGTTAAATCCGGACGACCATGATGGGGGGGGACCACATGAAAAGCAGCCGTCTTGAGGGAAAGCGTGTGCTGGTCACTGCTGCGGCACAAGGCATTGGTCGAGCCTCTGCTCTGGCCATGGCAGAGGCAGGGGCGCAGGTGTTTGCCACGGATGTGGCGACTGATCTGCTGGACAAACTGACCCATGACAACATTCAGACATCCAAACTGGATGTGCTTGACCTTGCGTCGATTGAGACAGGCGTCGCCACGGCGCAACCAGATGTTTTGTTCAATTGCGCGGGCTTTGTGCACCACGGCGATGTCATAACGGCCACTGATGAGGATTTGGAATTCGCTTTTGACCTGAACGTGCGGTCCATGGTGCGCACGATCCGAACTGCGTTGCCCGGGATGATCGAACGGGGGGGTGGGTCAATTATCAACATGTCATCCGCGCTGGGGTCTATCATCGGCGCACCAAACCGCATGGTATATGGCACCACCAAAGCTGCCGTGATCGGCCTGACCAAATCCGTGGCGGTCGACTATATAAAGCAAGGCATTCGATGTAACTGTATCTGCCCCGGCACTGTAGAAAGCCCCAGCTGGCACGACCGTGTGACGGCTTTGGGCAAAGAAATGGGCAGCTATGCTGCAGCCCTTGAGGCCTTTGTCTCACGCCAGCCTTTGGGCCGCGTGGCCACAGCCGAAGAAATCGCTGCATTGGTGGTTTATCTGGCTAGCGACGAAAGCGCCTTTACCACTGGACACCCCCATATCATCGACGGAGGATGGAGCGGCCAATGACCGATCCCAAGACCCCTAAGCTACGCTCGCAAAACTGGTTCAACAATCCAGACAACCCCGAAATGACCGCGCTCTATCTCGAGCGGTACCTGAACTACGGCCTGACCCGCGAGGAGCTGCAATCAGGCAAGCCGATTATTGGGATTGCGCAAACCGGCAGTGATCTAAGCCCGTGTAATCGCCACCATATTGAGCTGTCTAAACGCGTGCGTGACGGGGTTATTGCAGCAGGTGGCACAGTCATCGAAATTCCTGTGCATCCGATCCAAGAGACCGGAAAACGCCCTACTGCCATGCTGGATCGCAACCTTGCGTATCTGTCGCTGGTTGAGACGCTTTATGGCTATCCCATTGACGGTGTGGTGCTGAACATTGGCTGTGACAAGACCACGCCTGCCCTTCTCATGGCTGCAGCCACGGTCAACATTCCAGCCATTGCCCTGTCTGTCGGGCCAATGCTGAATGGCTGGTTTCGAGGCCAGCGCACGGGATCTGGCACCATCGTGTGGAAAGCCCGCGAGATGATGGCTGCAGGTGAAATTGATGCGGATGGATTTATGGACATGGTGGCCAGTTCCACCCCCTCTGTGGGCTATTGTAACACTATGGGCACGGCCACCACCATGAACTCGCTGGCCGAGGCGTTGGGCATGCAATTGCCCGGTTCCGCCGCGATCCCAGCGCCCTACCGCGAGCGTGGTCAGATCAGCTATGAGACTGGCAAACGCATCGTCGATATGGTCCATGAGGATCTAAAGCCGTCGGACATTATGACCCGTGAGGCGTTCGAGAATGCGATCGTAGTGAACTCGGCTATCGGCGGGTCCACCAATGCGCCGATCCACCTGAATGGCATCGCCAAACATCTGGACATCGAACTGACCAATGATGACTGGCAAAAGCTGGGGCACAAAGTGCCTTTGCTGGTCAATCTTCAGCCAGCTGGCGAATATCTGGGCGAGGATTACCACCAAGCCGGCGGTGTGCCTGCCGTGACCGGTGAGTTGATCCGCGCGGGCGTGTTGCCCCATCCTGACGTTATGACAGTGAACGGCCAAACTATGGGCGAAAACTGTGCCAAGGCCGAGCCAAGCAATACGGATGTCATCCACAAAATGCTAACGCCCATGGTCAAGGATGCAGGTTTTATCAATCTGTCCGGCAACCTCTTTGACAGCGCCATTATGAAGACCTCTGTGATCAGCAAAGAATTCCGCGACCGCTATCTTTCGAACCCCGAGGATCCCGAGGCGTTCGAGGGGCGTGCCATCGTGTTTGACGGGCCCGAGGACTTTCACCATCGCATCGACGATGAAAGCCTTGGCATCGACGAGCATTGTATTTTAATCATGCGCGGGGCTGGTCCCATTGGCTATCCAGGTGGGGCTGAGGTGGTGAATATGCGCCCCCCGGCTTACCTGTTGAAACGCGATATCCATGCCCTGCCCTGCGTGGGAGACGGGCGGCAATCGGGCACATCCGGCAGCCCGTCCATTCTGAATGCCTCCCCTGAGGCAGCGGCTGGTGGTGGTCTGGCTTTGGTGGCAACGGGCGATACCGTCCGCATCGATCTGCGCAAATGCACAGCGGATATGCTGGTGGATGAGGCAACGCTTGAAGCCCGCCGCGCGGCCTTGGTCGATGGCAAAATGCCAGTGCCCGACAGTCAAACACCGTGGCAAGAGATCTTTCGCGCCAAGGTGAGACCGTTTAGCGAGGGTATGATCCTCGACGGCGCAGATGCCTACCAAGACATCGCCCATAAAGGCCTGCCCCGCGACAATCACTAGATATCAGCACTAAGGAATTCACACATGAAATTGGTACGTTACGGCGACATGGGCGCTGAAAAACCCGGGATGATAGACAGCGATGGCACCTTGCGCGATCTCAGCGCCCATGTAAGCGACATCACTGGGGATATGCTGTCAGATGCATCGCTTGCCGCTCTTGGCGCGCTTGATCCCGCCAGCCTACCAGTTGTTGCGGGCAGCCCTCGCATCGGTGCCTGCGTTGGCAATATCGGCAAGTTCCTATGCATCGGTTTGAACTATTCGGACCATGCGGCTGAAACTGGCGCGGATATTCCCAAGCACCCGATTTTGTTCTTTAAAGCCAACTCCGCCATCGTGGGTCCAAACGACGACGTGGTCATGCCGCGCGGCTCGACCCACACGGATTGGGAAGTCGAACTGGGCGTGGTGATCGGCACCAAGGCAAAATACGTGACCAAAGAAAACGCGCTGGACCATGTAGCAGGCTATTGCGTCGTTAATGACGTATCCGAACGCCACTTTCAGACGCAACTGACCGGCCAATGGACCAAGGGCAAATCCTGTGACACCTTCGGCCCAACCGGCCCTTGGTTGGTCACACGCGATGAAGTGGAAGACGTGCAAAACCTTTCCATGTCCCTCGACGTGAATGGCAAACGGATGCAAACCGGCAATACCAACACAATGATTTTTACTGTGGCCGAGATCATTGAACATCTGTCGGGCCTGATGACCCTGCACCCCGGTGATGTGATCACCACGGGCACCCCCCCGGGCGTTGGCATGGGGATCAAACCGGCCCCTGTGTACCTTAAAAAAGGCGATGTGATGAGCCTGACGATTGAGGGCCTCGGCACGCAAACTCAGAAAGTGGATGAAGACGCATGAGCAAACCTGGATTACTGTTGATCGGTGGTGCGACCGAGCGGATGATGGAACGGTTTGAAGCCGAATTCACTGTTACCCGCAAAGACGATCTGAACGGCACCAATGACGCTATCATCGCTGTGGCCACCAATGGGCACGACGGTGTCCCTGCCCCAATTATGGCCGCACTGCCCAACCTAAAAGTCGTCAGTTGTTACGGCGTGGGCTATGACGCGATCGACACTGCGGCCTGCAACGCGCGCGGTATCTTGGTCAGCCATACGCCCAATGTACTCAACGATGATGTGGCCAACACGGCGATTTTGCTGATGTTGGGTGTCAGCCGGTCTGTCGTTCGCGATGACGCCTATGTACGGGCGGGCAATTGGGTCGCCAAAGGAAATGCCCCCCTGACCAATTCTGTGGAAAATGCCAAGGTCGGCATCCTCGGCATGGGCCGTATTGGCGAGCGGATTGCGGAAAAACTGACGGTCTTTACCCCGCATATTCAATACCACACACGCTGTCCCAAAGATGTGCCCTACAGCTACAGCGACGATCTGATGGCAATGGCTGCTGACGTGGATATCCTGATAGCCATTGTCCCCGGCGGTCCTGCCACGGACAAACTGATCAATGACGACGTGCTCAATGCACTTGGCCCTAACGGGATGCTGATCAACGTCGCACGCGGCTCGGTCGTGGATGAGGCCGCCATGGTCAAAGCCCTGCAAGACGGGCGTTTGGGCTATGCAGGCCTCGATGTGTTCGAGGCGGAACCCAAAGTGCCAGAGGCGCTGTTCGAGATGGAAAACGTCTTGCTGTTGCCTCACGTGGCCTCTGCAACCCACGAGACGCGCCGCGCTATGGGCGATTTGGTAACCGACAACCTCTCGGAATACCTCAAGTCGGGTCAAGTACTGACCCCGATCCCCGAGTGCCAAACCTAGGTTTCTTTAGTCCCTGAATACCTAAAAAAGGCGGGTCAAATGGCCCGCCTTTTCTACGTCAAAGATCAGCTTGCAACTGACTTCATAAATCGATCCCGGATCACAACAGGATCCATTGTGATCACCGGCAGTTTGATGTTGCCACTGTCACATTTGACCACAATCACCGTCATCTTTTTGCTGTCGATGGCCGCTTGCAGCACCTTGCCGGTGTCTACATCCTGACACACCACAACATTCTCGCAGCCACAGGCCTCGGCCACTTTTTCCAGCTTGGTTTTGGCGCCGGCATAGGTGGGTTGATCACCAGTCGAGCCATAAGAGCCGTTATCGATAATCATCAAAATGTAGTTGTCGGCCACATTGTTGGCGATTGTTGGCAGTGTGCCAAGATTGGTCAAAACCGAGCCATCCCCATCAATGGAAATGACGGTTTTGTCTTGGGCCAGTGCCAGACCAAGGCCAATGGACGATGACAGGCCCATGGTGCCCAGCATGTAAAAGTTTTTGGCGTTGTCATCGATCATATGCAGCTCTTGGCTCGGTAGGCCAATGTTACAAACAACCAGTTGATCGCGCAGGATCGGGGCGATGTCTCGCAGGATTTCAGAACGGATCATTGGTCGCCGTAGCCTCCCCAGAAGGACGCATCGGTCAGGATCGCCACAGGTTTGTTGCACATGAAGGTGTATTTCAGGATCGCATCCAACTCGTCTGCATCACTTTCTTTGTGGAAGTGATAAGTTGGGATCGCCATTTGGTTCAACAGCGCCTTGGTATGCACAGCCATTTCGACCTGACAGGCCACAGGCTCGCGCAACTCACCGCGGTAAGAGATCAACATCGGCAAGGGCATCCGGTAATACTGGATCAACGTCGCCAGCGTGTTGATCGTCACACCGATTGCTGTGTTTTGCATGATGATCGCAGGCCGTTTGCCGCCCATATAGGCGCCCGCGCACAGGCCCATGCCCTCGTCTTCTTTGTTGGACGGAATGTGGTAAATCTCGTCGTGCTTTTCCACTTCGTCAATCACGCCCGCCAATTGCTTGCATGGTACGGTTGTGACAAAGCTAATGCCGTTGTTCACAAAATCCGAAACTATTTTTTCGTTTATTGACATATAGTTACCCCTAGTTAGCGCCTGTCCTTCCCTTAGGGTATTGTGGCCGCTCTGACCAGATGTTTTCGTCTAGTTCCCAAAGGCCAATGCGTTTGCAGCACCGATTAATCCAAAGTTATCATTCTGATACAGGAAAACCGAAAGGCCGCTTCGGGCTTGACTGAAACGCTCGCGTCCGCCCGCATTGAACGTCTCAAAAAACATGTCGTCAAAAATCCAAGGATTTTTCGTAGCGACACCTCCGGCCAAAAACACACCCCCAGAGGCATGGTTGGTGATCGCCAGATCCCCAATCACCTGACCCAAGTGGCGTTTGAAAATCTCTAGTGTCACACGCGCTTGATTGCTCAGGCCCAATTTGGCCGCAGCTAAAACGCCCTCGGCATCATGAATTTTACACGGCTGGCCAATGCTATCGCAAGCTGCGTTATACAGTCGGGGTAAACCGGTGCCACTGAGCATCGCTTCGGCCTCAAATCGCGCGGACGGCTGTCGCATCATTGTCTCTGGCCAGATTTTACCAAAGGCCTGAAAAACCTGCCGTTCTTCTGGCGATTGCGGACTGATGCCGATATGGCCCCCCTCGCCCGGAACCGCCTGAAAGCCGTGCGCCGTTTTGACCAAAGTCCCCACGCCCAATCCTGTGCCCGGTCCGACGATCAAACGGTTGCCCGGTTTAAGCACCCCATCGCCTTGCAGGCCGTGGACCTCTTGGGGTTGAACGGTTGCCAAGGCCCAAGCAGCGGCTTCAAAGTCGTTGATGATCCGCGCCCGGTTGCTCTGGGTCAGTTGTGCAACCTCATCCTCGGCCAAGGACTGAAAGACCCCAGTGATAGGGTTTTGAGCGTTCGTTAGGGTCACAGTTCCATCCCTGACCGGGCCTGCCATGGCCACCACAGCCCGTCCGGGCTGTGTCGGCTGATCCTCGATAAAACCATGAATAAGTTGGACCAGGGTTTTGTCACTTTTCGTGGGAAAAGTCTTGGTGCCCAGAATTTCACCGGAATGCACTCGGGCCAGACGCGTGTTGGTGCCGCCGATGTCAGCGACCAAATCCCATTCCATCCTGGATCCCTTCCAATCGATGATAGCGCTAACTGCGCTGCGGCTTGCGTAACATCACATATGTTGCAGTCGCAATCCCAATTCCCACCGCAAGGATCATCAGAGTGGCCAAAGCGTTGACCTCCGGTGTTAGTCCCAAACGAACCTTCGAGAAAACCACCATAGGCAGAGTACTAGCCCCCGGTCCAGAGACAAAACTGGCGATGACCAAATCATCCAAAGACAGCGTAAAGGCCAAAAGCCACGCACTGACCAAAGCAGGGGCAATGGTAGGAAGGGTTATATCAAAGAAAACCCGCAGGGGTTTGGCGCCCAAATCGGCAGCCGCTTCTTCGATTGAGATATCGATATCGACCAACCGCGATTGTACTACGACAGCCACAAAGGCCATGCAAAACGTTGTGTGGGCAATCACGATTGTCATCATGCCCCGGCCCGCAGGCCAGCCCAACGCCACTTCCATCCCCACAAAAAGCAATAGCAACGACAGGCCCGTGATCACTTCGGGCATCACCAAAGGCGCCGTGATCATTGCCGCCAGCAGTTGTTTGGTGCGAAACCGTTTGAACCGCACAAGGCAAAGGGCGGCCAAGGTACCAAAGACAAGCGCGAGCGAGGCACTCAGTGCTGCAATTTTGAAACTGATCCACGCAGCACCAAGGATCTGCGGGTCACGTAACAATTCCCCGTACCATTTGGTCGAAAATCCGCCCCAGACCGTGACCAGCTTGCTTTCATTAAAGCTGTAGACGACCAAACCGATGATCGGTGCATAGAGGAAGACAAAGCCAAGAACGGCCAGCAGGCGCAGCATCTAGCCCTCCTCCGGCGACAAGGTGCGCAGCCACATCACAGGCACCACCACAAGGATCAGCATGGCGATGGCCACAGCACTTGCCACAGGCCAATCGCGGTTATTGAAGAATTCGGTCCACAGGATCTTCCCGATCATCAGCGTGTCTGGACCGCCCAACAGCGCAGGGATCACAAACTCGCCAATAGCGGGGATAAACACGAGGCTGCATCCCGCGATGATCCCGGGGATCGACAGGGGCAAAGTGACCGTCAAAAAGGCGCGAAAGGGGGTCGCGCCAAGGTCGCGTGCGGCCTCCAGAAGGCTTTCGTCGAGCTTTACCAAATTGGCATAGAGCGGCAGGATCATGAACGGCAAATAGGTATAGACGATGCCCACATAGACCGCGAAATCCGTTTGCATCATCACAATCGGCTGGTCGATCAGGCCCAAAGCCATGAGCGCGTTGTTGATAATTCCGTTGCCCTTTAGAAACCCGATCCACGCATAAACGCGCAGCAAAAACGATGTCCAGAACGGTAAAATTACCAGCATCAGCAATAGGTTACGCCGTGTGGGGCTAGCGCGGGCTATTACATAGGCCATGGGATAGCCAATCAGAAGGGCGAAAACTGTCGAGACAAAGGCGATCTTGATCGAGTTCAGGTACGCCACGATGTAAAGATTGTCCTGCCACAGATAAGCATAGTTGCCCAAAGTGGCCTGCACGACCAGCTTCCCCTCCTCCCAAGAAAAGAGCGGCGTATAGGGCGGCCTTGCGCGCGCGATCTCGGCAAAGCTGATTTTGAATACTACGAAAAACGGCGCAAGGAAGAAGATTAGCAACCACAGCATGGGTACCGCAAGGACCAAAGTGCGGCCGTGACGTTGGAGAAATCCGTTCATCGCTGCAAGACCACGCCATCGCCCGCATCAATCCCGAGGAAGACTTTGTCCTCCCAAGTGATGGCAGGTCGGTCGCGGCGGGTGCGATTGGATTGGGCCACTTTGATGATCTGACCATCAGTCAGCTTGACGTGATAAATTGATTGCCCACCCAGATAGGCAATGTCTTCGACCACGCCTTCGATGTTCATATCTGATGCGTCCGACGTGGTGCCGATACTCAGCTTTTCAGGACGCACCGCGTACCAGCAATTGTCGGTCAACCCGAGCCCCTCAACCAAGGGCACTTTCAAGGTTTCGGGCGCCATTTGCGACTGCAGGAACATATGCGGCCCATCAATGCCAACAACCATGGTCTCAAGCACATTAATCGAGCCGATGAAATCTGCCACAAACCGGGTTTGCGGGGCCTCGTAGACTTGGCGCGGCGTGCCGACTTGTGCAATCTGGCCCTTGTTCATCACGCCGATGCGACTGGACAGGGTCATCGCCTCTTCTTGGTCATGGGTGACCACGATAAAGGTGATCCCAAGGCTTTCTTGGATATTAACCAATTCAAACTGGGTCTGTTCGCGCAGCTTTTTGTCCAGCGCCCCAAGGGGTTCGTCCAGTAGCAGCACTTTGGGACGTTTGATCAGGGCCCGGGCCAAAGCCACCCGTTGGCGTTGCCCACCAGACAGTTGCGCGGGCTTGCGTTTGCCAAAATCGCCCAACTGCACAAGCTTGAGCATTTGGGCCACACGGTCGTTCACTTCGGATTTGGCCACGCCATCGCGGAGCAACCCATAGGCGATGTTTTTGGCCACACTCATATGCGGGAACAGCGCGTAGGATTGGAACATCATATTGGTGGGCCGCGCATGGGCAGGCGTTGTGGACATATCCACGCCGTCGATAAAGATCCTGCCAGAGGTCGGTGTCTCAAAACCCGCCAGCATCCGCAGCAAGGTGGTTTTACCGCAGCCAGACCCACCCAGCAGGCAGAACAATTCGTTCTTGCGGATCTCAAGACTGATATCGTCAACAGCCACCACGTCCCCAAAAGATTTGGTGACGTTTTCAATCCGAATAAAGGGGGTGTCGTCGACCTTGAGCATGGTGTGAACAGGGCAGACCGTTGCCTGCCCCTAAGGCCCTATTGGCCCGTGGTCACTTTGGTCCAAGCGCGTGTAATCGTGCGATCACCGCGTGGGGATTTCACATCAGCGCCGTACAAGTTGGCTTTTGCGGCCTCTGTTGGGAAAATACCGGGATCAGATGTGATTTCCTCATCGATCAACGGCAAAGCTGCTGCGTTGGCTGACGCGTACCAAACGTAGTTGGTAATGTCGGCTGTGATCTGGGCATCCATGATAAAGTTGATGAACTTATGGGCCGCTTCTGGGTTCGGCGCATCCACTGGAATCGCCAGCATGTCAAACCACTGCAACGCGCCCTCTTTGGGGATCACATAGGCCACTTCGACGCCGTTGTCGGCTTCGTCGGCGCGGTCACGCGCTTGGAACACGTCGCCGGACCAACCGACAGCCACGCAGGTGTCACCATTGGCCAAGTCATTGATATATTGCGAGGAATGGAAGTAGCGGATGTGGGGGCGCACGGCCTCTAGTACGGCCACCGCTTGATCGATATCGCCTGCATCCTCGGAATTTGGATCAAGACCCAGATAGTTTAACGCGGCCGGAATAATCTCGGTCGGGGCATCCAGCATGGAAATCCCACAATCAGCCAGCTTTTCAGCATTTGCCGGATCCAGAACCATGGACCAACTGTCGGCAGGGTAGTCTTCGCCCAGACGTTCGGCCACCGCGCCCACATTATAGCCAATGCCAGTGGTGCCCCACATGTAGATCACGGAATGCTCGTTACCTGCATCATAAGTCGCGGCATTGGCCATCAGGCCTGCATCCATATTGGCCAGATTGGGCAGCATAGAGCGATCCAGCGGCTGGTAGATACCTGCCTCAAGCTGGCGCTGCAAAAAGTCTGATGTGGGCACAACCAGATCATACCCCGAGGCCCCTGCCAACATCTTGGCCTCTAGAACCTCGTTACTGTCGTAAACATCATAAGTCACTTCGATGCCTGTCTCGGCCTCAAACTTGGCGATCGTGTCTTCGGCGATGTAGTCCGACCAGTTATAAATCCGCAACTCTTCGGCGCTCGCAGACCCTGCGATCAAAGCAGCCGTGGCTGTTGTCAAAACCAATTTGTTCATGAGTTGTCTCCCCAAGTTCATGACTTTTAGGGCCGATTTCGGCCTCTCAGACCAAAGATTATGCCCGCCAGCCACGAAGGGCCAGCAGAATTTTACAGATTTCAACCTCAGCAAGACCTGCCGCCGATCCGCGCCTAAGGACTGGGCAAACCGCAAACCCTTTGGTGGTATTGGCTACCGAACCGGACCGACCCTAGAACTTGGCCACGAAGTTCACAAAGAGGCCTTTGTCATCATAGGTCAGATCCGTCAGGTCGTCGCTGAAGCTGCCAAAGTTGTAGCCCACGCCGACTTTGACATTGTTGCCCACATGCCGATAAGCCGCGCCCAACAGACCATATTCTGAAAAGCCTGCCTGATCCGCAGCCAGATAGCGCCCCTCAACCAAAACATCCCACTTGTGGGTCACGTGATAGCGGGCATTGACCACACCCAGCCAAGCATCGTTCTTGGCCAGATCAACCGAGGCATTGGGGGCCGAGCGGGACAAACGCGCACCCAGTTTACCGCCAAGCGTCCATTGCGGGTTCAGATCATAGCTGGCGTCCAAGGAAAACACATGGCTTTCCTGACGCGGTCCCGGCTCGTCATTGCCATCAATTTGCTGACCGTACATGTCGTAGAGGTAAGTGTATTTCAGCAGCAGGTTCAGTTTGTCATCAAGGATCGGACGATAGGCGTAGCCAAGGCTGGCCTCGACATATTCGCCCGATAGGACGGAATTGTTGCGCGTGTCTGTATCCGCGGCATCAAGGTTGAACACCAAACGGCGCTCGTCATCGATCTTGTAACGTACAGCCGCAGTCAGCAATATGGTGTCCGCATCTGCACGGCCCGACGGCAGCGTGCCGCGATCCTGACGTAGTTCCAGACGCGCTTTGGCGGACAGGCCTGCCTCGTCTTGGTAGCGCATGCCCAGTGATATAGCTGTGCGATCAAAGTCACCTGCTGGATCATCGATCTTGCCGAACTCGACCGAGCCATCGTAGGTCAGAAAATCGCTGCGACGATGGCTGACGCCATAGGTGCTGGTCAGGCTGCGGTGGGTACCAAAGATGTCATAGGTGTTTTCGCCGTAAATCTCGGTGTCTGCTGTAACCTGGCGCTTGCCGCCAGCCACAAATTGCCCGCGATCCCGCCCGGACAGGCTGACGCCAGAAAACTCGCGGCTTGGGATCAGTTCATAGCCGAAATAGGCGCTGGTGCCGTCCTCGCGAGCATAGCTGAACAAAGCACGGCCTGCTTCGCCCAGATCCCCATCACTGATTTCCCCTTCAAAGGTCCAGTTCTTGGCGAAACGGTATTTCACCCCTGCCCCAAGACGATTGTTGTCCTTTAAACCGCCAGAGCTGCTCAACGTGGCTTGGCCAAAGACATACCACGCCAGATCCGCGTTTTCGGTAAAAGTCACGCGGGCGGCGATGTCCGTGCGACTGCCAGTGTTGTCAGCATCATTGGGCGTGGTTTTGTCCAAATGTTCCAGCCCCAGATCCCATGTGACCCGGTCGCTGGCGCGATACGTGGCCTCAACCCCGCCTTCACTGATTTTTTTGCCGTCCTTGTTTTCAAAGCTGTCAAAATAGGCGCGATAGCTTAGACGTTCGCTGGCCTCAATATCGACCGACACGCCCCACAGATCCTCGGAGACCGATGTTTGGTAATCCAGCGTGGAAAAGCCTTCGGTGCGGCTTTCATAGTAAAACGCCAAGGTGCCATCAGTGCCGGCCCCAGCCTCGCGCAGATCCAACTGGCCGCTGACCAAATAAGCCTCGCCGTCACCGCTGACCGCGCCAGAATTGGTCACAATCAAACCACCATCAGACGAGATGCTGGACCCAAAGCCCGGCCCTTCGGTCTGGGCATATTCAAGGTCTATGTAGCTGCGTTCGGAAAACTCGTAGCGCAGATCAACGCCCGTGGCGGTTTGATCCGCACTCCCTGTTTGTTCGACCAGCCCCGTGGCCCCGATGCGAATGTTGTCTGTCGCCCACACCTCGGCCCGTGCGCCGTAGCTAAAGCCGTCAACGTCCGTGGCTGTCGGGGTAAATTCATACTGTGCCACAAGGCGGATATCATAGTCGCCCGATGGATCCGTAATGACTGTGCCTGACCCAGTTGAACTGGACAAAGGCCGCGCCAGCGTGATCAGGCCTTGGATATAGTTGATGTCGTAGTCGCGCCCGTAGGTCAGAGTACGGGTTTCCACAACACGGCCTGTGTCGCGGTCGCGCAATTCGATGCTGAGGGTTTCCGACCCTATGGACAGATCCTGCTTTTGCAAGAAATAGACCGATCCGCCTGTGCCACGAAACACATCACGTCCGGGCAGGTTGTCAGGCTGGGCAGCGTAGGCCTCGAGCCGGACTTTCGACTGCCCCCGCGATGTGGTCTCGGGCGAAACATAAAGCCCCTGAAAACCATAGAGCGTGCGTTCGTTGCGCAATAATTTGCTGCCATTGATGGTGGACTTGTAATTCCCCCACATCAGGTGACTGCCGTCTTTTTCGGCGCGCAAATAGACCTTACCCGAGGTCGGTGCCCCGTCCTCAATGGTGCTGTCGTCGCCAAAGGTTGGATAGGCGCGTTCGTCATCCAGACGCAGCAACAGGTGATAGGGATCCTTTTTGTCAAGGTTCTCGAAAATCTGGTCCAGATCCTCATCGCCGGTGTCCACACTGGCCGTCAGTTCCCAACCATTCTGGGTCTTGCCTTTGGCATAGCCTGCAAGGCGCCCGTAGCTGTAGGTCTCGTCATAGTCCCCGCCAGCGGCATCCTTGCCCCCGTCAAAGCGGCGACCAAAGGTCAGATCAGCCGTGGCCACATAGAACCATTCGCTGCGCGGAATGGTGATGTCACGTTGGATGTAGGTGTTGCGCCCGCCGCCTGTGAGTTCGACCTCAACGGACCGATCCCCAGCTGGCAAAATGCGCTGGATGACAAAGCGCCCCGAGGGATCTGGCGTCACTTGCGTGCCAAGAGCGCGCACAGTGGCCCCTTGGGCCACGCCGCTGCCGGACACTGTCACAGCACCACCTGATACCGGGATGCGCTGACGGGCCAGATAGGTGCTACCCTCTTCGGCATCCACGTCCAAGCTGGGCTCATCCACACGGCTCAGTGCGATGGGGGCCGTTTCATCGTACCGCCCCTTTGCATCATAAACACGGTGGGTCAGGATCAGACGTTCGCCTTGAGGGACAACAAAGCTGGCCGTGCCATTGGGATCAACCGGATAAGTGCCCACAAGGCGCGGCCCACCCCGTGCAGCTACGTCAACCACGCGCACTTCGCCACGGGTCACAAAGGCGGGATAGTTCATATAGCTGCGCACTGTCGCAGTTTCGCCAGACTGATAGGATCGCGCAGCACCGTCGATTTTCAGGTCCAGCGCAGGCCGTGCCCCCAGCCCGTCAAACTGGACGCGCACATCTGCGGCGGCCAGATCGATGTCCGCTTGGCGCGCAATGTCTTCGACACGTTTGTCGCCGGTCACCGGTTGCCCATCAACCGAGATCAAGAACCCTTCGGGCGCGGCCGCTGCAGCCCCGCTGTCGCGTTCGGTGTTCTCGCCTGCTGGCATTACAACCACGCTGCCATCGGGGCCATAGGTGCAGCCCTCAGGCAGCACTCCATCCACCAAGGCACAATTTGTCTGCGCCATGGCCCCGCCTGCCCAAAGGGCCAACACAGAGGTCGTGGCGAGAATAGATGTGGTTCGGGTCACTTTTGAAAACATACTCATATCACTGCACCCGCTTCACGGTTTTTTCGATAATTAACTTATAGTTCCCCATGCCACGCCATTGGCCGCGGATCACATTTTCCACCGCCCGCAAACGCGCCCGAGCCAGTGCTTTGTCTTCGCCCGCCTGTAGGATGTAGGACAAGCGCACCGTCGAGGGTTTCGATTTGATCTGTTGCAGCACGCCGTTCACCGCACCGCCCAAGGCACGGTTTGGCGCAGAGGTATCGTTTTGGAAAGCAGCCGCTGTCAGGTCGATATCCACCACATTGCTCAAAGCCGCACCAAAGTTCATTTTGGCAAACTTACCAGCGGTCAGGCGTTCAACCCGTGGGTTTTCTGTGGTGACACGGTAGCCGCTTGGCAAAGTCCGCGTGTCCAGTTTGAGCACAAAGTTAGTCCCGATATTACGCGGCAGTGCAGCGCAAGGCACGTTGTAGCGGCCAAATTCGTCCGTGGTGATGATTGTCCCGTTCGGGGTAACCAGACGCACGCCAGCCAGTCCGGGCTCTTCGCGGTTTTCAAGGGTTGGAGCGGCTGTGAACTTGCCCAGCTTGCTGTCAAAGAGGCCCTGATCGGTGACCCCTGTGGGCAAGGTATAGGGCCCGTCTTGATAGCCGTTGCGGTTGCGGTCATCAAAGACTTTGCCGATCACATCCGAACAATCGAACACATGTTCCGGTTCGATCCTTACTTCGGCTGTGGCCACATTGGACAAGGCCACACCGTTTGGCCCCTCGATAAACGCGCGGTTGAGCAAAGTTCCATAGTTCCCGTTGGCTGCCACGCGGGTCGCAAGGGTGACTGTTGTTGTGGTCCCCGGCGCAAAGCTGGCCAACGTCCAAGACAAGCGGCGGCCATTGATCGTGGGCTCTGTTGCCACGTTGTTGACCCGTGAGGATCCCGGTGTGTAGAGCAAGCCCGCTGGCAACAGATCCACCACATCCACGTTGGTGTAGGTACGGCTGCTGTCATTGCGGAAAGACAGGGTAAAGTTCACTGTTTCACCAAAGACCGCATTGGCCCGATCCGCTGTTTTGCTGGCAAAGATCGTCGGCGCACCCGCACAATTGCGCAGTGGGATGTTGTTGTTGATGATGAACGGATCGCCTGCTGCAATCACAAAGCTGGTGTAAAACGGCGTGTTTGTCGCCGCCGAAAAATCAGCCAATGCGCCCGTGCTGCCCGCTTCATTCGAGCCAAGCGACGCTGGGTTGGCAGGCAGCAATGAGCTGGCCACCAGTGTCCCGCTGCTTAGGCGCGTGGTCGATGGCGCGCCAGAGGGCGGATAGGTGATCGCCAGCGTAAAGGTGCCCGGTGCCGTCGAGTGGAATTGGAAGAACCCGTTGGATCCATCTGCAATCACATTGATCGGTCCTGATGTCCCTACCCCTGTTTGGGTAAAGCCATTGCCAGACACACTGATCAAACCGCCTGACAGGATTGTGCCGTCTTCTTCACAATAGAAATAGCCAGTGGGGTCATAGTCTTGGCTGTCGGGGATCCCGTCGCCATCCCGGTCCTCTGTATCGCTTTCGTAGCCATCAGGCACACCGTCGCCATCGGCGTCGTTGCTGTCCAGTGGTGCCTCGCCCGTGGTGGGGGTTGGCAGTTGATCCGAGGTGACCGAGGCCACGTTCAGACCTGCCGGACGCCCTGTAACGGTCGAATAGGTCGACGTGACGGTAATTGTCGCACTCTCATCTGGGGCCAAAGTGGCGTTGCCTGTCAAGGTCTCGATATCTGCCTCGCCATCAAAGCCACCATTTGCCGCGCCATTGGTAAATCCGACGGCAGTGACTGTGGGCGGATAGGCGTCGGTCAGCAATTCACCCGGCACGACATAGGCTGTCAGATCATCTTCGACCTGAATGCCATTTTGCGTGACGTTGCCAGTATTTGTAACCGTGATGGTAAAGGTGACTTCCTCGATGGTGGGGAACAGAATCCGCGGCTGCGTGACTGTTTTGACCACGTCAAAGCTGGGCGTTGCGGTGATGTCTGCACGGGTCGGATCGGAGGGGTTGGTCCCATCATCATCGGACTGGTCAGACAGGTTCACACCACCGGGTGTGGTCCCTGTGGCCGTGGCAATGTTCTGGATCCCACCACTGTCGATGTCCGCTTGGGTCAACTCATAGGTCGCGGTGTAGGTCGCTGTTTCACCGACCTGCAGCGTACCCTCAACGGACGGCGGTGTGCCATCTGCCTCGTCAAATTCCAACACTGGGGTCACACTGTCGCCGTCAAAGTTGGTCATATTTTCAACCAAGCTGACGCCAGTCAAAGTCACGTTACCGGTGTTTTCAACCGTAATTGTAAACACAGCATCCTCGCCCGCGACCGCACCAATCGAGGCCAGCGTCTTGAGCACTTCAATCCCGGGCGTCGGCACAATTTCAAATTCGGTCTCGTCATCCACTTGGTTGCCATCGCTTGGATCGCCGTTGTTGGAGACATCGCTGACGTCCTCACCTTCTGGGTCCTGCCCAGTGGCTGTGGCCGTGTTGGTAATGCCACCGGCATCAATATCGGCCTGTTCCAAGACGTAGGTCAGGCTCCATTCCGCCACCTCATTGGGTGACAGAGTGGCTGGCACATCCACAATTTGGGCCGTGGGTTGCACAGTTACTGCAGTACCATCGGCGCGCAGCAATGTGTCCGTCACCGACAGACCTGTCAGATCAACGTTGCCAGTATTGGTGGCAAGGATTTGGAACACAACCTGATCGCCCGCTGTGCGGCCCTCAAAGCTGGACACGGTTTTGACCACGTCCAAAGCTGGCTCTTGGGTGATATCAAAGACCGTTGGATCCTCGGTATCGCTTTCGTCGCCGTCGATGCCATCGTCAGATGTGTCATCAACCACAGTGCCGTCGGGCGCTGTGCCCTCGACTGTGACCGTGTTGGACAAACCACCGGCGTTCAGATCCCGCTGGCTGAGCGTGTATTCAGCCGTGTAGACCCATGTCTCGCCTACATCCAAAAGGCCATCGCCATCCGTATCCGAGGCAGCCACCAGCACAAACGGTGCATCCAATTGCGTGGTTTCGCCATTGGCGCGCTGCATGGTGTCCACAGGCGGTGTTGTGTCCAGTGTGACATTGCCCGTGTTTTCAACTTCCAGACGGTATTCCAGCACGGCACCAACCACAGGGGCCACAACGTTGCGGGTTTTGGTCACTTCGAGGCTGGGATCACTGTCAGGGCCTTGAGTGGTCAGGTCATCTTCGACCTGATCCAAAGGATCGCCGTTTGGATCATTCGCATCCAAAGTGGCTTCGTTAAAGATCTCGCCTTCGTCCACGTCTTCTTGGGTGATCTCAACCATAAAGCTACAGCTGGTGTCAGAGTTGCCCGGTGTGAGTTCCGCAATCGTACACGGGAAAGACGGGGCCATAGTATCGTTGACCACCAGATCGCGCAGGGTCACGTTGCCTGTATTCGTCACAGTAAAGATATAGGTCAGATCGCTGCCCACATCGCCAAACGGCGTGGGCGTTGCGGATTTGACCAAGGTCATTGCAGGATCGCCGTCTTCCAGATCCGTGGTGATCTCGTCCTCATCGTCAATCGGCTGGCCATTGGGCAATGTGCCTGACGCTGTAGCTTCGTTGACGATGGATCCCGTGTCGATGTCCGATTGCAGCACAGTGTAGCTGCCTGTGCAGATCAACACATCATCGGGGGCCAAGACGATATTGGCGGGTGGTGTTGCCCCATCCAAGGTACAGGCGAAATCTGACAGCAGATCATCATCCGCCATAACACCAGAAATCGTTTGGTTGCCGGTATTGGTGACCAACACCTGATATTCGATCACATCATCAACAGCAAATGGCGTGGCTGTGGCATTCGTCACGGATTTGGCCACGGTCAATTCAGGATCCAGATCCGCTGGGACCGTTTTGGTCACAGGGTCAGATGAGGCCACAAACTCATTCGGCGTTCCAGCTGCAAAGACCGAAGAGGCAACCGCTTCGTTGGTGACAAAACCGGCATCAAGATCCGCTTGCGTGACTTCGTAGTCTGATGGGCTGGTACAGGTATAGGTGGCATTCACATTGAACACGCCTTCGCTGGCAGGTCGACAGACAAAGGGTTCTGGCGTGCCCGCCGCGTCAGTGAATTTATCATCCGTGATGGTGATATCTTCGCTAAAGCCCGCGTTACCCGAGTTGGTCAGCGTGTAGGTGTAAGGGATCAAATCCCCCGCCATGGCAAAGCTCAGATCAGACGGAACAGAATCCTTGGCAACAGTCAGAGCCGGAGACGAGCCCACAGGATATGTTGCACTGTCAGTGGGCGATGTGACATCAACCCCATCGATCGTGCCCGTGGCACTGGCCACGTTTGTCGTAGATCCCAAGGCGATGTTGGCCGCATTCAGGGAATAGCTTGCGGTACAGGTCAGTGTCTCGTCCGGGATCAATTCGTTATTGACCAATGCGGCACAGGTGATGTCTGCACTGTCCACCAGACTGTCATTGATCGTGATCGGGCCATCCACAGTGACGTTGCCATCGTTGGTCACCACAAACTGATAGTCCAAGCGCGTGTTCACATCATAGACGTCTGGCGTGGCCGACAGCAGCGTTTTGACGATATCCAAGGATTTGGTCTGGATGCCCGGAACCGTCACTTCGCTGGGATCATCCGTCGGCACCGGTGTGCCATCATACGGCACGCTGGCTGTGGCGGAATTCAGCACTTCACCTCGGTCCAGATCGTCTTGCGTGACGCTGTATTCACCCTCACAGGTCAGCATGTCACCCGGTGCCAAAGTCTGCAGCGGACAAGTCACCACATTGCCTTGGGCCTCGATCAATGGATCGCTGACAGTGACTTGTTCGGTCAGGGTCACGGTGCCGGTGTTTTCGACGACAAAGCTGAATGTCAGGATCTGACCCAGGGTGTCAAAGCTGTTGGCCCCCCCTGCATCCACGACCAACGACTTGGTCATCTCAATGGCCGGATCGGGATCAATGGTTAGGACGGTTGGATCATCCTCCCCGCCTCCGTCGGCGGGATTGTTGCTGTCGGTGACATCGGTGATTTCGCCCCCAACAGGTGGTGTGCCTGCCACGGTGGCCGTGTTTTCGATGCCGCCTGCATCAATATCCTCTTGGACCAACCGATAGGTCGCGTCATATGTCGCCGTCTCATTGGGCAACAAGATCCCCACGCCCGAGTTTTGATTGGCGCCCGAAAAGCTGGGGCCAGAGGTTAACATCAAAGGCGTACCATCCGCGCGTGTGAGCGTATCAACGACACTGACACCCGTGAGGGTCACATTGCCAGTGTTCTGCACAGTAATCCGGAACGTTACCAGTTCACCCACACCTGTCACGCTGGAGGTGATCGATTTTACGCCTTCAATTGAAGGATCGGCAGGCACACCTACGACCGTAGGATTGTCATCCCCGTCACCGGGCACACCATTGTCGGATGTATCATCAACCGTTGTGCCATTGGGGCTGGTGCCTTCGGCCTCAACCGAGTTGCTAACGCCGCCTGCATCAATGTCGTCTTGCTGCAATTCATAGGTGGCTTCATAGGTCCAGACTTCGCCCACTTCCATAACGCCTGCCACGCCAGCATCGCCAGACTGCAAGGTTGGGCCACTGTCCAATGACAGTGTATCGCCGTCGACCTGTTCGAATGTATCGTCCAGTGTGATCCCTGTCAGGGTCTGGTTGCCGTCATTGGTCACCCTGATGGTAAAGGTCACAGTCTCGCCCGCCACAGGTGGCGTGCTGAGGGCCGAGGCATCAAAGGTTTTGACCACAACCAACGACGGATCGGCCGCCTCTGGTGTCACTGTCTCAGTGTCGGTTCCATCAGGGGGTGTTGTGCCCGGAGGACTATCAGTGACCACTGTGGCCACGTTCACAATTGCGGTTTGTGTATCGATATCCTCTTGATTGATGGTGTAGCTGGCGGTGAATTGTACCACATCGCCCGGGGCCAAACTGTCCCAGACCCCGTTGGCAGCCGCATCGATACTGTCATTTTGTATGCCCGCATCCGATGTCTGAGTGTCGCCGGCAATTGGCAAGGTCACTGTGCCAGAGGCCGATGTGTGTTGGTCGTCCAGCGTCACATCGGTCAGGGTCACATTGCCCGAGTTGGTCACGGTATAAGTGTAGTTGATCACCTCATCCACGACGCCCTCAACAGTGCCCACAATCGCCTTGTCAAAGGTCAGATCTGGCATGCGGTTAGAGTCCACAGTTTCCGTGGCGCGCGCAGGACCGGGGTCCGTCGGCAGCGGCACTTCAGTGCTTTCGACTGTGGCAATATTGGTCACACCGCCATTGTCGATGTCCTGTTGAGTCACCGGATAAGGCGCGGTGCAGCTGATGTTTTCACCAGGTGCTAAGCCCGTAGCGGGCATTGTGCCACAATCGAACGTACCGATTTTGTCGTCAGTCACTTCAGGCTGATCAAACAACGTGATGTTACCGATGTTCGCCACCACATAAGTATAGGTGACGATCTGACCGGCCGTTGTGATCTCGGCCAGATCCGCGTCTTTGGTCAGGGCAAAGGCAGGTTCTTGTGGTGGACCTTGGGCAAAGACATCATCGGTCGCAGTGATCGGATTACTGTCAGGATTTTCTGGCTGAGTGGTCACTGTGGCTGTGTTTGTCACACCACCCAAAGTCTGCCCTGTGCCATTGGTGCCGCTGTCGCGGTCTAGATCGTCCTGAGTGATCGTGTAGACCACATCACAAAACGCGTCCTCACCGGGTTCCAGATCCGGCAGGGTACAGCCTTGCGGTACAACAGTCAGATCGTCGGTAATTACAGGCGCGTTCAGCGTGATGTTGCCAGTGTTCGTGGCGGTCAGACGGAATGTGATCTCCTGCCCTTCCAGCAAAAATGCAGGTCCCGTGCCGGGATCAGGAATGATTGTTTTGGCCAGCGAAATTAGCGGCGCTGGTGGATCCAACGGGTGATCGTTTTCACCCTCTTCCTCGATCTCGACGCCTTGTGGGTCTGTGCCGGTCACAGTGGCTACGTTGTTGAGGACGTGATCTGTGACATCAGTTTGGCTTTGGCCATCGATGTCCTCTTGGGTGACCTCATAACTGCCAGTACAAATCAACGCCTCCCCGGGCAACAAAACCACATTGGTCGGGGCTGCCGCACCATCAAAAGTACATGTCAGCGCAGGGATCAAAGGATCATCAACGCTGACACCTGAAATCGTTTGGTTCCCATTGTTGGTAGTGGTGATCGTGTAATTGAGCGTATCGCCAGCCTCTGCCGGGCTTGGGTCCGTTGGATCAACAGCCTTGACCACGATCAGCGATGGATCCTCGTTGGCTGTGACGGTTTTGGTGGCGGCGGGGGACACCACGAAGGTTTCATTGGCCGTTCCTGGCGCAAAGACCGTGTTGGCAATCGCCTCGTTGGTGACAAAGCCCGCGTCAAGATCATCTTGGGTGACATTGTAAGTCTGGTCCGGGCAATCAAAGCTGGCGCCGATGGAAAAGATGCCTTCGCTCGAGGCACGACACAAGAAAGGAACAGGCGTGCCAGTGCCATCAACCAAGCGGTTGTCGGTGACAAAGATGTCTTCTGACAGATCAGTACCACCAGTGTTGGTCACCGTGTAGGTATAGACAATCGGATCGTTCAGAGTGCTGAATGTCACGTCAACAGGATCGCTGTTCTTGGCAAGGCTGATCGCTGGGGACGCACCCACTGGATAGATCGCGTTGTCACTGTTGGATGTAACTGGATCCCCGGCAAACGTCCCAGTGGCACTGGCCACGTTGGTGGTCGAGCCCAGCAAAATGTCACCGCCTCCAATGTCATAGGTGCCCGAACAGGTGTAGACATCATCCGGTTCCATCACCCCGCCCGGCAGTGTCGGACAGGTGATATCCGCGGCATCTACGATGCTGTCGTTGATCGTGATCGGACCATCGATGGTGGTATTGCCAGTGTTGGTGATCTGAAAGCTGTAGGTCAGTACTGTGTTGACCGCGAAAAGATCCGGGACAGCGCTGGTCAGGGTTTTGACCATGGTCAGTTCGTTGTTCTGGACCGCAGCAATCGTAAAGGTATCGTCGTTGGAATCGACGGTGTTGCCCTGATATTCGGTTGAGGCCGTCGCTGTATTGGTGATCGAGCCTGTGGCACTGTTCAGATCAGATTGTTCCGCCACCCATAGCAGTTCACAGATCACTTGGCCCATAGGCGCAATTGGACCCGACGCGCAGGTCAGCGTGCCGGGGATTTGGTCATCCACCAGCGTGATGTCATCGGTCGTGGTCACGTTGCCCGTGTTGGTGATCACATACTCAAACGTGACCTCGTCGCCCACTTCTTCGAAACTGGCGGCCGAGCCTGCTTTGAGGCGTTTCAACAGGGTAAGTTCCATATCCTGATCGGCATTGACCGTTTCAGTATCGGTGTCGGAAATCGTGGCAACCGTTGGATCACCGGGATTAACCGCTACAATCGGCTGACTGATCGTCGCAGTCGCTTCATTGGTAACAAAGCCATCGTCGAGATTGTCTTGTTTGACTTGGTACGTTGCCTCGCAGGTCAATGTCTGCGTCGGGGCAAGGCCCCCTGCCGGCAAGGCCGGACAGGTCACAGTGCCGATCTTGTCATCCACCAAAGTGGGCGCGGCTGTGATCGTAACGTTGCCGTTGTTGGTAATCGCAAAGGTGTAGGTCAGCACTTCGTTCAAAGTGTCAAAGTTGCTCTGCGGCGCCTTTTGGTTTTTGTCCAATGTGAAGGATGGCGCTTGGGTTGGGCCCAATACAGTCACCGTGTCGCTTTCCTGTACAGATGTGCCTTTGACCTTGGATTGGCCTGTAACTGTGGCTGTGTTGGTATAGTTGCCTGCGTCGATGTCGCCTTGATCAAAGACTTTGGTCGCGGCCAGTTGCGTTATGCCATCGGCACACAGGGATGTGCTGTCGCCCGGCTCTAGTTCTGGCAACGGGCAGCTAAAGCCCAGATCGGGATCGTTTAACGTGATCCCTGACATGGTGACATTGCCGTCGTTGGTCACACTAAAGGTGTAATCCTCGCTGTCGGGCAGCGCGCCAAACGCCGCGTCCGTGGACAGTTTTTCAATGGCCAGCGAGGCATTTTCCGCAGGACCCGAGACCACTTCCGTAGCAGTTTGGTCTGCAGGATCAGTGACGCCTGTGGGTGTATCAACAGTGACGCTAGCCGTGTTGGTAAAGGTGCCCGCATCCACGTCGGCTTGCAAAATCGTGTAAGTGCCCACACAGCTGTCGTCTGTAGCGCCCGGCTCAATCGAGGCGATGGTACAGCTGGCAGGGGTCAACAGCGCATCGGTGATCTGAACGTTCAGCAGACGCGTGTTGCCCGTGTTTGTCACGGCCAGCGTAAACTCGACCTCGTCGTCTTTGACGGTAAAGCCGCCATCCGCAGTTTTGCTAAAGGTATAGCTGGAGGTCCGTACAGGGCCATTGACCGTGTTATCATCAGTTTTAGTGGCCACATCCGGCCCTGCGGCCGTGACTGTGTTCAGAACAGAGCCTGCATCGATATCATCCTGATCGACAGTATATTCATAGGTACAAATGTCGTTTGTATCGCCGACTTGCAGCAGCGGGATCACACAGGAATAGCTGGCATCCAAGCTGTCGGTCACAGTGATATCCGTGACTGTTTGAGTGCCGATGTTTGCGACTTCAAACGTGTAGGTGATTTTTTCGCCGACAGTCGTGAAATCCGTTTTGTCCGCAACTTTCAGAACAGAGATTTCTTGGTTGGGCACAGTGGGATCAATCTCAACTGTGTCCATGGCCGTACGTTCCAAAGATCCGCCCGTACCAGTCTGGCCTACGGCACGTGCAGTGTTGACGACTTCTTCGTCGTCCACATCGTCTTGGTCAGTGGTGTAGGTGCCTGTACACGTGGCCACATTGTTCGGGGCCACAGGCGACAGATCAGTGACAGAACAGACCAGCGCCGGGATTAGTGGATCAGTCACAACCACAGATGTCAGGGTGACATTGCCAATGTTTGTGATGGTGAATGTATAGGTGATGTCCTGATTGGGACCTGTGAATTGCGTCGGAGCGCCGACCTTGGTGAAAGTAAAATCAGGGTCTTCTACCACGCCGACAGTGGCCTCGGACGGATCTGACGTGATCGTCACTGTGGCACCATTATTGGTAAAATCGAATGAGGCTGTCGCGGTGTTCTTGACCTCGCCTGCATCCAATTCGGCTTGGGTCGGATTATACGTGGCCGTACAATCAAAATCCTCACCCGGCGCAAAGGTATCGGGCAAGACGGGCTGGGCCGAACAATCCACAGCTGTCAATTTGATATCGTTAATCGTGATCGGCTGGTCGGGTAAGATAATCTCGGTATCGCCGGAGTTGAACACATTGAACGTGTAAGTGATCGTGTCGGTTGTCGCATCCACAGTGGCAACATCGGCAGTTTTGCTAAGGGTCACAGCAGGTGTCAGATCAGGTGACACAGTTTCCGTGGCTTCATTACTGTCCAAAGTGCCTGCGGTTGCGGTCGCCTTGTTGACCACGGTTCCAGCCAAAACATCATCGGGTTTAACGGTGTAATCGGCTGTACAGCTTTGCACAGCACCGCGTAAAAACGGTGTAACAAAACAATCAAAGGTTCCGATTTTGTCGTCAGTGATGGTGACTTTGTCAGCGCCCAAGGTGCCCGTAGTGATGTCAATGTTGCCGGAGTTTGTGATCTCGTATGTGTAGGTGATCGTGTCGCCCACTTCAAAATCAGCCGCTGACACCATAGGGGCGGTTTTGGTCATGGTCATTTCTGGATCCAGAACCGCACTCACAGTTACCGTGTCATCGTTGCTAACAACTTCATCACCGGTGCCCTTTGCATTGGCTTTGGCACTGGCTTCATTGACCACTTCGCCTTCGTTCAGATCATCCTGATCCGTGGTGTGGGCCACGGAGGTACAAACGATCGAACTCATCGGAGCGATTTCTGGGTCCACACAGGTGACCGCCACCAGATCATCCATCACAACAGGTGTCTCAAGCGTGACATTGCCTGTGTTGGTCAGTTCGAACTCGTAAAACAGATCCACGCCGGTATCGCTGAAATTCGTCGGGCTGGCCGAGGTCAGACGTTTGTCCAATGTCAGACCAGTTGTGCGATCTGCGGTCACTGTCGCGTCGTCATCATCCTGGGCTGTAAACGTCCCAATTGTGATCGAGGCGGAGGCGTTGTTGTCGATCTGGCCCGCATCAATGTCGTCTTGATCCACGGGATAGTTGGCCAAACAGGTGATTGAGGCACCCGGTGCAACAGGACCAGACGGACAGGTCGCCCCCCCTGTCAAAACATCGGTGATCACTGGTGGGCCGGGAAAGGTCACGGTGCCGGTATTTGTCACCAAAATTTCGTATTGAATGACATCTGAGTCGTCATCATAGGTCGCAGTCGTCGCCGTTTTTTCGACCGACAGATCTACATCAGGCGTCTGCCCAGGGATCGATACAAAGTCTGTGTCGTCAACTTCGGTGCCAAATGGATCATCTGCTGTTACCTCAACATCATTGCGCAACTCTGTACCCGAGGTCGCGAAATTATCCAGATCGCTTTGTTTGACCGAATAGCTGCCCGTACAAGTGGCACTTTCATCCGGGGCCAGATCAGGGATCACGCAGGACAGCCCCGGAAGCAGGCTGTCGGTGACGTTGAAATTGGTCAGGGTGACATTACCGTCATTGAAGACTTCAAAACTATAGGGAACCGCGCTGCCTTTGGGGCCAAACTGGGTTAGAGTTGTGGACTTTTCGATGCGTACAATAGGATTTGAAGCAGGACCATTTACCGTCACAGTGTCTGTCAGGTTGCCCAAAACGCCAAAATCCGGCGTACCGGTCGCCTGCGCAATGTTCGTCACGCCGCCTGCATCTACGTCCTCTTGGGTAACAGTGTAAATACCGGTACAGGTCGCGAAATTCGGTGTCTCGTTCGGGTTCACATCCAAAATTGTCGTGGTGTCGCAGGTGACGCTAGAAATTTTGTCGTCTGCAACGGACAGACTGCGAATTGGCACCGACCCGATGTTGGTGACAATGTATTCATATTCAATTTCTTCATCGACAACCAAGAAATCCGTCTTGTTGGCTGTCTTTTCCAACGTGTAGCCCGGCGCAACGGTCACAATGTCTTGGTTCGTCAGAGAAGGCCCACGACGGAAATCCCAATAGTTGTCGTTGGGATCATCATCGCGGATTTGCTGGGTTGTGCCGTTGTTGTCTAGGATATCCTCAAGCAAGGTTTGGTTTGTGCTTTCAAACCAGCCCGTGTTGAAGGTATTGTTGCCAAAACCTTGGGTAAAGCCAAAGCTGGTGGTGCCTTCGTTGTTTGTGATCTCGGTCTGCACGGTGGACCAGTTGCCAACGCTAAAGCCGTTGATCAGAAGATCGATATCGCCTTCGTCAAACCCGCCCGGTTGCGTGTCGCCATCATAGGCCGAAAACCGCACGTGCATTGTCGCAATGCCACCCCCGAAATAGTCACGACAGGATGAAAATCCGCAGTTGAGCGAGATCGGATCGTTGATTGTAAACGGGTTGCCGCGAAACGCCGCAGGATTGCCTGAGTTTTGGAACCCACGAAACGCGCCGTCAGGGCTGGAAAACTGGTAGTAGATGTTACCGTTGTCGCCGATAAAGACAAACGCGACGCCACCTGCTTCGGGATATTCGCCCGGCAATGTGATAGAGGTACCGGGCACGGTCGTGGTATAGGTTGTCGCCAGCGCAGCCAGCGGCCACAGCATCAGCGTGACAAGAAACACAAGTACAGCCCGCAAAGACTTTAACCCTTCATACACAAAGGTCATTGGCCACATCCCTCTTTAAAGCGTCCCACCTGTTGCGGAGGGCTCATTTTCTTGCTCAATCAACTTATCTTGGTCTCCGCGGCGCCCCCACAACCACTATGGGTTGTATGCCGACGGGTCTTGGAGCCCAAATTAAGCCTTCGTTAAGGCTTGGTGCAAGAAAAAACATATATTTCGTAAGGGGAAAAAGGGTTTGTATGGATCACTTTGCGTAAGTGAGGTTTCCAGACACCTTTTCGTTGCAAAATTGATCACAGATTAAGCGGCTGCCCATGACGCGCGCAAAGACCCCTCCCAAAGGAAGGGATCTTTGCGTCTTAGCTTAGTTTAGTGCGGCATCCGTGATCTCGGATGTCCATGCGCCAACAGGCTCGGCCGTAATCACTGGATCCGATCCACCGGCCAGCAACGTGGCTACTGTCCGTTCGAAATCAGCTGGATCCAAGGCGCCGTTACTGCCCGCCGTCAGCTTGGCAATCTCAGCCATCATCCGCATTTGATGAGCTTCAGTCTGTGCACCGCTTTCATCATTGTCCAACACAATCCCTGCGGCTTCATCGGCATTGGCCTCGGCGTATTTCCACCCCTTCATGGAGGCGCGCACGAACCGGACCATCTTATCTTTAAAAACAGGGTCAGCCAGGTTTTCTTCCAGCGCGTAGATCCCGTCTTCTAGGGTTGCAACACCTTGGTCCTCATATTTGAACGTCACAAGGTCGTCCGGATTCACGCCAGCATCCAAAACCTGACCATATTCATTATAGGTCATGGTCGAAATGCAATCGGCCTGCTTTTGCAAAAGTGGATCCACGTTAAAGCCCTGCTTGAGCACGGTCACACCGTCCGGCCCGCCATCTGTCGAAATGCCCTCTTGCGACATCCACGACAGGAACGGGTACTCGTTGCCAAAGAACCAAACCCCAATGGTTTTGCCTTTGAAATCCGCTGGCGACGTGATCCCGCTGTCTTTCCAGCAGGTCAGCATCAGCCCCGAGGATTTGAACGGTTGCGCAATGTTAACAACAGGCAGCCCCTTTTCACGGGCAGCCAAAGCCGAGGGCATCCAGTTGAGCATCACATCAGCGCCGCCACCGGCCAAAACCTGTGGTGGAGCGATATCGGGACCACCGGGCAAAATGGTCACGTTCAGCCCCTCTTCTTCGTAAAACCCTTTGTCCAAAGCCACATAATAGCCAGCAAATTGGGCTTGGGTGACCCATTGCAACTGCAGCTTCACATCATTGGCATGGCCACCCGCAAAGGCCAGACCGGCACTAAGCGCAAGGGCCGCAGCGGCCCCTAATACTGTTTTTCTCATGTCTTCTCTCCTTGTTGTATGTGTTTACGTGTTAATGCTGTGACGGGTGCCAGAACGTCAGACGCCGCTCGATAAAGGCGATTGCCCCGTAGAAAACAGATCCTGCAATGGCCGCGACGACGATCTCGGCCCAAACCATATCCAACGCCAATTGCCCAACGGACACTGATATCCGAAAGCCCATGCCAACCACCGGGGAACCAAAGAATTCGGCGACAATTGCACCGACCAAGGCCAGAGTTGTACTGATTTTGAGCCCGTTAAAGATAAAGGGCAAGGCCGCAGGCAGTCGCAGTTTTAAAAGGGTCTGCGTCGGATTGGCCGCATAGGTGCGCATCAAATCGCGCTGCATGGCTGTGGCCTCGCGCAGGCCTGCGACCGTGTTGACCAGCATCGGAAAGAACACCATGACCACAACAACCGCCGCTTTGGATTGCCAATCAAAGCCAAACCACATGACCAAAATCGGCGCGGTGCCAACAATCGGCAAAGCCGCCATAAAATTGGCCACGGGCAGCAAACCACGGCGTAAGAAATCCCAACGGTCGACCAAAATAGCCACACCAAACCCCGCACTGCATCCAATGACATATCCGCTGAGTGCGCCTTTCAAAAAGGTTTGAACAAAGTCAGCCCAAAGGATCGGGATCTCGCTGACAAACCGTGCCGCGATTACACTGGGGGCTGGCAAAATGACCAAGGGCACTTCTAACCCGCGCACCACCAATTCCCACATCAGCACCAAACACAAACCAAAGATCACCGGCACCGCCAATCGGGTGGATAGCCTGTCTGCCACCACCCCATTGGCCAATCGGACATTCAACATCCATCCCGCAGCCCAAACGGCCATTGCCCCAAAGACCAAGCTCATGACTGCATCCCCATACGTTTGAGGACGACACGCTCGACCAGAGCGATAATCGCCACCAGAAGCGCAGCCAGTAAGGCGGCTGTGAACAGAGCAGACCAAATTTGAACCGTCTGTCCGTAATATGTGCCCGACAGCAGCCGCGCGCCAAGGCCCCGCACAGCACCCGTTGGCAACTCACCAACGATGGCGCCAATCAGGCTGGCCGCCATGGCGATTTTGAGGCTGGCAAAAAGATAGGGCAAAGACGCAGGCAGCCGCAGTTTCCAAAACACATGAGTGCGGCTTGCGGAATAAGTCCTGAGCAAATCCAACTGCATGGCATCTGGTGCACGCAGACCTTTGACCATTCCGACAACGACCGGAAAAAAGGACAAATATGCACTGATGACAGCCTTTGGAAACGTGCCCTGCACTCCAATTGAATAGAGCACCACAATGATCATCGGGGCGATGGCAATAATCGGGATCGTTTGGCTGACAATCGCCCAAGGCATGACCGACATATCCATCGTACGCGAATGCACGATCCCGATGGCCAATAGGATCCCTGCCCCCGTCCCGATAGCAAACCCCATCAAGGTTGCACTCAAAGTGATCCAACCATGAAAAAGCAACGACCGCTTAGAAAATGCTTTGCCTTTCAGCACCATAGCCCCGGTTGTTTTCCACATTTCTTGGCCAACTTGGTGTGGCATGGGCAGCTTTGGACGGTCTTGCCCGAACGAAGCCGCTGCCACTTGGCTGAATGACAATTCCTCCCCTGCCCTCTCGGCCTGTTGCAAAGTCCAGGTGGAATTCATCCAAACCGCCGCGGCGTACCACAGCGCTAAAATCGCAGCCAAAACCGTCAAAATGGGCACTACGCTGCGCATCAGAGCAGGCTCCTTGTTTCTTTTTTCCCCAAATACTCAAATCCCAGACTTTCAAATGTTCCAGTCGATTTTGACTGTCGCATTGAGTATTTTAAGAAAAAAGAAACCAAGACATCGCTAAACTTACGACGCGGTACAGGCTGGAGAGCCGATGACCGTGAAAGAAGAAGCCGCCCGGTGGACACCAAGCCATCGGGCGCATCTGTTTCCTGCAGGCTACTGATCATGCCCTGCCCTCAGTCCTTCGCGAACACGGTGTGCCAAAGCGATAAATTCCGGACTGTCGCGTATGTCTAAAGGCCGGTCTTTGGGCAACGGGCTATCGATCACATCGGTAATCCGACCGGGGCGAGGTGACATAACAACGATCTTAGTGCTCAGATAGACGGCCTCTGGGATCGAATGGGTGACAAAGCCAATGGTTTTGCCCGTTCGTGCCCAAAGGGCCAGAAGCTGCTCGTTTAGGTGGTCGCGCACAATTTCATCTAATGCACCAAAAGGCTCGTCCATCAGCAAGATATCCGCATCAAATGCCAAAGCGCGGGCGATGCTGGCCCGTTGTTGCATACCGCCACTCAATTGCCAGGGAAACTTTTTGCCAAAGCCCTCTAAATCGACCAGTTTTAACACCTTCTCGATCCGCGCCACAGCATCTGATTTGGAAAACCCCATAATCTCTAGCGGCAGGCGGATGTTGCCCGCAATGGTGCGCCATGGGTAAAGCCCTGCCGCTTGAAAAACATAGCCATAGGCGCGCTGCTGCCGAGCTTCGTCCGGGCTGACACCATTGACGGTTAGCTGGCCGCCCGTTGGTTGCTCCAAAGCGGCCATAGCGCGCAGAAACGTCGTTTTGCCGCAACCAGATGGCCCAATAAAGCTAACAAAATCGCCTTGGTGGATATCAAGGCTCACCCCTTTGAGCGCGTGCACAGGCCCATCGTTGGTTTGGAACGTGAGGTCGAGGTCTTTCGATTGGATCACAATCTGTGGCGGTGTCTGCGTCATAGGGGTTTAGATGCCCGCCGGAATGTTCAGCGGATCCCGCTCGATCTTGCGTGGTGAATTCAACGCCTTCCACTGGCTCAGTGCCGTGTGGGCTGAGGGGAATGGCGGACGCGGCACAAACTTACCTCGACCTGGATTGGGCTGGCTGTTTTTACCCCAAGACCAGATCACCTCTCCACGGCTGAGCGTATGACGCGACTGGGCCGTGACTTCAAACCCTTCAAACACATTATAATCCAGAACAGAATGATGGTTTGCAGGCGAAATCGTTTTGCTGATCGCAGGGTCCCAGACGACGATATCCGCATCAGCGCCTTCTACAATCGCCCCCTTTTTCGGATATATATTCAATATCTTAGCCACATTTGTTGAGGTCGCTGCGACAAATTCGTTCATCGTCAAGCGGCCTGTTTCAACGCCTTCGGTCCACAAAACAGCCAAGCGTTCTTCCAACCCGTTGGAGCCATTGGGAATGATCCGAAAATCATCCCGCCCCGCACGTTTTTGGGCGGTGTTAAACGCAGCATGATCCGTGGCCACCACTTGCAAAGACCCCGCCTGCAAACCGGCCCACAGGCTGTCTTGGTGATCTTTCGAGCGGAACGGCGGGGACATCACACGTCGGGCCGCATGATCCCAATCCTTGTTGAAATATTCGCTTTCGTCCAAGGTCAAAAACTGGATTAAAGGCTCGCCATAAACACGCATGCCCTTTTGCCGGGCACGTCGAATGGCCTCATGGGTCTGCTCGCAAGACACATGGACAATGTACAAAGGCACGCCCGCTGTATCAGCAATCGTAATCGCCCGGTTGGCCGCCTCACCCTCCAGTTCTGGCGGACGTGAATATGCGTGACCCTCGGGCCCCGTGATCCCCTGATCATAGTATTTCTGCTGCAGCTCAGCTACCAAATCGCCGTTCTCGGCATGGACCATGGGCAGACCACCCAACTCGGCACAGCGCTTGAAGGAGGCAAACATCTCGTCATCCTCGATCATCAACGCGCCTTTGTAAGCCATAAAGTGCTTAAAGCTGTTCACCCCCATATCAATGGCATCCTTCATGCCGTTGAACACCCCCTCGTCCCAGCCGGTAATCGCCATGTGATAGCCCACATCGGAACAAATCTGCGGGGCGGATTTGCGGTGCCAGTCATTGATCGCGTTCTTGAGATCACCATCCGCACCGGGCAAACAGAAATCCACCACCATCGTGGTGCCACCAACAGCCGCAGCCCAAGTGCCACTTTCAAACGTCTCGGCAGCCGTGGTCCCCATAAAGGGCATTTCAAGATGCGTGTGAGGATCAATGCCGCCTGGAATAACATAAGCGCCCTCAGCGTCGATGTACTCATCCCCAACCAGATCCTCACCGATCTGTTTGATGATCTCACCTTCGATCAGAACATCCGCTTTCCACGTGCGATCCGCAGTACAGACCGTGCCGCCTTTAATAACTTTGGTCATCCGTCACCTTCCCCAGTTTCTTTTTGCCCCCAATATCAACGGGGGGGTGAGGGCAAAGCCCCCCTATCTCAATCAACGATTTCAGCAGTTTCCATCACGGCATGAAACAACACATTGGCCCCTGCTGCGGCCCAGTCCGGGCTGATTTCTTCGGCCTCATTATGACTGAGTCCATCCACACACGGGCACATCACCATAGCTGTCGGGGCCACCCGGTTGATCCAGCACGCATCATGACCCGCACCAGAAATCAGATCCATATGGGAGTGGCCCAAACGCTCGGCGGCGGCGCGCACAGCTGTCACACACCCCTCATCAAACTTTACAGGATCGAACCCTCCAACCTTTTCATAGGTTACATCCAGGCCCATTTCTTTACATATTGCGTCAGTTTCAATCTTAAGACGCTTTTCCATATCCTCGATAACTGTCAGGTCAGGCGAGCGGAAATCGACGGTAAACACAACTCTTCCCGGGATCACATTGCGACTGTTGGGATGCACATCGATATGGCCTGCTGCCCCCACCGCATGGGGCGCATGGGACCAGGCAATCTCATCGACCTTCTGCAAGACCCGTGCCATGCCGAGGCCAGCGTTCTTGCGCATAGGCATCGGGGTTGACCCTGTGTGACTGTCCTTGCCCGTGATCGTCACTTGGGTCCAAGACAGGCCCTGCCCATGGGTCACCACGCCCACATCACGGCCTTCAGCCTCTAGGATCGGTCCCTGTTCGATATGCAACTCAAAGAAGGCATGCATCTGACGGGCGCCAACCTCTTCATCGCCTTTCCAGCCAATCCGCTCCAACTCATCGCCAAATTTCAGGCCCTCTGCATCCTCGCGCCCGTAAGCCCAATCCTGCGTGTGGATACCGGCGAACACGCCGGAGGCCAGCATTGCAGGGGCAAAGCGTGTGCCCTCTTCATTGGTGAAATTCGTCACAACAATCGGGTGCTTGGTCCTAATGCCCAGATCGTTCATCGAACGAATAATCTCAAGCCCGCCAAGCACGCCCAGTACACCATCGTATTTGCCACCCGTGGGCTGCGTGTCCAGGTGGGAACCGACATAGACAGGGAGAGCATCCATGTCAGTTCCCTCGCGGCGGGCAAACATATTGCCCATCTGATCGACCCCCATGGTCATTCCTGCAGCAGCACACCAATCCGCAAACAAATGGCGGCCTTGGCTGTCTTCATCCGTCACGGTTTGGCGATTGTTACCCCCAGCCACACCAGGGCCAATCTGTGCCATTTCCATCAGACTGTCCCACAACCGCTCAGCGTTGATTTTCATATTTTCGCCGGGGGCAGCCATGGCAGCGTCCTTTGTTTGTTGCGCGCCAGTTTCGCCTACGGGTGCGTGGCGATCTGCTGCGCGATGTCCCTGACCAGAGCTCTTTTTACCAACTGGTCAATATAACGCTACCATGGCGGCACAATCAGTCAAGAACTTCGGCTCGGCGGTCTTGAAACCGTCCCAATTTAATGAGACCTTTGGCTCAATTCCGCATTTAAATTAGGCACCAAACAAACCCCTGCGCAAAGACCATTCCCAAATGACCGAACCCAAAGGGCAAACTCGAATCCAATTGAAAAATCGCGCAGTCATTCGCGAGGCCGCTTTGGATGTGTTTTCAACCTATGGGTTTCGCGGCTCTACCTTGGATCAAATTGCCAAGGCCGCGGGTCTGTCAAAGCCGAACTTGCTGTACTACTACCCCTCAAAAGAGAGCATTCATGCAGAGCTTTTGGCGGTTTTAATGTCAACTTGGCTGGATCCGCTTGAGGATATGGATGACGCAGGCGATCCCCAAACCGAAATTTTGGCCTATGTGCGCCGCAAATTGCAGATGTCGCAGGATTACCCGCGCGAAAGCAGGCTTTGGGCCAATGAGATTTTGCAAGGTGCGCCGAATATTCTGAATCTACTCGAAAATGATTTGCGCGAATTGGTGGACGCCAAAGCCACAGTCATCTCGGGTTGGGTGCGTGCGGGAAAAATAGCTCCAGTGGACCCCTACCATCTGCTGTTCTCGATCTGGTCGTTAACACAACACTACGCTGATTTCGAAATTCAGATCCAAGCCGTTTTGGGCGACAAATCAGACGCGATGTTCGCAGATGCTGAAACGTTTTTGACGATGCTCTATACAAATATGCTGCAACCACTACTGCGCTCTTAACCTCCTCCTCATACTTATGTCGAAAACTTTAAAGATGCCGGGACAAAACACCGGTGGATTGGGTATAGATACCGCCAGACGGGGGCGTCATCGCATAAAGGACCAGTGACATGAGCACCGGATTGGACACCCTTGGCACCAGCCTATTTGTCCCTCAACAACAGCAAACCGACCCCGCAGACAGCGAAGAGGCCTCAGGCGGGACCAATACGCAAGACAGCGGCTCAACCACTTCGGCGGATCAATCTGACCAAACGCAATCTACTGGCGCCAGCCAAACCGGCGCGTCAGATCAAGACAACGAAACGGGCACATCGACGTCCTCGGCGTCAACGTCAGCAGCTGCCAGCCCAACAGCCACCGAGTCTCAATCAAACGAGGCCAGCGTCACTGCAAGGCTCAGTGCACTGTCAACTGATGCGCCAACCTCCAGCAGACAATCCATTGAAATGCTTGAACTCTTGGTCCGGCAAGGTGCCGAGGAGGCCGTAGCAGAGGCCCGTCAATTGATGATGATCGAGCAAATCAAAGCACCGCCATTGGGTGCGGCTCAGGTTGTGTTGTTGCAACCCGACGCGCCCGCCAACCGCACCATGGCACCTACGACCAAGGTCGAACCGGTGGAACAAACCTCCAACTGATCGGCTATTCAGCGGCCACAGACCCCGGGTTATTGGGGTGTGTGGTCCAATTGGCGTAATCATCACTGACTGTCACGCCAGTGCGCGGATCAACAGCCCCTGAAGGCATTTGTTCCAACGTGATACAGCCCTCAATCGGGCAGACATTGACACACAGATTGCAGGCCACACATTCTGCATCATCCACAGTGAACACTCGGTCCTCGGACATCACAATCGCTTGATGCGAGGTGTCCTCGCACGCGGCATAGCAGCGCCCACACTTGATGCAATCGTCCTGATTGATCACTGCTTTGGCCACGTAATTGAGGTCGAGATACTGCCAATCGGTGACATTCGGCACAGCCATTCCGATAAAATCCGCTGTGCTGGTGTGACCCTTTTCGTCCATCCATTCGGACAAACCAGAAATCATTTCCTGAACCACTTTGAACCCATAGGTCATGGCCGCCGTGCAGACTTGAACGTTCCCGCATCCAAGGGCCATAAATTCTGCCGCATCGCGCCATGTGGTCACACCGCCAATACCCGAAATCGGCAAGCCGTGGGTTTCAGCATCGCGTGCAATCTCGGCCACCATATTCATGGCAATCGGTTTCACCGCAGGGCCACAATATCCGCCATGACTGCCTTTTCCGCCAATGGAGGGCTCCGGCGACATACTGTCCAAATCGACCGAAACGATGGAACTGATCGTGTTGATCAGGCTCACGGCATCGGCCCCACCCGCCTTGGCCGCACGCGCAGGATAGCGCACATCGGTGATGTTCGGCGTCAATTTGACGATCACAGGCTTGGAATAATACTGCTTGCACCAGCGCGTCACCATCTCAATATATTCGGGGACTTGGCCTACAGCGGCCCCCATGCCGCGCTCTGACATGCCATGGGGACAGCCGAAATTCAGCTCGATCCCGTCGGCACCTGTGGCCTCAACGCGGGGCAAAATATCCTTCCAAGCCTCTTCTTCGCAAGGCACCATGATCGACACGATAATGGCGCGGTCCGGATAGTCGGCTTTGACGCGCGCAATTTCATCCAGATTGGTTTGCAGCGGACGATCCGTGATCAACTCGATGTTATTCAGGCCCAACAACCGCCGATCCGCACCATAAATCGCCCCATACCGTGGGCCGTTTACATTCACAACTGGAGGCCCTTCTGATCCCAAAGTCTTCCAAACCACACCACCCCAGCCTGCTTCAAACGCACGGCGTACATTGTATTCCTTGTCCGTGGGCGGTGCCGAGGCCAGCCAAAACGGATTGGGCGAAGTAATTCCTAAAAATTCAGTCGTCAGATCAGCCATTGCGCCATTCCTTTGAGCTTCTTTTTTCCAAAAATACTCAATTCCCCATCAGAACCGAGTGTATATCCATCGCAGCATCACGCCCTTCGGCCACCGCAGTGACAGTCAGATCCTCGCCGCCTGCCGCACAATCGCCGCCAGCCCAAACCCCCTTGGCCGAGGTTCGTCCAGCCCCTTTGACAGCAATTTTTCCGCCCTCCAACGCCAGTTCCACGCCCGCATCGTCCAACTTTTGACCGATAGCCATTAGCACTTGATCACAGGGCAATATCACCTCTTCCGACCCGTTTAGCGTGAGCACGGCCTGACCCGCATCGACTGACTTTAGCACTGCTTGGGTGACAATCCGCACACCCTTTGATGTGGCAAGGTCCTGTTCATAGCGCGAAGCTGACATGGCGTCTTGGCCCCGGCGATAGGCAATGGTCACGCGATCAGCACCCAGTAATTTTGATTGCACAGCCGCATCTACAGCCGTCATTCCGCCCCCAACGACCAAAACATCGCGTCCCACTTCAACTTGGGCGAGATCCTTGGACAGGCGCAGTTCCTCGATGAAATCGACGGCATCGCGTGTCTCGCCCACCCCGGACAAAGCATTCACTCCGCCCAGACCGATAGCCAGAAAAACCGCTTCAAAACAGCTTGTTAAATCCGAAAGGGTCAGATTTTGACCCAAAGCAAATCCAGTTTTCACCTCGATCCCACCGATTTCCAGCAACCATTCAACCTCGGCTTGGGCAAAATCATCAGTAGACTTGTAGGCGGCAATTCCCGTTTGGTTCAGCCCACCAAGCCGGTCCGTCGCATCATAAAGATCCACTTGATGCCCGAGCAACGCCAACCGATGGGCCGCCGCCAGACCAGCAGGCCCCGCCCCCACAACGGCCACGCGTTTTCCAGTATCCGGCGCACGAGTGAAGGGCTGTTGTGGTTGCGCCATAACCGCATCTGTCGCAAAGCGTTGGAGTTGCCCAATCTGAACTGGCTTGCCCTCAGCCGCCTCACGGACGCAGGCCTGTTCACACAGAGTTTCCGTGGGGCACACACGGGCGCACATGCCGCCTAAAATGTTTTGCTCCAAAATCGTCTTGCCCGCAGCCACAGCCGTCCCCGTTTGGATTTGACGAATAAAGAGCGGCACATCGATGTCGGTCGGGCATGCAGTCACGCAAGGCGCATCATGACAAAAATAGCACCGATCCGCCGCAACCGAGGCCTCGTGAGCCTGCAAAGGCGCATGCAGATCAGAAAAATTATCGGCCAAGACCTCTGGATCAAGGCGTCCAGCAACCACGCCTGAGGTCAAAGGGGAATGTGCCATCACTTGCTCCACGCTTGCTTGTCACTCTGCCCTTTACACTGCCACAGAAAATTTTTTTATCAACTGGTAAATAAAATTCGACCCACGGAACGCTGACCTCTGGTCACTTTCCAAGCGTAACGCCCAAAATCACAGCACTTCAACAGGACTAGCCCGCGGTCAGTCAGCGCCGACCAGAATATCCAGGGCCGTGCTACGCGACATTGCCCCGATCACCGCGCCATCTTTTGCAACGGGTATTGAAATTCGAGTGTCCTGGACCAAAAGCCGGGCAAGATCCTGAATCGAGGCCCCGGCATCAACCGGCGTGCCTTCCCCAGTTTGGGTCGCATCAGCCAGCACACCTGCGTGGACAACCCGCGCTTTGTCGATCTCTTCGGTGAACTTACGCACGTATTCCGTGGCCGGATTTAGCACGATCTGATCGGGTGTATCGCATTGTTCAACCGCGCCGTCTTTCATGATGGCAATCCGGTCGGCAAGGCGCAGGGCCTCGTCAAAATCATGCGTGATAAAGACAATAGTTTTGCCCAGTAGCCCTTGAAGGCGCAGGAATTCGTCCTGCATTTCGCGACGGATCAAGGGATCAAGGGCCGAAAAAGGTTCGTCCAGAAACCAGATGTCAGGCTCAATCGCCAAGGATCGCGCAATGCCCACGCGTTGTTGTTGTCCGCCAGATAATTCGCGCGGAAAGTAGTCTTCGCGGCCCTCAAGGCCCACCAATTTGACCACTTCTAACGCCCGTGCGCGACGGGTGTGGCGGTCTTGGCCGCGCATTTCCAACGGGAAGGCGACGTTTTCCAGAACGGTCCGGTGCGGCAACAGTCCAAAGCTTTGGAACACCATGCCCATTTTATTGCGGCGCAGATCAATCAGTTCTTTCTCAGACAGGCTCATAATGTCCTGCCCTTCGACCGAGATTGTGCCACCAGTGATGTCGTGAAGGCGCGAGAAACAGCGCACAAGCGTGGATTTACCCGAGCCAGACAGGCCCATAATCACCAACATCTCGCCGCGCCCCACTTCAATCGAGACGTCTTTGACCCCTGCGATATATCCATCGGTACGGATCTGATCAAAACTATGACCTTGGGGCATCTTGTTGAGATACCCCTTTGGATCGGCCCCAAAAAGTTTCCATACGTTTTTGCAGGAAATGACCGGTGTGGTGTCTGTCATGAGGTGCCTTTGTCAAATAAGCCCTGCCCGAAATCGGACAGGGCCTTTTAGTATTACGTCAAAAAAGGGGGTTACTGAACCCAAGCTTTCCAAACGTCTTCGTTCGCGGCCAACCATTCTTCGGCGGCTTCTTCTGGCTCCATCTCATCGATGTCGACCATTTTCGCCATTTCCGCAATCTGTGGGTTGGTGAAGGAGATTTTGGTCAGCGTGTCGTAAGCAGCTGGCCATTTGTCTTTCATGCCATCCCATGCGGCTTTCTTGAGGTAACCCGTTGCAGGGTTGCCGCAGTCATAAAGCGCGTTTGGATTTGGACCTACAGCTGGGTCTTTGTCGCAGCCGTCTACCCATGCTGGGAATTCAACGAACTCACCTGGCCATACGGCTTCGGCAAAGTTTGGTGTCCAGTTAAACACAACCACTGGCTTTTTGTCGGCCTCAGCCGCGCCAATTTCAGCCCAAAGAGCAGCCGCAGAGCCAGCGTTGATCACTTGGAAGTTCATGCCCAGTGCTTCAACACGCTCTTGGCCGTGCTTGAGCCAGTCCACAGGACCATCCAGATAGCGGCCTTTTGAGCCAGTTTCAGCCGTTGCAAAGACTTCGGCACAGTCGTTCAGCGCTTCCCAGCTTGGCAGGCCCGGGCATGCGTCTTTGGTCCACATCGGATACCACCAGTCTTCGCGGGTCACGGCGTTGTGGTCGCCTGCGTCATGCAAACCGCCCTTTTCGAGTGCTGCACGGAAGGACGCGCCAAAAGCCCCTTCCCAAACTTCCAATTCCATAGTGACGTCGCCCAAACGAACGGACTCGTAAACGGCTTGGCTGTCGGTAGTTACATATTCAACGTTGTTGCCCATAGATTCCATGATCTGGCCCACGACGTTGGACATCACAATTTGCGAGGACCAGTTATGGATCGGAATAATAATCGGATCGCTGCTGTCGGCGGCAAAGCCCGCAAGAGGCGTTAAGGCAAGGACGCCCGTGGCCAAAGCTGTTGTCAGTTTTTTCATCGTATTCTCCCATGTCGAATGCGCGTGATGCGCTCTTTGGTGATGCGACCTCATTGGGCGGGCCGCATTTGGTGGAGGCACCAAGCTGATTCCCGGAAAACCCCCATTCCGCGATGGTCAGAGTGTCGCACAGTTTTCCTACCAATCAAGAATTATTCTTAACAGTTTATGACATTTGCCGTTTGCGCTGGGAATTCTATAAAAAATCCCACAATTTTCATTCACAGGGATAGTTTTTGTCCTGTCAGGAAAATGTGCTATTGTTGAAGGAGTGAAATTAAGCAAGTTGCCCGAATTATGAACGTTGAAAAAATCACACCCGATATGGCCTCGGCCCTGACCCAAGACCCCCACCGCGTCCGCGAGGAACGCGAGAAGGTTCTGGAGGTCGCGATTGGGCGTGAGGTTCGCAGTTTTCGGCGTCAACAAAACGTCACAGTGGCCGAACTTGCCCAATTGACGGGCTTGTCGATCGGCATGTTGTCGAAGATTGAAAACGGCAACACATCGCCTTCGCTGACCACGCTTCAAACCTTGGCCAATGCGCTCAGCGTGCCTTTGACCTCATTTTTTCGGCGTTTTGAAGAAAGCCGTGATGCGGTACACACCAAATCCGGTCAAGGGGTTGAGATGCAGCGCGAGGGCACCCGCGCAGGACATCAGTATAACTTGCTGGGCCATCTTGGATCAAACGCCAGCGGTGTGATGGTCGAGCCCTATTTGATCACTCTCACTGAGACCTCGGATGTGTTCCCAATGTTCCAACACGGCGGGATCGAAACGATTTACATGCTTGAGGGCCAGGTCGAATACCGCCATGGCGAAGAAACGTTCCTGCTGGAAGCTGGCGATACGCTGTTTTTTGACGCGGATGCACCACACGGGCCGGAAAAACTGGTCACCCTGCCTGCCCGCTATTTATCGATTATCAGTTATCCGCAGAGCAGCCCCACCTAGGGTTTCGTCAACGCAGGCTCGCTGTCCAGATCGGGCCAAATGCCCGCTGACGTGGGCAAACCATCATCAAAATCAGACAGGTAATCCAGCATCATTGGCCGGTTATCGATGAAGCCTTTGTAGGTCGCCAGTTCCTCGGGCAAATCGCGCACCACGCGGTGCAAACGGCGACCCCATTTTGGTACCGTCATCAAATCCTGAAAGCTGCACAGGTAGCATCGGATCGGAAAGACCAAGGCATTTGAACGCGGTAGACGGAAGAACGTCTGCAACTCAACCCGTAGATGCTGTTTTGCCCCAATATTTTCAGGCGTCAGCGTGGTCTTTTGCACGCCCCATTTGTGGTAGTTCTCGGGTGACGTATCCAGCAGCGGGTTCACTGTCATTGTCCAGTTGAGCCGCCGCGCAGGCGCGCCTTGCTGGATGTTCAACAAAAACTTCAACGCCCGCACAAAGATACCCTTTTCATGGGCCAAAGGCACCGGCGCGTGCCATTCGAAAAAGTTCATTCCAATGTCAAAATCCAACGACCAATCGGCTTGGGTTGTGACAATACCGGCGTCCATCCAGAGGTTGTCATCCCGTTGGTCCAAAACGCAAAAATCGCCTTGGGTCTGGCGGGTGATGTATTCCATCGGGCCATAGGGCAGCGTGGTTTCATCCAAAAAGACAAAGCTATCGTCGATGCCCAGTGGCTTGTTTATCCAGCGCCAATTATTGCCGTCGCGGTGCAATTCAAACAGATCCGGATAATCCTCGGACTTGCTGACCATGATCAGTTCCAGCAGGTCCCAACCGGCCAAAGTCATATGTGGCAAGGACTGACAGCGCAGCGGATCATCGGCCAGAACTAGGGCACGGTCGCGCATCTCGGCCACATAATGTTCGTCTACATCGAAACGTTTTTCATAAACACTGTCCGCAGGGCCGCCGCGATGCTGTTCCATGTTCACCGAATACATGTAGCTGTCTTCGTGGAACGGAAACGGAAAGCGTTTGATCGCGCGCTCGGAATTGTGGAACGAATAGTCGTCGCGGAAGGTTTCGTCGTTGAACTGCAAAGTCATATTATCGATCCAATACTAGGGTTTTTCCCTCAAAACGGGACACGCATGGCATAATCTTCTGGCCCGAGGCCTGCTCTGCCTCCTCAAGCCAGTGATCGCGGTGAATGAACTGGCCGTCGTAGCCGATCACCGATGTTTCGCATTGCCCACAGGCCCCACCACGGCAGAGATACGGCGCATCCACCCCTTCGCGTTCCATAGCCTCCAGCAGGCTTTCTTGTTCACCCACTTGAATAACTTTGTTGGAAACAGCCAGCTTGACCTCAAACGGCTTGCCGGGCTGTGGTGCCAGAAATTCCTCGTAATGCACGGCCTCGCGCGGCCAGCCCATTTCATCCGCTTTGCCGCGCACCCAGTCGATCATGCCTTTGGGACCGCAGACATAAACATGGGTGCCCAGCGGTTGGCCTGTCAGCAAATTGTCCAGATTGATGGCTTGGCTTTGATCGTCATAATAGACGTGGGTTTCGTTCGGGTGGTGGCTGGTCAGTTCATCCACATAAGACCCAAGCGCGGGCGTGCGCACGGAATAGTGCAACTCCCAATTGCCATTGAACCGTTCCAGCTGTTTGATCTGGGCCAAAAACGGCGTGATGCCGATGCCGCCTGCGATGAAGAGATGCTTACGCGCGCGCAGATCGAGGCTGAACAGGTTGACCGGATAGCTGATCGTCATTTGATCGCCGACGGCCACTTGTGCGTGCATAAATTTCGAGCCGCCCCGCCCCTCATCATCGCGGCGCACTGAGATTGTGTAAGCCGTCTGATCCATGGGATCGGACATCAGCGAATAGGGATTGAGGCGTGTGATATCGCCGTCTTGCATTTCGACAACTGTGTGCGCGCCACCGGAAAAAGTCGGCAACAAGCCACCCGCAGTGGGTTTAAACTCGAACCGGGTGACAAGATCATTAAGAGGCACGATATCCGTGACGGTCACAGCGATTTTTTCTGCTCCGCTCATTCGTACAATCCTTTGGAAGGGGGCACGTTCCCAGGGTCTTCTGCATCGATGCAGACCCCTTGGTAGGCGGCCAATCGGCGTGAGTAGTGATCGCGTACAAACAGGTTCAGCCCGCAATGGCTGCACACAAACGGATCAATTTCGACATCTTCCGTGATGCCTTTACAGTGGACACATTGCATGCGCCGCGCGATGGATCCGCGATGTTCGGTTTGAATGGCAGTGTGCGGGATACCGGCCTGCATCGCCTCATTTTGGGCTTGGCCCATCAGTCCTTCGGTGCCCGCCAGATAGACCTGAAGCCCCACACTTGCGTCCTGCAACACGCGCTGAATGCGCGTGACGGCGGCGGCGTAACTGGGGCCTTCGTAGAATTGCGCGGGGGTCAAAGCCCGCAATTTATCTGCAAAATCAGTGGCTCTGGGGATGTAGATAATGTGGGTTTTGGCCATCAACTCGGGCGTTGCGATGTCCAGTATCGCCTCGGCCCCTTCGGCATCAGCAATCATCAAGTGCGCGGCCCCTTGGCGGGCCTCAAGCGTGCCATAGACCGGACGGCTTTTGATAGAGGGTGGAAAGTCAAATTTTGACATGTGTATCCTCGAAAATAGGAAAAAGGCGCTCTGAAGATCAGAGCGCCCAATCGCTGCCCTAGCCTTTGGCCGAGCGGATCGATTTGTCTTTGTCGTAAAATGGCATGTCTTCGGCAGTCGCTGCCAGTTCTGTGCCATCTGGTTGCACGACAGTCAGCGCTGTGCCTGCCTTGGCAACCGAAGGATCAAGCCGCGCAATAGCCACGGAATAGTCGTTCAGTTCCGAAGACAGACCATAAGTGATGACGCCCACGTCTTTGTCGCCTTGCTTGACGCGCGCGAACATCTCCATCTGATCCATGCTGTCTTTCAATTGCACACCAAAGATCTTGAAGCGTTCCTTGCCTTTGGAGGCATAGTGGTTTTCCGACCCGATAAAGCCCTCTTTGCCCGGGGATACGGTGAATTCGAGGCCCAACTCCCACAGCGTGTCGCCGCAGGTTTCGTTCTCAAACGGGAAGGTCTCGGAGTTGTCGCCGGGGTAGAACAGCAGGTAACTTTCGATGCGTAGCATATCGAGCGTACTGAACTGCACTGGGCGGACGCCTTTATCTTTGCCGGCCTCTAGGATGTTGTCCCAGATATGAACGGCGTCTTTGGCGCGGCAGAAAATTTCGTACCCGCGCTCGCCCGTGTAGCCTGTGCGGCTGATCATAACATCGCGACCATAAAGCCGGGTTTGCATGATACCAAAATAGGCCAAATCGCGGATAGCCGGGATTTCTTCGGCCAACAGATCAACCGAGACCGGTCCTTGCAAAGACATGTCGTGCAGGTCGTCATCAAAAAGAACCGAACAGTTTTTCGCAGCTGCGGCCGTCGTCAGTTGTTCCATGCCGATACCAGTGCCATGCACAACCAGCCATTGGTTGACCGAGACGTGGTAGATGACGCAATCGTCGACAAACTTGCCTTCGGAATTCAGCATCGAAGCATAGCTGGCACGGCCCGGGGCAATCTTTTCAACATTGCGGGTGGTGACGCGGTCGATGACATAGGCCGCGTCTGGTCCACACACATGAACCTTTTTCAAACCGGACACATCCATCAGACCTGCTTTGGTGCGGATCGCCTCATAGTCAGCTTTGGCGCGTTCGGGGGTATCGTCATAGAACCAAGCGGTTCCCATACCGTTCCAGTCTTCCAACTCGCCGCCAATTTCAGCGTGCCGGTGCGCCAGCGCGGATGCTCTCCATAGAATGGCCATTAAATATCCCCCTTGGTGTTTATGAGTCTTGTTGGGGATATTCAGCCTGACCGCTGCTTAAAAAGCAAGAATGATATGCAACTTTTTTTCCTGTCAGGTAATTTTTGAGACCATAGGAGCGTGCTGTTGGACCAAGGGCTTAAATTTCAGCCATCTTATTGGTGATCTGTTCGGCCCAGATGGCGTTGTCTCGGGCAAGGTTGTTGATCTCGGAGGCGACGACGGCAAAACCAAGTCCCGCCTCCCCTGCCCGGGCTGCCTCAATCCGGGCATTGACCGACAGAAGGGACAGCTGCCGTACAGAGTCGCTGATTTTACCAGCCAGCGTCAGGATCTCAGCGTTTACAGCTTGCGTTGTCTCGACTTGATGGGTGACTTTATCGCGCAATGCCACTTCTGCATCAGCATTGACGACCAAGCCTTGTAAGTGGGTCAATTCGCCCTTTTCATCATAAACCGCATCGCCGCGTTCGCGCACCGAACGAACCGTACCATCGCGCATCACAATTCTATAGGCCACATCCCAAGGCACACGTTGTTCGATGGCGGCATCCACTTCACTGAAGACACGGTCTTTGTCCTCGGCGTGGGTGATGCCAACGTAGGATGCCGTTTTGTTCTGCACGATGTCATTCATCGCATACCCTGTGATTTGGCGCACACAGCCGTTCATATAGAGCATTGTGTAATCGTCATCGTTCAAACAACGATACACAAACGCATCTGACGATTTAAAAATGCTTTCAAAAATCCCGATCGGTGTTTCGTCTAGCTCTGTCATCCATTTGCCCTTTGCCACAGCGGTTCCTAAGCGGCATAGGCCAAACTGGTTACCAATTGGTGTTAAAGCCCCTGTCAAAATGAAAAAGGCCCACCTGAGGCGGGCCTTTCTCGTTTGTTCTAGTCCTAGTACTTACTTGTCGAACCGTTTGGCTTTTTTCGCTTCTGAGCTGTGACCAATGACCAAAACGGCCACACAGATGATCGCGGCAATCGCAGTGTAGAGCCCCGGTGCAGCCGTGCCCCACCCCATGAACATGGCCCCGTCGACCACATCCCAAGTTGCTTCGCTATAGGGAAATCCCATTCTATATCTCCTTTTGGATGTGGGTTATTCGGCAGGTGCCGGTGAGTTTGGAATGCCTTCAGGATAGCCTTGGGCCGGTACTTTGACTGTATCCATGCCAGCCAATTCGGCACCTTCTGGAACGCGTAGCATGCCCATCCCCTTGAGGATCAGCGACACAACGTAGCCGGGAACAAACCCTACCAAGAAGAACACGATGGATCCGACAATCTGGCCCACAAGGCTGATCGTTGGCACACCTGCTTCGCCTGACAACGCAGGAAAGCCTGAGGCAAACACACCCAGCATAATCATGCCATAAAGGCCGATTGTGCCGTGCACGGTCACCGCGCCAACCGCATCATCAATGCCGCGTTTTTCAAGGAAGTTTGCACAGGTTTTCAGGATCAAACCGGCTGAAAAGGCGATGATAAAGGTCAGCGCCGGATAGTAGAGGTCCAAACCTGAGGCGGTCGAGATAATCCCGGCCAGTGCACCAGACATCATCCAGAACGGATCTTTGGTGATAATCCACGCACCGATGATCCCACCGGCAACAGCCATCAGGATGTTAAAGCCCAAGGCCGACAACGTGATCGGTGTACCATAGATTGTGGTCGGGTTCGCGCCAGACCAGCTCCATGCTTCGCCAGGAACAATGACACAGGCCATCAAGAAGCCCCAGAAACCAACAATAATCAGCATCAAACCAACAACCGTAAGGGGCATGTTGTGCCCTGCGATTTCATTGGCGGATCCATCAGCGTTGAACTTGCCAATGCGCGGGCCGAGGTTGATCAAAACACCCAAGGCAAAGAAGCCTGCCACAGCGTGCACAAGGCCTGCCGCGCCAAAGTCGTGGACGCCCCATTCGGTGACAAGCCAACCATCAGCGTGCCACCCCCATGCAGCGGCCAGAACCCATGCAAATGAGCCCAGCACAATGGCCAAGATCACAAAGCCCACGGTCTGGATGCGTTCAATCACAGCACCGGACATGATGGATGCGGTTGTTGCTGCAAAAAGCGCAAAAGCGCCAAAGAACACACCAGACGCTTGGTCGGCGATGTTTGGCCCCATGTACTGCGCGCTTTCGCCCCAGCCCCATGCAATCGCACTGGCATAGGCCGCCCCAGAAATGCCCGCAGGCCCTTCGCTGAGGGTAAAGCCGGTTGGGAAGCCCCAATACACCCACCATCCAAAGAAGTAGAAAGTCGGGATCATAAAGGCGAAGGCCAGTATGTTTTTCACCCCTGAGGACAACACGTTTTTCATCCGTGATGCGCCCATTTCATAGGCCAAAAAGCCTGCGTGAATGATGATCATCAAAGGGATCGTTAAGTAATAAAAGGTCTCGGCAAACATGGTGTTGGTCACACCCGCGCTGCCTTGGAGTGCGGCGACCTGGGCCGCAAGCTCTGCTATTTGTTCTTCCACTGGTCTCTCCGTGTTGTCTTTAGCTAAAGTGCGTCCATTCTTATTGTTGCGCGCGGACGCTAGGGAAACTCAACCATGGGTTTCCGCTTCTGGCGAGTCATTTTTTGCCGCACATGAAAAAAAGTTTCCTCATGGTTGAGCGCTGAATTGTTTGGTGCTAGCGTCTGAGTCGTAAGGGCCGGGCTGCCCTGAGTGCAGTTCAAAGGGAGAGACGCCAATGTGCGGAATTGTGGGATTGTTCCTGAAAGACAAATCGCTTGAGCCAGAATTAGGGGCGATGCTAACCGACATGTTGGTGACGATGACTGATCGTGGCCCAGACAGCGCTGGCATTGCAATTTATGGCGCAGATTCAGAGGCTAAAGCGAAACTGACCGTGCAGTCAGACACGCCAGATGCCGACTTTGACAAGCTGCGCAAGGATCTGCGGGCCTGCATCAAAGGCGACGTAGAGGTCAGCATCAAAAGCACCCATGCTGTGTTGGAAATGCGCGCCGATCAAGTTGCTACAGCCCGGGCAGCTTTGGCAGATATCCGGCCCTCAATCCGTGTGATGAGTGCTGGCGATATTATCGAGATCTACAAAGAGGTTGGACTGCCCAAAGATGTGGCACGCCGCTTTGAAGTTGAAAAAATGAGCGGAAGCCACGGAATTGGGCACACACGCATGGCCACGGAATCAGCCGTGACCACTATGGGTGCACATCCGTTTTCCACGGGAATGGACCAATGTCTGGTTCACAACGGCTCGCTGTCCAATCATAACTCGTTGCGTCGCAAGCTGCGCCGCGAAGGGGTCCATGTGGAAACCGAAAATGACAGCGAAGTGGCCGCAGCCTATCTGACCGATCAGATGAATAAGGGCGCGACCTTGGGCGAAGCGTTGGAAAGTTCATTAGACGATCTGGACGGGTTTTTTACTTTCGTTGTGGGTACCAAAGACGGTTTTGGCGTTGTGCGCGATCCCATCGCTTGCAAACCTGCGGTGATGGCAGAAACCGACCAATATGTGGCCTTTGGCAGCGAATACCGCGCTTTGGTCAACCTGCCCGGCATTGACGATGCCCGGGTTTGGGAGCCCGAGCCCGCAACCGTTTATTTCTGGAAGCACTGATATGCAGACATTTGATCTAGAGGCCCAAGGCCTGCGGGAACTGAACGCGACCCTGCATGCGCAGGCGGAAACCACCAATCAAACTGCTTGGGAAATCGTAAACCCCAAAGGCAGTCATGCAATTGCCGTAGGTTTGGACGCACCCATCGAGGTTACAGTTAAGGGCTCAACGGGATACTACTGTGCGGGCATGAACAAGCAAGCGACGGTGAACGTGCATGGCTCGGCTGGGCCAGGTGTGGCTGAAAACATGATGTCCGGCATCGTGACCATCGAAGGCGACGCCAGCCAATATGCGGGCGCCACAGGCCATGGTGGTACATTGGTGATCAAAGGCAATGCCTCGTCCCGTTGCGGGATCTCCATGAAGGGCATCGACATCGTGGTGCATGGAAATGTGGGCCACATGAGCGCATTTATGGCCCAGTCCGGCAACCTCGTGGTTTGCGGTGACGCTGGCGACGCATTGGGTGACAGCATCTATGAGGCGCGTCTGTTTGTACGCGGTTCGGTCAAATCCTTGGGTGCCGATTGCATCGAAAAGGAAATGCGCCCGGAACATATCGCCATACTCGAAGAACTGCTCGAACGCGGCGGCTGCGACGCCGAAGCATCCGAGTTCAAGCGCTATGGCTCTGCCCGGACGCTGTATACCTTCAACATCGACAACGCATATTAAAGGGGCCGTGATATGAAAGACGAAAAACAAGCCGGTGCCCCGCGCACTGTCCCGATCCAGTCGGCGACCTTCTCGAACCCGATCAACGCCGAGATCCGGCGTGCAGCAGCCACCGGCATCTATGACATTCGCGGTGGCGGGGCTAAACGCAAGCTGCCGCATTTCGATGATCTGTTGTTCTTGGGCGCCTCCATTTCGCGCTACCCGCTGGAAGGCTACCGCGAGAAATGTGAAACCTCGGTGACTTTGGGCACGCGTTATGCGTCCAACCCGATTGAGCTGGACATCCCAATTACCATCGCAGGCATGTCCTTTGGGGCTCTGTCGGGTCCTGCAAAGGAGGCCTTGGGCCGTGGGGCCACATTGGCGGGCACGTCGACGACCACAGGTGACGGCGGCATGACCCAAGAGGAACGCGGTCATTCCAACAAACTGGTCTATCAATACCTGCCTTCACGCTACGGGATGAACCCCGATGACCTGCGCAAAGCAGATGCCATCGAAGTGGTTGTGGGCCAAGGGGCGAAACCCGGCGGCGGCGGTATGTTGCTAGGCCAAAAGATCAGCGACCGCGTGGCCGAAATGCGCAATTTGCCCAAAGGCATCGATCAACGCTCGGCCTGTCGCCACCCCGACTGGACGGGTCCTGATGATCTGGAAATCAAGATTCTGGAACTGCGTGAGATCACCAGTTGGAAAGTCCCAATCTACATTAAGGTAGGTGGTGCAAGACCTTACTTTGACACGACTTTGGCCGTAAAGGCCGGTGCTGACGTGGTCGTTCTGGACGGTATGCAAGGCGGTACCGCTGCGACCCAAGACGTATTCATTGAACATGTGGGCCAGCCTATTATAGCCTGCATTCGTGAAGCCGTGCGAGCCCTTCAGGACCTTGGCATGCACCGAGACGTGCAATTGATCGTGTCGGGCGGTGTGCGCACAGGCGCAGATGTAGCCAAATGTATGGCCCTTGGCGCGGATGCTGTTGCTATTGGGACCGCGGCGTTGATCGCCCTTGGGGACAATGATCCGCGTTGGGAAGACGAGTATCAAAAGCTGGGCACAACCGCTGGCGCCTATGATGACTGGCACGAGGGCCAAGACCCTGCGGGCATCACAACGCAGGACCCGGATCTGATGGCCCGTTTTGACCCCATTGAGGGCGGCAGGCGGTTGAACAACTACCTCAAGGTGATGACCCTCGAGGCGCAAACCATCGCACGGGCCTGTGGCAAAAACCATGTCCATAACTTGGAACCCGAGGACCTCTGCGCTGTAACCATGGAAGCCGCCGCCATGGCGAAAATTCCGCTGGCGGGCACCGATTGGTACCCCGGCAAACCTGGCTCAAGCTACTGATGACATTCAGGGCGCGTCCGCAGGGTCGCGCCCTTCGCATATAAAGACGACCAATAGGGATAACGACAATGACAACTGATCTGGCCAAGTTTGCCAAAGACAATGGCATCAAATATTTCATGATCTCCTTCACTGACCTTTTTGGAGGGCAACGGGCCAAATTGGTCCCTGCCCGCGCCATTGCGGACATGCAGGAAGACGGCGCAGGCTTTGCCGGTTTTGCCACATGGCTGGACCTGACCCCAGCCCACCCTGATATGTTGGCCGTGCCGGACCCCGAGGCCGTGATCCAATTGCCGTGGAACAAGGAAATCGCTTGGGTCCCTGCCGATTGTGTCATGGAAGACCAACCGGTGGAACAAGCCCCCCGCAACGTACTCCGCAAACTTATCGCAGAGGCCGCCGCCGAGGGCATGCATGTCAAAACAGGGATCGAAGCCGAATTCTTCCTCCTGACGCCCGAAGGCGACCAAATCAGCGATCAATATGATACCGCAGCCAAGCCGTGCTATGATCAGCAGGCCTTTATGCGCCGCCTCGACGTGATCCGCGAGATCAGCGACCACATGTTGGAAATGGGCTGGAATCCTTATCAAAACGACCACGAAGACGCCAATGGCCAGTGGGAAATGAACTGGGATTTTGACGACGCGCTCAAAACGGCGGACAAGCATAGCTTTTTCAAATTCATGGCCAAATGCGTTGCCGAAAAGCACGGCTACCGCGCGACATTCATGCCAAAACCGGTTGAGGGCCTGACGGGCAATGGCTGTCACGCGCACATCTCGGTCTGGGATGCGGCTGGATCAGATGCCAAAACCAATGTCTTCGCAATGGAACCCAACGACAGTTCACAAACCGCAGAACTGGGTCTGTCCGAACAAGGCCGTCACTTTCTTGGCGGGATTATGAAACACGCCTCGGCACTGGCCGCGATCACCAATCCGACCGTGAACAGCTACAAACGCATCAACGCACCGCGTACAATGTCAGGCGCTACATGGGCGCCCAATACAGTGACTTGGACTGGCAACAACCGCACGCATATGGTGCGCGTTCCGGGTCCGGGCCGCTTTGAGCTGCGCTTGCCAGACGGGGCGACCAACCCTTATCTGTTGCAGGCCGTAATCATTGCCGCAGGCCTTTCGGGCGTACGCTCCAAAGCTGATCCAGGCAAGCGCCACGACATCGACATGTATGCAGAAGGCCACAAAGTACGTGGCGCCCCCAAGCTGCCGCTGAACATGCTGGACGCCTTGCGCGAATACGACAAAGACAAAGGTCTGAAATCCGCAATGGGCGACGAATTTTCGGCCTCCTATATCAAAATGAAGATGCAGGAATGGAACGATTTTACGTCTCACTTCAGCCAATGGGAAAAAGACAACACATTGGATATCTGATCAAGTGTCGTGATTTATGCCGCCAGTTGGATTTGAGTATTTGAAGAAAAAAGAAACTCTTAGACATACAGGGTTTCTTTTTTCCCAAAATACTCCCGCCGGAGGCTCCTGACTTTTCATTCCATCCCAACGAGAGGATCATTATGACAAAACGTGTAGCCATTATCGGGGCTGGCCCATCGGGACTGGCGCAATTGCGTGCTTTTCAGTCTGCCAAGCAGAATGGAGAAGACATTCCAGAGGTCGTTTGCTTTGAAAAACAGTCGAACTGGGGCGGGCTTTGGAATTACACGTGGCGCACCGGCGTCGATCAATATGGCGAACCTGTGCATGGATCCATGTATCGCTATCTTTGGTCCAATGGTCCCAAGGAAGGTTTGGAATTTGCCGACTATTCCTTTGAAGAGCATTTTGGCAAACAAATCGCCAGTTACCCGCCACGTGCCGTGTTGTTCGATTACATTCAGGGCCGTGTCGAGAAAGCCGGTGTGCGTGATTGGATCCGGTTTGAGACCGCTGTGCGGCGCGTGGAATTTGAGGGCGGCACATTCAGTGTCACGGTTAAAGACCTTCCGAATGATCGCGAATACACCGAAGAGTTCGACCATGTGATCTGTGCCTCGGGACATTTTTCAACCCCGAATGTGCCGGAGTTCGACGGATTTGAAAGCTTTAAGGGCCGCGTTTTGCATGCCCATGACTTCCGCGATGCGCTTGAGTTCAAGGACCAAGATATCCTTATCGTCGGCACCAGCTATTCCGCCGAAGACATTGGTTCACAGTGTTGGAAGTACGGGGCCAAATCCATCACGGTCAGTCACCGCACGGCCGCCATGGGCTATGACTGGCCGGATAATTGGGCCGAGGTTCCGCTGCTGACCAAAGTTGATGGCAACACAGCCCATTTCAAAGACGGCACGTCCCGCCATATTGATGCGGTGATCCTGTGCACAGGCTATCAGCATCACTTCCCATTTATGGCCGAGGACCTGCGCCTGAAAACAGCCAACCGGTTGGCGACTGTGGACCTTTATAAAGGTGTAGCCTATCTGGATAACCCTGCCCTGTTTTATCTGGGGATGCAGGACCAATGGTTTACCTTCAACATGTTTGATGCGCAGGCTTGGTGGGTACGCGATGCCATCATGGGCAAGATCGCCATGCCAGATAACGCCGCTATGGCGGCTGATGTGGTCGACCGTGTGGCGCGCGAGGACGCTGGCGAGGACGACTATGACGCCATCTGGTATCAAGGCGATTATATCAAAGAACTCATTGCCGAAACGGACTACCCAACCTTCGACGTGGAAGGTGCCTGCATGGCCTTCAAGGAATGGAAAGGCCACAAGAAAAAGGGCATCATGACGTTCCGCGACAACAGCTATAAGTCTGTGATGACTGGCACGATGGCCCCGGTACACCACACGCCGTGGAAGGATGCTTTGGACGATAGCCTAGAGGTCTATCTGCAGAACTAGGTTACTTATAAGATGCGCGGCGGGTGCCAAAATCATGCACTCGCTTGCGCCACGCGCGGTAACTGCCTGATTTCAGGTTCGAACGCATGAGTGCCACAACTTCTGCCTCACGCAACCCGTATTCCAGTTTGATTGTCTCAAACGGCATGTGGTCAGACAGGGCCATCTCAATGATGGCGCTGGTGTCGGCTTCGGATAAATCAGTTTTGCTCATATGGGTGAGCTAGAGCGCGTTATTCAAACAGCAACTGCTGGCCTTCAACCACTTCAAACGGGGTTGGCGGCGTGGATTTGCTGACCCAATAGAAATCACCGGCCCATTCCATCACAAACCACCCTTCCCATTCCGCATCGTTGGGCCAAATGGATTGGTATTCCTGCCGGTCTGCATCCACACGCCATTGCCCAAGGGTCGAACGTGCTCCCTCTTGGGCATAAATCGTGCTGCCATCTGCATCAAAATATTGACGGTAGTTTGCACCGTCCCAACGCCCGATGGCTGTGTTGCCCTTAAGAAGGGCGTCAATCTCGTGGCCTTCGAGTTTAACCGATTGAGCAGAGGCCGTGGATGCCAAAGCCGCAAAGAGGCTGGCAAGGACCCAACGCCGCGCGATCATGACCTTGGACGCTCTTTTTTCGGATCAAACGCCGCCAGATCGGCACGTACGGTGGCGGGCAGACGTTTTTGATGACCGTCGAGCTTACCAATCTCCAGTTCCGTTCCCGGTGCTGCGTGGGTGACATCAACCCGCGCCATCGCGATATTCCGCCCCAGCAGCGGCGAACGCATGGCCGAGGTCACTTCGCCCACCTGTGCGCGGCCGATATGGATACAATCGCCGTGGCCAATCTCGACCTCGCTGTCCACATCCAGACCCACCAATTTGCGCATGGGGTTTTCCTTGCGCCGGATCAGCGCGTCACGACCGATGAAATCATCGGGCTTGGATTTCAGTGGCACCGTAAAGCCGATACCGGCCTCAAACGGATCTGTCTGATCGCTGAAATCATAGCCTGCAAAGATAAGGCCCGCCTCGATCCGCAGCATATCTAGCGCTTCCAGCCCCAATGGTTTCAGCCCATGTGGTTTCCCTGCCGCCCAGATCGCATCGAACACTTCGGTACAATCCTTGGGATGGCACATGACCTCATAGCCCAACTCGCCTGTGTAACCTGTGCGAGAAATCACAATTGGCGTTCCGTGCTCGTCGTTCAACCGTGCAGCGGAAAAGCGGAACCATCCCAACTGATCGAACTCAGGATTATGGGGGGCTGTCCAAATCAGATCGCGCAACAAATCGCGGCTGGCCGGCCCCTGCACAGCCACATTGTGCAGCTGATCGGTAGAAGACCGAACCAGAACCTTTAGCCCCAGTTTTGCCGCCTGTTCCCGCATCCATTCGCCGCCATAGTCATTGCCGCCAATCCAACGAAAATTATCACGCCCCAGCCGGAAGACCGTGCCGTCATCGATCATGCCCCCATGCTCGTAACACATGGCCGTGTAGACCACCCCGCCCACAGGCAGCGTTTTCATGTTGCGGGTAAAGACATACTGACACAGCGCCTCGGCATCGGGGCCCGTGACCTCAAACTTGCGCAAGGGCGACAGATCCATGATCACAGCCTTTTCACGACAGGCCGTGTATTCCTCGATCGGCCCCGCATCGCCCATACAATTTGCCAACCAATAGCCGTTATATTCGACAAAATTGCGTGTGTGTTTGGCAAAGCTGTCGTGAAACCCAGTTTGTTTGGTCATTTTGGCCTCGGAATTTGGAGTGGCGCGGAAGGCAACCGCCCGCTGGAAAGTCTCAACACCGGAATAGGTGCGCACGTGGATGTCGGTTGGGTTCCAACCATTGGCCGCCGACGTATCATCAGGACAGGCGGAGCTGACACAGATCAGATCGGTGATCGCGCGCAGCAGCACATAATCGCCCGGCCGCGACCACGGCTCGTCCGCATACATAACCCCGTGTTCGTCCAACCCTGTGTTGAAGAAGAAATTGATTGCCATCCAACCGGGCCGCGCAGTGACCCCGTGTTTGGCCAACGCCCCGTTGAAATTGTCAGAACAATTGGCATGACCCGGATAGCCGATATCGTCGTAGTATTTCGCAGCACAAGCCAGTGCGAATGCATCATGACGGCCGCAGGTGTCTTGGATCACTTCGACCAGTGGCAGCATGTCCTGATCATAGTATTTAGCATGCAGACCGGGCATCGGGTAAGCGTGCCCTTGGATTGTGCGCGTGGTGGTCACGTCCAAGGCATGCTCGATCCCTTTGTCCAGCTTGCGCGCAGAAAAACACTGAAAATCCGTACATTGACGGCCATCTACATCAATTATCTGTATGTAGTCCCCTGCTTTGACGAAAAAGCTCTCTGCGCTGGCCGTATGCACACGGATGTCATCCACTGGATTGGCCAGCGGGTCGGGCAGTTCAAAACGGACCTTGGATTTGATCACAGCACGCTTGAGCGTGATCACCAATGGGGTCGCAGTGTTCTGTGCTTCGATATCCATCGCGCCACCCGGTGCGGCGACAATAATCGAGCCGTCCCCTTTGGCCGTAAAGCTGGCTGCATCGCCTGCAGGGCTAAGACTGTCGAAGAGATCAATGGAATGCACCGTGTCCAGATCAATGCCACGGGCATCCAAACCCATCCGCAAACCACGCAAGGATTGGTCATCACTGGTCAAAAGTGCTTTCAGTCCCGCTGCCGTCCCGTTGGCACCGGCCCCGATTAGGCCCGAATCACTTTTGCCCTTGGGCGTTACAGCCAGCACTTCGGCCACTTGCCCGCCTTCTTCGTTGGTGATGGTGATCTGGTCGCCGGTCTCGATGGGGATCAACACTGCGCCCGCCCCTTCGACCACGTAGCGTTCGTGCCCGGGGGGCATAGAAAACACAGCGGGCTGAATGATTTTGCTGGGCTTTGGTGGCCCCGGCTTTACCTTGGGGTAGAGATCATCGAGCATTGGCCCCCCTGACCCGCGACAGAAGTTGCATGTGCGGAATAAATATTTAACCTAGAGAATATACGCCTTCCGCAGAGTCGGCAAACAAATTCGCGCCCGCCTCATGAAAGGCCTTAAGTGATAAATTCCCTAACCCTTGGCTTGATCGCCGCCCTGTGCTGGGGCTTTCACGACATATGCGTGCGCTACGTCAGCCAAAAGACCCCGCTGATGGCGATGTTGCTCACCGTCTTGCTTGTGGGTTTGGCGTTTCATTTGGGCCTGATGACAGCGACCGGCGGGTTCGAGACCATTGCGCTGATCCCCGCACTCTATGCCGGTATCGCAGGCCTGTTCTTTCTTCTGGCCAGTCTTGGTCTGTATTATGCGTTCGAACGGGGCCCTGTTCGCCTTGTCTCGCCCATTATTGGCGCCTATCCGGTTCTTTCCATCGCATGGGCGACGATCCAAGGTACGCCCATTACAGCGCTCCAGATCCTCGCAGTACTGGCAATCATCGCAGGTGTCGGTATGGTTGCAGCCCTTGCAGATCAAAGTAATGAGGACACACCACCCAAAGGCCTGACCATCCTTTACTCCTTCATAGCAGCCGTGGGGTTTGCAGGAACATTCGCCTTTGGCCAACATGCTGCTGAACTCTCCGCCGAGATGCCTGCAACACTGGTCACCCGTATCTTGGCCCCCACCCTTCTGGTCGTATTTATGCTGGTCAAAGGCCACACATTTTGGACCGGCCGAAAGGCGCTGCCGGTCTTGATACTGATGGGCATAGCTGACGGTATTGCCTTGCTTTGCGTGGTCTCTGCATCAGGCTACGCCAACCCCGAATACGCCGCTGTGACCTCGTCCATCTTTGGCCTGATCACGATCGTCTTGGCTTGGGCCATTTTGCGCGAGGCCATGACGCGGGCTCAATGGCTGGGCTGCGCTGTGGCCTTCGCAGGGATTGGCTATCTCGCCCTCTAAGCGGTCAGTCCCTTTGGCTCTGGCAGGTTGTTTGCGCGGCAGGCGGCGGTGAGGGTGTTGGCCAGCAGGCAGGCGATGGTCATGGGGCCAACGCCGCCGGGCACGGGTGTGATCGCACCGGCGCGGGCCGCACAGCTGTCGTAGTCCACATCGCCCACCAGCTTTTTCTTGCCGTCCCGCTCGATCCGGTTGATGCCCACATCAATCACAGTGGCGCCTTCTTTGATCCAGTCACCCGGCACCATTTCAGGCCGACCAACAGCGGCCACCACGATATCCGCACGGCCCACAACCTCCGCCAGATCTTTGGTCCGCGAATGGGCAATCGTCACTGTGCAACTGTCGCCCAACAACAGGTTCGCCATGGGCTTGCCCACAATGTTCGACCGGCCAATCACAACCGCATCCATCCCCGACAACGACCCATGATAGTCGCGCAGCATCATTAAACAGCCCAAAGGCGTGCACGGCACCATGGCCTTCTGTCCCGTGCCCAAAAGACCCACATTCGAGATATGGAACCCGTCCACATCCTTGGCCGGATCGATGGAATTGATCACCAAATCCTCGTCCAAATGGCCCGGCAACGGCAACTGACACAAAATCCCGTGGATCGTCGGATCGTTGTTGAGCTGATCAATCACCGCCAGCAAATCCGCCTCAGACGTGTCCGCCTCCAAACGATGCTCCACTGACTTCATGCCAACCTCAACCGTCATCTTACCCTTCGAGCGCACATAAACTTCCGAGGCCGGATCCGAACCCACCAAAACAACCGCCAAACCCGGCTGCAGATCATGAGCCTCTTTCAACGCCGCCACATGCTCGGCCACTTGACCCCGCACCTTGGCCGCAAAAGCCTTGCCGTCAATTACATCCGCAGCCATCTCGATCATCCCTTGTTTCTTTTTTCTTCAAATACTCAATCGCGCCCGAAGGGCGCTAACAGCGACCCCGTCAGGGGGCGCAAAACCTTAAACTTGACCCCGCAAGGCGGGCGCAAAACCTTATTATTCCCAAGCCGACACCTTGGTATATGGCACCCAGATTTTCGAGGGTGTGGGGCCCGCCTGTTTGCATCGCAAACAGGCGACACCCCACCAGGTTTGTTCTACTCCTAAGGACTAGAACAAACCCTCAATCTCTCCGTCGCTGTTCAACATGATCGCCTCGGCGGACGGCACGCGGGGCAGACCCGGCATCGTCATGATCTCGCCACAGACCACCACAACAAACCCGGCCCCAGCACTCAAGCGCACTTCGCGGATCGGCAGGCTGTGGCCCGTGGGCGCACCGCGCAGGTTCGGATCGGTCGAGAAGCTGTACTGCGTCTTGGCCATACAGACCGGCAAATTGCCGTAACCTGCCTCTTCCCACTGCCGCAGCTGGTCGCGGATCTTTTTATCCGCAAGCACCTCATCAGCGCGGTAAATGCGCTTGGCCACAGTCTCGATCTTGTCCATCAGGCTCAGATCATCGTCATACAAAGGCGCAAATTGCGAGGCACCGCTTTCGGCAATCTCGGCCACGCGGGTCGCCAGATCTTTGGTGCCTGCGCTGCCCAATTCCCAGTGACGACACAGGATCGCCTCCGAGCCTTGGCTGGCCACATAATCCTTCACAGCCTGCACTTCGGCGTCCGTGTCCGTGACAAAATGGTTGATCGCCACAACCACAGGTACCCCAAAGGATTTGACGTTCTCGATGTGACGCCCAAGGTTCGGACAGCCGTCCTGAACCGCTTGCACGTTCTCCGGACCCAAGTCCGCTTTGGCCACGCCACCGTTCATCTTCATCGCCCGAACCGTCGCCACGATCACCACGCAATCAGGCGCCAAACCCGCTTTGCGGCATTTGATGTTCATGAACTTCTCGGCGCCCAAATCCGCGCCAAAGCCCGCTTCCGTCACCACGTAATCCGCCAGTTTCAAAGCCGTGGTCGTGGCCACAACCGAGTTACAGCCGTGGGCGATATTGGCAAAAGGACCGCCGTGGACAAAGGCCGGGTTGTTCTCAAGTGTCTGCACAAGGTTCGGCTGCATAGCTTGTTGCAACAGCACCGTCATCGCCCCATCTGCCTTGATATCGCGGGCATAAATCGGGCTGCGATCGCGGCGGTAGGCCACGATGATCGCCCCCAGACGCGCCTTGAGATCGTCCAGATCATTGGCCAGACACAGGATCGCCATGACCTCCGAGGCCACCGTGATGTCAAAACCGGTTTGCCGTGGGAAGCCATTGGCCACGCCACCCAGAGACGTCACCGTGTCGCGCAACGCCCGGTCATTCATGTCCAAAACGCGCTTCCAGGTCACACGACGCTCGTCAATCTCCAGCTCGTTGCCCCAGTAAATATGGTTGTCGATCATCGCCGACAAAAGGTTATGCGCCGAAGTGATCGCGTGGAAATCGCCGGTAAAATGCAGGTTCATCTCTTCCATCGGCACGACCTGAGCATAGCCGCCACCAGCAGCCCCGCCCTTCATGCCAAAGCACGGACCAAGCGAGGCCTCACGGATACAAACAGCAGCCTTCTTGCCAATCGCATTCAAACCATCGCCCAAACCAACAGTCGTCGTCGTCTTGCCCTCACCCGCCGGCGTCGGATTGATCGCCGTGACCAAGATCAACTTGCCATCGTCCTTGCCACGCTGTGCCGCAATAAACTCAGCACTCACCTTCGCCTTGTCATGACCAAACGGCAACAAATCCGCCTCAGGAATACCCAACTTAGACCCAATAACCTGGATCCGCTCCTTAACAGCCCCACGCGCTATCTCAATATCACTCTTATATGTCATGTTGGTGTCCTCCCGTTGATGTCGACTCAGCCGCACGAATTATTCATCATGTTCAACTTATTTTCTTATCAGTCAACTACTCGATATGGCTAGAACCCTCCACCCACAAAAAAACGCGGCCCCCCGAGGGACCGCGTTCTCTATCGGAAATCTAAAGCTGTTTAGGCCAGATCAAAGCGATCCAGTTCCATAACCTTGGTCCAAGCAGCTACAAAATCGCGCACAAAAGCAGTCTCGCCGTCGCCAGCGCCATAGACCTCGGCAACTGCCCGCAGGATCGAGTTCGAGCCAAAGACCAAATCAACCCGTGTGCCAGTCCATTTGGTGTCATCAGTGCCTCGTGTGACGCCTTTGTACAAACCTTCTTCGGCGACTTTCCATTCGGTCCCCATGTCCAAAAGATTGACAAAGAAATCGTTGGACAGGCTGCCTGGGCGGTCTGTCAGAACACCGTGTGTCGATCCACCGACATTCGCACCAAGTACCCGCAGGCCACCAACCAAAACAGTCATTTCAGGGGCTGTAAGTGTCAATAGTTGCGCCCGATCCACCAACAGTTCCTCAGCGGAATTACGGAATTCCTGCTTTTGGAAATTGCGGAAACCATCTGCTGCCGGTTCCATGGGTTCAAAGGACTCCGCGTCGGTTTGATCTTGGCTGGCATCTGTGCGGCCCGGTGTAAACGGAACCGTTACATCATGACCCGCTGATTTGGCCGCGGCCTCAACCGCTGCACCACCAGCCAAGACGATCAAATCAGCCATCGAGACCTGTGCACCACCCTTGGCATTGTGGGCAGATTGCACGCCTTCCAAAGCATCCAGCACTTTAGCCAGTTGTGCGGGCTCGTTGACCTCCCAGTCTTTTTGTGGGGCCAAGCGAATGCGGGCACCATTGGCCCCACCCCGCATGTCCGAGCCACGGAAAGTACTGGCCGAAGCCCAAGCTGTGGACACCAATTCAGAGGTGGTCAAGCCTGCATCCAACACAGCCGCTTTGAGATCTGTCACGTCAGCATCGCTGATAATGGCGCCCTCATGGGCTGGGATCGGATCCTGCCAAATCAAATCCTCGGCTGGCACATCCTTGCCTTTATAGAGGACCTTTGGCCCCATATCGCGGTGGGTCAGTTTGAACCACGCGCGGGCAAAAGCCTCTTTAAACTCAGCAGGATTTTCGTGGAACCGACGCGAGATGCCTTCATAGATCGGGTCCATCCGCATCGCCATATCCGCCGTAGTCATCATCGGCGCATGTGTCACGCTGGGATCATGGGCGTCTGGTACTGTGCCTTCGCCGCCAATGGCTGTCCATTGCTGGGCGCCTGCAGGGCTTTTGGTGAGTTCCCATTCATAACCAAAGAGCGTGTCGAAATAAGCGTTGTCCCACTGGATCGGGGTCGCGTTCCACGCGCCTTCGATGCCCGATGTGGTCGTGTGTACGCCGACGCCGGAATGAAAGCCGTTGTGCCAACCAAGGCCTTGGGCCTCAATAGGCGCGCCTTCTGGTTCTGCGCCCATCAGTGCGGGATCCCCGGCACCGTGTGCCTTCCCAAAGGTGTGGCCGCCTGCCACCAAAGCAACTGTTTCCTCGTCGTTCATCGCCATACGGCCAAAGGTTTCGCGGATATCGCGACCCGAGGCTAATGGATCAGGGTTTCCGTCTGGACCTTCTGGGTTCACATAGATCAGCCCCATTTGCACAGCGGCCAATGGGTTTTCCAGTTCACGGTCGCCGGAATAACGGCTTCCGTCTTTGTCGGATGTGGCCAGCCATTCGGTTTCAGAACCCCAATAGATGTCTTCTTCGGGTTCCCAAACATCCGCGCGACCGCCGCCAAAGCCAAAGGTGTCAAAGCCCATGCTGTCCAAAGCCACGTTGCCTGCCAGAACCATCAGATCAGCCCAAGACAGGGCCGCCCCGTATTTCTGTTTGATCGGCCAAAGCAAACGCCGCGCTTTGTCGAGGTTGCCGTTGTCCGGCCAGCTGTTCAAAGGTGCAAAACGTTGGCTTCCAGAGCGCGCCCCGCCACGGCCGTCTGCAGTCCGGTAGGTACCAGCACTGTGCCACGCCATGCGGATAAAGAACGGGCCGTAATGGCCGTAGTCCGCAGGCCACCAGTCCTGAGTATCCGTCATCAAAGCGGTCAGATCTGCCTTAACGGCGTCCAGATCCAGCCCCTCAAAGGCTTCGGCGTAGTTAAAATCGGCGCCCATAGGATTTCCAGCCGGGGCATTTTGGTGCAAAATCTTGAGGTTCAGCTGATTTGGCCACCAATCCCCGTTTGAGCGTACGGAAAATGTAGTGTGCTTGAGCGTGCCGTGCATCACAGGGCATTTGCCCGAATTTTCAATATCGTTGCCGTCCATTGGGTTCTCCGATCTGGATGAATTTAGAATCTCTCTAAATTCCTATCACTCCCAAGCGATAGGTTTAAGTTGCATTTTCATATCATCGTCATAGGTTTTACTAATGATCAATTTTACCCTTAAACAACTCCGCTATTTTGAGGCTTTGGCCGATCACGGGCATTTTGGCCGCGCTTCCGAGGCCTGCGCCATCTCCCAACCGGCCTTGTCCTTGCAGATCAAGGATCTGGAGGCCGCTGTAGGCCAACCTCTATTCGAACGCGGGGCACGTCAGGTTTATTTGACCAGCTTTGGTCAGGAATTTGCCCAGCGCGCAGGCGTTATTTTGCGCGGGGCACAGGACTTGGGCGACTGGACCCGTGCGGCCCAAGACGGTCTGATGGGTCGCCTGCGCATTGGAGTGATCCCGACGATCGCCCCCTATCTCCTGCCGCGCTTTATCGCGCATTTGACCAAAGAACATGCTGACCTTGACGTACATATTCGCGAAAGTCAGACGGATCGCTTGGTTCAAGAGGTCACAGACGGCAAACTGGACGCAGCCATTGTGGCCCTGCCAATCAGCCATCCTGCATTGCAAGAGACCCCTCTTTTTACCGAAGAGCTGTGTTTGGTCCGTCATGCACAAGACGCCGGTAAACCCGTCCCCGACGCCCAAGCAATGGCGGAAATGCGCGTGCTTTTGCTGGAAGAAGGCCACTGCTTTCGCGATCAGGCCCTTTCGTTTTGCAATCTGCGGCCAAACGACGGGCTGGACGGCAGTTCCCTGTCAACCTTGGTGCAAATGGTTGGTGCAGGCATGGGGATCACATTTATTCCGCAAATGGCTGTCCCCGTTGAGACCCCTTCGGTGCCGGTGGATGTGGTCCAGTTTGCCCCCCCGGCCCCAATACGGACCATTGGGATCCTATGGCGCAATTCGCAGCCGAACATGGTCCAAATGCACAGCGTTGCCGATGCGGTTTGCGCGGCGGCTCAATCCTTGGGTTTGGGCAGATCCAAACCTGCGTTGCGGGCATAAACCTTGGCGATGGCTGCGTCATCCTCGGCCCCCAACCCCATACCGACGGCGACCATATATTGTTGTAGCGCAGTAGCAGTGATTGGCGCGCTAAAGCCTGCGGATTTTGCCACATCCAAAACGATCCCAAGATCCTTGGGCCAGATATTGACCTGAGAATGGGGCGTGTAATCCCCCGCCACGATATGGGGTGCGCGATTTTCCAACATCCAGCTTGAGCCTGCGCATTTGCTGATCACTTCGGTAAATTTCTCGGGCGTAACACCTTGGGTCATGCCAAAGGTCATTGCCTCGGCCATAGTCGCGATATGAACGCCTGCAAGCAATTGGTTCACGGCCTTCATGGCCGAACCTCCCCCTGCCGCATCGCCTAATTCAAACACAGTCTCGGCCAAAGCGTCCAAAACCGGTTTAGCGGCTTTAAAGGCATCCGGTGTGCCAGCAGCCATGATAGACAAGGCCCCTTGAGCGGCCTTAATGGAACCGCCAGAGATCGGGGCATCTAAGTAGTGCACGCCGTGGGCTGCACATTGCGCCTCCATATCTTTGGCAAAGGCGGGTGGCACAGTGGCACAGGCCAACACAACTGCCCCTTTTGACAGACGTGGTACAACGCCATCCTCACCAAAAAGCACTGCTTGTGTCTGATCTGCGTTCAGGACAACCACAACCACTGCGTCCAATTGGGGGGCCACTTCGGCCAGTGCGCCTTTTGCCCCGCCCTGCGCCACAAAGCGATCCATTTGCGCCGCGACCCTATCGTAGCCATAGGTCTGGTGCCCAGCTGCAAGTGCTGATTGCGCCATGCCATAGCCCATGGATCCCAAACCAATCACGGCTGTTTTATATGTCATTATTATTGTCCTTCACTTGGTTTGGTTGGAAATTCTTGATTGACCAGAAATTCGGCTGCAGCCTCGAGCAGGCTGGCATTGCACGGGGTGATCCGCAAGGCCGTCGGAATTGCTGCCAAACGTTCGGCAGGCGTATCATTCGCCCATCTTTGCCACCATGAACATGTGTCAGACCACGCGGACCACTCTTTCCATTGCTCTAACCCGGCCACTTTGTTTTCTGCAACCAAAGTGCCGATGGCCAGATAGTCAAAGGTGATCTCTTTAATCTCAACCCCAGATTTTTCTTTCAGTTCTGTGATCAAGGCCTCGCGGTGCCCACCTGCATATTCCAAAATGACGTCGACCAAACGCGTGACCTGACGGCTCCATATACTAATGTCGTGGGTGTTGGAGGACAGTTCCTTGTCCAAACGCTGGCCCGCGTTAAAAACATAGATCGTGGCAGGCGGCGGGGATGGTGCAGCAAAGACAATCTCGCGCAGCATCTCAACCCCGGTGTTTTCAAACACACCCCCATCGCCCAAATGCCAAAACTGCTGGAGCAGCTTATCCGTAGCGGTGCGCTGAATAGTGGTCGGACCAAGGTAGGGCGGAAAGGCTGCAGAGGTCGCCACTGCCAGCGATAGTTTCAAATCCTTTGGCGTGGGACGCGCACCAGACGGATCGGAAAACGACAAGCTGCGCACCCCCGAGGGCAAGCCATGGGGCTGATCCACACTGGGATCTGCCACGGCTTGGTTGCTAAAGACAAATCGCTGGCCTGTGTCATAGCTGACCGCATTAAAAAAGTAGCTTCGGCCATCCGTGATCGAGGCAAAGGTTTTGTCGCGCAAATAGTCCTTTTGTTCCAAGGCCTCCTGCAGGGATTGGATGCGGTGCGAAGGGCTGAAAAGACGCTTTAGAAATCTCACCTGCCCTTTTTCGGTATCCCAAAGGTAATCATGAGCCATTTTTTCCTGCATGCGCTCAAAATAAGGCGCAAAGCAGGTTTTGCGTTTTGCATCAGTGGTTTGCTCTGCGCAATCCGGCAAAGGCTGCGACGCAAGGAAAGACGCGGCAAAGCCACCGCCACTGACACTAGAGACATGGGTGACATCTGGAAGGATGCCGCGATTGGCCAGAGCCTGCATTCCAGCGGCTGCAAAAACCGCCGCGCGGGCGCCGCCCCCAGACAAAGCAAGACCGATCATGGGGGCCTCGTCCGCCGGGACGTCAGCGCCCTTGGCCACCTGCGGCGTTGGGGTATAGGTATAGTGCACGACCAAAGGCGCCAGAAATCCGTTGAGCACGGCTGCTACCAGCCCCGCTACACACAGAAAAATGGCAAAGCCAACCCACCGCCAAACCCGCATTCTGCATCCCCTTTGTCGTACATTTCGTTGCCCCTTTTGGGGGATGTCATCGAGGCTATTCGAATCCCGTTTTAGGCCGCCGCCCCTCCTGAAAATCGAAACTACAGGTTTTCCATACCTTTGGTAAAACAAATAAGCTGACGCAGGGTCATTTTCGAAGGGTACATACCCAATTTGGGAGATGCTCGAAATTAACCTTTGTAAGATCACTGGTCCTATCAAAACGACAGGGACCAAAGATGACGCAATTCACCCAAAATATGATCGCGCTGAACACCCTTCAGATCGCCGGATTTGTTGGGTTCTTTATCTACATTTGGATTTTTGCAGCCGTCCAATTTGGGGCCATGAACGGCAATAGCGCCGCTTATTCTTTGGGCAATGTTCTGGCAGCCTCACTGGTCGGTCTTAGCCTTTTGGAGAAGTTCGATCTGGCCTCGGCACTATTCATTGGCAGTTGGATCTTATTCGGTCTGTGCGGCCTGATCCTGCGGATCCGCAAACCCCGTATTGCCGCCAACACAAACACGTCTACTCACACGCATTAAGGAAGACACTTCAATGACTTACCTCGACACTTTTTCATATTTTGCAACGATCTTGGCAGTTGCTGTGGCCCCAGGCCCAGTGGTCTTGATGTTGATGGTGCGGGCCGCCAGCAACGACACGAAAGGGGCTATCGGGTTTGCCACTGGATATGCACTTGGCGGCGTTTTGATCCTTTCGGCGGTCTGTTTTGGCCTTGGCGCATGGCTGACCGCGATGCCCGAGATTTTCGAATATTCCAAGTATATCATGTTGGCTTATCTCTTGTGGTTGGCCTACGGAATTTGGCGCGGCGGCTTTGATATGACGTCCAACTGTGCCACCCCGCGTGCCACGTCAATCAAGGCGGTTTTTGCAGGCACCACGACTTGTTTTATCTCGCCCTATATGATGGTTCTGTTGCCTTTGATGTTGCCTGGCATCGTCGACATGGACACCCTTGATACACCCCGTTTTGTCGCCCTGTCCGCAGTCACTTTCTTGGGCATTACCGTTGGGTCTGGCTTGGTCATCGGGTTTTCAGCACAACTGCGCCGCTTGGTGCGCCGTCCCGAACATATGGTCCGCATGAACCGCATCCTTGCGGGGATCCTGGCGGTAGGCGGTGGTGTGATGGCCTTTACCTAATTCAAGAATTTCGAGCAGGCCACGCGTCTTCCTGATGGTCTGTTCGAGATAAGATGCTGCTGCTGGATGCGGTGACCCCGAACTGCCTCGTCTAGCAGCAGACATCGCTTAAATTTTCACCAAATGTTCCCTTTCGACCCCCGCGCACCATCTGATGTGTCGCGTTCTTGAAATCCTTTGACTAGAGTAACCAGATGTCCGCAGATAAAGACCCAGACCTGACCCCCGACGGCGTAGTAGACCAGCTATACGATATCGCCCTTGATCCGGGATCGTTGGATCAGTTCATCGACGTGTGGAATACCGCCGGACTAGACGCAGGCGAGGCGCGCCGCATGGTTGAAGAAATTGATCAGTTTGATGCCGCATTCCATCACCACCTCAAGCGGGCCGAGACGTTTTTGCACCGCAATTCCGGTCAAGACAGCGCGGCCCTTTCGGATGCCCTTGCCCCGTTTGAAAACCTCGCAGCCCTTATTCTTGATCGCAGCTTCCAAGTCGTGGCCTGCAATGCCGGTGCGCAACAATCCTTTGGCCTGAGCGAAGGGTCTGGTTTGCAGGGCATGCCCCTGTCGGGCCCTGCACGGGCTGAGTTTGAAAACACCCTCAGCGCATTGGCGCATTCCCCCGCGAAATCTGAGATTTTGCTAAACCTGACTTTGGATGATGCCCAAGGCTCAACCCTGTTTCACATCCGCCGTTTGGCCAACACCGGCCCTGATAATCAGGTGATGATGCTGATTGTGACCACGCAATATCATTGGCAGCCTGTGTTGGGAAAAACCCTAGAGGACGTTTTCAAATTAACACTGGCCGAGATTGGCGTGGTGCGGGCCCTGATCGAAGGGATGGACGCCAAAACCATCGCCTCAGATCGTGGCACCAGCGAAGGCACGGTACGATCCCAGATCAAGTCGATCTTGTCGAAAATGAACGCGCGGTCCCAATCAGAGGTAATCCGGCTGGTGCTTTCCTTGCGCGAAGTCACCCAAGGCGCGCAGGAAAACACCAATGCGCGGATTGCACCCGCGCAGTCCGTGTCGAGTGACTGGTTGGACAGCGAGGTTTGGAAACCGTTCAAGACCCTGACCCTGCCCGACGGGCGTCGCATGGACTACCACGACATGGGTCCCGTGACCGGTGCTCCGATCCTGTTTAGCCATATGGGCTATTGCATGGCGCGGTGGTCAGCACCGATGATCACTATGGCCTTTCAGCATGGATTACGGATCATTTGCCCCATTCGCGCAGGCTACGGCCAAAGCGAAAACATCGATCCCAAAGGGGATGTGATCAAGGCCACACGTGAAGACACTCTGGCGCTGTTGGAGCATTTGGATATCAAAAGACTGCCTTATGTGATCCAAGGCAATGATCTGCTGTGCGCAGTGGATCTAGCCGCCAAGAGGCCAGATATTGTAAGTGAAATCATAGGCTTAGGCGCGCGGCCCTGCCTGCCCGGCGACCAACATTACGCCGAGATGGGCAAATGGCATCGGTTCTTTTTATCCACTGCAAAACATTCCCCACATTTGCTGACTTTTACGGTCAAAGCCGCCGTTTCCATGACAAAACGCGTAGGCGTGGTCGAAATGTTCAAGCATTTCAACAAATATTCTGCGGCGGACATGGCCCTTTTGGATGACCCGTACCATCTGCCCATTTTGATCGCGAATGCCCAATTGACCGCCAGCAAAAACACCAATGTAGCGCAGGCCTACATCATGGAAGTTCTGGCCTCGGAAAGCGACTGGTCCGACCGTATGTTGGCCGCCAAAAACACACCCACATGGTTTGTGAACGGCATCGAAGACCCCTCAACGGACGTGGCGACCATCGCGCTTTATCGCGAGACCTATCCCTGGATCGACATCGAAGTGGTGCAAAACGCCGGTCAAATGTTGATCTACCAACATTACGAAACGCTTATTCCGCAATTTGCCAAAGCGGCTCGGGCAGCGTTGGACGCCTAAGCCGCTAAAGGTGTGCAGGTCAGGATTTTGCCACGTCGTCCTCGTTGAGGTTCAACGCCGCAAGCCCGCTTTCGCCCAGTGGAATTGTCGAAAATGGCCCGCCGTGGCACATATTGGCCGCATCTTGGGGATCTAGTGGCCCGTATTCAGCATAGATCTCTTTGGCATAGGCTTCGGCATTATCTTTGGGATGGTAGCCCAGATGCCGGGCCTTCGTGTTGTCCACCGGGGCACGGTCATTGTTTGAGACACCGTAAACCACGGAAAATCCTACGATAGGCGTGTCGATGGCGCGTTCGACCATGTGGATCAGGTCATCATAGCTAAGCCATGTGCCAACTGCGCGCGGATTGGTCGGTTGCGCTGCGGACAGAATGCGCATGCACACAGCCTCGACCCCGCGTTTATCCCAATACATGCTCGCCAGATCCTCGGCAAAGCATTTGGCAAGACCATAAAAGGTGTCCGGGCGATGCGGCGCATCAATGCCAATGAAATCCGTCTTTTTGTGCATGCCAACCGCATGGATTGACGAGGCATAAACCACGCGGCGCACCCCGTTGCGATAGGCCGCTTCCCAGATGTTATAGGCCCCTATAAAGTTAGGCCCCAAAAGCGTTTCAAACGGGGCTTCATCACCGATCGCGCCAAAATGCACAACCATATCGGCGCCCTCCAGCAGGGCCTCCATCGCTGGCAAATCCGCCAGATCGGCCTGCACATAGCGTTCGCCATCGTGCAGTGACGTAGGCGCCTCAAGGATATCGGTGCTGACCAATTCATCGCAAAGTTTCGACAAGGGTTCGCGCAAATAGGATCCCAAACGGCCACGAGCCCCGGTTAAAACAAGCTTTTTCATAGTCTTACGATCCTTTTTGCACGTTAAATGACGGCTTTTTCGATGATAGGTGTGTTATTGGGAATGCGCGCGTAGTTGAACGGGCTCAGATCCAGCGCGCGGTACTCGCCGTAGGTCAGCCATTCCGCCGTTGCGCGCCCCATGGCAGGCGATTGTTGCAGCCCGTGGCCGGAAAACCCATTGAGGAAAATGAAGTTTTCGACCTCCGTATGGGGGCCAAGAACCGCGTTTTGGTCAAAGGTATTGAAGGCATAATGCCCCGCCCATTCTGTGACAACTTTGATCGCTTCAAACTGCGGGATCCGAGTGGCGATGATCGGCCAAACATGGCTTTCCCACCGGCTGTGATCCATGTGGAAGTCGTCAAAATCGACCGCTGGATCAGGATCTGCGGGGCAGCCTGCCAGATAGGTTTTGGGGCCGTCTTGGCGAAAGTGTACGCCAGAGGGATCAATTGTCAGCGGCAAATCGCGATCCAAGGGTTGTTCGGCGGAAAAGATCCAAGTGAACCGTTTGCGCGGCTCAACCGGAATATCCAAGCCCGCCATGGCCGCTGTTCGATTGGCGCGCGGCCCCGAGGCATTGACCACCTGACCACAGCTCACCACCTCACCCGAGGCCAATGTGATGCTCTCGACCCGTGTCCCAGCGGCATTTTTGGTAATCGCGACAACTTCGTTGCTGATGTATTCAACACCGTGATCCTGCGCCGAGCGCCGCCACCAATCAAATACCGTGCCGCCATCCCAATAGCCCTCATCCTTGAGGTTGATGGAGCCAAGCACGAGGTCGTCGACGTTATAAAACGGATAGTTTTGCGCAATTTGGTCTGGCGTCATCAATTGCGTCTCGGCACCTGCGGCCAATTGCACAGACTGATTTTCGCGCAGGGTTTGGGCAAAAGCTTCGGTATCGGCCAAATACATATAGCCATAGTTTTGGATCGTTTGCTCGGGCACGCGGGCATCGCCGATGTGTTCGGGCAGGTTCTTGACGAAATCTGCAGCAAACTGGCTGATTTTGACGTTCAGTTCGGCTGAAAACTGTTGGCGCATACAGCTGTTGGTATGAGCGGTCGAAGAGTTTTCGTAGCTGGGATCACGTTCCACAACCAAAACCCGCCCGTCAAAGTCAGGCATCTGGGTTAAGAACCACGCAGCAGAAGATCCCATGATCGCACCCCCGATGATGATCACATCATAGGTGCTGTGGTGCGGCGTCGCTAACTGCCCTTTCATTCAAGTCTCTCCTTGATCACGTGTTTTTAGAACCTCAGCCGCTGCAGCGGCACTTAGACCATACACGTCCTGTGCCACTTCAACCGAGATATACCCCCGTGCCAAGTCCTGTTTGACCAAATCGGGGTCGCGATCCTTTGGCGCGCCGTAACCACCGCCCCCCGGGAAGGCCATCATGACTTTGCGGCCGTGGGGCACAAATTGTTTGCCTTTCACGCGCATCGCCGTGCCATCATCCAAAGCAATTGTGGTCGCAGCCCCCTCGGCCCCGCCGTTTCGGCCTTTGGCAGGGTGCTGTCCCCGGTCAAACATCGCTTGGATATCAAATTCAAAGCCGGGCATAGCGCCTACTTCCATGAACTGGCCCAATCCGCCGCGCGTGGCCCCTGCACCACCAGAATCGGGCCGCAATTCTTTGCGCCAGACGATCACGGGCCCTGCATGTTCTGTGGCCTCAATAGGCATAGTCATCACCCCGGATGGAAACGCTGTGGCACTTAGCCCATCATGGTTGGGCCGCGCACCAGAGCCGCCTGAATTAAAGGTCAAAACCTCTGATCGTTTGGCATCAGGCGGTGTGGGCTGATCCGCGGCGGGGCGCAAACTGACCTGAAAGTTGCACAGGCATCCGGCCCCTTCTGCAGGTACAACACCGGGCACGATCTGATCAAAGGCATTGAACACTGCATCGGGCACAAAATGCCCAACGATGTGGCGCAAAGCCACGGGGGCTGGATGGACCGCGTTCACAATCGTATTGTCCAGCGCCGTGATCTGAAACGGAGCAAGGGACGCGTGATTGTTAGGGATTTCGGGTGCAATAGCGACCTTCAGCGCATAACACGCGTAGGCTTTGGTATAAACCAGCGGGCAGTTGATGCCCTTTTTGTCCACACCGCTGGTCCCCGTGAAATCCGACACGATCCTGTCGCCTAAAATTCGTACTGTCACGTTCAATGTGATTGGCGTGTCGAACCCATCCATGACCAGCGATCCCGTGGCCTCGGTCTGGGGTAAAGCGGCAATGGCTTTGAGTGTCGCGGCACGGGAGTTTTCAAAGATAAAGGTTGCGATCCCGTCCAAATCCGGCAGATCAAATTCGGCCATCATATCGATCAACCGCCGATGTCCGATCTCGTTACAGGTGGCCAAGGCGTACATATCACCGATCAACTGATCCGGTTCACGCACATTGCCGCGCACGATGCGAATAAGGGTTTGATCCACTTCGCCGCGCTCGGCAAATTTCATAATCGGCAGATAAAGACCCTCTTCGTAGATGCTGGCGGCATCTGCGCCGAAGCCGCGCCCACCGATGTCCACGATATGGGCCGTACAAGCGAAAAACCCGATCAACTGGCCGCGATAAAACGACGGGCTGACCATGGTGATGTCGTGCAAATGCCCAGTGCCTTCCCACGGATCATTGGTCACATACACATCGCCTTCAAACATCTGATCAAATCCGATGCGCCGGATAAAATGCGCCACTGCATCCGCCATGGCATTCACATGCCCCGGTGTCCCTGTAACCGCTTGTGCCAACATGCGCCCTTGGGTGTCATAAACCCCAGCAGAGAGATCCCCAGCCTCACGCACAGAGGTGGAAAAGGCTGTGCGCACAAGGGCTTGGGCCTGTTCTTCGACCACGGAAATCAGCCTATTCCACATCACATGATAGGCAACTTTTGAGACGTTTGAACTCATCGGGCCTCTCCCTTGTGCGCAGGTGTGATGTCGAGGCATCCGTCTGATTGGCGCAGGCCAGTGCGGCTGGCAGGCAGGATGATCGTGGTTTCCAATTCAGTGATCACGGCAGGCCCTGCGATGGTCTGACCCGTGGTCATGACCGACCGCTCAGCCACAGTTGCAGTGCCAAAATCGCCGAGGGCTGCATCAAAAACAGGCCGTGTTCCTGTGGCCGTGGCCGGTTGCGCCGCCTCGGCCTGATCTACAGGTGCAACAGGCGTGGGCGGAGTGGTGGCGTTCACGGACCAGACGGTAATCTCTACATCCAAGCCTTCGACGGGACGGCCAAACAGTTTGGTATATTCTGCATCAAAACGCGCACGAAACTGGGCAGGGTCCGGGTTTGCAGCCTCAGCGGTGCTCAGCACAATAGGGATTTCCCAGCCTTGCCCTGTGTAGCGCATATAGGCTTTAAATTCGGCGATGATCGGACTGTGGGCATCACAGCTGCGCACGAATTGCGTGGCTTCTGTTTGCAATTGCGCCAGCAGGTCCGTCACTGCGGCGGCATCAAAGGCACTGAGACGCATGTAAACAGACCGGTTGGCCTCGAAACTAAACGGTGCGCGCAAAAAGCCGATGGCCGACCCCACCCCTGCCCCGGGCGGGACAAGACAGCGCGAAACACCTAATTTTTCGCACAACCGTGCGGCATGCAGCGGCGCGGCCCCGCCAAAGGCAATCATGGTGTATTCGGCCAGATCCTCGCCGTTTTCCACTGCATGAACTCGGGCAGCATTGGCCATGTTTTCATCCACAACCTCGGCCACGCCAAAGGCCGCCTCGGTCGCCGTCATCTCCAGCGCGGTGCCTACATGGGTTTCAAATGCGGTTTGCGCCGCTTGGGTGTCCAACGGAATAGTGCCCCCGGCAAACTGGTCGGGATCCAGCTTGCCCAATACAAGATCAGCATCCGTCACCGCAGGACGTGCGCCACCACGGCCGTAACACGCAGGTCCCGGTTCGGACCCTGCACTTTCCGGCCCAACGCGGATCTGCGACAGGCTATCGACATGTGCCAGACTGCCGCCACCTGCACCGATTTCCACCATATCAATTACTGGGATCGAGATCGGCATGCCCGACCCCTTTTTGAACCGATAGGTTCGGGCCACTTCAAAGACCCTGCTGGTTTTGGGCGTTTGATCTTTGATCAGGCAAATCTTGGCTGTGGTGCCCCCCATATCAAAGCTGAGGACCTTGTCCAAACCATAGCGCGCCGCAATGTGGGCTGCAAAAACAGCACCGCCTGCTGGCCCACTTTCGACCAAACGCACAGGGAAGTCAGCGGCGTTCTGGATCGAGATGATCCCCCCTCCCGAGTGCATCAAAAAGATCCGGCAGGCCACTCCTTCGGTCTGCATGCGCGCCTCAAGCCGCCCCAGATAGGAGGCCATGAGCGGCTTGATATAGGCGTTGGCCACAACCGTGTTGAACCGTTCGTATTCGCGCATCTGGGGCGAGACTTCGCAAGACAGCGACACGGCCACTTGGGGCAGTTTTTGCGCCAAGACCTCGCGGATCATCTGTTCATGGGACGGGTTCAGATAGGAATGGATCAGGCCAACAGCGACGCTTTCGACACCGGCCTTTGCGATCTGTTCGACCACAGCCTCAATATCAGCGCGCTCAAGTGGGATCATCACCTGCCCCTTGGCATTGACGCGTTCGGCAAGGGTAAAGCGCATCTGACGCGGCAACAAAGGTTCCGGCAAGGTCAGGTTCAAATCATACTGTTCAAACCGGCTTTCCGTGCGCATTTCAATCACGTCACGAAACCCGCTGGTGGTGATCAAAGCGGTCTTTGCACCGCGCCGTTCGATCAAAGCGTTGGTGGCCAAGGTCGTCCCGTGGATTACTTGCCCGATCTGCGCGGGATCGATGCCTGCCTTGGCGCAAACCTGATGCATGCCCTCGACAATGGCAGCCTCGGGGGCTGCATAAGTTGTCAGGACTTTAGTGGAATATTGCTGAGGCCCTGTTTCACCCGGCACTTCAAGCACCAGATCCGTAAAGGTCCCACCAATATCAACGCCCAAACGGGCCATGTCAGATGTCGTTGATTTCATCCGCTCAGAGTGGCGCATTTACCCCCCGCCGACAAATTCAAAAAATCTATTGGCGTGATAGGAATTTGTGATCAACGGCTGGTGGGGCTTTATTTCGCAAGCGCCAAGATTTCTAAACCAATCATGTCAGCATTGGGGTATCAAGGCTTTTGGGCACGGGGCACCGGATGTGATGGCAGGCGTCTTTGACGGCAGGAACTTGGTGCAAAAACACTTAGGATCTGCAAGCGGCGCCATCTACTTGCCAGCGCGAACGTCGCGCACCCAGGCTACAATCGTCTCGCGCGCCGCTTGGTCCATTTGAATTGCATTGGGCGGCGGCATCGCATGGCTTAGCCCCGCTTGCAGATAGATCTGATCGGCATTGCGCGCCACATCACCCGGCGTTTCAAGGTGAACGCCTTTAGGCGCCCACAGCATGTTGCCCCAAACCGGTTCACGGGCGTGGCACATGGAACAATTCCCAATCACTGCATCATAAGCCGCGTCAAACCCGGCAGCGGATGCATACTTTTGCTCATAGGCCGTCAGATCGCGAGCCTCGGCGTCTTGCCAAGTCTCGGTGGGGCGCACTGACGACAGCCAAGCGATGGCGATCATCAAGATGATTGTTACGGCCCATGTCCAATGGGGCCCTTTGCCGGTTTTGTGCATCGTATTGAAGAAATGGCGGATCGTGACCCCGGTCAAAAAGATCAGGCTGGCGATGATCCAAGCATAGGGCGTTGCAAAGGACAGCGGGTAGTGGTTGGACAACATCAAGAACACAACGGGCAAGGTCAAATAGTTGTTGTGGGTCGAGCGCAGCTTGGCGATCGCGCCATACTTGGCATCCGGGGTTCGGCCAGCTTTGAGGTCTGCCACCACGATGCGTTGATTGGGCATAATGATGAAAAAGACGTTCGCTGTCATGATCGTCGCTGTGAATGCCCCAAGATGCAAAAGCGCCGCGCGGCCCGTGAAAATCTGGTTGTACCCCCATGACATCACCACCAGCAACGCAAACAACACCAGCATCAAAACTGTTGGATGATCTTTCAAGCCACGCTTGCACATTTGGTCGTAGACCAGCCAACCAATGGTCAGCGACAAGCCAGAAATGACGATGCCTTGCCATAGGGTCAGATCCGCCTTGGTAGGGTCAAGCAAGTACAATTCGCCCCCAACCCAGTAGATGATCATCATCAATCCAGCACCCGATAGCCACGTCGAATAGCTTTGCCATTTATGCCAGGTCAGATGCTCGGGCAGTCGCGCCGGTGCGACAAGGTATTTGGTTGTATGATAAAACCCGCCGCCGTGGACTTCCCATTCTTCGCCGTAGGCCCCTTCTGGCATGCCCGGGGCAGGTTTCAGCATCAGATCCAACGCGATGAAGTAGAAGGATGCCCCAATCCACGCCATTGCAGTGATCACGTGTAACCATCGCACCGAGAAGGCTATCCATTCCCAAATGACCGCCAGATCATACATCCCTCAACTCCCTCATGCGCTGTAAAAGAAGGTTATGCGATTAACTATGCCTCTGGTATCGCCGCACGGCGCCAAAGAGTATCAAAAAATGTCGGATAGGGTCATATCTGTGAAACATCCAACCATTTGTCCGTGTCCATAGATCCAGATCGACAGAATTAGTCACAGGTTTGCCTCTGGCTGTGATCCGCAATTGCCGACAAAGGTCACCTTCTCACGAATTCTGCAATCAGGGGACCCCCTTGGCGCGCACTACGCACCTTTTGGCCCGAAAACTCGAATACCTGAGATCCATACACATCTTCCCCGCGGGATCGATCAATCCAATTGGCTTGAAGCCTTTGGCGGACCAAACCTATGGATTTCTAAACACTGCAGGGTGTCTAAGCACTGTAGGGGGGTATGGCGGAAGCTCAGGGATTCGAACCCTGGGAGGACTTTCACCCTCGTCGGTTTTCAAGACCGGTGCATTCGACCACTCTGCCAAGCTTCCGTTGGACGGGTGTTTAGCCTGTCAGATTTGATTCTAAAAGCCCAACCAACATCGTCGCGCGACATGCCCATTCTAGACGCGCCAGAGAAAAGCCGCCCATACACTCACAGGTGATGGCGTGGCATCTTCCCAAACAGGCCACAAACCGCTAGTGTCGCGCATGATAGAACCGCTCCGATCAACGAGAGTGCGCACAGGCAACTTAAGACAGCAGGATCCACCCATGATCACCCGCAGGCATATGTATCCCAGAACTCTGGTTCCGCTCGTAGCATCCGTTTCCTTTTTGGTCCTTGCGGGCTGCGAGGGCAGCACGTTTGAAAACCCATTTAAGGCCAAAGATAGCCTGTCTGAAACCGCGCCGCTTGGACCTGTGACAGGCGATGTAACCGAACGTGACGTTGAAGCACCGGAGGTGTTTTCAGTCAGCGAACCGGGCCTTTGGGATGGTCGCCCATCGCTGGGCGGCGTTTGGGTGGCCCATCCCGATGTGGTCGACGCTGGTCGCGTGATCATTCGCAACACCAAAAACGATAAGTTCGTGATCGGGGCCTTGTTCCGCCGCGAACGGGACAATCCGGGGCCTGCCTTGCAAGTCTCAAGTGATGCGGCTGAAGCCTTAGACATATTGGCAGGCGCCCCTACAGCAATGAGCGTGATTGCCCTGCGCCGCGAGGCCGTGCCCGTGGCCCCTGCCCCGACAGAACCCGTGATCGCAGAAGAAACACTGGAAAATGTGCCAGACGCCCCCGCGATCGAGGCCACACCACTGGATCCCATTGCCGAGACAGCCAGCGCCGCTATTGCTGCTGCCGAGGCAACCCCAGCCCCTGCGCCCACACCAGCTGCAGTCGCAGCCCCCAAACCACAGGCAAGCAGCCTCAGCAAACCCTTCATTCAATTGGGCATTTTCAGTGTCGAAGCCAACGCACGCAACACGGCCACTGCCATGCGACAAATCGGCGTTGTCCCTACGGTTCGCAAACAATCGAGCAAGGGCAAAACGTTCTGGCGTGTCGTGGTGGGCCCTGCCACCACCAGTTCCGAACGCGCCGCTTTGTTGAAAAAGATCAAAGCCCAAGGGTTTGAAGACGCCTATTTTGTGACCAACTAACCCACCCGATCTGTTACCCAAAAGGACCGACGTTGTCATGTTTCTGCGCATCACCGCCCTCGCTCTTTCCCTGATCACAGCCAGCACATCTGTGCAGGCCTTCGAGACCCGCGCCTCGGCGGCCTATGTGGTGGATCAAACCACGGGCACAGTGTTGCTCAACAAGAACGCCGACACGCCGCTACCGCCTGCCTCGATGTCCAAGCTCATGACGCTCTATATGGCTTTTGAGGCGATTGCTGATGGTCGTTTACGCCTTGATGAGCGTTTGCTGGTGTCAAAGCATGCCATGGATTATGGCGGTTCGACCTTGTTCTTGAAGGCTGGTGAGCGCGTTACGGTCGAGGAGTTGATCCGCGGCATCATCGTTTTGTCCGGCAATGACGCCTGCGCAGTCATCGCCGAAGCGCTATCCGTTGATGGCACCGAAGCAGGCTTTGCGCGCATGATGACCGAAAAAGCGGTCAGTATGGGCATGACCCAATCAACATTTGCCAACTCCAATGGATGGCCCGCTGCAGGACACCGGATGTCGATGAAAGATCTGGCTGTGTTGGCGGATAAATTGATCAAGGACTATCCGACATATTACCCGCTTTTTGCCCAAAAAGAGTTCATGTTCGACGAGACCGAAAGCCAAAACCGCTTTAATCGCAACCCTTTATTGGGTTTGGGGATCGGCGCGGATGGGCTTAAAACCGGCCATACTCAGGAGGCAGGATACGGCCTGACAGGATCCGCCAAACAAGGCGATCGTCGCATCATCTTTGTGCTGACTGGATTGCAAACTGCGGACGCGCGCGCCGAAGAAGCGGAAAAAATTGTCAACTGGGCTTTCCGTCAGTTTGTTCAAAAGGACGTGGTCAAGGCCGGCACGGCGATTGCCAGTGCCGAAGTGTGGAACGGGGCCACAGACACTGTTGGTTTGGTTCCCGCCTCTGATCTGTCCTTGCTTGTGCCTGCGCTGCAAAAAGACACGCTGGAGGCCACGGTATCCTACAAAGGCCCGTTTGAGGCCCCAATCGCTGCAGGCGATGCTTTGGGCGAATTGGTGATTTCAATTGACGGCCTGCCCGAGACACGCGTGCCTTTGGTGGCGGCCTCGGATGTGGCACGGGGCGGATTTGTGCCGCGCATGCGCACTGCCACCAGCGTCTTGATGCGCCAGTTCACAACGGTCGAGCCTGCCTTGTAAATGTCCGCCAAGTTTATCACGTTCGAAGGCATTGATGGCTCCGGCAAGTCCACGCAATCGCGACTGTTGGCAGAGCATCTGACGCAGAACGGTGCACAGAACCATCTGACCCGCGAACCCGGCGGGGCACCGGGTGCCGAGGATATCCGCCGTCTTTTGGTAGAAGGCGATCCTGATAGATGGTCTGCAGAAACCGAAATCCTGCTCTTTACCGCCGCCCGACGTGATCATTTGGAACGTACAATCCAGCCTAAGCTGACCCAAGGCATCACTGTGATCAGTGATCGGTTTGCCGACAGCACCCGCGTCTACCAAGGCGCAACCCGCGGCGATTTGCGTGGGGTCGTTGATACACTCCACAGCACAATGATCAAAAAAGAACCCGATCTGACCTTTGTCATTGATATGGATCCGAAAATGGCCCTTTCACGCGGCTTGGCACGTGGTAGCGGCGAAGATCGGTTCGAGGACATGGGCCTTACGTTCCAAGAAAAACTGCGCTCGGGCTTTCAGGCCCTCTGCCAAGAATTCCCCGACCGCTGCCGTTTGATAAATGGCAACCGCGCGCCCGACGACGTGGCCGCCGACATCCGCAATCATTTTCACGCTTTTTCTGTGTAATAGGTCTTTGCCGGAGGCCTGTTTGTACCTGTTGCGCGTCCGTCAGGACGCGCCACCGGCGATGTGCACCGCACAGCGCAATCCCTGTTTGTAACTCGCCCCGCCCCGTGGCACATAAATCCCATGTGTGCCAAAGCAGCCCTTGATGAAATGGATATTCCGCAACCCGACAAATTGGACGGGGTGCCACATCCGCGCGACACCCGAAGGTTGTTCGGCCAAGCCCCCGCTGAGGCAGCCTTTGTGGAGGCGCTGAATTCGGATCGTTTGCATCATGCGTGGTTGATCCGTGGCCCGCGCGGCATCGGCAAGGCAACACTGTCATGGCGCATCGCGCGAACGTTGCTGACGACCAATCCTGTTGATGCTGGCGATATGTTTGGCGATCCTGCCCCCATCGCCAGCTTAGACGTGGACCCAGATCATCCGGTCGCACGTCGCATGGCCGCGGGATCCGAACCGCGCTTGGCCCTTGTGCGTATCCCATTTGATCTGAAGACCGAAAAGCTCAGAACAGAAATCACTGTTGACGAAATCCGCAAACTCAAAACCGCTTTCACCTTTGCAGCTACAGACGGCGGTCGGCGGGTCGTGATCATCGACAGTGCCGATCAAATGAACGTAGCCGCTGCCAATGCCTTGCTGAAACTGTTGGAAGAACCGCCAGAAAACACCACTTTGTTGCTGGTCACCCATCAGCCGTCCAGGTTGTTACCGACGATCCGTTCGCGGTGCCGCGAATTGCGCTGCACGCCCCTATCGCCAGATGATCTTGGCGCGGCCCTTGCCCAAACCGGTGCCGAACTGACAGCGCCCGCAGATCAACTGGCCGCCCTTGCTACAGGTTCGGTGGGCGACAGCCTGCGCTATGATCAAGGCGGCGGTCTGACGATATACACGGCTCTGATCAGCCTTTGGGGTCAATCAAACACAGCAGACCGACCCGCCACACTGCGCTTGGCCGAAGCCTGTGCAGGACCTGCAAACAAGGACCGCTTTGATCTGACCCTGACAATGCTTGGGCTTTTGATGGCGCGCATGGCCAAGGCAGGCGTTACAGGTGCAGCAGGTCCCGAGGCCTGCCCCAATGAGGCGCATATCTTGGCGCGCCTTTGCCCAACACCCAAAGCCGCACAAAGCTATGCGACCCTGCAACAGGACCTAAGCGCCCGAGCCGCCCATGCCCGCGCAGTAAATCTTGACCCTGTGGCATTGATCCTTGATATGGTTCTCAAGATTGATCAGACCGTGGCGCAACAGGCAAAAAGGGTGCCATAATGTCCTTACCTCTCCTCGTTGACAGCCATTGCCATCTGGACTTTCCGGACTTTGATGCAGAACGCCCTGACGTCATCGAACGGGCATTGGCCGCAGGCGTCCATAAAATGGTGACGATCTGCACCAAACTCCGTCTGGAACCACAGGTTCGCGCCATCGCCGAGGCCTACCCACAGGTTTACTACGCAGCGGGGACGCATCCTATGTCGGCCGCTGATGAACCCCTTGTCAGTGTTGATGACTTGGTTGCCTTGACCGCCCATCCCAAAATGGTCGGCATCGGCGAAACCGGCCTTGATTACCACTACACAGCCGACAGCAAAGAGATCCAGAAAACCTCGCTGGCGGTGCATATCGAAGCGGCTCAGCGCACCGGTCTACCGCTGATCATTCATGCGCGCGCCGCTGATGATGACATGGCCGAAATTCTGACGTCTCACTTTAAGAACGCGCCTTATACCTGTGTCATGCATTGCTTTTCCTCCAGCACAGCGCTTGCCAAGGCCGCCTTGGATCTGGATTTCTACCTCAGCATGTCCGGTATCGCAGCCTTCCCAAAATCACAGGAGCTGCGCGATATTTTCACCGCAGCGCCGCTAAACCGGATCCTTGTGGAAACCGACAGCCCCTATCTGGCCCCGCCGCCCTACCGCGGCAAACGCAACGAGCCCAGCTATACGGTTCACACAGCCCAAAAGGGAGCACAAGCCTTTGGCATCGATTACGAAGCTTTTGCCAAGGCCACCACTGACAACTTTCACCGCCTGTTTGCAAAGGCGATCTAATGGGTGAATTGCGGTTTACTATATTGGGCTGCGGCTCGTCTGGGGGCGTGCCACGTTTGGGCGGGCATTGGGGGGCGTGTGATCCCAACAACCCCAAAAACCGCCGCCGCCGCTGTTCTCTATTGATCGAACAGGAGACTGCAGACGGCACGACACGTATCTTGATCGACACCTCCCCCGACATGCGTGCCCAACTGTTGGATGCCGAGGTCGGCGCATTGGACGCTGTTGTCTACACCCACGCCCATGCAGATCACGTGCACGGGTTGGATGATCTGCGCATGATCGTTTTCAACATGCGCGAGCGTCTTCAAGTTTGGGCTGATGCCCCTACTCAAAAAGACCTCTATGCGCGGTTTGGCTATGCCTTTATCCAACCCCAAGGCTCCAGCTACCCACCGATTCTGGAGATGAACACAATCGATGGTCCACTTGAGATTTCAGGCGCTGGGGGCACGGTGCGACTGATCCCGTTCAAAGCAAAACATGGTGGCATGGATGCTTTGGGCTTTCGCATTCGCGACTTTGCTTATTTGCCCGATGTGGCCGACCTTTACGAGGACGCTTGGCAGCATCTGGACGGGCTTGATTGCTGGGTATTGGATGCCCTGCGGCGCACGACGCATCCTACACATATCAACCTCGACACAGCCCTTGAATGGTTTGTCAAAGTAGGCACCAAGCGAGGCATTTTGACCAATATGCACATCGACCTTGATCACGCGACGGTGCAGGCCGAAACCCCTCAAAACGTTGATGCAGCCTTTGACGGTATGACCATTCGGTACAATCTCTGATGCAGGCCCTGCTGGACGTCATCCTGCCCGTGTTTTTGGTGATTGGGTTTGGATACGCTGCAGCAAAACGGGACTTGATATCCGATGAGGCAATTGATGGTTTGGTGCGCTTTACGCAAAACTTTGCAATCCCCTGCCTTTTGTTCCGCTCAATCAGCCAGCTTGATCTGGGGGTCTATTTCCACCCCAGCCTCTTGTTTAGCTATTATGGCCCTGCAACCGTGTGTTTTGTACTGGGTATTGTGGGCGCGCGGGCGATTTTTAAACGCCCGATGCAAGACAGCGTCGCCATCGGGTTCTGCTGCCTTTTTGCAAATTCCGTGCTCTTGGGCCTGCCCATTACCGAACGCGCTTATGGCGAGAGTGAGCTGGACGCAAACTTTGCGCTCATCGCGATCAATGCACCGTTTTGCTATGGGTTGGGCATCATAACGATGGAAATTGTGCGCAATCAAGGGGGTGGTTTTCTGGCCACCTCCCGCGCCATTGTTGACACAGTCTTTCACAACGCGCTGATTATCGCGATTGGTTTGGGATTTTTGGTCAACCTGACTGGCCTGCCTCTGCCCGGGGTGTTGACCGACGCGCTTGATATGATGATCCTTGCTGCCCTGCCTGCGGCGATCTTTAGTCTTGGGGGCGTGTTGACCCGTTACAAATTGGAAGGCGACCTGATGGTCGCCCTGATGATTTGTGGTATCGTCCTAATCCTGCGCCCGATCCTGACCTATGGCATGGCAAGCCAATTTACCCTGACGGAGAACGCTTTGCGCAGTGCGACGCTAACGGCTGCAATGGCGCCGGGGATCAATGCTTATGTCTTTGCCAATATGTACGGCGTCGCCAAACGCGTCGCCGCCTCAAGCATCTTGATTGCAACGGGTCTGAGCCTGATCACGGTTTGGATATGGCTGATTGTTTTGCCCTGATGGGCAATGCCTCTGGCGGGGATATTTGAACAAAGAAGAAGGTTGTTTCTTTTTTCTATAAATACTCAATCCCCGGCCTAATGCGGGGAAATGCCCCTTAATCGTTCAGACCTGCGTCTCAGCAATTCTACAACTGTCAGCAGAAGGATCGAGATAATCACCAGAATCGTGGCGACAGCCAGAATGGTGGGGCTGATTTGTTCGCGGATGCCCGAGAACATCTGACGTGGGATCGTGCGTTGTTTCACATCCGCGACTTGCAGCACGACGACCACTTCATCAAAACTGGTGATAAAGGCAAACAGCGCCCCAGAGATAACCCCGGGCAGGATCAGTGGCATCTGGATCTTGAAGAATGTGCGCACAGGGCCTGCGCCCATATTCGCCGCAGCCCGGGTCAGTGAATTGTCAAAGCCGACCAAAGTGGCCGTCACCGTGATGATAACAAAAGGCGTCCCCAAAACTGCGTGGGCCAGGATCAGCCCCATATAGGATTTGGCCAGCCCAACCTGGCTGTAGAAATAGAAGATGCCCGAGGCAGTGATCACAAGTGGCACAATCATCGGCGAAATCAGCAAGGCCATAATCGCACGGCGATAGGGCATCTCGTTCCGGCTGAGGCCAATAGCGGCGAGCGTGCCAAAGCCTGTGGCCAAGATGGTCGCCCAAAAGCCGATGTAGAAACTGTTTTTTACCGAACGCACCCATTGGGCGTTGTTCCACATGTCGGCCCACCAGCCGTCGATCGCCTCGGGGGCAGCCATCCCGTTCTTGAGGATGTCCCAGTACCAGCGCAGAGAATAGCCTTCCGGGTTTAGGCTAAGCATTTCAGGCGTAAAGCTAAAGTAGGGTTGTTGGTTGAACGACAAAGGGATCAAAATGATGATCGGCGTGATCAAAAAGACAAAGATCGCGCCGCAAATGAACCGAAAAACGTAGAACCACAGCACTTGTCCTGAGGTCGCATAAGGGGGCTGCGGCAAGCGATAATCGCCCGAGTTCAGCCATTGCGCCATACCGCCCACAATCCATCCCAAGAGCCCCACAAGAAGGCCGTAAGAAAAGCTGAAAGCAACAGTGCCCAGCACCATCAATGCCAGCGCACAGGCTGCCCGCGCCATGATCTTTGACGGCAATTTAGTGGCCACAAAGGCAAGCGCAGCAAACACGACGGCGCCAATCATCAAATAGGGGACCATCCGTGCAAACTGGCCCTGGGCGCTGAGAAACCCGACTATAGCCCCAAAACCACCAGTCCAGGCAAGGGTGAACCACATCGGCGGTTGCGGTGGAATATAGCGAAATGCACCGGCCATAGCTCTATCCTAGCTTCATATTGTCGATGCCCACGATGCGATCGTAGAGCCAGAAAAGGAACAGCACAAAGACCAGCAAGACCAATCCAAGGGCCGCTGCAAGGTTCCAATTCAGGGATCTGCGCATGTGGAAATCAATGATGTTCGAGATCATCTGACCATCTTGGCCACCAACCAAGGCCGGTGTGATGTAATAGCCAATCGCCAGAATAAAGACCAACAGCGCCCCTGCCCCGATGCCTGGAACTGATTGCGGGAAATAGACGCGCCAAAAGGCCGTTGCATTAGTGGCCCCCATGGATTTCGCTGCGCGCACATATTGCGGCGGAATAGTTTTCATCACGGAATAGAGCGGCAAGATCATAAACGGCAGCAGGATATGCGTCATTGAAATCAGTGTGCCGGTTTTATTGTAGATCAGACTGAACCGGTCATCATCCGTCGCCAATCCAAACACCACAAAGAGATCGTTCATCACCCCTTGGGCCTGCAACATGGCAATCCAAGCGGTTGTCCGCACCAATAGCGATGTCCAAAACGGCAACAACACAAGGATCAGCAACAAGTTCGAGGACCGTGTGCTGAGCGTACTGAGCAGATAGGCCACCGGGTATCCTAAGATCAGGCAAGCCACAGTCACCACGAAGGAAATCTCGAGGGTACGTAGGAACAACTTGACATGGATGCGACGCTCTTCGTCTTGGCGCACTATGCTGCCGTCGGCCTCTTGTTTAAAGTCCAACGCATTGGCCAAATAGCCTGTGGTGAGCGTGCGCGATGCAACCTTCATCGCCTGCCATGTTTCCAGATCGCCCCATTTTTTCTTGGTATCGATCATCGCTTCCTTGAAGGGCGCTTCCAGTTTGGCCGCGCGACGCCCCGTGGACGTAAACAGCGAACGCGTGCCGGATAGTTCACGGTTCACACGCGTGGCAACACGGCCGATGGTGCGTTCTTCTTTGGCGATCACAATCTCGGCCACAAGGGTCGCAAACATCGCCTCGGTTGGCTCGGATGCGCCGTCCCATTCGCGCAAGACCTGCGCAGTTTCAGGCATCAAGCTGTTAAAGCGATCATCATAAACGCCTTGGGACAGCAGGGTCAAAATGGGCAAAATAAAACTGACAATGATGAAGGCCAACAGAGGCGAAACCAGTAAAAAGGCGCGCATCCGGCTTTGAAACAAAGCTTGGCGCAACTTCTTTTTAATCGGGGTGCCGTCAGCGGCCAGAATGGGGCCAGATACATCTGCCATGGGTCACCAAAATCAGTGGAAATTCAGAGGGTTGGGCGGGACACATCATGTCCCCCGCCCTATGATCATCAAAGGATGATTAGTTGGCCAACCAAGCGTTGAAACGCTCGTTCAGCTCGTCTTGGTTGTCGGCCCAGAACTCAAAACCGTTGACCAAAGCGTTGCCAAGGTTGGCTTCGGCTGTTGGCATATGCTCGGCCATTGGTGTTTTGCCGTCATTGTACAAACCGACCAATGGGCCAGACGACTTACGGGCAGGACCGTAGGAAATCCAGGATGCCTGATCTGCCAGACGCTGTGTGTCTGTCGAAAATGCAACAAAGTCCAACGCAGCTTCCATGTTCTTTGCGCCTTTTGGGATCACCCAAAGGTCAAAGTCCAAGATCTGGCCGTCCCAGTTCACTTCAAACGGCTGACCTTCGCCTGCAGCCGCGTTAAAGATACGACCGTTATAGGCTGTGGTCATAACCACTTCGCCATCCGCCAACAATTGGGGTGGCTGCGCGCCAGCTTCCCACCAGACGACATCATTTTTGATGGTGTCCATTTTCGCAAATGCGCGATCAACGCCTTCGTCCGTTTCCAGCATGGCATAGACTTCATCCGCAGGCACGCCGTCGGCCATCAGAGCCATTTCAAGGTTGGCTTTTGGGTTCTTACGCAAGCCACGCTTGCCCGGGAATTTCGCAAGGTCGTAGAAGTCAGCAATGCCGCTAACGCCTGTGGTTTTCTCTGTATTATAGGCAAAAACTGTGGACCAAACGATGTTGGCAACAGCACATTCCAGCAGCGAGCCATCGATAAAATCTTCGGCCGCAGCAGTGCCGTCTGGAGCAGCTGGCAGGATCGAGTGATCAATCGGCTCAAGCAGGCCTTCGTCGCAACCGCGAACGGCGTCGGACATTTCCACATCGAGCACATCCCATGTGACGTTGCCGGCTTCAACCTGGGCTTTCACCTCGGCCAGACCACCATTGTAGTCCTCAGAGATGATGGTTTTGCCTGTCTCGGCCATCCAAGGCTTGTGATAAGCCTCAACCTGCGACTTTGTGTAAGCGCCGCCCCAAGAAACGACGGTCAGGTCTTCGGCAGCCGCCGTAAACGCAACGCCGCATAGGGCTGTTGTCATAATAAGTGTCTTTTTCATTTGAGTGTTCTCCCATTTTCGAACTTTTAAGACGGCAAGGTTGTCCTTGCTCTGGTTTGGTTTCGTCCCTCGCCCCCTGAACTACAGGGGGTCAAGCGCACGGGCATCGTCCGGGGACCATGTCACGCGCGTTTGTTCGCCCACCACAAGATGTTTGTGGCCAGCGGCGTTTGGCACTTTCACGATAAACTCGTCATTGCCGTGCACAGTAAGGCGACACCGAATGTGGTCACCTAAATAGATTAACTCTTTAACGTCGGCTGTAGTGGTGTTGGGCCCGTCTTCGGCCGCAATTTCGATGCGTTCAGGCCGCACCGAAATCAGTGTCTCGCTGCCCACGTCACCGCAATTCACCGCCAAAGCCGTGCAGGTCTTGCCCGATGGCAGCTCCACAACAACATGGTTGCCAGACTTTGATTTCACGGTCCCGCTAAGCTTGTTATTTTCGCCAATGAACTGCGCAACAAAGCTGTTTTCAGGCCGCTCGTACAAATCATCAGGCGGGGCCAATTGCTGGATGCGACCGTCGTCGAACACAGCCACACGATCGGACATCGTCAGGGCCTCCGATTGGTCATGGGTCACATAAACCACAGTGATTCCAAGGCTTTCGTGCAGATGCTTAATCTCGTATTGCATGTGCTCGCGCAATTGCTTGTCCAGCGCGCCCAATGGTTCGTCCATCAAAACCAGCTCAGGATCAAAGACCAAGGCACGGGCCAACGCGATTCGTTGCTGCTGCCCGCCCGAAAGCTGAACAGGGCGCCGGTTTCCAAACTCGCCCATCTGCACCATATCCAGCGCGCGTTTGACCTTTGCCTCGCGGTCGGATTTACCCATTTTGCGCACTTCCAACGGAAACGATAGGTTCTCTGCAACAGTCATGTGGGGGAAAAGCGCGTAGTTTTGGAACACCATGCCAATGCCGCGCTTGTGGGGTGGGATGTTGTTAATTTCGCGCCCGTCAAGGCGGATTTCACCGTGGGTTGCGGTCTCGAACCCTGCCAGCATCATCAGGCAGGTCGTCTTGCCCGACCCTGACGGCCCAAGCATGGTCAGAAACTCGCCCTTTGGTAAGGACAGGTTCAGGTCTTTGACGACCAATGCCTCGCCATCGTAACTTTTTTGCACATGGTCGAATTCGACAAATGCGTCCGCAGATTTTGCTGTGGTCAAATTGACCCCCCGAAGTATATTTCGACCCTTTTGTCAGGGCTTACGAAAGTTAAGCAATTCGCGGAAGCGGATGCAACCATTCTTGTCAACGAGCAGGAAAATAAGTTTAATGACGCGAAACAGATCTGTTTTGAGGCGGTTCGACTTGCGAACGCTTGTAAATTAGTCGTTTGGAGTTTCTTGGCGCGGCAATCAGTGGGTCCAAGCGCCCCGTCGGTTGGTCGCAAAATTCTCGCCATAGCCGCCAGCGCGAATGTTTGCTTTACGCTTTTTGGGCTCTTGCACGACCACGGATATGTCATGTTCGCGGGCGTAGTCCACTGCAGCAGATTTACTATCAAACTGCAGGCGTACTTGACTTTGGGTATCTGACGACGTGGTCCATCCCATCAAGGGATCAACAGCGCGGGCGGTCTCAGGCGCATATTCCAACACCCAATGATGCGTCTTCGCAGCCCCTGAGGACATTGCAGTTTTCGCTGGCTGATAGATTCTGGCGCGCATGTTCGACCCTCCGGTTATGTCGTCTATATCGTCTTTTTCAGTGACATAAACAAGACCTGTTTAGCGGCCCTCACCTGCCACTGGTCCAGTGAAAAGTAGTTCTAACAAAGATAAAATTGTTATTGATTTTGGGCAGCTTGATTTGAGGGCCATTAATCAACTGAAAACCCTATGGGGGTACACCCTTGGCGAAACGCGGGCAAAACCCTCTGCTTGGCCCGCAGCAAAATTCTAATTTCGCCCCAATGCGCCCAGGCCGCTCAATCATCAGGAACGTTACATGGAAACAGTTGCCAAATTAGGTGTTTTTCGGGGGTTATTTAGCTCTGTCTTTGTCAAGTTAACGGCCCTGATTGCTCTCACATCTGTTGCCATGGTCATAACCATGGTTTGGCTGTTGCAGGCCACGACTGCCAAAATTGCCAGCCAGGGTGTTTTGGTTTTGGCTGAGGAGATTACGTCGACCTTGGCCAGCCAAGTTGGTGGCGCAATTCGTTTTGGCAACAGCGCGGATCTTGAACGCAATTTAACATTGGTTTTGGATCGGTCTGAAGGGATGGCCCAATATGCATTTGTCGTAGATATTGATGGCAATGTTTTGGCGACAGCTGGTGCGTCGGAGGTTGGCATCCAAGACATCGAATTCCTAGCATCCGTGGCAATGCAAACGGCAGAATATTCTTACACAAACGATGGTCTTTATGCAGCGTCACCAGTTTTATTTGGCAACACTGATCCACAGGTAATTGGCGCTGTTGCGATGATCTGGACCGCGGACGAAGCCAAAGCCTTTGCAACAGAACAAAAAAATATCGCCGCGTTCACAAGCTTGGGGATTTTGGCCGTCTTGCTTGTCATCAGCGCATTGATATTGCGGCAATTTATAGCAAAGCCACTGGAACGGGTCAGTAGCTTGGTCGCAGATCTTGAGGAAAAGAACTTTTCCGTCGACATCAAACCCTCGAAACGGCGCGATGAAATTGGATTGATCATGACGCATCTGGCATCGCTCAAGGGGGCGTTGCACTCAGCGGAACAGGATCGCGAAGACGTAAAACGCGCCCAGCAACAACAAGACGAAGTTGTCAGCATCCTGACTGACGGATTGCAGGCACTCGCCAACGGCGACTTGTCGGAAACGATCAATACACCATTTCCCGAGGACTACGAGGACCTGCGCAATAACTACAACACGACCATCGCGTCACTCAGCAAGACAATCGTTGCCGTGATAAACAGCGCCAGCACGATACGGGACGGTGCAATCGAAATCAGCCAATCGTCTGATGATTTATCTCAGCGCACTGAAACTCAAGCTGCCACGCTAGAAGAAACCGCAGCGGCCTTGGAAGAAATGACCGCAAGCGTCAAATCCGCAGCGTCCGGTGCAAAAGAAGTCGAAAACATTGCCACCAAAGCAATTGGCACTGCGGAAGATGGCCAAGGTGTGGTCAGATCGGCGGTGGTCGCTATGGCAGAAATAGAGGAAAGTTCGAATAAAATCGGGCAGATCATTTCTGTGATCGACGACATCGCCTTTCAAACCAACTTGCTGGCGCTAAACGCCGGCGTGGAAGCTGCGCGTGCAGGCGAGGCAGGTCGCGGATTTGCAGTTGTAGCCTCAGAGGTGCGGGCACTGGCCCAACGATCTTCAGATGCCGCAAAAGAGATCAAGACACTCATCCATGACAGCTCGCTACAAGTCGGTCAGGGCGTCAAGCTGGTAGATCAAGCCGGCGATGAATTGCAAAAAATTGTGTCTAGCGTGGAAAACATAGCGACGCTCATTGGGAATATGGCCGAAGGATCAACAGAACAGTCTTCGGGCATTAGTGAAATTAACCTTGGCGTCAATCATCTGGATCAAGTCACGCAACAAAACGCCGCCATGGTTCAAGAAGCAACAGCGGCTTGTTTCGCGTTAAACACAGACGCACAGCAATTAGCACAGTTGGTCGCGCGTTTTAACACAGGATCGTCAAGCGACGTGGATCCAGTCGATTGGACAAACGATCCCGAAGGACCGGAAGACTTCGTTGAATTGGAAGAGTCCGACGTACAGCATCCGCAGGCCGTGTAACTCCATTGCTCACCTCGTCATTGCGCAAAGCTGACCTAGCTATTAGCTAAAGCTTGGCACGACCCTTTGGGTAACGGCCAATATGTCCAGCGCAAGAGGTCAAAGATGAGCAGCCAAGCCGAGGTTTATCTCAACAGTCCAGCCCCAGACGTCCGCACTCGCGAAAAATTAGAAGGGGGCATTGCGTTCAACCTTCACACGGAATTTGAACCAGCAGGCGATCAACCAACGGCCATCCAGGAACTGTCACAAGGCGTGATCGATGGCGAGCAAAACCAAGTATTGCTGGGCGCCACCGGGACAGGCAAAACCTATACGATGGCGAAAATCATCGAAAGAACCCAGCGCCCTGCCATTATACTTGCCCCAAACAAGACGCTTGCCGCCCAACTCTATGGCGAATTTAAAGGGTTCTTCCCGGACAACGCGGTTGAGTATTTCGTCAGCTATTATGATTACTATCAACCCGAGGCCTATGTCGCCCGCAGCGACACCTACATTGAAAAAGAAAGCCAGATAAACGAACAAATCGATCGCATGCGACACTCGGCAACCCGCGCCCTTTTGGAACGGGATGATGTGATTATCGTAGCATCAGTCAGTTGCATTTACGGCATTGGCAGCGTCGAAACCTATGGGGCGATGACGCAGGATCTTTATACCGGCACCGAATACGATCAGCGCAAAGTCATGGCTGATCTGGTGGCCCAGCAATATCGCCGCAACGACGCAGCCTTCCAGCGCGGCAGCTTTCGGGTGCGCGGTGACAGCCTTGAAATTTTCCCTGCGCACATGGAAGATCGCGCTTGGCGTCTGTCCTTTTTCGGAGAAGAACTGGAAAGCATCACTGAATTTGATCCGCTCACAGGGGAAAAGACAGACACATTCGAACGTATCAGAATCTATGCAAACTCGCACTATGTGACCCCAAAACCAACGATGCAGCAGGCGGTTATAAGCATCAAAAAAGAATTGCGGATCCGGCTAGATCAATTGGTCGCAGATGGAAAATTATTGGAAGCGCAGCGCTTAGAACAGCGCACAAATTTCGATATTGAAATGTTAGAGGCCACCGGTGTGTGTAACGGAATCGAAAACTATAGCCGGTATTTGACGGGCCGCGCGCCGGGCGAGCCGCCACCTACACTTTTCGAGTTCATCCCTGACCACGCCATTGTCTTTGCGGACGAAAGTCATGTTAGCGTGCCGCAAATTGGTGGCATGTACAAAGGGGACTATCGACGCAAATTCACACTGGCTGAACACGGCTTTCGCCTGCCCAGTTGCATGGACAATCGTCCATTGAAATTCGAAGAATGGGATGCAATGCGCCCGCAGTCGGTCTTTGTTTCAGCCACCCCTGCCTCGTGGGAAATTGAACAAACCGGCGGCGTATTTACTGAACAAGTCATCCGACCAACAGGTCTGCTGGACCCTGAGGTCGAGATCAGACCAGTCGACATGCAGGTCGATGATTTGCTGGATGAGGTCCGGAAAGTGTCCCAAATGGGGATGCGTACGCTTGTTACGACTTTGACCAAACGGATGGCCGAAGATTTGACCGAATACATGCACGAGCAAGGCATTCGGGTCCGGTATATGCACTCGGACATCGACACAATCGAACGGATCGAAATCCTGCGTGACCTCCGGCTGGGCGCGTTTGATGTTTTGATCGGCATTAACCTTCTGCGTGAGGGTTTGGACATTCCGGAATGCGGGTTGGTGGCCATTTTGGACGCTGACAAAGAGGGTTTTCTTAGATCCGAGACCAGTTTGGTTCAAACCATTGGGCGTGCGGCCCGAAATGCGGAAGGCCGCGTTATCATGTATGCGGATAAGATCACCGGCAGTATGGAACGTGCCTTGGGCGAGACCAACCGCCGTCGTGAAAAACAAATCGCCTATAACGAAAAGCATGGCATTACCCCTGCGACCGTTAAAAAGAACGTCGAAGACATTTTGCAAGGCCTCTACAAAGGAGATACGGATCAATCGCGTATCACCGCCAAAGTTGAAAAGCCGATGGTCGGGGCCAACCTTCAGGCCCATTTGGACGGGTTGCGCATTGAAATGCGAAAAGCCGCGGAAAACCTTGAGTTTGAAGAAGCAGCCCGCCTACGCGATGAGGTAAAGCGTCTGGAAACCGTTGAATTGGCAGTCTCTGACGACCCTCTGGCGCGGCAACAATCCATCGAAAAGGCCGTGGATGACGCCCAAAAAGCGGGCGGTCGCAGCACAGCGGGGCGCGGTGGGACTCGCAGTTACAGAGGCAAAAGCCAGAAGAAGTTTTAAGGGTAGCACCGGCATTTTAGGCTTTTGTTAACTTTAACAAGGCCTCTATCTAATATGCTTAGACTATGCCTTTTGTGTCTCATGTTGCTGCCAAATCTGGCAGACGCAGGTGCTTGGCCAAGGGGCAAATATCAGGGCTACTTTGATCTGTCGTTCTTTTCTTACGACGGACAGACCCCAAACAAGCATGTTTACGGTGAGTTTGGGGTTACAGATCAGATCACTTTGACCCTTGATGGGATCTACCAAGAGGAAATTGGTGGCCTTACTGGCATCATCGGTCTGGTTTACGCCCTGCCGGAGGGAACGTTGCCCTTTCAGCTTTCGATTGGCGGCGGGGTTGGTCGCGCGCTCTACTTCTATGAGGTCACAGAAGATGTGTTTGAGTTTCGTGGCGGACGCCGCATTCAAATCGCGCAAACAATAACGCAAACCATAACGACCCAGAACGCCGCACAACTGAGCCTTCATTTGGGATTTAGCACGTTAAAGACATGGAGCACCGCAGATCTACGGTATCTGACCTTTCAAAGCACCGGTAGTTACCTAGCAAAACTGGATTTAACACATGGTTATCACGTTTCGGATCGTTTGAATGCCATGGTCCAAGTGCAAATTGGCCAAGCCAGCGAGTTCAATTACCTCAATTTGGCTCCAGCAATCGAATGGAGCTTTACCCCTAATATTGCAATGGTTTTGGGCGGAGTTTATGACACCAAGGGCGACAGCCATGCGGTGCGTTTGGGTGCAGTTGTCAGGTTTTAGGCCTAGTCTGTGTCCATGATCCTTACAATCTCGGCCGCCCATTCGCCGATAATTGGAATAAAATCGACCGAGCTGAGAACATAGCCCAAGACAGACACCAAAATCGTGGCCCCCACTACGGTGCCCAAACCAAAAGCCAAACCGCGCAAAAATTGAAAAGCGACGAGCCGCGGCACGGAATTGTGAATTTCGACGAAACGGTGGCTGTTAAGGCGCTTCACCTCTGACTTGAGTTCGGCCATTTCGGCTACCAATAACGTCACATCTGCCATCTCAATACACCCTAGCTTTTGCCGTCAAAAGCTTGCCCAAGCGGGATTGGAATGACAAGCTGGTTTTATGAAGAACCCTATTCGCCCTGTTGATGACGATGCCCGCGCTCTGGCTGTTGATCTGATAGCGCAGGCAAAATTTGGGGCCCTCGCGGTGGAGACCACCGAAGGTCCAATGGTCAGTCGCATAGCCCTCGCTCAAATCGCAGGCTTTGGTTTGGTCAGTCTTGTTTCTGACCTCAGCCATCATACTCAGGCGCTGCAGCATTCGCCCCGTGTTTCACTGTTGGTCGGCGAACCTGGGGAAAAGGGCGACGCCCTGACCCATCCGCGCCTCACGATCCAAGCGCAGGCTGTGCGCGTAGAACATGACACGGATACATTCAGAGAAATCGCACACGAGTATTTGGAACGCTTGCCGAAATCAAAGCTATATATCGATTTTCTGGATTTCGTTTTTTTGCAATTCAAGCCGGTTCAGGCACATCTAAACGGCGGATTTGGTAAGGCTTACGTATTGCAACCCTCTGATTTGGCAGCATAAAGGGGCCCGGAGGCCCCTTTGAGATTTTAAAGTGGATTGTCGCAACGCACCCTGACTTGCACCTCGCCGCGACAGGGTTGATCCCAGTGCAGATGGACCTCGTCTTTATTTGTACCACGCTGGGTTTCCGCCCAAGGCACCGAACTTACCCGCGTGCTGCCAGATAGGATTTCAGACCGTTGAACAAAGGCTTCCATCACCCGCAAACGTCCACCAAACGGCATATATGGCGCGCCTGAAATGACCCACGTCGAGGCATCTGTGTTCTGCTCAAAGCGCAAAGAGGCCGGTGTTTGTGTCTCATTTTCAACTGCATTGAAGGTATTGTTGTCAAACACAACATTGACCGTGCGGCTATAGTTTAGGCTGGCAAAACTATCGTCCAATTTGTCTACGCGTGTGATCGAACCGTTCAAAGATCTAAAGACATTTCCCGTCACCGACAGACCCTGCAGATAATGACCCGACCCAAAGGGCTTGACCACGATAAAGCTGAATTCATCGTTCACATCATTGACGGTAAAGATATTGCCCGTGATGGACAGCCCGCCGAACGAGAATGACGATGTGTATTCAGGCGTCGGCTCATATTCGTTGGTCAGCTCGATAAAGTTATTGTCGATATAATTGCCGGTAATGACTGATTTGGAATTGGAATCCGTGAACACCAGCCCGCCGACGCGCAGGCCATCAACTTCGTCATCACCCATAAACCAGTGATTGCCGACAATCAGGTTCCCGCTGCCCCCCAGAACAGCAAAACGCTGGAACTGCGAGATGCGGTTGTTGCGCAGTTTCACGTCATTGCCGTTGCAATTTAGGGCCAGCGTCGTTCGATTTTGTACAGAAATCGCAGATTCACCCGAGCTGATCCGACAATTGTCCACCATCAGGCCTTGGCATCCAGTACCAATCGAGGTGATGCACCGCGCCACAGGTTTGGCAATTGCGCAGTCATTAAAGCGGAAGGTCAGACCGTCAGGCGGCAACATCACACCGCTTGCGCGGTTGTTACACAGGAAATCAACACCGTCCAATTTGAACTTACTCAGACTAGCGAACCCACTGAAATCTAAAATGTAGCGGAAGCGTTTAAAGGTATACGTCTGGTTTGACGCAGCACCGTAGAACGGTTGCGACAGGGTAATTGTCTGGGCCGAAACATTTACGTCGTTGACATAAATCTCGCGACCGACCCCGTCCCCTTCTACAAGTGAGCCTTTTTCGATGTTGGCAATATTGGCCACGTTGCTCAGAATCCGCGGATTGGCTGGGGTGTAACTGGCGGACGACGTGACCTCGGCAGTCTCCCAATTCACATCGCCTTGGGCATCAAATTCACCGTTTCGCAAAACACGACGGCTGGCAAAGACATCCTTATTGTCGACCGCCGCTTGCACATCAATTGGTCCGTCCAATTGCACGCGACGCCCGCCCATATCCAACGAGGTGTGGTCCACAGAATTCAACAGCGCCTGAAAGGCTTTCTTGAAGGCTTCGACTTCGTCGCCAAAGGCTTCGATATAGCTGGGCAGATCAAAGTTCTTGCGCAGCGCCAGACGTTTGTCGACAGGCATTTGAACCGTGCCCTCAAAGGTCACAGAACTGTCCATCGTGACGTTGTTGCCGAGGAAATAGACACCTGCCGGAACAAAAACGCGGCGCCCGTCGGAGGCTGCATCAGCCGCATTAAAGGCCGCACTGTCATCCGTGATGCCGTCGCCAATCGCGCCAAAATCTTTGACGTCGACAAGGTCGATCATGTCGCGCAGGAAAGCCCCAGTGATATCTTCAATTTCGATGTCATCTACGCGAATAGCCCCACCAGTGGCCCCGGTCAGATCCAATCCAATATGAGCATAGGTCGGGGTCGTGCCCCAGGCCATATCAACACCCGAACGGTTACCAGATCCAATAATGGCATTGATTTCAACCACTTCACCATAAGTAGTCAGGGTCGTGTCTGGACCAGTCGTATCAATGTTGCTGACTTCATTGTTGTTGCCGTCACCAGCCCAGGCTGCGATGCGAACAGTGGGCAGTGGGCCGCTTAATGCTTTAACACGGGCTTTGATGCGCAAATAACATCCCGGCACCAATGGGGTTTGGCCCATATAGCGCAAGTTTTGCGTGCTGGATGTTTTGATCAATTCAAGGCAGCCACCAAAATCCTGATCAGCCGGCACGTAGATGCCGTTTGCAGATCCATCATAGGTGGCCGAACCGGGTGTGCCGTCCTGCGAAGACCAAACGTCCAAACCTTGCGAAAATGCAGGCGGGGTCAAAACCCAGCCCTCTGTAATGACCTTATTCATAAATACCCCTTTTCTGCAGGGGCCCCAGACAGCAAAACCGCTACCTAAGCCCAATGCATGACAAACCACGGCGCAAGGGTCAGTGCCCAGCGCGCGCCAAGGGGGTATCAACCTTGGGTAAACAGATCTTCAGACCACCGTCACGGTGCCCCGAAGTTGAGGACGGGTTAGGCGCCAATATCAGGGGAAGGCAACAGCTGAACGCCATTGATTTGCCAAGTGCCCTCTTCGGTTTGGATCATTTGATAGTCCAGCATGTGTAGACCGCCTGACGCGTCTTGGATCATTACTTTTTGCCACAACTGGCCTGCAATTTCCCGCAGTTCCAAGTACCGCACTGTCTGATTGCGCCAGACCATCGGATAGCCGCGCTGGACCATCATCCCAAACCGATTGGCGTCGCCAAACATACCTTGGATCATCGGGCTGGCATAAGAATAGGCTTCGGCAAAGTTGTCAGATCTGAACGCTTCCATTTGGTTTTGAATAGTTGTCTCAATCTCGACCTGCGGGCCAGATTGAGCCAACGACATCGTCGCCATCAATGTGCCTAGTACAGTGCCCATAACAAACGTCCGCATGGCTTACCCTTTCTACGTTGCCTTAGATAAGGGTAAGGCCAATAAGCTAAAGGTCAAATACCCCGCCTATAACAGATCGCCGTTCAGCCCCTTGTCGATCAAGGCAATCGTTTCATCGATCCCATAAAGGGCGATGAACCCGCCAAACCGCGGCCCTTGGGACGCCCCTAGCAGAACCTCATAGAGCGCCTTGAACCACTCGCGCAATGGGTCGAACCGCTCGCGTCCACAGGCGAAAACCACCGATTGCAGAGCCTCGGCATCCAATCCACCGTCCCAAGTTTTCAACTGTTCGCGCAGATCCAACAGGGCCTCGCGCTCTACGTCGCTTGGCAAACGGTAGGTCTTTTCGGGTTTCACAAAATCATTGTAGTAGCGCACCGCAAATCCTGCCGCGGCATCAAGGTCAGGATGGGTTTGCGGCGTCGCCTCTGGCGCATAGCGTTGGATAAAGCCCCACAACTGATCCTTTTCTTCAGCCCCCGCGACGGAGGCCAAATTCAACAGCATAGAAAACGGCACAACCATGTTGGAGGCAGGCACGTTGTGGCCATGAATATGGAACACTGGATTGGCCAAGCGCTGTTTTGTGTCTTGGTCCGAATACCCGCGCAGTTGCTGGTGATATTCGTCCACGGCCTTTGGAATCACATCAAAATACAACCGTTTAGCCGTCTTGGGCTTTTGATACATGAAATACTGCAGGCTCTCGGGGGCTGCGTAGGTCAGCCATTCTTCCATCGACAAGCCGTTGCCTTTCGACTTGGAGATCTTTTGACCCAATTCATCATTGAACAACTCATACGACAGGCTTTCTGGTGGGGTGACCCCCAAGGCGCGACAGATTTTGGTGGATTGCGTGACACTGTCGATCAAGTCCTTGCCTGACATCTCGTAGTCCACGCCTAATGCCGCCCAGCGCATGGCCCAATCAGCCTTCCACTGCATTTTCACGTTGCCGCCGGTGACAGGGATTTCAACCCGTTCGCCGTCAGGTTCTTCGTAAACAATCGTGCCTCTTGCTACATTGCGTTCTAGGGTCGGCACCTGCAAAACGTGACCGGTCTTGGGCGAAATAGGCAAGAAACACGAGTAGGTTGCGCGACGTTCTTCGCCTAGTGTTGGCAGCATGATATCTTGGATTTTGTCAAAGCGGTCCAAAGCACGCAGCAGCATCTCATCAAACTTACCGGCCTGATAATAGTCCGTCGCGCTGATAAACTGGTATTCAAAGCCAAAGCTGTCCAAAAATTCGTTTAGACGCGCATTGTTGTGTTGGGCAAAGCCATCGTGCGTGCCAAATGGATCGCGCACCTTGGTCAGCGGCAGGTTCAGATCCTGCTTCAACTCCTCCTGCATCGGCACGTTGGAGGGCACTTTGCGAAAGCCGTCCATATCGTCTGAAAAGCAGATCAAACGCGCAGGAATATCACTGATCATCTCGAACGCACGCCGGACCATGGTTGTGCGTGACACCTCGCCAAAGGTTCCGATATGCGGCAAACCACTGGGTCCATAGCCTGTCTGAAACAGCACATAGCCCTTTTCCGGCGGGGCCTTTGCGACCCGTTTGAGCAAGCGCCGCGCCTCTTCAAAAGGCCATGCTTTGGAATTTAGCGCTTCTTCACGGATGTCAGACATTGATTATCTCCTAAAATGACGAAAAACCCGTCATCTGGGCCGCTACCTATTGCGGTGTGGGGGGGGCGTCAATAAATTGGTGGCAAAGCGACCAAAGGAACAACCGCCCCGTGCCCATCACAGCCCCTCTTACTGCGCAAGACAGTCTTGCGGCCGTTATGATCTTGGTCTCGGCCTCGGACACCAATATGCGCACATCCGAGTTGATGCAGATCACCAATGCCATCAACAACCTGCCTGTTTTTGCGGGCTATGACGCGGACAAGTTGACCCTTGTCAGCCAAGCTGTGTTTGATTTGTTGGAACAAGAAGACGGGCTGGAGGCGCTTTTTGGTTTGATCCGCGACGCGCTGCCGGATCATCTATTTGAAACAGCCTATGCCTTGGCCTGCGAAGTGGCTGCAGCCGATGGTAAAACCGGCCAGCCGGAACTGCGCGTTTTGGAAGAAATCCGGTACGAGTTGCGTCTTGACCCGCTGCATGCCGCAGCCATCGAACGTGGGGCCAAAGCCCGCCATATGATCCTCTGACATCTCTTGCACTCTGACTGTAGGGCTGAAACTGTCGCGCCAACCCAGCCTTTAGCAAAGCCCTGCATATGACCCCTGCCCCGTTTCTTACTGCCAACGCCCGCTGGCTGGGTGCAGGCGGCGTGATGACCTTTGGGTCCTGTATCGGCCAAACCTTCTTTATCTCAATCTTCGCCGCTCAGATCATGGCGGACTTTGGGATTACTGATGGGCAATGGGGCCAACTTTACGGTGCGGGTACCCTTGCCTCTGGGCTATTGATGATTTGGGCCGGAGGCCTCGCTGACAAATTTCGAGCCCGCAATTTAGCGATTTTGTGTTTGTGTGGTCTGGCTATTTTGGCCACGGCTATGGCGTGGAACAGATCCGTTTGGGCCATTCCCTTTATTATCTTTGGGCTGAGGCTTTTTGGCCAAGGCATGTTGCATCACAGCGCATTGGTCGCAATGTCTCGTTGGTTCGTCGCCGCCCGAGGTCGGGCGATAGCCGTATCACAACTGGGGTTTTCCTTGGGTGAGGCGTTTTTACCCTTTGCCTTTGCACTGATGCTGACGCAATTCTCGTGGCGCAGTTTGTGGCTGTTGCCTGTTATCGCCTGCCTTGTCATGATGCCGCTGCTGCACCGGTTGCTCTCCCAAGAACGCACGCCGCAATCGCTGGCCGCCCAAGACAGCACAACAGGCATGCACGGGCTTCAATGGAACCGCCCCATGGCCCTTAGGCATTGGCTGATCTGGTCGCTTGCACCCCTGATCATGGGACCCAGCGCTTTTGGAACCGCATTTTTCTTTCAGCAAGTCCATTTTGCGGGGACCAAAGGGATTTCCCATGAGGCCCTTACTGCATTGTTCCCCGTCTACACGTTTTCGACCATCGGCTTTGCCCTGATATTTGGCGCGATGATCGACAGGTTCGGGGCCAGCCGCCTTCTGCCCTATATTGGTCTGCCACTTGTGGTTGGCTTTTTGACACTTTGGGGGGCAGCGGGCCTGATGGGGTTGATCATTGGCCTGCTCTTTATGGCCTTAGCCCAAGGCGGCAACGGCACCGTTTTGGTAGCCTTTTGGTCTGAAGTTTTTGGAACCAAGCACATTGGATCGATCAAAGCCTTTGCCACAGCCTTGATGGTTATCGGATCCGCAATCGGTCCAGCCCTTAGCGGTATCTTGATCGACTACGGGATTACGTTTGAGGCGCAAATGCCTGCAATTTCTGTATATTTCCTAGTATCCACCATGATCAGTTGGGCTGCCGTCAGGGCTGCGCGCCGCAGTCTAGCTTAGCCGCTTGCGCAGGGCGCTGCGCACGATCTTACCTGTTGGGGTCATCGGCATTTCGTCCAAGAACTCCACACGGCGCGGATATTCATAGGCTGCAAGGCGTGTTTTGACGTGCTCTGCGATCTCGGCGGCCAGTGTCGGACTGGGCCGCGCGCCCTCGACCAAAGTTACGCAAGCCGCAACGATTTGGCCTCGGATCGGATCAGGTGTGCCTACCACTCCCGCCATGGCAACCATCGGATGCGTCTGCAGGCAGGTTTCGATCTCGGCAGGTCCAATGCGGTAGCCCGCGCTGGAAATTACATCATCCTCGCGCCCAAGGAACTGAAATAGCCCATTGGCGTGCCGGACGCCCATATCCCCTGTGACCAGCCATCGGCCATCAGAATTTTCGACGTATTTGTCCTGAGTTGCAGCACTTTGACCCAGATATTCCAAAAACATCACCGGGTTTGGTGCCCGCACAGCAATCACCCCTTCTTGACCGTCGGGCACACTTGCGCCTGTCGCCTGGTCCAGCACAGCCACATCAAATCCGGGGACGGGTCGCCCCATCATTCCTGGTGTGACGGGTTCTAGTGCCGCGCATGACATCAGAACCAGATTGCATTCGGTCTGGCCGTAAATTTCGTTGATCGTGCACCCGAATGTCGCCTCACCCCAGGCGATCATATCCGCACCCAAAGCCTCGCCACCGCTGATGATCGCACGCAGCGCCAGCGGATTTGGGGCCGGCTCAAGGCGCATGATCTTTAGCGCTGTGGGCGGCAAAAACGCAAGCGTGACGTTATGGTCCTGCATCAAATCAAAGGCTGCTTGCGCGGTGAATTTGTCGAACCGATGCGCAACAACTGGGATCCCATGATAAAGCGCTGGTAGCAGCACATCCAACAGGCCCCCGATCCACGCCCAGTCTGCAGGCGTCCAGATCACGTCGTCAGGGTAAGGCGCAAAATTCAGCCCATATTCGAACCCGGGCAAATGGCCCAGAAGGACCCGGTGACCATGCAGCGCGCCCTTTGGTGGCCCGGTTGTGCCAGATGTGTAGATCAGGATTGCGGGATCATCCGCCCGGGTGTGAACAGAAGAAAAAGTGACGGGGGCATCAGCCATCTGTGGCCCAAGACCCATTGGCCCATGATCATCCACATCAATAACCAAAAGGTCCGGCAATTCTGAGCGCAGCTCCCGCAGCAACAGCGCGCCCTTGGCATCCGTGATAACGACCTTGGCTTTGGCGTCGCGCAACCGATGCAGCAGCGCGTCCGGGCCAAAAAGCACAAACAGCGGCAAACACACCGCCCCCATTTTCAGCGTCGCCAGATGCGCCCAAGCTGTCTCGACACGTTGCGGCAGCAAAATTCCAACAGCCGCTCCACGCCCAACACCCGCGCCCTCCAGAACATGGGCCAAACGGTTGCTGTCGCGATCTATGGCGGCAAAGCTATGGGGCGTGGCCCGACCGTTTTTGTCAATGTCCACAATCGCTTTGCGATCCGGGTAATGCTCCAGCCCGTGGTCGCAAATCGCCGTGGCAATGTTAAACTGATCGGGAATAATCCAATCAAACGCGGCATGAGTGCTGGAATAATCCATCATCTGCCGCAAAACAGCGCGGTTAGCTGCCATAAACAGCGCCCCACCGCCGCAACAGTGCCTGTTGCAGTTTTTTCGAGCGACCATTCCACGTCTTTGCACCCCGCGGTTTTTCGCGGTCGGACTTTGGGATGCTTTTGCGGCGCGGAACATCGGCGGTGAAGATCGCAAACGCCTGCGTGCGCCCGCCAGGTGCCGTCAAATAGCCCCCTAGCCCGCTCACAAAGTTCAGCGTGCCGGTTTTGGCCCGCACTTTCAGCGGCGAGTTTGGAATGATTTTGTTGTCCGCATTGCGCATCGGGATCGACTTGAGCAGTTCTCCGAACCCCGATCCGTGGGCCGCCACCAGCGTGGTCACCATATCCTGTGCCGTGACGCGACTGCTGTCTCCCAAACCCGAGTGATCTACAAACTTGGCCTTTGTCCCGTATTTGCGTGCGGCCCATTGGCTCATCTCGCGCGCACTGGATTTGTGGCTGCTGACTTGGCCTTTACGCGCAACGGTGGCCGCCATGCCAACCGCCTCAGCCGTGACATTCGTCGAAAATTTCAGCATGTCGCGCACAATCACAGACAAGGGCGGACTGGAATGCTGCGCCACGACTTTGCCTGCAGGACGGGTTTTGGACACCTGCGCCTTTGGCACCAAAACGCCGTGGGACCGCGCAATCGTGCGAAATACTTCGCCTGCATAGACCTCGGGATTGCGCACCGGCAACCAACGCGCACCGCCACCGCCCAAAGCACCACGCGCCACACTCCACTGGTCGATCCCCCCAGATTGACGATAGCCATACACCGGCGCGCCACGATCTGCGACAACCATGGTGGCGCTGGCAACGGCGGGCTGAATACGCCGGGTGCGCGCGTCCATTTTAAGGCTGTAGCGACCACTGGCGCGGCGCCATTCAAAATGGACCCGATTAAAATTAAGGATCATGCCAGAAACAGAAGGATTATAGCCCACGTGATCCGGCTGCGCGTCATCGATGCGCTCAACAAATGGCAGTGCCTTGCCATAAACCAAAAAACGACCCTTCACACCACGAATGCCGCGTGCCTTCAGATCGGATGCCAACTGCGACAGATCATCTGAACTCAGCACAGGGTCTCCTCCCCCCACAAGGATCAAATCCCCCTTAAGAACATCCCCCTCAACCACGCCATTTGTATAAAGAGACGTGCGGAAAACATGCTCTGATCCAAGGGTTTGCAAGGCATAAAGCCCCGTTATCACCTTGGCGACACTGGCCGGTGGCATCAACGCCGTCGCACCGCGACTTTCCAACAGCTTGCCTGATGACACGTCCGCCACCGCAAAAGCCGCCGTGCCAGTCAGGCCTGCCGCCTCCACCAACTGGTCTGCGTTTGGACGGCGCGGCTTTACGCCGGCCTTGGGGCGCGCAACAGGCCGCAACGACGAATTTGGCGCCTTGGCCAAGCCTGGACTGGCAAGCCCTGCGGCCAAAAGGCCAAGCAGTGCGCGTCGGGAAAAATAATAAATGAATTTCTGGGCCATACGTTAACTAAACCGTATCACGACAGGGCTGACAAGCGCCCCTTGCTCTGGCCACCTTCGCATCCGCGTGATAGCGCGAAATCATGACACGTGCCGTCCTTCTTATGCTGGTCGCAATGACCTTGATCCCCTCTGGCGATGCGGCGGCCAAACTTCTGACCGGTACCCATCAAGTCACCCCAATTTGGGCCGCTTGGATTCGGTTTGTGATCGGAACCGCCGTTGTTTTGCCGCTGACCCCGATTTCGGCGTGGCGGTTCCTTGCGGATTGGCGCGTGATCCTTCGGGCAAGCCTCATAACAGGTGGTATTTGCTGTATTTTGATGGGCTTGGCACGCGAACCCATGGCCAACGTATTTGGCGCATTTTTTATCGGCCCAATCCTGACCTATGTCCTGTCAGCGCTCTTATTGGGCGAAAAAATCAGTTTTGGGCGATCGGTCCTACTGCTGATTGGGTTTGGCGGCGTTCTCTTGGTGGTCAAACCGGGGTTTGGCATGACACCGGGACTTATATGGGCCGTGGTCGCCGGACTGTTCTATGGCAGCTACTTGACCGCGACACGCTGGTTGGCAAATGACGTACCTGCAAAAGCCTTGCTGTTCAGTCAGCTTTTTATCGCAATGATCATTACCACGCCCTTTGCAGTCCTCAACTCCCCCACAATCACTTTCGAAATTGCAGGCCTCAGCGCCTTATCAGGTCTTTTTTCAATGTTTGGCAATCTTTTGCTGTTGTTTGCCCTTCGACTGCAACCGGGCACACGCATGGCGCCGTTTGTCTATTTCCAACTGGTTGCTGCAACGGCCCTTGGATGGTTGGTATTCAGTACCCTCCCAGACACCCTGACGTGGATCGGGCTGGCCATATTGATCACATCAGGGTTTTGTTCGCTGCTGCTCGCGGATCGCCGTTGAAGATGCCGACGACATTGGCACGTTCACAAAACACCACGCAGGCGTCGCAGCGTGGCCCAATTTTAGGGCCTGACGTCCGCTGATCTTGGCGCCTCGGTAGACCCTGGCTGCCATGCCTGTTCGTGCCGAAATCCGATCCCCCGGACGGGCCAAAACACCAACAGGTACCGTGGCCATGATGCTGTGCCAATCCTGCCATCTGTGCAGCTGGGCCAGATTATCTGCCCCCATGAGCCAAACAAAATTCACTTGTGGATAATTGGCTTGAAGGGCTGTCAGGGTTTTCGCCGTGTAGCGTGTGCCCAAATCCGCCTCGATCCCTGTCACCCGCACCCGTGGATGCTGTATGACGCTTTGGGCAAGGGTAACGCGTTGGTCCAACGGGGCCGGTCCGCGTTTCTTCAGGGGGTTGCCCGGTGACACCAGCCACCACACTTGATCCAAGCCAAACCGTTTGAGCGCCTCGCGTGTGATATGCGCATGCCCTTCATGGGCTGGATCAAATGACCCACCCAACAGCCCAACGACCTGCCCGGCCCGCGCTATCGGCCATCCGCTTCGATCCATGGCGACCAGTGGTTGCCCCCTTCTTCGGTATTGACTACACCAACTCTCAACTCATCGCTCTTTATCGGAGAATACCATGGCAGCCAATCAATTCGTCTATTTCATGGACGGCGTGTCGAAAACCTATCCAGGTGGCAAGAAAGTCTTTGAAAACATCCGCTTGAACTTTTTGCCCGGCGTCAAAATTGGCGTCGTCGGTGTGAACGGCACCGGTAAGTCCAGTTTGATGCGGATCATGTCCGGCCAAGACAAGGACTTCGCGGGCGAGGCATGGGCCGCTGAGGGGGCGACTGTTGGCTATTTGGCACAGGAACCCGTGCTGGACGACAGTTTGGACGTGCGTGGCAATGTGATGTTGGGCGTGGCAGGCAAAAAAGCAATTTTGGATCGCTACAATGAATTGGCGATGAACTACTCGGATGAGACCGCCGATGAGATGGCACAGTTGCAAGACGAGATTGACGCGCAAAATCTCTGGGATCTGGATGCTCAAATTGACGTCAGTATGGAGGCCTTGCGCTGCCCCCCCGATGATGCAGCCGTCAGCACTCTGTCTGGCGGCGAAGCCCGCCGTGTCGCCTTGTGCAAGCTGCTGCTCGAAGCACCCGACATGCTGCTTTTGGACGAACCGACAAACCACTTGGACGCAGAAACCATCGCGTGGCTGCAACAACACCTTATTGATTACAAAGGAACAATTCTGATCGTCACGCACGACCGCTATTTCTTGGATGCCATCACCGGATGGATCTTGGAATTGGATCGTGGATCGGGCATCCCCCATGAGGGCAATTATTCCAGCTGGCTGGAAGCCAAGGCAAAACGTCTGGAACGCGAAGCAAAAGACGACAAATCCAAGCAAAAAACGCTTGAGCGTGAATTGGAATGGATGCGTCAGGGCGCCAAAGCGCGCCAAGCCAAATCCAAGGCTCGGATTGCGGCCTATAACGATTTGGCGAACCAATCCGAGCGCGAGAAAATGGGCCGCGCTCAGATCATTATTCCCAATGGCCCTCGTTTGGGCGGCAAGGTGATCGAGGTTGATGGCCTAAAGAAAGCCATGGGCGACAAGCTGCTGATCGAAGATCTCAGCTTTTCCCTGCCCCCCGGCGGTATTGTAGGTGTAATAGGCCCCAACGGCGCCGGTAAATCGACCCTGTTCAAAATGCTCACAGGTCAGGAATCCCCCGATGCAGGCAGCGTAGAATTTGGCGACACGGTTGAGTTGTCGTACGTCGACCAATCCCGCGATGCATTAGACGGCGACAGCACAGTTTGGGAAGAAATTTCCTCCGGTGGCGAGATCATCCAACTGGGTGACGCGCAAATGAACAGCCGCGCGTATTGTTCGGCCTTTAATTTCAAAGGTGGCGACCAGCAGAAAAAGCTGAACATCCTGTCGGGCGGTGAACGCAACCGCGTTCATATGGCCAAGCTGTTGAAATCTGGTGGCAATGTGCTGCTCCTCGATGAGCCGACCAACGACTTGGACGTCGAAACGCTGCGCGCCCTCGAAGATGCATTGGTCGATTTTGCAGGCTGCGCCGTGGTGATTTCCCACGACCGCTTCTTCCTTGACCGGATCTGCACCCATATCCTCGCGTTCGAGGGCGATGCCCATGTCGAATGGTTCGAAGGCAACTTTGCCGACTACGAGGAGGACAAGAAACGTCGCCTCGGCCCAGACGCTTTGGAACCAAAGCGGATTAAACACAAAAAATTCGCGCGTTAACCAACGCGCGAACCTTTAAATTTATCGGTGCCTGCTTTGCAACAAGCAGCACCGGAAACTATCTGGATTTGAAAGCCGCGATTGTGGCAATCCGCACACGCTGGCTGGTGCCTTAAAACGCCAGGGTCACGAACAGATAGATCGGCGCAACAAACGCAAACGCGATACAGCCCAAAGCTGCCAAGTTCGCGGCTTTGAAAAACAGCTGCATTTCGGGGTCATTTCGGATATCATCTTCGTGCACGATGGGTGGCCTTTCAGTTACGTTTGCACCTTTCGAAATGGGGCAAGGGCGACAAAAGTCTAGGCATAGACCCCAGTTTTTCCATAGAATTTTAGGATCTTGCGCAAGCTATGGTCCAAAATCCGTATTTCGCGCCAAAACCGGCGTTTTTCATTGGGCCTCATCTAGAAGTTTGATCAACTCTATGACCTCCGGCCCCAGTCCTTCTACAATCATATCAACACCCTCGGCATTTGGGTGAATACGGTCCGATTGCAGAAATTTTTGGACCTCCGTTTGAGACAAGCCCTGCTGGACGAAAACATCAAAAAACGAGCGATAATAGAGCGTGCCAAATTCCTCAGCCAAGGCGCCGTACATTGCGTCAAAGGCCTCTTTATAGGCAGGCCCGTAGTTACTGGGTGCCTCTATGCCGACCAACAGCACAGGCACTGATTTAGTGCGCGCCACCTCTAAAATCCCGGCAAGGTTTGACTTGGCTTGTGCTGGGTCCAAGGCCCGCAGCATATCGTTACCGCCCAATGCAACAATCAGCCCATCCACATCCGGTGTCAGCGTCCACTCCGCCCGCGACAAACCACCGGCGGTGGTATCGCCCGACACGCCAGCATTGATCAAAACCACGTCTTGCGCGTTTGCGTTAAGCCAAGCTTCAAGGTTTGGCACTAAGCCGTCCTCGGCGGGCAATCCGTACCCTTGGGTCAAACTGTCCCCAAGGGCTGCGATCTTGACCGGTTCGGCCAACGCAACAACTGGGGCAAATATCATGAACAAAACGGACTTGCGAAGAACGGCGGACGCACCATATCCAATAGAACGGATTCCGCGAAAGAAAGCCCACGCCATGCCCGCTGCCTTAACCCTGTCCAACATCGGTCTCGAGCTTTCTGGCAACGCTGGCCCTATCGAGATTTTGCGCAACATCGACGTAGAGGTCGCAACCGGCGAAACGGTCGGGCTGATTGGTCCATCGGGGTCTGGCAAGTCATCTCTCCTCATGATCATGGGCGGCTTGGAACAGGCCACCGCCGGGCAGATCGATATTTTGGGCCAGAATGTCACCCATTGGGATGAAGATAAACTGGCGCGTTTTCGTTTGGATCATATGGGGGTTGTGTTTCAATCTTTCCACCTTTTGCCGACGATGACCGCGCTTGAAAACGTTTCCGTGCCTTTGGAACTGGCAGGCCGCAAGGATGCCACTGCGCGCGCCCGTGATGCGCTGGCGGATGTCGGACTTGCCGACAGAATGGATCACTACCCCAGCCAACTCTCTGGTGGCGAACAACAGCGGGTAGCACTGGCGCGCGCGACGGCCCCGCGCCCCGAAATTTTGCTGGCTGATGAACCTACTGGGAATCTTGATCAGGCCAATGGCAGCGCCATTATCGATTTGCTGTTCAACTTGCGAGATCATCATGATGCAACGCTGATTATGGTCACTCATGCAAATGATCTAGCCGACCGATGTGATCGCAAAATCAGTCTGTTAGACGGCCAACTTGAAGAACAACCCGTCCCCTTGGCCCGTCAAGCATGAGTGTTGCATTCACTCTGGCGTTGCGTGAATTGCGCGGTGGCTTGCGCGGGTTTGGCATCTTTTTGTTGTGTTTGGCTTTGGGCGTGGCAGCTATTGCCGCTGTGGGCACCGTGCGCAGTGCAATTTTACAAGGGATCACGGAACAAGGTGCAGTGTTGCTTGGTGGCGATGCCCAGTTGGAATTCACCTACCGCTTTGCCAATGATGCCGAACGGGATTGGATGATCAAGAACGCCTCGCAAGTCTCTGAAATCGTGGAATTCCGGTCAATGGCCGTCGCCCAAATTGACGGTATAGATGAACGTGCGTTGACCCAAGTCAAAGCGATTGATGACCTGTACCCGCTGGCGGGCCAGATGGAACTTGAGCCTGCCATAGATCTGGCGGAGGCCCTCGGCACGCCCCCGAACCCCGGCGCCGTGATGGAGGCAGTGTTGGCCGCCCGGCTGGGTTTAGACGTGGGCGAGACCTTCTTTTTGGGACTACAAGAATTCACGTTGAGCGCTCTCATAGCACGCGAGCCCGACAGCGCTGGCGGGGGATTTGGACTGGGCCCACGAACTTTGGTTCGGACGGCTCACCTTGAAAACGCTGGTCTTATCGGTCCGGGCACATTGTTTTCGACCAAATACCGCCTTATGTTGCCCGATCCAACCCGTCTGGCAGAACTGCAATCAGAGGCTGAAACGGCTTTCGAGAACTCTGGGTTACGCTGGCAAGACGCCCGCAACGGCGCCCCTGGGGTTCAGGCCTTTGTTGACCGGCTAGGATCATTTTTGATCCTTGTCGGACTGTCTGGACTGGCCGTTGGTGGCATTGGCGTCTCTGCCGCAGTCAGCACCTATCTGGCGCGTAAAACCGCAGCGATTGCTACCTTGAAAACACTCGGTGCGCGAAGAAACACGATCTTTGCGATCTACTTTATCCAGATCGGAATACTGACCTTGATCGGCCTGACCATCGGCGTCGTTGTCGGCGCAGGCCTTCCTATGGCCTTGGCCCCGTTGATCCAAGACCGGCTGCCGGTTCCTGCCGAATTCCGGCTTTATCCACGACCTATTTTTGAGGCCATCAGCTACGGCATATTGGCCGCACTGATCTTTACCCTCTGGCCACTGTCACGCACGGAAAACGTGCGCGCCACGGCCCTCTACCGTGACGCTTTGGGCGGCACGCGGCAGATCCCGCGCTTGCCCTATCTGCTCGCCCTGATCGTTTTGGTCATCGCCTTGGTGGGGGTAGCCGCTATTTTCTCGGATAACCTATGGCTTACGGGATGGACCGCCGCCGGAATTTTGGGAGCGCTCGCGATCCTTGCGGTAGTCGCGGCGGGGCTCAAACAGGCGTCGCGTTACCTCTCTAAAGGACGCTTAAAAACAGGCACACGGCTGGCGCTGGGGGCAATCGGCGGTCCAAAGTCCGAAGCTACATCCGTCGTTTTGTCTTTGGGGTTGGGTTTGTCGGTGTTGGCGGCTATTGGCCAGGTTGATGGCACCTTGCGCAACGCCATCTCAGGCAACCTGCCAGAGGTCGCCCCAAGCTATTTCTTCGTGGATATCCAAAACGACCAACTTGACGGGTTCAAAACCCGGCTTGGCGAAGATCCTGCTGTCAGCCGCGTCGAAACGGCCCCAATGCTGCGTGGCGTTATCAGTCAAATCAATGGAAAACCCGCACGAGACGTTGCCGGCGATCATTGGGTGATCGATGGGGACCGTGGCGTCACATACGCAGGCCCAATGCCGTCAAACACAGTTCTAACCCAAGGTGAATGGTGGGCTGAGGACTATGATGGCCCCCCCCTGATCAGCTTTGCCGACGAAGAAGCCGAGGAAATGGGGATTGCCTTGGGCGACACATTGACCGTCAATATTTTGGGCCGGGACATCACTGGGACGGTTGCCAGCCTACGCGAGGTGGATTTTTCCACAGCTGGGATCGGCTTTATTCTTGCCATGAACCAATCCGCTCTCGCTGGCGCGCCGCATACCCACATCGCCACAGTCTACGCCGAACAGTCCGCTGAGGCTGAGATTTTGCGCGATCTATCCACCTCATATCCAAACATCACAGCCATTAGTGTGCGCGATGCAATCAATCGGGTCGCAGGCCTGTTGGGCAGTCTTGCAGCCGCGACATCCTACGGGGCGTCAGCAACGTTGCTCACTGGCTTTATGGTCCTTATCGGGGCCGCTGCAGCAGGCGAAGGCGCGCGCGTGTACGAGGCAGCCATCTTAAAGACTTTGGGTGCAAATCGGCGACAAATCCTTGCCAGCTTTGTGCAGCGTTCGTTGATTTTGGGGCTGTCTGCCGGTGCAATTGCCTTGTTTGTCGGCTGTCTGGCGGGTTGGGCCGTCGCGAACTATGTCTTCGAAACCGACTATAAGATTTTCTGGGGGCCCGCTATTGCCATCATCTTAGGCGGTATTCTGGCAACCTTGGCCACTGGTTTGTGGTTCTCATGGCGCCCCCTTTCAAGCCGTCCAGCGCAGGTTCTACGGGCCCAGCAATAATGCAAGAGCCACGCTTTTTCGGGTTTGGGTCCTTGGTCAACACCCGCACCCATAGCTACCCAGACCCTCAAAACAGCAAAATTGACGGTTGGGCCCGCGTCTGGCGCAAAACAGTCCTGCGCGACATCGCATTCTTGAGTGTCGAGCCTTCGCCAGCGAGCCAATTATGGGGACTATCGGCCAGAGTGCCGGACGGGAATTGGGCCGATCTGGACCTGCGCGAAACAGGTTATAAACGCCTTCAAATCACAGCAAACACGGCAATTTATATCGTTGACGAAACTATCCTAGACCCAAAGCCACGCGGAAAAATCTTGTTGAGCTACCTAGATGTGGTCATCCAAGGCTATCTGGATCGCTTTGGCCCAGAGGGGCCTGCTCATTTCTTTGAAACCACGCAGGGCTGGGATCATGAGATCATCGATGACCGCAGCAAGCCAATTTATCCACGCGCGCAAACCATTGATCCTACCTTGCAAAATTCTGTCGACGCTTTTGTCTTAGCGGCGCAAATGTAGCAACGCCATCAAACGGCTTTGACGGGCAAATGGATCTTTTTGAGCCTCCCGCCCTCCGTCGCTGATCACACGGCGTGCGAGCAAGAACGCGACGACGGCAAACACCACACCGCCGACAGATTGGCCAATCAATATGCCAGCCGCCCCTAAATATTCTGCGCCTACCAAAATGAACGGCAGGGTGCCCAATGTTTGGCGCCCCCAGTTCATTATCGTTGAATAAAAAGGATGACCAAGGTTGTTAAACGCCGCATTGGCCACAAACATCACACCGTTGAAAAAGAACATCAACGCGAGCGGACCGCAAAACAGATAGACCAATTCCAAGGTAATCCCTTCGGCCAAAAATAAATCGGCAATCAATCCGCGCAGCAAAAATAAAAGGCCAGATACAACAACGATATAAAGCGCCACGAAAATCAAAGCATCTCGGAAAGCGGTGGCCACCCGTTGGTTCAATTTGGCCCCAAAATTTTGGCCAATGATCGGACCAACCGCTCCGGACAGGGCAAAGATCACTCCAAACGCAATAGGCGTCAGGCGCCCGACAATTGCCATGCCAGCAACCGCATCTTCGCCAAACTGCGCCATAGAGCGGGTCACAAAGGCTTGCCCAACCGGTGTGGCCAGTTGCGTCAAGATCGCTGGAAAGGCAATCGCCAAAATCGACCCGTAGTCTTGGCTCAGGCTATTGAACGACGGCCGTTCAAAACCGCCGTGATGGCGAATGATCGGCAACAGAGCCGTCATCCCAATGGTGACCCGTGCCGCAACACTGGCCCATGCGGCCCCGGTCAGTTCCAAATCAAGGCCGAAGATTAGGATCGGATCCAAAACCCCATTCACGATCGAGCCGTAGATTGTCGCCATCATCGCCCGGCTGGCATCCCCATGGGCGCGCAAAATAGCCCCGCCCATCATGCCCACGATCAACATAGGCAGTGAGGGTACGATGATTTGCAGGTAAGAGACGGCCAGATCCAAAGTCTCGCCTTTTGCTCCCATTAACTCAGCCAAGGTTCGCAGGTTCAACCAAACAACCAATGCAAAAATTGCCCCAAAAACAACGCCATAGATCAAGGCGTTTGTGGCTTTGTGCTTGGCCAATTGGGCATCACCTTCACCCAAACTTCGGGCCACAACGGCCCCTGCCGCAATGGCCATACCAATGCCAAAACTGGACGTGAAAAACAAAATAGCACCAGCATAGCCAATGGCCGCCGCCAAGGCCTCGTTCCCCAGCATCGATATAAAAATCATATCGATGAAGTCGACCGCAAAAACCGCAATTAACCCAACAGAGGCCGTCAGCGACATAACCGAGATGTGACGAAACAAATTGCCCGTCAGGAAGGTCGCTTGGCTATCTGTCACAATTGGTTATCCCTTGGCTTTGATCACCTGCATCAGTGGCAACACCTTGGACATGTCCGGCCCATGTGACAAGCCCGTGATCGCGCGCCGCAGCGGCATAAAGAGGCCTCGCCCCTTACGCCCAGTCGCGGATTTGACCGCAGCCGTCCATTCGCCCCAACTGGCATCGGTGTGGGGCCCATCAGGCAGCAATGCCAAAGCCTCGGCCACGAAATCCGCGTCCTCGTCTTCGATCAATGGATCCGCGCCATGGCTAAAGAGCTGCCACCAGCCATCAAGGTCATGCAGTGTGGTGATGTTATCTTTGGCCACATCCCAAAACTGCGCTGCCAAATCAGCAGGCACGCCCAGATCCGCGATCTGATCCGCGACATCCGTCAGGGTAAGGCTTTGCAGGTGTTTGGCGGTAAGCGGGAACAGGTCCTGTTCGTCGAACTTCGTAGGGCTTGAGCCAAACTTTGTAAGGTCAAACCCTGCGGCAATTTCGTCCAGACCACTGCGCAACTCCACTGGATCCGAGGATCCCAAACGCGCCATCAAAGAGAGCAGCGCCGCAGGCGCAACGCCACGCGCACGCAAATCGCGAAGGGCCAACGTGCCAAGGCGTTTCGACAGCGCCTCGCCTTGTGGGCCCGTCAACAGGGAATGGTGAGCAAAGCTTGGGACAGTTCCACCGATTGCTTCGATCATTTGAATTTGCGTGGCCGTGTTGGTCACATGGTCCGACCCACGCACGACATGGGTCACGCCCATATCTGTGTCATCCACGACCGAGGCCAAGGTATATAAAACCTGACCATCCCCACGGATCAACACAGGATCTGAAACAGAGGCTGCATCAATAGAAATTTCACCCAAGATACCATCGGTCCAGGCAATGCGATCTTGATCCAGCTTGAACCGCCAATGACCGCCACGTTCCGCACGCAGCGCGTCTTTATCGGCTTCAGACAAATCAAGGGCCGCGCGATCATACACAGGGGGCTTGCCCATATTGAGCTGCTTTTTACGCTTGAGATCCAATTCAACTGGCGTCTCGAACGCCTCGTAAAACCGCCCCATATCGCGCAGCTTATCTGCGGCTTCTGAATACCGGCCCAAACGCTCTGACTGCCGCTCGACCCGGTCCCATTTCAGGCCCAACCACAACAAGTCTTCTTTGATAGCCTCGACGTAGTCTTCTTTGGATCGTTCAGGATCCGTATCATCGATCCGCAAGATAAACGTCCCACCTGCCTTGCGCGCAATCAGGTAGTTAAAGACGGCAGTCCGTAAATTGCCAACATGTAGATACCCAGTGGGTGACGGTGCAAAGCGAGTTGTGGTCATGATGCGGTCTCCTGTTGGCGATGCCATTTCATATGGCACGTTTTTTGTCCAGTTCACGCATTTCTTTGTTTGATCTTTTCAAACTGCGTCCTAACTCAAAAATATCGATATTTTTTCGGAAGGAACACACTATGTCTCTCAAGCTCTCTCGCCGTCAAGCCCTTGTAGGTAGCGCCGCCCTGCCCTTTGCCGCTGGTTTTGCCGGATCTGCATCCGCCGGGGGCCATGCCGCCAGCCTACCAAGCTCTCGCGATTTTCAGGTCGGTGAGTTCAAAGTGACGACACTGCTGGCAGGCAGCCGCGCGGTAGACGGTCCTCAGAATATTTTCGGGATGAACGTGGATGCAGAAGAATTTGCAGCCGTTAGCGCCGAGAACTTTATCGGGACAGACGCCGCCCAGTTCTTTTTCACCCCGACAGTTGTGAATACAGGCAGCGAAGTGATCCTGTTTGATACAGGTCTGAACCCAGCTGGTATTACCAATGCCCTTTCCAGCGCAGGCTACACCCCTGCAGACATCACACACGTGGTGGTGACTCACATGCACGGCGATCACATCGGCGGTCTGTCTGGCGATGCAGGCGAGACATTCACCAATGCCGCTTATGTCACGGGCCGTAAAGAATTCGACGCTTGGTCAAAGACAGACAACGAGAACTTCGCCAAAAAGGTCGCGCCTTTGGCTGAAAAAATGACCTTCTTGGAAGACGGCCAAGACGTGCGCGGCGGCATCACCGCGATGGAGGCCTCAGGCCACACACCTGGTCACATGACCTATATGTTGGAAAGCAATGGCACACAGCTGTTGTTGATGGCGGATTTGGCCAACCATTATGTTTGGTCGCTGGCCTATCCTGACTGGGAAGTGAAGTTTGACATGGACAAATCAGCCGCCGCCGCGTCGCGTCGCAAGGTCTTGGGTATGTTGGCTGCGGAAAAAGTACCGACAATCGGCTACCACATGCCCTTCCCCGGGTTGGGTTTTGTGGATACGCGCGGTGACGGCTTCCATTATGTGCCGCACAGCTACCAGTTGATGGGCTAAATTTACATCGACCTGCGCCAGGCATAGGCTTGGCGCAGGACCGCGCCAATTGCCAGAGCCGCAATCAACGGCAGTGTCGCCCAAGGCACCCCCCGACACCCTTCTGAATAGCTTTGCGCCAACAGATGCCCCGGTGCCCAAAACATTTCGGTTTGAGCCAGAATTGCAAATGCCGCTGTGACCAAGGTCAAATACAGCGTGAGGCGATTGGCAAACACTAAATGGGCCAAGAACAAAACGATCAAAGCAATACCCAGAGGCGAAGTGCCAAAATACTCCAATTCTTGTAAGGCGCTGACTGGCCCATCCAACGGCGACCAATCGGGTCGTTCCGTAGCGCAGACCTGAGCCTGCGCAGACGTAGCCGTCATCAAGCTTATGACAATTGCCTTAGCTTTCATCCCGCCAGCGGTTCACAATGGGATAGCGTCGATCCAGCCAGAATGCCCGCATAGACAGCCGTGCCCCCGGAGCAGATTGGTAGCGTTTGTATTCGCTGATGTAGATCAGATGCTCGACCTTTTTGACCGTGTCGCGATCATATCCAGCGGCCACACAGTCAGCGACCGACGCATCATCGTCGATCAGCATCTCTAGGATCCCGTCCAACACGTCGTAAGGCGGCAAGCTGTCCTCGTCTTTTTGATCCGGCCTCAATTCAGCGGTAGGTGGTTTGTCAATTACCCGCGGTGGGATCATTTCGCCCGCCGGGGCCATCATCCAAGGCCTGTGGTTGGCGTTGCGCCAACGGCAGGTTTCAAACACGCGGGTTTTATACATATCTTTGATCGGATTATAGCCGCCGGACATATCGCCGTAGATCGTCGCATAGCCCACGGCCACTTCGGATTTGTTGCCCGTGGTCAGCAACATCTCACCAAATTTGTTGGATTGCGCCATCAACAAAAGTCCGCGTAGACGCGACTGGATGTTTTCCTCGGTAAGGCCTGCCTCCAAGCCTTCGAATAAAGGCGCAAGCGCATCAGTTACAGCCGCGCGCGGCCCTGCAATACTGACAGTGTCCAATTTCGATCCCAGATTTCGCGCCACTTCGCCCGCGTCATCAAGGCTTTCGTCTGATGTGTATTCAGACGGCAGCATCACGCAGCGTACATTTTCAGGGCCCAGCGCATCCGCGGCAATCACCGCAACGATGGCACTATCGATCCCACCAGACAGGCCCAAAAGCACCTTTTTGAAACCGGTTTTACCCATGTAGTCGCGTAAGGCTTCGACCATAACGCGGTAATCTTGCTCGTAACTGTCTGGCGCTACGGCTTTTTCGCCGTCCTCGGCAACCCATGCGCCATCGACGCGATTAAACACCACCTCGCGCAAAGCCTCGTCAAAAAGTGGCAACTGATGGGCCAGCTGGCCACCACGGTTCAGCACAAACGAACCGCCATCAAACATTTGATCGTCTTGGCCACCGACCATGTTGAGATAGACCAACGGCACATCATTTTCGATGACCCGCGACACCATATGGTTCATTCGGGTCTCGAATTTGTCGCGGTAATAGGGCGATCCATTGGGCACCATCAGTAATTCAGCACCGCTTTCCACCATGGCTTCGCAGACATCCAAATACCACGCGTCTTCACAAATCGGACTGCCGATGCGGATGTCGCCCACTGCATAGGGTCCTTGGATTGCACCACGATTATAAAGGCGGACTTCGTCAAAAACAGTGAAGTTCGGCAAGAAATGCTTGAGCATCCGCGCCTGAACCTTGCCATCCTTAAGGATGAAATATGCGTTATAAAGGCGGCCATCCTCGCTGTAGGGCCCGCCCACACCCAGTGTCGGACCATCAGCACAGGAGCGGGCTAAGGCTTCGATCTGGGCCATGGCGTCTGCAACAAAAGCAGGCTTTAGGACTAAATCCTGCACTTGATAGCCCGTGATGAACATCTCGGGGCAGGCAACCATGTCGCTGCCGGCCGCTTTGGCATGATCCCACGCGGCTTTTGCTTTGGCGCGATTGCCTGCCAAATCCCCAACGGTTGGGTTTAATTGTGCCAAAGTAAGTTGAAAACGGTCCGCCATTGGTACGCCTTTTGCCTTGCTATGAGGGTGATGTAGCAGATCAACGCTCAAGTGAAAGACCAACAGCGCAAAAAGCGTTGCCCCTGCCAAAGGCCTGTTCTAGGCTGGGCCTTGCTTTGGCAAAGCATGAAACCACACCACACCACGCCAAGGAGTTCGCGCATGCGCCCCATTTCTAATCTGGTATTGGGCCTTGCTGCCGCCGTGACGCTGGGCTTTGCTCCTGCGTCGCTGAACGCACAACAAACCCAAACCAAACAATATGAAAACGGCGGCATCTATGAAGGCGCGTTTCGCAACGGCAAGCAGCACGGGCAAGGCACTTACACCCTGCCCAATGGCTATGAATATTCCGGCGAATGGGTCGACGGAAATATTCAGGGTCAAGGCAGCGCCAAGTTTCCCAATGGCAGCATTTATGTGGGCGTCTTTGCCAAGGGAAAACCAAACGGCAAAGGCAAGATCACTTTTGGGTCCGGCGGCAGTTACGAGGGCGACTGGCTGGATGGCCAAATCACGGGCACTGGCACGCTGATGTATAACACTGGCGCAGTCTATGTGGGCCAATTACGCGATGGGCTGCACGATGGCAGTGGTAAACTGACTGAACCCACGGGCTATATTTACGAAGGCGGCTGGGTTGCAGGCACCAAAGAAGGATTGGCCCAAATCACCTACCCTGACAAAGCCGTCTATGTAGGTGAGATGCAGCGCGGCAAACGCACAGGTCAAGGTGTTTTGACCATGCCCGACGGCGTTGAATTCGAAGGCAACTGGATCGAGGACCAACTGCAAGGCAAAGGCCGCCTCAAGCAAGCGAATGGCGACATCTATGAGGGTGATTTTGTGGCAGGTCGCCGCGAAGGGTCCGGTCGGGTTTTATATGCAAATGGCGATGTCTACGAAGGCGACTTCAAAAATGATCGACGCAATGGCACGGGCACCTTCACTGGAACCGATGGCTACATCTACCTCGGCGATTGGAAAGATGGGATCATCGAAGGCAACGGTCGCGTGACCTACCCCGATGGTTCGGTCTATACAGGTGAATTTTCCGGCGATCTGGCCGAAGGCAAGGGCAAAATCGTCTATAAAGACGGCAACACTTATGATGGCGATTGGTTATCTGGTGTGATCGAAGGCACTGGAAAGGCCGTCTACACAAACGGCTTGATCTATGAGGGTGGCTTTAAAAATGCCCGAAATCATGGCTTTGGTGTGATGACCTATTCCGACGGGTATCGCTATGAAGGCAATTGGGTCAACGGCCAGAGGTCTGGCGAAGGCGTTGCCACCTATGCAGATGGCACTGTCTACACTGGCACATTTTCCGAAGGCCAACGCGACGGCCAAGGCGAAATCATAATGCCAGACGGTTTTCGCTATAAGGGGCGCTGGGTCCAAGGCCAAATTGATGGAACTGGTGTTGCAACCTATGCCAACGGTGACGTCTATGAAGGCACCTTTGTAGGCGGCAAACGCCAAGGCCCCGGCACAATGCGCTACGCCTCGGGCGAGATCGCATCGGGTACATGGGAAAACGGTGCGCTTAGCGACGCAAGTGCTGCCAATTAGACCGTGCGACCTGCGTCGAGGTTTTCAAGAAACATAGCAGCCTCGGCCAGCACGGTTTCTTTGCGGCCAGCCTCCATCTTATCCCAAACACGGTACATCTGGCCCATGCGCGGATTGCCCTCGAACCGCTCTTTGTGGCGCATCAGGAAATCCCAGTAGAGCAGGTTGAACGGGCATGCCCCCTCGCCGGTTTTTTGACTGACCGAATAATGGCATGTTTTGCAGTAGTTCGACATTTTGTTGATGTAGCTGCCTGAGGACACATAGGGTTTCGAGGCCACAATCCCACCATCTGCAAACTGCGACATACCAATTGTATTGGGCGCCTCAACCCATTCAAAGGCATCAGCATAAACTGCCAGATACCACTCATGCACCTGTGCGGGATCAATCCCCGCCAACAGTGCAAAATTGCCCGTGACCATCAATCGCTGAATATGATGTGCATAGGCTTCGGCCCGCGTCTGTTCCACAGCTTTGGACAGGCACTGCATCTTGGTCTCGCCCCCCCAATAGAGGGCTGGCAAATCGCGGTGGTGCTCTAGTCCATTGCTGTTGGTGTACTCAGGACCTTGCAAGAAATAGATTCCGCGAATGTACTCCCGCCACCCCAAGATCTGCCGAATAAAACCTTCAACAGCATTGATTGGAGCAGATCCAGCGCGATACGCAGCCTCTGCGGCTTTGCAGACCTGCAGCGGGTCCAACAGGCCGATGTTCATATAAAACGAAATCAATCCATGGTACAAAAATCGATGCTCCAACAGCATCGCATCCTGAAAATCACCGAACTGCGCCAATCCATCTTTGATAAAGTGATCCAACTGCTGCTGGGCTTGGGTCGCATCAGTGGCAAACCAAAAATCGTCTAGATCGCCAAAGTTGTCTGGAAACTGTTGTGCGACAAGGTCCAGAACCTGTTGCACTGTTCCGTCTGGTTCAAACCGAATGGGTCCGTCAAATGTGATCGCGTCTGGGGCAGGTTTGCGATTGTCGTGATCAAAATTCCACTTGCCCCCTGCCGGGTCTTTGCCGTCCATCAACAGCCCCGTTTCGCGCCGCATCTCGCGATAGAAATATTCCATGCGCAGCTGCTTGCGCCCCTCGGCCCAATCCTCAAACCGCTTGTGTGATGCCAAAAACCGCGTGTCTGGCAACATCTGCACAGGGATTTGCATGTCTTCCAAGATAGAGATGAGCCGCCATTCGCCGGGCTCTGTCGCAAGGATCTCGTGCGCCGCGTGGTCACTGGCACGGCGCATCAACTCGCCTTCGATTGTGCCCGTTGTATCCGGATCATCGAAAACCGTATAGTCAACGCGCCAGCCTTCACTGCGCAGACGCTGCGCAAATTTGCGCATGGCGGCAAAGATCAGAGCAATCTTTTTGGGATGGTGCGGCACATAACTGGCCTCGCCCAACACTTCGGCCATGACGACAACGTCTGTTGAGGGATCCGCCTCAGCCAAGGCCGACAAAGACGGGGTAAGTTGATCCCCTAGAACCAAAACCAAACGCGCTACCATGGAACGGCCTCCCCCGCGTAATCAAAGAAACCGCCAGTATGCTCCAGGGTAAAGGCATCAATGACCGAAATCAGATTACCGGCCGCCACCTCTGCCGGCACAGTTTTGTGTCGCCCCGCGTATTTCGCAGTAAAGGGTGTCTCGACAGTTCCAGGATGGAGCGCTGCACAAATGCACCCCTTATGTGTGCGCCCTAATTCGATGGAGGCACTGCGAACGATCTGGTTCAATGCAGCCTTTGCCGCACGGTAGCCTGTCCAACCGCCAATAGTGTTGTCCCCAATACTGCCGACGCGAGCCGATAGGATTGCAAACACGCAGCGGTCTGTCTTAGGGATCAAATGGCGCGCATGCTTTAAAATCAAAGCAGGCCCGATCGCATTCACAGCAAACTGATCCGCCATGCCAGCCGCACTTATGGCGGAGAGCGATTTCTCAGGCTCATAGGCCCCAACCGTCAGGGCGCCTGTGGCCACAAAGATCACATCAAACGGGCCCTCAAGAGAGGACAGAGCCGCCTTAACTGACGCCTCGTTTCCCAGATCAAACCCGTCTACACGGCGTGATAATCGGGTAACTGAGGCTCCCCGGCGTTCGAGTTCCAACCCGACCGCCTGCCCGATGCCCCCAGAAGCTCCTATGACCAATGCAGTATTCACCAACGACGATTTAGGCGGCTCCTTTGCAAAAACCATGTTTCTTTTTTCCCAAATACTCAAAATCCCCCCTTTTCAACGCGCACTACAATTTCTATGGTTGCGGTTATGGCACGAAACATTCATATCGTTCGCCCCGTACAGGGTCTGCTGCTACTGCTTAGTCGCTCTTGAGCGTGCCTTTTGGCGCGACCGCTCAGGAGTAGCCAGCGCCAAGACCGAAACCACCCTCAAAAGCAGACCATTTGAAAGATCCCAAAATGACCCAAGCTGACACATCCCGCGTGTGGATTTTTGACACGACCTTGCGTGATGGCGAACAAAGCCCCGGCGCCACCATGACCCACTCTGAAAAATTGGAAATTGCGGAATTGCTGGACGATATGGGCGTCGACATTATCGAAGCAGGATTTCCTATTGCGTCGGATGGGGATTTCGCCGCGGTGTCCGAGATTTCCAAACGCAGTAAAAACGCACGCATTTGCGGCTTGGCGCGGGCGAACTTCAAGGACATCGACCGGTGTTGGGAGGCTGTAAAACATGCCTCCAAGCCGCGCATTCACACGTTTATCGGAACCTCGCCACTGCACCGGGCGATCCCGAACCTCAACAAGGACGAAATGGCCGAGCGGATCCACGAAACGGTCACCCATGCACGCAACCTGTGTAACAACGTACAATGGTCGCCCATGGATGCCACCCGCACAGAAGAGGATTACCTGTGCCGGGTCGTGGAAATCGCGATCAAGGCCGGTGCCACGACCATCAACATTCCAGACACAGTGGGCTACACTGCCCCAGTTGAAAGTGCGGATTTGATCCGGATGTTGATCAACAAGGTCCCCGGTGCTGACCAGATCATTTTCGCTACGCACTGTCACAACGATTTGGGCATGGCCACGGCCAATTCACTGGCCGCTGTCGAAGGCGGCGCGCGTCAGATTGAATGCACGATCAATGGTCTTGGCGAACGTGCCGGGAATACTGCCTTGGAGGAGGTCGTGATGGCGTTGAAAGTGCGCGGCGACATTATGCCGTTCACCACAGATATCGACACAACCAAGATCATGAACATCAGCCGCCGCGTGGCCACTGTGTCAGGCTTTCCAGTGCAATTTAACAAAGCGATTGTTGGCAAAAATGCCTTTGCCCACGAGTCTGGCATTCACCAAGATGGCATGCTGAAGAACGCAGAGACCTTTGAGATCATGCGCCCCGAAGATGTCGGCCTGTCTGAGACCAATCTGGTCATGGGCAAACATTCTGGCCGGGCCGCTTTGCGTTCGAAATTAAACGAATTGGGGTTTGAGTTGGGGGATAACCAGCTCAAGGACGTTTTTGTTAGGTTCAAAGAATTGGCGGATCGCAAGAAAGAGATCTATGATGATGATCTGATTGCGTTGATGCGTGATGAAGATGCCAACGCAGATCTGGACCGCATGAAGGTCAAATCCCTGCGTGTGGTTTGTGGCACAGAAGGCCCGCAGGAAGCCGATTTGGTTTTGACCCTCGACGGGGAAGAAAAAGCCGCGACCGCAACTGGTGATGGACCGGTTGATGCTGCATTTAATGCAGTAAAGGCTGTGTTCCCACATGCGGCCCGCTTGCAGCTCTACCAAGTCAGCGCCGTCACCGAAGGCACTGACGCGCAAGCCACTGTGACTGTGCGTATGGAAGAAGACGGGCGCATTGTTACAGGCCAGTCTGCGGACACGGATACTGTGGTCGCATCTGTGCGCGCCTATGTGTCTGCCCTGAACCGGTTGTTGGTGCGGCGCGAGAAATCCGGTGGCAAGGACATCAAAGAAGTGAGCTACAAAGACGTCTCGTAACCCGAGGTTTTGCGCCCGCTGACGCGGTCGCCGGGGGGCGAGGCACTAACGTGCCTCGCCCCCTTCTTTGTTTGAGTATTTCAAGAAAAAAGAAACTGATAGCGGGCTTTTGCGCAGAGCGACGCCTGCCCCCTTTCGCCTAGGCTTGGGGGGCCTTATAAGATGCCAGCGCTGACGGGGTGAGGCGACTCGCTTTCATTGGGAACACTTTTGGGAATTATTACGTAAATGTTTGGTTTATCAGGCCTTTTCTCATCCGACATGGCCATCGATTTGGGCACGGCGAACACACTTGTTTATGTCAAAGGCAAGGGCGTTATCCTGTCGGAACCGTCGGTTGTGGCCTATCAGGTCAAAGACGGGGTCAAAAAAGTCCTGGCCGTGGGCGAAGACGCCAAGTTGATGCTGGGCCGCACGCCTGGTTCAATCGAGGCAATTCGTCCTATGCGCGATGGCGTGATTGCTGATTTTGACGTGGCTGAGGAAATGATCAAACATTTCATTCGCAAGGTTCACAAACGCACAACTTTCTCCAAACCGAAAATCATTGTTTGTGTGCCGCATGGGGCAACCCCTGTTGAAAAACGCGCCATCCGCCAGTCGGTTTTGTCTGCCGGGGCACGCCGCGCTGGTTTGATTGCAGAACCTATTGCGGCGGCCATTGGTGCAGGCATGCCGATCACTGATCCCACGGGCAACATGGTTGTGGACATCGGCGGTGGGACAACTGAAGTGGCTGTTTTGTCGCTTGGTGACATCGTTTATGCCCGCTCGGTGCGCGTGGGCGGTGACCGTATGGATGAGGCGATCATCAGCTACTTGCGCCGTCAGCAAAACCTCTTGATCGGGGAAAGCACTGCGGAGCGGATCAAAACAAGCATTGGCACAGCCCGCATGCCCGACGACGGGCGCGGACAAAGCATGTCGATCCGTGGACGTGATCTGCTGAATGGTGTCCCAAAAGAGATCGAAATTTCACAAGCCCAAGTCGCCGAAGCCCTGTCCGAGCCGGTGCAACAAATTTGCGAGGCCGTAATGACCGCGTTGGAAGCCACACCGCCGGACCTTGCCGCTGATATTGTGGATCGCGGCGTGATGCTAACGGGTGGTGGTGCGTTGCTGGGTGAATTAGACTTGGCCCTGCGCGAACAAACGGGCTTGGCCATTTCAGTGGCAGACGAGTCACTTAATTGTGTGGCCTTGGGCACCGGCAAAGCACTGGAATATGAACACAAGTTGAAACATGTGATAGACTACGACAGTTAATATCACGATCAGGCACAGCTTTTGAGGTGAGCCTTGGCACGCGACCGCGCGACACAACATGATTACATGACCCCCATTCGGCGCTTGCTGGTGGGGGTTTTGGTCGTTGTGTTACTAGGTATTTTTCTAATTTGGCGCATCGACAGCCCCCGCGTGGAACGCTTTCGCGCAAATCTGATTGACCGCGTTGTGCCAAGTTTTTCATGGGCCTCGGCGCCCGTGACGGGCTTGACCAATATCGTGCGGGATTTTCAGAGCTATCAGCGCATCTATGATCAAAATCAGGAACTGCGACGCGAACTTCAGCAAATGAAGGCTTGGAAAGAGGCAGCATTGCAGTTGGAGCAGGAAAATGCCCGACTGCTCGATCTGAATAAAGTGCGCCTTGATCCACAATTTACCTTTGTCACAGGCGTTGTGCTGGCCGATAGCGGTTCGCCGTTTCGTCAATCGCTGTTGTTGAATGTGGGCCGGCGCGATGGGATCTTGGACGGTTGGGCCACGATGGACGGCATCGGCCTTGTTGGGCGGATATCTGGACTGGGCGAAAACACAGCGCGGGTTTTGTTGCTGACCGATACTGCTAGCCGCATTCCGATCACGATCCAACCCTCGGGACAAAAGGCCATTTTGTCCGGCGACAACACAGCTGCCCCACCAGTCGAATTTTTGGACAACCCAGATGCCGTACGCCCGGGCGACAGCGTGATTACTTCAGGCGACGGCGGCGTGTTTCCCGCAGGCCTGCTGGTGGGCCATATCGCACAAGGACCAGATCGACGGCTGCGTGTTAGATTGTCAGCAGATTATCAGCGCCTTGAATTTTTGCGCGTGTTGCGCAGCTACCAAGGGGAACAAATCACCAGTCCCGGGGCCCTCTTGAACCCGCCAGTGCAATCGGAACCACTTGAGACCAGTGAGGCCGCCGATGGCTGAGACTGTTGCCGAACGCAGGTTGGTGTACTGGACGCTCTATGTGATGATCGCCTTTGTGCTGTTTTTCATCCATTTTCTGCCGCAACAAACCATGCCTGCCCAATGGGCTGCACCGGATATTTTGCTGGTTCTGACCTATGCTTGGACGGTGCGGCGGCCTGAATTTATTCCCTTGGCGTTGATCGCTGGGATGTTCTTGCTGGCGGATTTTCTGTTTCATCGCCCCCCCGGTCTAATGGCCGCTTGTGTTGTGATCGGGGCCGAGTTTTTGCGCAGCCGGGCGATGGACATTGGGCGGTCCAGCTTTTCTCTGGAATGGCTGTTGGTCAGTTGTGCGATTGCCGGTGGGTTCGTTGTGGCGCGCATTATTACTGGACTGGCTCTCATTCCGCAGGCGCCTTTGAACCTTGGGCTCATTCAAACGGCACTGAGCATTGCCTGCTATCCCATCGTCGCAGCCCTCAGCCATTATGTGCTTGGGGTGCGACCTACGGTGCGGGGTAGCGCCGAAGATGTGGGGGCGCGCATATGAAACGCGCGGCTCTGGAGACCGAAGCAAGTGCGCGCAAGATCACGCGACGCGGGTTGTTTTTGGGCGGTGCCCAAGTGGCGATGCTGGCTGTGCTGGGCTATCGCATGCGCGTATTGCAGATCGACCAAGCGGACGAATTTCGACTGCTCGCGGACGAAAACCGGATCAATGTGCGCCTGATCCCACCTGCACGTGGATTGGTCTATGACCGCGACGGCGTTTTGGTCGCTGGTAACGAACAGAACTACCGCATCGTGATCGTGCGCGAGGACGCAGGGGATGTGGCAGCGGTTCTGGAACGCTTGTCGACTTTGGTCCCGATAACTCAAGAACAGCAGACGCAGATCATTTCCGAAGTGAACAAACGAAGTCCTTTTGTGCCCGTCACAATTCTGGATCGCATGACATGGCAGGACGTAGCCGCCGTTTCGGCCAACGCCCCTGCCCTTCCCGGGATCACCGCAGAGGTGGGATTGTCCCGCGTTTATCCTGTGGGCGCCGATTATGCCCATGTTATGGGCTATGTGGGGCCCGTCAGTGATTTTGACCTGCAACGGATCGATGACAAGGATCCGTTATTACAAATCCCGCGTTTTCAAATCGGCAAAACCGGGGTTGAGGCCAAGTTGGAACGCCCGTTGCGCGGGAGTGCGGGCACAAAACGGGTCGAGGTCAACGCGATTGGCCGTGTCATGCGCGAGCTTGACCGCAACGAAGCCTCGCCGGGTGATAACGTTCAACTAACCATCGACACTGGCTTGCAAAACTATGTGCAAGAACGCCTCAAAGGGCAAGCTGCCTCTGCGGTCGTGATGGATGTCGACACTGGCGATTTGCTGGCCATTGGGTCTGCACCGACGTTTGATCCCAACCTTTTTGTGCGTGGGATTTCAACCAAAGCCTATAATGCCCTACTGGAAGACAAATACCGCCCTTTTCGGTCCAAGGCGGTCCAAGACATCTATCCCCCCGGATCCACATTCAAAATGGTGACAGCCCTTGCGGCCCTTGAGGACGGTGTTATCGACACCCAAGAAACCGTGCGCTGTGTCGGCCACAAAGAAGTCGCTGATGTACGCTTTCACTGTTGGAAACGTGCAGGGCACGGCAATGTTGATTTCCAAAAATCCCTAAAAGAAAGCTGCGATGTTTACTATTATGACATCGCTCTGCGGGTGGGGATCGAGAAAATTTCGGCCATGGCGAAACGATTGGGATTGGGCGTGCGTCATGACGTGCCCATGTCCGCCGTTGCCCAAGGACTAGCCCCGACCAAGGCCTGGAAGCGCGAAAATCGTGGCAAGGATTGGGTGATTGGCGACACCGTGAATGCTGCGATCGGGCAAGGATTTGTGCTGTCCTCACCGATGCAATTGGCCGTAATGGCCGCACGGCTGGCCACTGGACGGTCCGTCGAGCCGCGCTTGATCAAATCGCGTAACGGTGTCGAAGAACCACTGCGCGGCGGTGATCCCCTTGGGATCAACGAAAACCTGCTGCGTGAAGTGCGGCGCGCGATGTATTCGGTCTCGAATAGTTCTGGTGGTACCGCCTATGGCAGCCGCATTTTGGGCGACGCGTTTCGCATGGCAGGCAAAACCGGCACCTCTCAGGTGCGCCGGATCACAGCGGCTGAACGTGCACGCGGCGTGACCCGCAACGAGGATCTGCCATGGGAACGCCGCGACCACGCCTTGTTTGTGAACTTTGCACCGTTTGATAATCCAAAATACGCCGTTGCCGTTGTTGTCGAACATGGCGGCGGCGGCTCGACCGCTGCGGCCCCTATTGCCCGCGATATCACGTTGCAGGCGCTTTATGGCGAATTGCCCCCGCTGACCGCCTATCCCAAGAAGGATCGCAATCGCATCCTGTCCGAGCGCAAGAAAATGGAACTCCGCACCTTTACTGTCGGATCAGACAGCAGTGACCGCGCATGAGTTATCTTGAATACACCGTCAAGTCCGTCCCAAGCGGCGCACGAAAGCTGTTCTACCTGAACTGGCCTTTGATCGTTTTGATCGTATCCGTCGCCTCTATCGGCTTTTTGATGCTTTATTCAGTGGCAGGTGGATCTTGGACCCCTTGGGCCATGGCGCAAATGCAGCGATTTGCTTTGGGCCTAGGGTTGATGTTCATTATCGCGATGGTGCCCATATGGTTTTGGCGCAACATGGCTGTGGTGGCCTATCTTGGAACGCTGTTTTTACTGCTCTTGGTGGAACTCATTGGGGATCAAGGCGGCGGGGCTCAGCGTTGGATCGACCTCGGATTTATGCGGCTACAACCCTCGGAACTGGCCAAGATCACGTTGGTCATGCTGCTGGCAGCCTACTATGATTGGCTGCCGATCCAAAACACATCGCGGCCTTTGTGGGTGCTTTTACCTTTGATCCTGATCCTGATCCCCGTAGCCATGGTGTTGCGCCAACCTGATTTGGGAACCGCGCTGTTGTTGGTGATGGGGGGGGGCATAATGATGTGGCTCGCAGGCCTGCATCGGGCTTATTTCGCTGCCGTCGTAACAGCAGGTATCGGCACGGTTTTGGCAGTTTTCAGGTCCCAAGGCACCGACTGGCAGTTGCTCAAGGACTACCAATATCGCCGGATCGATACGTTTTTGACGCCGGATTCCGATCCATTGGGCGCGGGATACCATATCACCCAATCAAAGATTGCGCTGGGATCTGGCGGCTGGACCGGGCGCGGCTTTATGCAAGGCACACAGGCGCGCCTTAACTTTCTGCCAGAAAAACACACGGATTTCATTTTCACCACTTTGGCCGAAGAATTTGGATTTGTCGGGGCGATTTCCTTGCTGATCCTGTACGGCCTGATCATCGCTTTTTGCGCCTTATCAGCGTTCAACAACAAGGATCGTTTTGCATCGCTGCTGACGCTCGGGGTTGCGGCCACGTTCTTTTTGTTTTTCGCCGTCAATATGTCGATGGTCATGGGGCTTGCGCCCGTGGTTGGGGTGCCATTGCCCCTTGTCAGCTACGGTGGCTCTGCCATGCTGGTTCTTATGGTAGCCTTTGGACTGGTTCAAAGCGCCCACATTCACCGCCCAAGGTAACCCTCGATGATCAATGTTCTTTTCGCTGCAAGAGAGGCCCGTTGGCCCGAATATCAAATTCCATTGCAGCAGGCTTTTGCGAAGGCGGGCCTGACGGTCAACCTCAGCCAAAACCATCCGCCGGACACCGTTGACTACATCGTTTACGCCCCCAACAGCGATGTTCAGGATTTCGCGCCCTATACCAAATGTCGTGGTGTCCTGAACCTTTGGGCGGGGGTCGAGGATGTGGTTCACAATGAAACCCTGACCCAACCTTTGGCGCGCATGGTCGACTATGGATTGACCCAAGGGATGATCGAATGGGTCACGGGCCATGTGCTGCGCCTGCATCTGGGCATGGACGCTCATATTCTGGGGCAAGACGGAGTGTGGCGGACGGATACGCCGCCACTGTCTAAGGATCGCCGCGTCAGCATTTTTGGCCTAGGGGCCTTGGGCGCTGCCTGTGGTCAGGCTTTGGCAAGCCTCGGGTTTCCCGTGACCGGCTGGTCGCGCAGCCCCAAGGACATTGCCGGGATCACTTGCCTGAACGGGGATAAGGGCTTTCAAGTCGCGCTAGAAGCCGCTGATATTGCAGTTCTTTTGGTGCCATTAACGCCACAGACAACAGGCCTGATCAATGCAGCAGCCCTGGCACAGATGCCAAAAGGGGCGATGCTGCTAAATCCTGCGCGCGGTCCCGTCATCGATGATGAGGCATTGCTCGCCGCATTGGAGAGTGGGCATATTGCGCAAGCAACTTTGGATGTGTTTGCGGTCGAGCCTTTGCCAGCAGATCACCCCTATTGGGCCCACCCTGCGGTGACTGTCACCCCGCATATTGCCTCGACCACGCGAGCAGACACGGCCAGTGAAATGATTGCCAAAAATATTGCGCGCGACCAAAACGGTCAGGGTCTGATCCATTTGGTTGATCGGACGTCTGGATATTAATCTGCGGTCCCAGAACGCAAACGGCCCCCAGAAAAACTGGAGGCCGCATGCCCGGCGGCGCAATACGCTGGCGGTGCTACCCATATCCCTCAGCTACCAGTCTGCCAGCGAAGCGTCCACATGGACCCTCGCAGCAGCTTCGCTGATGAAATCGCACGCGCCGGTGCCCAGCAGACAGCTAAACCGTCTAAGGCTTACCGGTAAACTAAGCGATTTGCGGCCAGATTTCCACCAAAAGCACAGCGCGATGACTGTGTGTAGATGCACATCACACCCTCGTTACCGCCTGTTTTTCGCGCGTTTAGCGTAATTTGGGCGGTTTTTGCGGATCCATGCCAGGGGCCGATGGGCTCTGCTCCTTGGCTGGTTGGGGGATATCAAACCTCAGACCGTGCTTGGCCAAATGCGCAGTAAAACTGTCGCTACGATCAAAGAATGCAACATCCAGACTGGCCGCGTCGATGTCCGCGAAATGCAAAGCTTCGGTCATAGCTTGCGACAGTGCGCCTTCGGCCCCGTGCACCGCGTCGATAAAGGCCAGCATGTGCCCCTTGGCCCCACTTTTGTAGTGGACCTGAACCAAATAAGCCGACCGGGCAAGGCCTGCAGCGCCGGCCAGTTTCCCATCAAGGGCTGTTATAATTGCCTCTGGCACATGGGGCGGTGCTATTTCTTGCGGGATATCTTGCGCCTCGGACGGTTCTGGTTGGACCTGCTCGGCCAGCCAATCCACAGCCGCTGCATCCAACAACGTTTCGGACGGCGCACCACCTAGGTTCAGTCCAAGGCCCAAACCCTGCCCTGCCAGCATTTGAACGACAACGCGCCCTGACAGGGCGGCATAGGGCGTCGCTTGGCCGACAAAATCCACCAATCGTTCTTCGGTATCAAAGATCAGGACAAAACTAAGGCCATCCGCCTCAAACACATGCGGCACCACTTGCGCCCCATCGGATTCGGCGGCCAGCAGCAACATTACTTCGGCCTCAGCCAGACGTTCGTAAAACGCAGCGCGATCTGCGTCTTGGCCCGACTGTTCCATCTTTTGATGGGCTACATCCAATCGGGTCAGTTGTTCAGTCATTCAACACGCGCCTCACGGTCCTGCGCAATTTGGGCAATACATCGGCCTCAAACCACGGGTTTTTCTTCAGCCACGATGTATTGCGCCAAGAGGGATGCGGCAAGGCAAAGACGCCGCTTGGTAGGTTTTGCCAGTTTGCAACGGTATCGCGCACGCGCGGTTTGCCGCCCAAATGCCACGCCATCGCATAGCCCCCCACCAAAATCGTCGCATCAAACGGGCCGAAATGGTCCAATGCAGCCGCACGCCATGTTTTGGCACAAATCGGCGGCGGCGGCAGATCAGCCCCTTTGACATCATAGCCCGGAAAGCAAAACGCCATGGGCAAAATCGCAATCCTGGATCGGTCGTAAAATTCATCCTCGTCCAGACCCAGCCAATCGCGCAGCCGGTCTCCGGATGGATCGGTAAATGGCTTGCCTGAGGCATGTACCCGTGCACCGGGCGCTTGTCCCGCGATCAGCACACGCGCGCCTTTTTGGGCCCAAAGCACCGGACGTGGCGCATGTTTCGTGGCAGTTTGGGCAAACCGGTCTGCGCACAGCATACAATCTGTAATCTTTTGATGCATTTGACGCACATAGCATGCTCCTCACGGCACAGACAGACCCCTCAATGGGCGATTGCACTGTGGTGTCGGTGGTCTAAGTTGCAGTGGACCCAAAATGGAGACCCGCATGACCTATACCCCCGCAAAAGTCTGGACATGGGACGCAGCAAACGGTGGCGAATTTGCCAGCATCAATCGCCCGGTTTCCGGTGCCACACACGACAAAGACCGCCCCAAGGGCAAGCACCCCTTGCAACTGTATTCCCTGGCCACACCAAACGGCGTGAAAGTCACTGTTATGCTGGAGGAATTGCTGGCGGCGGGGCATGTTGGCGCTGAATATGACGCTTGGTTAATCAAGATCACCGAAGGCGCGCAATTCAGCAGTGGCTTTGTCGAGGTAAACCCAAATTCCAAGATCCCTGCCCTGTTTGACGAAGACACTGGTCTTCGGGTTTTTGAAAGCGGTGCGATCTTACTTTATTTGGCAGAAAAGTTTGGGGCGTTTTTACCAACTGATCTTGCTGGACGAACAGAATCGCTGAATTGGTTGTTTTGGCTGCAAGGGTCTGCACCCTATCTGGGCGGTGGGTTCGGCCATTTCTACAAGTACGCGCCGGAAAAATTCGAATACCCTATCGACCGGTTCACCATGGAAGCCAAGCGCCAACTTGATGTTTTGGACAAGACTTTGGCGGATCGCCGCTATCTGGCGGGCGATGACTACACGATTGCCGATATCGCCACTGCACCTTGGTATGGCGCTGTGGTCAAAGGCATTGTCTATGACGCCGCCGAATTTTTGGACGCCGCCAGTTACACCCATGTCAACCGTTGGGCTGATGAAGTGTTTGCTCGCCCTGCCTTTATGCGCGGAAAAATGGTCAACCGGGCTTGGGGTGACGAGGATGAGCAACTGCCCGAACGCCACGACGCCAGCGATTTTGACGCCAAACCCTAAAAGGTGCGTGCACCTTAGTGGAGCGTCACGCCCTCCAGCAATTCAGGGACCTGCGGTTCATTGAATTCGACCAGTTCGATATCCCAGCACTCTTGCGTGCGGCGGCAATAATAGTCGCCGTTGATCACATTGATCACGGTCCCATCAGCAGCAAGGTTGGTCCATTCGACAGTGACTTTCAGCTTGCCTGATCCAATGATCTGTTGGTCAAGGATCCGGTATTCGGTTCGCTCGTGGGATTTTTCCTTGAGGTTGCTGCGGTACGTGGCCAGCACATCAGCTACCTTGCGAATTTGGTCCGCGAGGATCAGCCTGGAGCCTATGTAAATAGGCATTGGCAAGGTCATAGGCCCTACGGCGGCGGTGGTATCGCCTGCGTTAAATGCAGTCGCGATCGAGCTGAATACATCGATAATCTGGCGCATCTGTCTCATCCTTTGCGTGTCCAGCCCTCAACTAAGAAGCGAAAACGCTTTCGGTAAGGGGATACCGTCGGATTTTTCCCCGTCCGACAAAATAACGCCACGGCAAACGCAATTTCGATACCTTTTCCAGACCAGTTATTTCGATGTTTATCGAAATAACTTGCAAAACCAGATTATTTCGATATTTCTAATTTCATGAAAATATTTGATGACCCTGCCCTCGCCCTTGTTGAAGCCGCCAGCGCCTTTGCCGCACTTGGTTCGGAACAGCGTCTCAGCGTTTTGCGCTGTCTGGTCCGCGCGGGGCCAGATGGGTTGACCATCGGCGAATTGGGCGAGCGCACTGGCGTGACCGGCTCGACCCTGACGCATCATATGAAAATCTTGAACCAAGCAGGCCTTGTCGATCAGGCAAAAGAAGGACGCAAAATCATTTGTGTAGCCGTGGCCTATGATCGCGCCCATGCACTGTCTCAATTTTTGTTGACCGAATGCTGCGCGGATGCAGCCCACGCTCACGAGGATCATACTCATGGCTGACCTGTCCAGCACTCCAGCCCCCACCCTTTGGGCACGAATTGACAAGGCATGGGCCTTCTGCGGTCTGATCATTGCCCTTGTTGCTGTATTTGATTGGGACCAGACCCTTGGCATCGTCCAGTTCGCCCTTGCCTCGCTTTGGTCGACGGCGCCATTCATCCTGTTTGCGGTTCTTGCCATCGGCGGATTGAAGGCAACGGGGGCCGAAGCCTTGATTGCAAAGGTGTTTCAGGGCCGACAGGTTCAGATGATTTTTCTAGCCTCCCTATTGGGTGGCCTATCGCCGCTATGTGCTTGCGAAGTGATCCCGTTTGTCAGCGCGCTGTTGGCCGCGGGCGCGCCTTTGGCTGCAGTGATGGCGTTTTGGCTTTCCAGCCCTGTCACGGATCCTGCAATGTTCATTATCACAGGCAGCGCTATTGGCTGGGATTTTGCGATCATGAAAACAGCCGCTGCCGTTGGGATCGGCATTATGGGCGGGTTTGCGACGATGGCCTTTGCCAAAACGCCTGTTTTTGCCGATCCCATTCGCCCCGGATCACCTGCAGCCCCCTGTTGCGGCAGCTCAAACCTGAATATGGAGACCCCTGTCTGGAAATTTTGGCAACACCCTGTCCGCCGCGCTGTGTTCACCGAAACCACTCTGGAAAATGGCCTGTTTTTGCTCAAATGGTTGCTGTTGGCCTACTTGTTGGAGGCTGTGATGGTTCAATATGTTCCCGCCTCTTGGATCGCCACGGTTCTTGGCGGCGATGGTTTAGGGCCAATCCTGCTTGGCGCCGCGGTCGGTGCACCGGCCTATCTTAATGGCTACGCGGCCATCCCATTGATCGGCGGCCTGTTGGACCAAGGGATGAGCCCCGGCGCCGCTATGTCCTTTGTCATCGCTGGTGGCATCACATGTATCCCTGCCGCGATTGCAGTTTGGGTCCTTGTAAAGCCCCGAGTGTTTGCCGCCTTTTTGGGCTATGCTTTAATAGGCGCGGTGCTGTCGGGACTGATTTGGTCATCGATGGCCTAACCACGTTGCGAGCCCCAAAACTTTGCATTATGCACGTCGAAAACGTCGACTTGGGGGAACAGTATGTACCGCGTTTGGAATTTTGTGACCAACTATTCACTGCTGTTGATCTTTGGCGCCTTGATCGCACTGGTTTGGGCCAACACAAACGCGGAGAGCTACCACCATTTTGTTGAGTTTGTGATCTGGGATCATGCGCCCATCGGGCACTATCACCACGGACACCGCACGCTGACACTGCATTACCTCGTCAACGACATTCTTATGGCGCTCTTTTTCGCCATAGCGGCCAAAGAGGTGTGGGAGGCTGTGATCCTCAAAAACGGCTCGTTGCGCGGCAAAAAGGCTGCAACCCCCTTGTTTGCAACAGTGGGCGGCATGGTCGGGCCGATCAGTGTATACCTTGGACTGGCCTATTTCATGGGCTCAGAGACCTACAACGCAGTCGCCAATGGCTGGGCTATTCCAACGGCCACTGACATTGCTTTCAGTTATTTGGTGGGCCGTTTGATCTTTGGTGCTGGGCACCCTGCAGTACGATTTTTGTTGCTTTTGGCCATTGCAGATGATGCCGCAGGCCTGATTATTCTGGCGGTCTTTTATCCGTCAGGCGAACTGGCACCAGAATGGCTGTTGTTGTCTGCTGGCGCCGCAGCAGGTGTATATTTCTTGTTTAACTGGTTGCCACGGCGCATGGATCGAGGCGATCAGAACCGCCCGCGCTCGACCTTTGTGCGTGAAAAGCTGTCATTTTGGCCATATCTGGTCGCTGGTTGTGCCAGCTGGTACGGCTTTATGGTGTCGGGTCTGCACCCTGCCTTGGGCCTTTTGCCCATCGTGGTCACTATCCCTCACGCAGATCGTGCCTTTGGGATCTTTAGTGGCACGCAGCAATACCTGACCGATTTGTTGAACAAGATCGAACACGCACTCAAGCACCCCGTCGAGATCATCTTGTTCTTCTTTGGTCTGCTGAATGCTGGGGTAGAATTCTCTTCTATCGGCGACGCTACTTGGCTGGTGCTTGCGGGCTTACTGATCGGCAAACCTATAGGTATTTTGCTGTTTGGCTGGATTGCAGCACGCCCACTGAACCTTGGTATCCCTGCGGGTATGCGGATCATTGATTTGGTGGTCATTGGCTTTGTGGCGGCGATCGGTTTCACCGTATCGCTGTTCATCGCCTCCGTAGCTTTCGAGGCCGGGCCGGTACAAGATGCCGCTAAAATGGGCGCGCTCTTTAGTTTCTTTGCCGCCGCAGTGGCCTTTGCATCTGGCAAAATCCTCCGGGTCCAAAAGCAAGACTAGCGCCGCAGTCAGCGCAACGCCGCCACTTCCACCGCAAATCGGAAGGTTTTTGCGCGGCTTTGCGCTTTGCCAACTGCTTGGGCTTGAAACAATCCGCCGGTTTAAGACATAATGTTGACAGAATGTCGCTCTAAATACGGCGTTAACCAAGCTGGGATAGAGATACCCTAAACCCAGCGTGCCTGAGCAGGGCCGGAGATTGCGAGTAAAATGCTCGAATTTGAGAATGTCAGTAAGTCCTTTTGGACCGGAAAGCAGCGCAAGGTGATCCTTGATCGTGTGTCTTTTCGTGTGGAACTTGGCAATTCTTTAGGGATCCTTGCCCCCAACGGGACCGGCAAAACGACCCTTGTAAACATGATGGCAGGTCTCGAAAAACCTGATGAGGGTGAGATCCGGCGCGGCTGCAACATCTCTTTTCCTCTTGGATTTATGGGCGGCGTCGTCAGCAAACACACTGCCAAGGAAAACGCGCGCTACATCGCCCGCCTTTACGGGCTCGAACCGGACTATGTGGAAAGTTTTTGCCGCTGGCTATGTGGTATTGAGGAATATTTCGACATGCCTTTGGGGACCTATTCCTCTGGCATGCGATCCCGGTTTACTTTTGCGCTGATGTTGGCGCTGGATTTCGATATGTACCTGATTGACGAGGGCATGCCGTCATCAACAGATGTGGAGTTCAATAAAAAGGCCGCGCAGATCCTTCGAGAGCGGCTGCAAACGACCACTGTTATAATCGTATCACACCAGGCCAAAACCTTGGAACGCTACGCAAAATCCGCAGCTGTGTTGATCAATGGCCAGCTGCAAATGTTTGAAACCTTGGAAGAAGCGAAACATCTTTATGACTACGAAACCCAAGGCGAAGAAGTTTAGGATCAGGCGCAGCGCCCCTGCTGCTCCGACCCAAACACCCCCACCCGCAGCGACGACCCCGTCGCCTGCGCCCGCACGTCCAACGCCACAAGCGCAACCAGCGTCAGGGGCCCAACCCGCCCCACAGACCGAAGGCGGACAGGCCTTTGCACAAATCACCCCCAAACGCATCGCCGTTGAAGGGGACGTGGCCTCCAAGGGGCAAGTGACCACAGAAAACACAATTGATGCGATCCGCAAGGAAGGCCTGACAGGACGGCAATTGCGCATGGCCCGTCGCGTCGCGCAAAAGCACAACTTGGCCCCAATCAGCGACTTTGATGCAGTGCGATTGCTGCGCGAAAACGGTGTGGATCCGTTCCAGCAATCGAGCATGTTGGAACTGGTCGTGCCGGACCAAAACGACAAAGGCGCCAAAGACGGCGCCCTGACCAAAAGCAAAATCCAACTGCCGCAAACAGTGCCGTCGGGTGACGCAAACCTACCCTCAACGGAATTGGGCCCAAACATCAGCCCCGCCGAGGCGCGGGCTGCGCAAATCGCAGAAATCCAAGCTGGTATCGCCAGTCGCCGTCGCAAGAAAATGGCTGTGTTGGTCACACGTCTGGCTTTTTTCGTATTCTTGCCAACGCTAATTGCAGGCTATTATTTCTATTCTGTGGCCACACCAATGTATGCCACCAACTCGGAATTTCTGATCCAAAAATCTGAGGCGCAATCGCCCGGTGCACTGGGATCGGTATTTGGCGGCAGCGGACTGGCAACCAGTCAGGACAGTATTGCGGTACAAGGCTATCTGGGATCACGCGAGGCCATGCAACGGCTCAACGAAGACGTTGGGTTCATCTCGCATTTTTCCGCGGAAAACATTGATGTTCTGCAACGGCTCGAGCCTGATGCCAGCAACTCAACTGCCTATAAACTTTACAAGAAATACGTCAAAATCGGCTATGATCCCACCGAGGGCGTGATCAAAATGGAAGTGATAGCAGCCGATCCCACCACCAGCGAACTCTATGCGCGCAAGCTGATCGAATACGCAGAGGAACGCGTGGATGGCATTACCGGGCGCGTGCGTGAGGACGCAATGAAAGGGGCCCGCGCAAGCTTTGAAGACGCGGAGCGAAAACGCGAGTCTGCCCTACAGGTTCTGGCAAACTTGCAAGAAAGCACGCAAATTCTGGATCCGGCAGGCGCGACAGCTGAATTGCAAAGCCGCTTGGCCCAGCTGGAAACACGGCTGCTGGACAAAGAATTGCAACTGGCCGGACAATTGGAAAATTCGCGCCCCAACCAAGCCCGCGTAAACGCCTTGGAAACCGAAGTTCGCATCACCGAGGCGCAAATCCAAAAGGTCAAAGCCGAGATGACAACAACCGGTTCCGGGACAGATTCGCAGGCCCGGATCAATGCGCAGATCCGTGTGGCAGAAGAAAACTATCAAACCCGGACACTTTTGGAACAGCAGGCTTTGCAGCAGCTGGAAACAGCCCGCATCGAAAGCGAACGTCAGGTGCGCTATTTGTCCTTGGGTGTTGAGCCAACAGCGCCGGACGATCCGACATACCCGCGCAAGTTTGAAAACACCGTGCTGGCGTTTTTAATCTTTGCAGGCATTTATCTGATGTTCTCGCTGACTGCTTCGATCCTGCGCGAACAGGTTTCAAGCTAATGATTGATGTCAAAATCAGAGATCTGACAGTCAGCAACTCGGCTCCATTGACGCTGATCGGTGGACCTTGCCAATTGGAAAGTCTGGATCACAGCCAGATGATTGCAGGTATCCTCAAAGAGGCCTGCGATGCCTCAGGGGCGCAGTATATTTTCAAAGGCTCCTACGACAAAGCGAACAGAACGTCTTTGAATGCACCGCCCCCGTTGGGGTTGGAAAAAGGCCTTGCGGTTTTGCAAGGTGTACGCGATGCCATCGGCTGCCCCGTCATCACCGATGTGCATTCCGCAGATCAATGTGCCCCTGTGGCCGATGTGGTCGATATCCTACAGATCCCCGCGTTTCTTTGTCGTCAGACAGCTCTGCTATTGGCCGCCGGTGAAACGGGCGCTGCGATAAACGTCAAAAAGGGTCAATTTTTGGCACCCTGGGATATGCCAAATGTTGTGGCCAAGATCGAAAGCACTGGCAATAAACGGATATTGCTGACCGAACGCGGGGCCTCGTTTGGCTATAACACCCTTGTCGTCGATATGACTTCCCTGCCGGAAATGGCCAAAACCGGCTACCCGGTGGTTATGGATGCAACCCATGCCGTGGCAAAACCCGGTGGCTTGGGCTCTGCCTCTGGCGGTCAAAGGGAATTGGCCCCCGTTCTGGCCCGTGCGGCTGTGGCCACTGGAATTGGTGCGGTATTTGCAGAAACCCATCAAGACCCAGATAATGCCCCATGTGACGGCCCCAATATGATCGAGTTGAAAAACATGCCACAACTCATTGAGACCTTGATGAAAATTGACGTATTGGCTAAGTCAGACCCGATCTTGCTTTAAAAATTTTGGACATTCCTTATGACGGCTCCCCTCAGCACAGTAACCCCAAACACATGGGCCTTTTTGCGCGACGCAATGATTACACCAACGGGGTTTCGCGAATACGACGCGCGATGGCAGTACCCTGAACAGATCAACTTGGTCGGCATTACAGCGCTTGGGCTAGGCTTGGGCACGCAGATGCATGCGCGCGGGATTGAGCCTGTGATCGCAGTCGGCAATGACTACCGCGACTATTCGCTGTCGATCAAAAACGCTTTGGTTCTGGGACTGATGCAAGCTGGCATTCACGTCAAAGACATCGGACCAGCCCTATCGCCAATGGCATACTTCAGCCAGTTCCATCTTGATGCCCCGGCTGTGGCCATGATCACGGCCAGTCACAATCCCAATGGGTGGACGGGCGTTAAAATGGGCTTTGAACGCCCACTGACTCACGGCCCAGACGAGATGGGCGAATTGCGCGATATCGTCTTGGAAGGGCGCGGGGTTGCGCGCGATGGCGGCAAGTACGAATTTGTGCCCGGCGTGCAAGACGCCTATTTGGACGATCTTGTGGGTGACTTTAAAATGACACGCCCGCTCAAGGTTGTTTGCGCGACCGGCAATGGCACGGCCAGCGCCTTTGCCCCTGCCCTGTTTGAACGCTTGGGCGTCGAAGTTGTCGCCTCGCACAATGAACTCGACTACACCTTCCCCCACTATAATCCTAACCCTGAAGCGATGGAGATGTTGCACGACATGGCCGACAGCGTGCGCACGTCGGGGGCTGACTTTGCCCTTGGTTTCGACGGCGACGGCGATCGATGTGGCGTCGTGGATGATGAGGGCGAAGAGATTTTCGCCGACAAAGTCGGTGTCATCATGGCACGGGATTTGTCCAAAATTTATCCAAATGCCACTTTCGTGGCAGATGTAAAATCCACGGGTCTCTTTGCCTCGGATCCCGAACTGGCGGCCAATGGTGTGACCGCAGATTACTGGAAAACTGGCCACAGCCATATGAAACGACGGGTAAAAGAACTGGGCGCTTTGGCTGGTTTCGAAAAGTCGGGCCATTACTTTTTGGCGGAACCCATTGGACGCGGTTATGACTGCGGCATGCGCGTTGCTGTTGAAATTTGTAAACTGATGGACCGCAATCCTGATATGAAAATGTCAGATTTGCGCAAGGCCTTGCCCAAAACCTACGCCACGCCAACCATGTCGCCCTTCTGTCCTGACACGGAAAAATATCAAGTGCTGGAACGCGTTGTGGCCAAACTGGTCGAGCGTCACGAGGCAGGCCAGCCGCTGGCCGGACGGGCCATCAAGAACGTCGTAACGGTCAACGGCGCACGGGTCATTTTGGACAATGGTGCTTGGGGGCTGGTGCGGGCCAGTTCTAACACGCCAAACCTTGTGGTTGTGTGCGAAAGCCCTGATTCCGAGGCCGAAATGCGCGCCATTTTCCACGACCTTGATGCAGTTATCCGGACCGAACCCAGTGTTGGCGACTACGATCAATCGATTTGATCTTTTGACGCCGCGGGTGAATACTCGACCCGATCACAGTGTAAAACCCGAGGAATAAATGGTGCGGTATCTCCTTGTCTGCTGTCTGCTTTGTTGGGCGGCCGCTGCGTCGGCGCAAGTATCTGAAACCCAACCCTCCGGCGCGATCTCAGTTGAGGACAGCGCGGCGCAAGACGCGGCAATTGCCACACGCATTCGCGGCATTTTGGAAGAACTTGATGGCTACCAAGATGTGACCGTCACCGTTTCAAACGGCATCGTCACCTTACGCGGTACCACAATCGATACGGCCAAAGCCGCTGAACTCAACGATTTGGTGGGCCGCGTCGAGGCCGTGGTGGCCATCGAAAACAACGTTGTTGAGACCACTGATGTGGTGGAACGTCTAAACCCCGCCGTTGACCGCTTTATGGCGCGGATCAATCAAACCGTGGCCTACTTGCCCCTTGCGATGGTGGCGTTGACGGCTTTTTTGATGGTGGTTTTGCTGGGGCTTTTGATCGCGCGGTTCAAACAACCATGGGACCGGCTGGCGCCTAACGCCTTTATCGCAAACATTTACCGGACCTTGGTGCGTTTGGCCTTTGTGGTCGGTGGTCTGGTTATTGCTCTGGATATCTTGGGGGCTGCGGCCCTCCTATCGACCATTTTGGGCGCTGCGGGGATCATTGGTTTGGCCATTGGTTTTGCCGTCAAAGATACGGTCGAAAATTTCATCGCCTCGATTATGCTGTCAATCCGGCAGCCGTTCAGACCGAATGACACCATCGAAATTGGTGGCGACACGGGCAAAGTGATCCGCTTGACCAGCCGCGCCACGATCCTGCTAAGTTTTGATGGCAATCACATTCGTATTCCGAACGCGACCGTTTTCAAAAGCCGGATTGTCAACTTTACCCGCAATAACGAGCGTCGATTTACCTTCACACTTGGCGTGGCTTACGGGACAGATCTTGCAAAGGCGCGAGATTTGGCGATCACAACCCTGGCCGATCTACCTTTTGTTCTTAAAGAACCCGCAGCGGATGTGATAATTCAGGATCTTGGCGACAGTACCGTTGGTCTCTTTGTTGCGGCATGGATTGCGCAACACGAGACCAGTTTTGGGCGCGCACGTGGCGAGGCCATCCGGGTTTTGTTGCAGACCTTCGACCAAGCCGGAATCGAAATGCCCGAACCCACTTACCGCCTGCTGACGTCCAGCGCGGATCAATCGAGCGACGCAAAACCGACAAAACCTATCATTGCCCCCCCAATGGGCGGCCAGACCGTGGCCCCCGAACAAGATCGTCAGTTAGAAAAAATCATCGCCCAAGAACGAGAAGAATTGGAAGACGGGGATCTTCTGGCCAAGGGCGGACAAGAAGAGTAGAATTTTTCGTTATAATGGTCTTGCAGCGCATGGGATTTGTGCTTAATTACGGCCTCACGTTGGGTTGTGGCCAAGTGGTAAGGCATCTGTTTTTGGTACAGAGGATCGTAGGTTCGAATCCTACCAACCCAGCCAACTTTCTTTAGGTATGACATCTGGCGTGAACCGCGACTTGTCCGGCTGGAAACGCGACTTCTGTCGGGTAACAGCGCATCTTCAAGCGTTTTCTCCGGTTTTTTGCCTTACGCATGATGTGAGACGCCTCTTCGCGAATTTCTAATCGACGCCCCAGACATGGGCGAAACGACAACTCACTAGCAGATCCTTAACGTTCGCTGGCATGCGAGAAGTGCTGGCGCGCAAATTTCTCATTTTACGGAACGATATGGCCTGCTCTCTATGGTGTTCGCAAATTTGGGTTAGCTCTGTTCAGGTCTTGGTCCATGATCGACCGGTTAAAATAGTCCGCTGGCATCAGGCCAGCGAGGCTTGTGTGTGGTCGGTCATGGTTAAAGTCCGTCCGCCAAGCGGCGATGAGGTTTCGAGCATCACGCAAGCTGTCAAACAAATGTTCGTTCAGGCATTCATCTCGCATCCTGCTATTGAAGCTTTTGACGAACGCGTTCTGCATTGGGTTGCCGGGTGCGATGTAATGCCAATCGACCTTGCGGTCTTCCTACCATTTCAGGATCGCATTTAAAGTCGGCTCCGTGCCGTGATCGCTGATCACCATGCAGGGGTATCATCGCCTGACAGGTTGCAAACAGGTCTTGGAAATACTGAAAACCACCATCTGCATCCGCGCGGCGTGCTGACAGTTCTTTGAGGTTATGCCCGGTACAAAAGTGGTTTCCGCCGCTGCGCAGGATTACCGCCTAGACGCTGCGACCTTCGGCAATCTTGTCGAATGTCTCGGACAGTGCCTGCAACATCGCCTCGGACAAGGCGTTAATCGATTTGAGCGCGTTCGGCGTCAAGACGGCCACCTCATCGACGTCAGTACGCAAGACAGCGTCCTGTTTCGTGATCGTCACATCAAAGTCCCCCGGCCTTTTTCCATGCGGCCATACCACCCGTCATGTTCACAACAGGCGAAAGCCCCATGTCCGTGGCAACCATCGCGGCCAAAGCGGACCGGCCACCAGACGCGCAATAGATGACGTAGGTTTTGTCCTGATAGAACTCAGGTTTGTGCGCCGGGCTTTCCGGATCAATGTGGAATTCAATCATGCCGCGCGACGAGGCGACTGCGCCCGGGATCATGGCGGTTTTGCCTGCTCTGTCCCATCGCGCAGGTCTACAAAGACGTGATCGGGAGAATTGACCATCGGCAGCGCATCTTCCGCGCTGATCGCTCGCACGGATGATATGGCCCGCTTGACGATGTCTTTGGCACCCCTGATGATTTTCTGAGCCGTCTTTTCAAGTCTCCAAAGCCGGGTTTTGGACGAACATCAAATTTTCAGATCGAGTCTTGGTTTCCAGAAAGGGCGGAAGAGTTCGATTTTTGGGCAACGGTTCATGACCACCTGAAGGCCCGCGTCTTTGGCGAGTTTGGCCGCGCGGTCGTCGTAGACGCCAATCTGGCCCCAGAGCACTTTTGCGCCGATGGCGATGGCTTTTTCGGCAAAGCCGTAGAGTTCTTCTTTGGGACGGAAAACGTCGACCATGTCGACCGGTTTGTCGATCTCTTCCAGCGAGCGATAGACTTTGAGTCCGCGGATCTCCGCCAAATTCGGGTTCGGGTTAACGGGGAGAATGTCATAGCCAATCTCACTCAACTGCCGCAGCACACCGTAGCTGAACTTGGTCTTGTCCGCGCTGGCCCCGACCATGGCGATGGTATTCACTGATTTCAGAATGTCGGCCAGGTATTTCGGATCGTAGTCATAGATATGATCAACGTCTGCATCGGGCATAGGCTTAGACTTTCGGTGAGGCGATATCCGCCTTGAGTTCATGGGGTTTGAGCGGATCAAGAAACGGGTTTCGATAAAGCCGGTCATGGCTCTCTACCCCGATCTCCAGCGTGATGTCGGTGGTTGCTCGCGCCACACACAGGATCACATAGCCGTTCTCAATCTGCCGATTGTTCAGCGCCACCTGACGCCGCTGATCCACCTCACCAGCGGTGAGCTTGGCCGCGCATGTGATGCAGCCGCCATACTCGCACCCATAGGGCAGATCGACGCCTTGGTCGCGCAACTGTTCCAGCAGTGGGCGGCGGTCATTGACGGCATAGGTCACGCCGTCGCGGTTGGCGATAGTGACTGTATGCGCGGTCATAGCCAGATGTCGCTTGTGCAATCGCCGCCGGGATAGCGCGCTTCGTGGCAACGGGAAGGGCCATTTGGTTCCTTGCCGAAGTCCACGATAAAATCTTCGTTGATCTTCATCCCTCCATTCACCGGATCGCAATCGATCTGCACCATGACCCCGCCCTTGGTGCGGATGTCAGGGTAAAACTGGTTATCCCACGTCGAGAAAAGCGAGGTGGTGACATAGAGCCGCTTGCCATCAAGGCTAAGTTGGAACATCTGCGGACCGCCTGCGACATCGACACCATTCACCTTAGGGGCCTTGCCCAACAGACCGCCCATGTAGACCTGCCCCGTCAGAACAGGGTTGTGAGGATCGCTGATGTCATACTGACGCATATCGCCGTGCAGCCAGTTGTTGAGATAAAGGTATTTGTCATCCATCGAAATCAGGATCGCGCTCATCACACCGGGCAGCGGGATCGGCCAGTCTGGATGTATCTCATTCTCAACATCGATGATCTTTTCCCACTGCCATTTGTTGCCGTCTTTCCACCAGTGGATAACGTTTGTCGAAAGCGCTGCGCCGCAGAACCCGTGGGTGCTGTCTGGATCATGGTGAAACTTCACTTCCAATGGTAGCAGGCCGTCCTCGCCAAGGTAAAAACTCTCGACAGGTTCGCGTTTCTCAAAGTCCCAGAAGTGCAATTCGCGCCCGTATTTCAGGTGCCCCACTTCTTCCAAATCGAACCCCGGCATAAAGGTATTGGGCGCGGCCCATTCTGACGAAACCATCACATTGTGACGGGGCTGGTACCAGAAGTCGTAGCCAAACTTGATCTCTCCCATTGAGCTTTCCCAACGGCCCTGAATCTCGAAATCTTTATTCAGATGCAGATACCCGCCCGGCGCTTCGCCCTTGGCATCGCCCAGCATCGAGATGATAATCTCGGAGCCCAGACAATGCACGGTATGCGGCCCGGACAAGTCAGTTTTTGCCTTGATCTCTGCCCCGTCGATAACCTTGTGCAGGCGCGGCGCGCGAGGGTCGGTGGCTGTATCGACCACGTGTATGTTGTTGGATCGCACGCCGGGCAGCAGCAGGTATTTGCGCGACATCGACCCATCATCAAAACAAGATGAACAGGCGTTCCATCCCATGTGGTGCAACTCATCCCCGATGCCCGGCATCTCAAGCCGGTGGATCACTTGGGAATAGGTCGGGCTATCCGGATCCACATCGACCGTGGCCAGATAGTCGGGCTTTTGAATGCCCGTGCCTGTGTAGATCGCGATTGTGTAAAGCAGCTTTTCACGGGGCGCACGGATCGCCTCTGCCGGTGATGCATAGCCCGGCCCACAGCATTCTGACATTTCGCCCTCCCTTGCGATCCCCTCATGAATCTCATAAAGTGATAACTGAAATATCGCAAGGCAAGAAAATGCATCTCGAACGCGTCACCCTTATCCTAGAGATTGTCGGCCAAAAGGACGTAGCTACAGTCGCGGACATCTGCGCGCATTCTGACTTGCCCAAACCCACCGTATACCGGCTGGTTCAGGACCTTGTTGCCGTCGGATTGCTAGAGCCCGTCGCCCGGGGGACGTTTTCTATCGGGCTGCGCCTCAAGCAAATCACCCACAGAGAGCAGTCCGACCGCGCCTTGCTTGACATCATCGGTCCGGCCCTGAAACAGGCAGCGGCCCAATATGGCTCAGCGTTCTTTCTGTCCCGTCTTCGTGGCAAGTCGGTCGAGATCATTCACGTCGAAACACCACAGACGGGTGTTTCGTACCTTCACCCCGGTTTGGGGAAACGTCCTTTGCACGCCTGTTCCTGCTCAAAGGCCGTTGCGGCGTTCTCGCCCGACTTGTTCTTGACCAGCGAAATGGAGGGGCGTCTGCGCGCCTACACCGAATTCACACTGACAAGTGTGCAGGACCTCGAAGCCGAGTTCGAAACCATCCGCAAACGCGGCTTCGCTGAATGCGTCGAGGAGATTGAGCGCGGCATGTGTTCCGTGGCAGCCCCCCTGGCACCAGACGGGCCGGGTGCCACGCTATCCATCGGTGCGACGGGCTCGGTAAGGGTCTTTACCCCAGCCTTCCGTGCAAGGCTGGGGCCCGAGATCACTCAGATTGCACGAGACATGTCCGCAAATCTAGGGTGGGATGCAGCGCAAGACGCCAAGAAATCTGGCTGATTTTTTTTGCGGGCCTTCGAATCTGGGCCTTTTCCAAATCCGGACTGACCTCCTGCGCAGTAACCGTTGTGTGACAGAGGCCCAACGAGAAGCATTCGCAAAATGAAGCAGTGGTCTGTGGGTGTCATTGCTGAGCTAGGAAACCACTCTTCACGTAATGGCCAGATCCTTGGACGAGCGCGCGAGCAGTTAAGGGCAACTCTCTTGTCGCGCGGGTGACATCATCCAGCCCGATCTGCTGGGCGCTTTTCCACCGATTCCTGCGGCTTTGCTTTGCTCGCCTCAGAGTCAGGTCTTACGCGGGCAAAACTTCGACGCTAGATGACGGACCCGAAAAATATGAATGCTATCAGCAGGTTAGAACATGATTAGACTCCGATTTACGCCGGACGTGACGTTTGATTGCATCGTGTACATGGTCAGCGACACACAGTCGTGCGTTGGCAAGGGTCACAAACGCCAGCCACAAAGCGGCTCGAGCGGACTCTAGGGTCCAAATTTTTCCAAAGCCGTGATCAATGGATCAACATGGCCCGTATAGTTGCGCCATCTGCCAATGGATTTTGCAGATATTGGGGCACGGACTTGGGTGGCGGACCGTGTACTGCATTTATAGGTCTCAACCGGTTGCGCCCTTTTGTTCAGCTTCAAAGTGGTGCCAAGGGCGTCAAGAGTTTGATCTGGGGAGGACACTAAATCCTCATAGTGCACGTCGATTGGAGGCGTCTCAAGAAACTGCGCGCCAGTGTCCCCAGCGCTTTGGTAATCGTGATAGGCCCGTGCCAGCCAGTCTAATTGATAGGTGAAATTATTCCCCCCAGAAAACTCGCCTAAATAGCATGAGACACAAGTATCACGTGCGTCACGGCGCATCCGGATGACACGTGCTTTGGGAAACAGAATTGAAATCATCGGCAGGCACAGGATGTTGCCAGGCATTTTGTCGACACATGGGCGGCTGAACGCGTTTTGATCCCGTGCCATCAATTCAGTCTGGTATCGCCTAGCCGCTGCATCAATTTCGGTAGGGGACCAATCTTCGAACCACTTAGGCAAACCGTCATCGAGACGCCCTGCGCCAATCTCGTTTAGGCTGGCACTGAGGATACTTGCGAAAACATGCACCTCGCCAAATGTGCCAAGATCAAAGTGCTTGTGCAGTTGCGCCTCTAAAAGGGATGTGCCCGAGCGCGGCATCCCAACAATAAAGATCGGTGAGATTTCAGAACCAGCGGGCCGCCGCATCTTGCGCAGCCGCTCGGGATCAAGCCCAGACAATGCAGTCACATACCGCGTCAACTGAACAGGATCATAGCGCGGCGGATCGAATGTCGCTGCTTTTTGCGCGGCTTTCCAGGCGCGTTGCCATTTGCCCAGGTCGTTCATTGCTTTGCACAGGACATAGTGGATCGCCCGCTTAAAAACCGGCGGGGCGTCAGATTTTTGCGCCAACCGCTGCGCTTTTAGCAACCACATGTCTTTAGGGGCAAACCGGTGCACTTGGGCCAAGGTGCGCCATGCACCGACATTATAGGGGCTAAGTTTTATTGCAGCTTGGGCCAAATCCTTGGCCAGTTTCAAATCCCCACTGGCACTTTTGGCAGCGGCAGCGCCCGACAACAGCTCTGCATGGCCGAACAAATCGAAGGCGTGGACGTAGACCTCAAACGCTTCATCAAATTTCCCGATGTTGTAGCATGATTGCGCCAGACACTGCATAGCTTCGACATCATCGCCATGCTGTTTGACGAAATGCGCAGACAATTCCAACGACGCCAGAAACTGCTTTTGTTGAAAAGCCTGTTGAAACGCTGTCTTTTGGATCTGCGGTTGGGCCATGGCACCCCCTGTTGCGCTGTCTGTCTTGCACATAGCCGCTTTGTCTTAACCAAGACTTTAAAGGCGCCGGGACAATTGCCCCCAAAAAAGCCAGGCCTTGGAACGCCAAGCGATTCAAACCATGGCCCCAAGGTCGCAACTACACAGACCGGGTCCCCAGCCAAGCGGCATTTGGGGCGACGTTTCACTGAAAAGGCCCCGGCCTCAAAACCATGCAACTTGTTCAAGCATACAAAATTTTCACAGTTTCTTTTAGGAAAATACCGGCCTCGAACCCCCATAATATTGCGAAAAACGCAGTAAAATATGGGTATTTCAACCAGTCTGACAGAAACCAAACAATGTAGAAATTGTATGCTTTTTTGTTGAATTTGTATTTGCGACGATGCAGAAATCTAAGCAAGGTAGATGCACAGAAGATAAGAATCTGTGATTTCTGGGAGGAATAACATGAAATCTCTACGTAACACAGCCCTCGGGCTGGCACTGGGCGTTGCAACTGCAACAACAGCCTTCGCTGAAGGCCACTCCAAATCCCTGACAATTGCGATCGTGAACAACGGTCACATGATCAACATGCAAAAAGTTGCTGAAGCCTACACAGGCGTAACTGGTGTTGAATTGAACTGGGTATCGCTGGAAGAAGGCGTTCTGCGCGAGCAGGTCACATCTGACACAGCCACAGGTGGCGGCCAGTACGACATCATCAACATCGGCATGCAAGAAGCACCCATCTGGGGCGCTGCTGGCTGGATCGAACCACTAGAATTTGGCGCAGCTTACGATATCGACGACATGCTGCCAGCCATGCGCAACGGTCTGTCCCACGAGGGCACACTCTACGCGGCACCATTCTATGGTGAATCTTCCATGGTTATGTACCGCAAAGACCTGATGGACGCTGCTGGCGTCACAGTTGCGGACAACGACAGCTGGGACAACATCAAAGCAGCAGCCGCTGCTGTGCATGACCCAGACAACGGCGTTTACGGTGCATGTTTGCGCGGTAAGCCAGGTTGGGGCGACAACATGGCGTTCGTCACAACTGTTGTGAACTCGTTCGGTGGTGCATGGTTCGATGCGGACTTCCGTCCAACATTGGAATCTGACGAATGGAAAGCGGCCATCAACTTCTACGTTGATCTGCTGGGTAACTACGGCCCTCCCGGTTCCGAAGGCAACTCCTTCAACGAGATCTTGGCTTTGTACAACGAAGGCAAATGCGGCATGTGGATCGATGCGACAATCGCAGCCTCCTTCTTGGAAGTTGACGGTGTAGCATACGCACAATCGCCAAACGCTGGTAACCCTGTTGGCGCCAACTGGCTCTGGGCATGGGCGATGGCTGTACCTGCTGGTTCGCCTAACTCCGAAGAGTCGATGAAGTTCATCGAATGGGCCACATCCAAAGCGTACATCCAAGCTGTTGCAAACCACAAAGACTTTGGTTGGGGTTCCGTACCAACAGGTACACGTGCCTCCACATATGCATCTGCTGACTTCCAAGCTGCAGCACCATTCGCCGCCGCTGAAATGGCTGCGATTGAATCCGCTGCTCCAGAAGCCACAGACATCAAACCATATGTTGGTGTTCAGTTTGCTGCGATCCCTGAATTCCCAGAAGTGGGTACAGCGGTTGCACAAGAAATCGCAGCGGCCCTGTCCGGCGCGAAATCTGTAGACGAAGCTCTGGCTGCAAGCCAAGCTGCGGCTGACGCAATCATGTCCGAAGCGGGCTACTACTAAACCCTTCGACTGACCTAATGTCGGGCCCGGTATCTTTGGGTATCGGGCCCAGCACCCCCACTGCTTTTTCTGTTTGTTGCGAGTTCCAGAAGCGCACTGTTTGCCCTTCGCCCGACAAACACCCGTCTCTACGTCCTTTGATGCAACCCTTCTGTCGCAAGGTAACTTAAGCTATGGCCAATCGAACCCTGCCCCGTATCTTGCAAACGCCCGCTGTGGTTTTGCTGCTGATCTGGATGCTCGTCCCTCTCAGCATGACACTGTATTTTTCATTCATCCGCTATGTGCTCAACAGCTTACGGCGCCCAGAATGGACCACACCTTCGCTGAGCAACTGGCGCGGCTTTGGCAACTACGAATACGTCTGGAAAGCCAAGGATTTCGGTTTTGCGATCAGCAATTCGGTTTTGATTGTTGGCAGCATCCTGATCATAACCGTGATCTTGGGTCTTGCCATCGCCGTGTTGATCAACCGCAACTTCCCTGGTCGTGGTATCGTTCGCGTCCTGCTGATTTCGCCGTTTTTCGTAATGCCCGCTGTGAACGCCGTTTTGTGGATCAACATGATCCTTGATCCTGTGCTGGGCCTTCAGGGCTTGGCTGTGGGCGGGCTGAACAACTTGATCGATGGGTTGCGAGATTTCCCGGTTTTGGGCAGCTTCTTCTCGCTGTGGCCCGAGATTGAGCCGATTTCATTCCGCGCCACGCAAACCTCGGCCTATGCGGTGATTATGATGGTCGCTTGGCAGTGGACGCCGTTTGCTGTGCTGATCTTTATGACCTCCCTGCAATCCGAGGACGAAAGCCAAAAAGAGGCCGCGACCCTAGACGGGGCTGGTGCATGGTCGCAATTTATCAACCTGACGGTGCCGCATCTGGCGCGTCCCATCGCGATCGTCGTGATGATCCAGTCGATCTTTCATCTGTCGCTTTATGCCGAGATCGAGATCGTGAGCCGCGGAAACGGGAACAAGAACCTGCCCTATCTGATCGGTGAATTCACTTCGAACAACATTGGTGCAGCCAGCGCCACCGGCATCTTTGCCGTCATCCTCGCCAACATCATCGCAATCTTCTTGTTGCGTATGGTTGGCAAAAGCTTGATGGATTAAGGGAGAAAGACAATGGCAGCCGTTACCGAACGCTCGAAATTCAGCAATGTCATCTGGCCCGTCGTGGCTTGGATCGTGGCGCTGATCTTTTTCTTCCCGATCTTTTGGTTGGTCTTCACCAGCTTCAAGACTGACGCTGACGCGGTCAAACCGGAATTCCTGTTCCGCTTTACGCCGACGCTGGAAAACTACACCAACATGACCGAAAACTATGACTATTGGCGCTTTGCTACCAACTCGGTCATCACATCGACATTTGCTACACTGTTTGCTTTGTTTGTAGGTGTGCCATCGGCCTACGCCATGGCCTTTAATCCCAGCCGCCACACCAAAGACATTCTGATGTGGATGCTGTCGACCAAGATGCTGCCAGCCGCGGCGGTGCTTTATCCAATGACGTTCCTGACTAAGAACTTTCTAGGGATTTTCGACACGCATTTCTTGGTGATCTTGGTGTTGTGCCTGATCAACCTACCCATCGTGATTTGGATGTTGTTCACCTACTTCAAAGAAATTCCAAAAGAGATCATCGAAGCCGGTAAAATGGATGGCGTGTCCACATGGGGCGAGATCAAGGATATCCTGATCCCATTGGCATGGGGCGGTATCGCCTCTACCGCGCTGCTGACCTTTATCTTTTGCTGGAACGAAGCCTATTGGACCGTGCGACTGACCACTATCGATGCAGCAACGCTGTCGAAACTGATCGAAGGCAACCGTGCCCCCGAGGGTCTGTTCTTTGGCCGCTTGTCTGCTGTGTCTACCGCTGCAATTGCGCCTATCGTGATCTTGGGCTGGTTCTGCCAAAAGCAATTGGTACAGGGCCTGACATTTGGGGCGGTCAAGTGATCCGACTTGCCCCCCTCTTCCAACGCCTAGCAGTCGCACAAAGTGTTGCGACCGGAGGGTTCAATGTCGATTATTGAACCCGAGATCGAGATGGTCGACCGCAGCACACGCTCGATCCGCTACCTTGAACACGGGTGGCCGACCGAGTTGTGCCGCTGGCATGCCCATGAAGAATATGAACTGCATCTGATCGTCGAAACCCGCGGCAAAGCCTTTGTGGGTGACTATATCGGCGACTTCAAAGCAGGCGATTTGTTCATGACCGGACCGAACCTGCCGCACAACTGGATCACCGATCATGTTTGGACCCAACCTATTGCCACGCGCGATATGTTGGTGCAGTTCAGCCACGAAAGTGTTCAGAAGCTGGCCGAAGGCTTTCCGGAGTTTTCACAAGTACTGCATCTGTTGCAACTGGCGCAATCGGGCATCTTGTTCGAAGGGTTTAACGCCACTTTTGCACGCGGCCACATGGAATCCATCCGCGACAACATCGGTGCCGAACGCATTTTGGCCTTCGTGCGGTTTTTGGTGCGTTTGAACGAGCATGCCGAGAAAAAAGAACTGTCCATCGCCAAGCTGATTCAACCCGAAGGGGGCAGCAAACAGGCCCGCATCGCCTCTGTGGTGGATTATGTGGTCAACAGTTTCAAAGAAGAGATATCCGTCACTCAAGCCGCCGAAATGGCGGGCATGACCCAAGTCACGTTTAGCCGTAATTTTCAGGCCGTAACTGGCCACGGCTTTGTCGAATTCCTCAATCGTATCCGTATTGGGCAGGCTTGTAGTATGCTCTACGCAACGGACGATCAGGTCACGACCATCTCGCTTAAGGCGGGGTTCAAAAACATTGCAAACTTCAATCGGCATTTTTTGAAAATGAAGGGTATGACACCTTCGGAGTATCGTGAAATTGCCCGAAAAGACCTCGCCCCAAGCATGGAATCTGTCTGATGAATTCGGCCGTTCACCCTCATATTTACGCCACATCCTACGACCGGTCCAACTGCCAGATTGGCGTTGTCCACTTGGGGTTTGGCGCGTTCCATCGCGCCCACCAAGCCGTATATCTTGATGATTACATGGAGGCTACGGGCGATCTGCGCTGGGGCATTGCAGCGGTTAATCTACGCGCCTCAGAGACTGCGACATTTCACGAGGCCGAAGCCGATATCGCGCGCCATGACGGCTATTTTCTCAAGTCTTTTTCTGGGTCGGGCCAAGTCAACCTGCGCCGCGTTCGCAGCCATATCGGATTTTTTGATTGGGACGTTGCGCGCAGCGACGCACAATCTCTGCTTGCGCTTGCAACGGTTCATTTGGTCACAATCACAGTCACAGAAAGCGGCTATTACACTGCGCCAAACGGGGATCTTAATACCGCTGATCCCACAATTGCAGCAGAAGTGTCCGGCGCCAAAGCCACCAGTGTTTACGGCTATTTGCGCGCAGCATTGCGGGCGCGGATGGACACTACAAAGGCCCCTCTGACAATCGCGTGTTGCGACAACATCCGCCAGAACGGCACCATGCTGGAACGCAACCTATTGGCCTATTTGGCAGCCTGCGGCGAGGCTGATCTGCACGCTTGGGTCAGTGAAAATGTTGTCTTTCCATGCTCGATGGTCGACCGGATCACACCGCGTAGCCCCGCGGAATTGGCAACGGAATTGACCGCATTGATTGGCACTGATGTCACCTCCCCCATTATGGCCGAGGATTTCAGCCAATGGGTGTTGCAAGACACCGGCGCTGGCCACATGCCAGATCTGAAACAAGCAGGCGTGACCGTCACAGAGGACGTAGATCCCTATGAAGAAACCAAAATTCGGGTTTTAAACGGCGGTCACACGGGGCTTACATATTTTGCGGCGCTCAAAGGGATTGAAACTTTTGATGCAGCCATGCGAGACCCAGAATTGCTTCAGCATTTTTTGGATTTCCAACGCCAAGAGGTTCTGCCTGCGATTCAGGTCGAGTTGCCATTTTCTAAGGCTGACTATCTGGACATGATCATCAGCCGCTTTGGCAACGCGGCAATTGGTGACACTGTGGCGCGTATCTGCGCGGATGGTATGGCCAAGTTTGCAATCTTTGTGCGCCCAACTTTGGCCGGATGCCTGAAAAAGGGGATCACGCCCGTTCACAGCATTCGCAGCATTGCCAGTTGGTACATCTTTGCCCAGCACGTAGCTGCAGGCAAAATCGCATTTGAATATGTCGAGCCCAGCTGGGACGACCTCACAGATCTGATGAGCACCGATGCGTTTCTCAACAGCCCGCAATTATGGGGCGATCTGCCCACAACTTACCCCGTCTTCGTAGAAACCCTACGTCGCGAAATCTCTGAATTGGAGCAAAAATGGCCGGTTTGACCCTGCGCGATGTGCGCAAAAGCTATGGTGACGTGCAAGTGATGCACGGTGTCGATTTAGATATCGAACATGGTGAATTTGTTGTCTTTGTTGGCCCCTCTGGCTGCGGAAAATCAACGCTTTTGCGAATGATCGCGGGGCTAGAAGAAATCAGTGATGGCACTGTGGCCATTGGCGACACTGTTGTGAACCAGGTTGCAGCCTCTAAGCGCGGCGTGGCGATGGTGTTCCAAACCTACGCGCTGTATCCGCATATGAGCGTCTATAAAAACATGGCCTTTGGTCTGAAACAGGCGAAAACACCGCAAGATGAAATCGACCGTCGCGTCAAAGGGGCGGCCGAGATTTTGCAACTGGGTGACTATTTGGATCGCAGTCCACGCAACCTGTCTGGTGGTCAACGTCAGCGCGTGGCTATTGGCCGTGCGATTGTCCGTGACCCCGAGGTGTTCTTGTTCGATGAACCATTGTCCAACCTTGATGCAGCCTTGCGCGTACAGACCCGTTTGGAAATTGCACGCCTGCACGAACGTCTCGGCAATACGATGATTTACGTAACACACGATCAGGTCGAGGCGATGACGCTGGCTGACAAAATTGTCGTGTTGCGGGATGGTCGGATTGAACAAGTTGGATCGCCGATTACCCTCTATGAGAACCCCGCAAACGCTTTTGTGGCGCAGTTTATCGGCAGTCCAAAGATGAACTTTTTCCAGACAGCCGATTTGACTGCTGGGGCGAACGGTCATTTGGGGCGCACGTTGGAGGCTGGACAACAAGTTGGACTGCGTCCAGAGCATTTGATGCCCTGTGCCGAGGCAGATGCGGTTGTGCAAGGTCGTTTGGATCTGATTGAAAACCTTGGTGAATATGCCCTTGTGCATTTGATGACAGCCAATGGTACCGAGTTTATCGCCAAGACCGAAAAACCACCCCAAGCGCCAAAGGGCGACACCCTCAGCTTTACGATCAAGCCTGAATTGGCGCATTACTTTGACATTGAATCCGGGTTGCGCTGCTAAGCCATTCTGGCAAAGCGGCTCCTAAATCAGGTTCGATACACGGGCTGCGCGATGCAGCGGTGCTGCGTTTTGCAGCGCCACGCTATTGCGTAGCCTATTTTTTGTGCACCACAACAATGACCGGCCGTCTTATCCAGTCACTGCCTTTTCGCCCTTGGCACGCGCGCGTAATCAGTTTTGGTGCACAGCGATCTGAAAATACTGGTGGTCGAACCCTCCCCCGACAAAGCGCGGGACATTATCGAGGCTCTCAACGAGGGCGGTTGGACTGATGTCACGGTTGTGGCCAATGCGACGGTGCTGGAACGGGCATCGCAGCAAGAAAACCCCGACATCATTTTGATCGATCTGTGCAATCCCGACCGCGATACGCTGGAGCACCTCAGCGAAGTGTCAAATGCGCGGGCCCGACCCGTTGCAATGTTTGTCGATCAAACCGATGAGGCGCTGACCCAAGCAGCCATTTCCGCGGGGCTCAGTGCCTATGTGGTTAATGGTTTGCAAAAGGATCGTATCAAACCGGTCCTTGAAACCGCGATTGTGCGGTTCAAAATGATCACAAAAATGCAGTCCGAATTGGACGCCGCCAAACAGGCCCTTATGGATCGCAAGATCATTGACCGCGCCAAGGGCCTGCTGATGCGCGCACGGGGCATCTCCGAAGAAGACGCCTATGCCTTGCTGCGCAAGACCGCGATGGATCAAGGGCGCAAAGTCATTGATCTGGCCAATGCATTGGTCACGTCAGCGGATTTGTTGAAATGAGAACGCAAGAAGTCCATTGCGGCTACATTCCCTTGGTCGATTGTGCGCCACTGATTATCGCCAAAGAGCTGCAGTTTGCCTCCGAAGAAGGTCTTGAACTGGTTTTGGTGCGTCAACCCTCATGGTCTGCGCTGCGGGACCGTTTGATCTTTGGTCAGATCCAATTTGCTCATATGCTATCGCCTTTACCTATTGCCATGTCCCTTGGCCTCAGTGGGCCCAAGATCAAAACCGATGCGCTGATGGTCCTGTCGGCAAATGGCACGATGATCGGGATCTCTGCGGAGTTAGACCAAAAACTGACCGCTGCAGGTTGGATCAACGATTTTGCGTCGCCGGATCCGACGCTTAAGGCCATTGCAGCTGTAACGAAACAACCATTGCGTGTCGGGGTACCGTTTGCATTCTCTATGCACCGGATGTTGTTGGAATACTGGTTGCGCCATGCCCCGGATCTACATCCGGATCTGATCGAAATTGTGACGATCCCACCGCCGCAAATGGCCGAGGCTGTGAAAAGCGGCCGAATTGATATGTTTTGTGTGGGCGAGCCGTGGGGCACAGTGGCGGTCCAACAAAGTGGCGCGACGCTGATCCTGCCCAGCACCCGTATTTGGGAATTTGCACCAGAAAAGGTATTGGCCGTCCGCAATGAATGGGGTCAGGCGCATGAGTTTTTATGTGACGCGATGATCCGGGCCATTCACAAGGCCGGAAAATGGCTGAATGATCCGCAAAACCTGCCATTGGCGGTGGAAATTCTCGCCCGCAGTCAGCATCTTGATCTGCCATTGCACGCAATTGAGCCTGCCCTAAGCGGCCAGATCGTGCCGAAACTGGGCACACAGCCGCATCACGTGGACAATTTGCTGATGTTTCATGCAAGTGCCACGAACTTTCCATGGCGTAGTCAGGCCTGTTGGATCGCCGAACGGCTGGCCCATTGGCACGATTTGGATCCGGAAACAGCGCGCCAGGTTGCACGGGACTGCTTTCGCACAGACACATATCGCGACGCGTTAGCCATGATGGGTGCGGATATGCCCGGGGCCTCGGAAAAGGTCGAAGGTGCCTTAGCCGTTCCCACCGCCGTGGCCTCGACCCGTGGAAAAATGATTCTGGGGCCAGACAGATTCTTTGACGATGCGGTTTTCGACTTTAGTCCGGCAAAACTGTCTAAAAATTAGGCACATCATTGCAGGGGCAGAAATTATGCTGCACCTGCACGGTTCTATGTGGAAGTTTCGACACACAGACGCAAAGTTAGTCACAAGGCGATGAAGCCCCATCCGATCAACGGCGTTGTTGGTCAACGATATAAAGAGCAAAGCCGCTCGATTGTGCACGCCTCCTCCCTCTAGCGTGCGTCAATCGGGCGGCTTTTTGCATTCCACAGGGATAAAAACATGAAATCACTCACTTGGCTTGCTACGACAACAGCCCTCATGGCCGCACCGGCCTTTGCCCAATCGTTGGATCTTGAAAAAGATGAGCTGACGTTTGGCTTTATCAAACTCACAGACATGGCCCCCTTGGCCGTGGCTTATGAAAACGGCTATTTTGAAGACGAAGGTCTGTTCGTTACTCTCGAGGCGCAAGCGAACTGGAAAGTTCTGCTCGACGGCGTCATTGACGGCCAGTTGGACGGGGCGCACATGCTGGCCGGTCAGCCATTGGCCGCAACAATCGGTTACGGCACCGAGGCGCATATCATCACACCGTTCTCTATGGATCTGAACGGCAACGGCATCACTGTATCCAATGACATTTGGGAACAGATGAAGCCGAACGTTCCATTGATGGACGATGGCCGCCCACAACACCCCATCAGTGCAAGCGCATTGGCCCCCGTGGTTGAAGACTACAAAGACCAAGGGATCCCGTTCAACATGGGCATGGTGTTCCCGGTCTCCACGCACAACTACGAATTGCGCTACTGGTTGGCTGCCGGCGGTCTGGAGCCCGGATACTATTCGCCCGAAGATGTCTCGGGTCAGATCGGCGCGGATGTGTTTTTGTCTGTAACACCACCGCCGCAAATGCCTGCCACCATGGAAGCCGGCACAATCTTTGGCTACTGCGTGGGCGAACCTTGGAACCAGCAGGCCGTATTTAAAGGCATCGGCGTTCCAGTGATCACCGATTACGAGCTGTGGAAAAACAACCCTGAGAAAGTCTTTGGCATCACCAAAGAGTTTGCCGAAGACTATCCAAACACCACAATCGCCGTGACCAAGGCGTTGATCCGTGCGGCCATCTGGTTGGACGAAAACGACAACGCAAACCGTCCTGCCGCCGTGGAAATCCTGTCGCGTTCTGAGTATGTTGGTGCCGATTACGACGTTATTGCCAACTCGATGACAGGGACGTTTGAATACGAAAAAGGCGACAAGCGTGACGTTCCAGACTTTAACGTGTTCTTCCGCTACAACGCGACCTACCCCTTCTATTCCGACGCCATCTGGTACCTGAGCCAAATGCGTCGCTGGGGCCAAATCGCCGAGCCCAAGACAGACGAATGGTTCATTGAAACTGCGAAATCTGTCTACCGTCCTGACATCTATCTGGATGCGGCCAAAATGCTGGTCGACGAAGGCATGGCCAACGAGGTCGACTTTCCTTGGGACAGCGACGGCTTCAAGGCGCCAACACCAGCTGAGGATATCATCGACGGCATCCCCTACGATGGTCGCGCCCCCAATGCCTACCTTGAAAGCCTGCCGATCGGCCTGAAAGGCCAGCAGATCGTCGTCGGCTCAGACATCCAAGGCTAAGCCTGCCGCATACCCCTCCTTTGCCCCCAGCCCATCGGTTGGGGGCAGAGGATCCTTCCCTGATCTCCAGTTTCCCCTCCCTGCCATACGAGGCCTATGACATGACTGCCATTGACCCAGATACTCTCGACGCTCAAGCCGAAGCGCGCCGCGCACGGCGATTTAGCCGCATCAACAAAGCCGATGCGTGGTTTCAGGTCTTTGGGCTGGCATGGATTACCCCCATCCTAAAGGCCGCCGCAGGCGACAATCCAAAGGCCCAAGCGGGCGAAATTTGGCGCCTTTTGGGCGTGCCATTGCTTGCGATTGTGGTGTTCTTGGTCGCATGGGGCACATTGGCTCCCAAGGTGCAAACGTCACTGGGCGCAATCCCCGGGCCCGCACAGGTCTGGGAGCAAGCGGTTAACCTAAACGAAGACGCGAAACGCGAACGCACCAAAGAGGCCGCGTTCTATGTGCGTCAAGACGAACGCAATGCAAAACTGATCGCTGACGGCAAGGCCGATAAGGTCAAGCAACGCACCTACACTGGCAAACCGACTTATTATCAACAGATCTGGACATCGATAAAAACAGTGTTCTTTGGGTTTTTGATTGCCTCGTTGATCGCAATACCCGTCGGTATCATGGCGGGTCTTTCGATCACTGCGAATGCCGCAATCAATCCGATTATCCAGATCTTTAAGCCCGTCAGCCCGCTGGCATGGTTGCCGATCGTGACGATGATCGTCTCGGCAGTTTACACGACCAACGATGGGTTATTCTCGAAATCCTTCCTCGTGTCGGCCATCACTGTGACCTTGTGTTCGCTTTGGCCCACTTTGATCAACACGGCTCTTGGTGTTTCGTCCATCGACAAAGATCTTGTGAGTGTCTCGAAGGTCCTCAAGATGTCGACCTATTCGAAAATAACCAAACTGGTTCTGCCGTCCGCCCTACCGCTCATCTTTACTGGCTTGCGATTGTCCCTCGGTGTGGGCTGGATGGTTTTGATCGCGGCCGAAATGTTGGCGCAAAACCCTGGCCTTGGAAAATTTGTCTGGGACGAATTTCAAAACGGATCCTCGCAGTCCTTGGCCAAGATCATGGTCGCTGTCTTCACCATCGGGATCATCGGCTTTTTGTTGGACCGCGTCATGTACGCCCTGCAATCCATGTTCACCTTCACAGAAAACCGGTAGAGCGTTATGAGCATCCTTTCCTTCAAAAACGTCAGCAAGGGCTTTGGCCAAGGCACCAACCGCGCTGAAGTTCTGAAAAACATAAACCTCGACGTAGAAGACGGTGAATTCGTTGCGATCTTGGGTTTCTCGGGCACGGGTAAAACCACTCTTATGAACATGATCGCAGGCTTGGAAACCCCTGATACCGGCGAAGTGACCTTCAAAGGCGCACAGATCACCGGGCCTGGCCCCGAACGCGGTTTGGTCTTTCAAAGCTATTCTTTGATGCCGTGGCTGACTGTCGGCGGCAACGTCGGGCTGGCTGTGGACGCAGTGTTCCCTAAGCTGAGCAAAGCCGAGCGTCAGGAAAAGATCGATCACTATGTAAACATGGTCGGCCTGCCCCACGCGATCAGTCGCCGGCCTGCGGAACTTTCTGGTGGGATGCGCCAACGTGTGTCAGTGGCCCGGGCTTTGGCCATGAACCCCGAGATGCTGCTGTTGGACGAACCGCTGAGTGCATTGGATGCGTTAACCCGCGCCAATCTTGCGGATGAGATTGTGGATATCTGGGAACGGGACAAAAAGACCTGCATTCTGATCACCAACGATGTGGACGAGGCGATTTTGCTGGCGGATCGAATTATTCCGCTGAACCCGGATGGGACTTTGGCAGACAGCGTGCCTGTGACCATTCCACGCCCACGCGATCGCAGTGCGATGAACGATGATGCGACCTTCAAAGCCCTGCGCGCCCAAGTGACGAAGTATCTGATGGATGTGGGCATCGCTGCAAAAGTCGAAGAAACCCGTCTTTTGCCAGAGGTCACCCCAATCCACGGCGTACCAGCGGCTGTCAAAAAGGCCCAAGAAGGCATGATCGAAGAACGGTTTTTGACATTTTCCAAGCTGCACAAAGTCTATCCAACCCCCAAAGGCCCACTGACCGTGGTCGAAGACTTTGATCTTAAGATCAACAAGGGCGAATTTATCAGCCTGATCGGTCACTCGGGCTGCGGTAAATCCACGGTATTGACGATGGCAGCTGGTCTAAACCCAATCTCCAAAGGGGCGATCCGTTTGGATGGTTGGAATGTTGAAGGTGCTGATCCTGAACGCGCTGTTGTGTTCCAATCCCCCAATCTGTTTCCGTGGCTTTCGGCCAAGGAAAACGTGTCGATTGGCGTTGATCGGGTCTACCCCCGCGCCTCGCAGGCTGAACGCCAGGACGTGGTAGAATACTATCTTGAACGGGTTGGTTTGGCCGACAGTATGAACAAACAGGCCTCGGGCCTGTCGAACGGGATGAAGCAGCGGGTGGGTATCGCCCGCGCCTTTGCTCTGTCGCCAAAACTGTTGTTGCTGGATGAACCGTTTGGCATGCTCGACAGTCTGACCCGCTGGGAGTTGCAAGAAGTGTTGATGGAAGTGTGGTCGCGCACCAAAGTCACCGCCATTTGTGTGACCCACGACGTAGATGAGGCGATTTTGTTGGCCGACCGCGTGGTTATGATGACCAACGGCCCACAGGCGACGATTGGCAAGATCACTGATGTAAAACTGCCGCGCCCTCGCACCCGCAAGGCGCTTCTTGAACACCCCGATTACTATAACTACCGCGCCGAAGTGCTTAACTTTCTTGAAGAATACGAGCACGGCTCAAAACCCAAGAAACCAGCAGTCGCAGCCGAGTGATGGACAAACACCTTGTCATTATCGGGGCTGGAATGGCCACGGGGCGAACGCTAGAGCACCTGTTTGACGCAGGTGCCAACTACCGCGTGACCCTGTTTAATGCAGAGCCGCGCGGCAACTATAACCGCATTATGCTGTCACCAGTTTTGGCTGGGGAAAAGACCTATTCGCAGATCGTCACTCATAGTGACGACTGGTATGCACAGCATGGCGTTAATTGCCGTTTTGGGGAAAAAGTCTCGGGGATAGACCCTGCCGCCAAGACCGTGACCGCCGAGAACGGCGATGTTGTGGCCTATGACACGCTGCTGCTGGGGACCGGATCAACACCGGTGATGATCCCCCTGCCCGGGCATGATTTGGACGGCGTAATCGCCTACCGCGATCTGGATGACACCGAACGCATGATGGGGCTGGGGCCACAATCGAAGGCCGTTGTAATCGGCGGCGGTTTGCTAGGGTTAGAGGCCGCAGCAGGCATGGCGGCCCGCGGCATTGATGTTACCGTGGTTCATATCATGGATCATCTCATGGAACGCCAGCTTGATCCTGCCGCCGCCGCGCTTTTGCGCCTCAGCTTGCAAGACAAAGGTATCAAAATCAGATGTGGCGCCCATTCAAAAGAGATCTTGGGGACAGATGGCCATGTCACGGCCCTATTGCTGGATGATGGCACGCAATTGCCCTGCAACTTACTGGTGATGGCCGTAGGCATACGCCCAAACGTGGCCTTGGCGCAGGCTGCTGGCTTGACCGTTAACAAAGGCATAGATGTGTCGGATCAGATGGTGACATCGGACCCTGATATTTTGGCTATCGGTGAATGTGTCGAACATCGCGGCATGCTTTTTGGATTGGTGGCCCCGCTTTATGATCATGCGGAAATTGCTGCCAAAACGCTGATGAGCACACCGGCACGTTATGCTGCAAAAGAATTATCGACCAAGCTAAAGGTGACTGGGTGTGATCTGTTTTCTGCAGGCGATTTTGCTCCGCGTAAGACGCGGGACGATATCGTATTTCACGATCCGACCAACCGCATCTATCGCCGCTTGGTTTTGGAAGACGACCATTTGGTAGGGGCAGTCATGTATGGCGAAACCCAAGACAGCACCTGGTATTATGGGTTGATCCGCGACAAAACCAATGTCTCAGCCCTGCGCGACACGCTCATTTTCGGGCCTGCCTATCATGATGTTGCAGCCCCTGTTGCGATGTCCGCTGCGATCCCCGCACCCCTTAGCCTGAGCAGCCTTGCCCCATGAGCCTGACGCGCACAACCTGTCCCTATTGCGGTGTCGGCTGCGGTGTTTTGGCCAGTGCTGATGGCACAATCCAAGGCGATCCCGATCACCCGGCCAATTTCGGACGTCTGTGTTCCAAAGGTGCTGCCCTTGGGCAAACCATCGATTTGGACGGACGCCTGTTGGAGCCAAAAATTGCTGGATCCAACGTCAGTTGGGACGACGCCCTTGATCTGGTGGCCAAAAAATTTTCCCAAGCAGTCGCCGAGCATGGGCCAGACAGTGTGGCATTTTACGTCTCTGGGCAGTTGTTGACCGAAGACTATTATGTGGCCAACAAGCTGATGAAAGGTTTTATCGGCTCGGCAAATATTGACACAAATTCAAGGCTTTGCATGGCGTCATCTGTGGCGGGACACAAACGCGCCTTTGGCAGTGACACGGTTCCGGGCACCTATGCTGACCTAGAACAGGCCGATCTGATCGTTCTTGTGGGGTCGAACCTTGCGTGGTGTCATCCCGTACTGCACCAACGCATCGCTGCGGCCAAAGCCGACAGGCCCGAGATGCGCGTGATTAATGTGGATCCACGCAAAACCGCGACCAGCAACCTTGCAGATATCCATCTGCAAATTGCGCCTGATGGCGATGTGGCCCTCTTTAACGGTTTGCTGGCCCATTTGGCCGACACGCAGCAGATGGACATGGACTATGTCACCCAACATGTGAACGGGTTTGACGCTGCAGTCGCTGCGGCCCGTCACAGCGATGCGGCAGATAGCGGCCTTAGCGCTGCTGATCTGGCGGAGTTTTATGCGCTGTGGAGCGGCACTCAAAAGGTTGTCACTGTCTACTCCCAAGGCGTAAACCAATCCAACAGTGGCACCGACAAAGTGAACGCTATTCTCAACTGCCACTTGGCCACAGGGCGCATTGGCAAACCCGGGTGTGGTCCTTTTTCGGTGACTGGCCAACCGAACGCCATGGGTGGGCGCGAGGTCGGCGGGCTGGCGAATATGCTGGCCAACCACTTGGACCTCGAAAACCCGGCTCATCGGGATCTGGTGCAATCATTTTGGGATGCACCTGTGCTTTGCCAGACCGCAGGTCTAAAGGCCATCGACCTTTTTGAGGCCTGCGCATCGGGCCAGATCAAGGCCCTGTGGGTGATGTCGACCAACCCTGCTGTGAGCCTGCCAGACGCCAATGCCGTCGCAGATGCGATCGCCAAAGTACCTTTCGTTGCGGTGTCAGACATTATGGAACGCACAGATACAGGCGATCTGGCTGATGTTTTGCTGCCTGCATCCGGTTGGGGCGAAAAGAACGGGACCGTCACAAATTCCGAACGCCGTATTTCGCGCCAAAGGGCATTCATGGAAGCACCAGAACACGCGCGGCCGGACTGGCAAATCATCTGTGATGTCGCCGCCAAGATGGGCTGGGGTGCTGCGTTTGATTATAATGGCCCCGAAGCCATTTTTGCCGAATATGTGGCTTTGTCGCAGGCGGCTGCGTCTTTTGAGCGTGATCTGGATTTGTCACAATTTGAGGGCATTGATTACGAGGCCATGCAGCCTACTCAATGGCCCAGCAATGACCACCGGTTTTTTGCCGACGGCGGGTTTTTCCATTCTGATCGCAAGGCCAAAATGCTGCCGATAGCGGCACCTGCGCTTACAGATCACGTGGGGTTCCGTCTGAATACTGGCCGCAATCGCGATCAATGGCATACGATGACGCGCACGGGAAAAGCACCGCGGCTGGGGGCCCATCTGGCAGAACCTTATGCGCAAATTCATCCGCAGGATGCCGCCGAGCTTGGGGTGACAAACGGGGATTTGCTGCGCTTGGACAATGCCAACGGCCAAACAATTTTGCGGGCTTTAATCAGTGATCAGACTGCCCGACGTCAGCTTTTTGCGCCGATGCATTGGACCCGGCAAAATAGCAGCCGGGGTTGGGTCAACGGACTTGTTCCTGCCTCAACTGATCCCGTATCAGGACAACCCGCCCTAAAGGCAGGGTATGTGGCCGCGCAAAAATTTTCGGCTAAGTGGTTCGGTTTTTGCGCCTCGCTGGATCCCATCGCCCCCGATAGCGACTATTTTGCCGTGGCCAAGTCTTTGACCGGATGGCAGGCAGAATTGGCGGGATCTACTCTGCCCACCGATTGGGCGGCCTTTGCCCAGACTATTCTAAACCTGCCAGAGTGTGATGTGGCAACAGTCGCTGGCCCAGCCCCTCGTGTAGCGTTTCACCAAAACGGCGTTCTGCGCGCCGTCTTTTTCGCAGGTCGCAGCCCCGTGCAATTGGCCCGCGCTCATGTCGTATCTTTGATCGGAACTAAATCCTCAGCGCTGGCCGCTTTGGCCGGACGTGCCGCCGCAGATCAACCCGACCCTGGTACGACAATTTGCGCCTGCCTGAATGTGGGCGTCAACACCATCCAATCGGCCATAGAGGCCGGAGCCAGCAGTGTGGACGCCATTGGAACGGCGACCTGCGCAGGCACAAATTGCGGCTCTTGCAAGCCTGAACTGCAGGCACTATTGGCCAAATCCGCGCGCCCATTGGCCGCCGAGTGATCGCTGTGTCTACCCAAATCCCCACGCCTATTTCTATCTGGAGGACCCTACAATGAAGACTTTTCCAATGTTTCTTCAAATGCAGGGCCGACGGGTGGTCATCGCAGGTGGTGGCGAACAGGCTGCACAAAAATGCCGGTTGATCCTGAAAACCGAAGCCGACATTACTGTTTTGGCCCCAGAATTGGACCCAGAATTGAAGGATTTGCACCGTAGCGGCAAAATTAACTGGGTTACGGGCCCGATTACGGCCCAGCATTTTGCCGACACCGCATTGGTTTTTGTCGCCTCAGGCTGTCCAGGCTTGGACGCCAGTTTGCATGCTGTGGCGAAAGCCGCCCGCGCAACAGTAAATGTCGTAGACCAACCTCAGTTGTGCGACGCGATCACCCCGTCCATTGTCGATCGTGCGCCTGTTGTTGTGGCCATTGGAACCGAAGGCACCGCCCCGGTTTTGGCACGGCAGATCAAAACCCGTGTCGAAGAAATGTTGGAGCCACGGCTGGGGGATCTGGCGGCCCTCGCTGGGCGATTGCGGGATCTTGCAGCGCGCAGACTGTCCCCAAGGCGTCGCCGCGATCTTTGGCGTTGGGTCTTTGCGGGCCCTGTACGTCAACTGCACGCAGGTGGTCAGGAACAGGACGCTGCCCGATTGATCAAGGCGGCCATTTTGGAAGATACTTTTGAGGCCAAAACCGCAGGCGCCCTCTGTGTGATCTCTGCCGCTGAAAGCGCTGACAAAGACCTGATGACCCTGCGCGGGGTGCAACGTTTGCAAGAGGCCGACGTGATTTACTACGACCGCACCTTGGGGTCTGCGATCCTAGAGCTGGCGCGGCGGGATGCCGACCGCGTCGCCATTGGTGCGCAGTCAGGACAGGGACAATGGCCAGCCGACAAGACAACGCAGCTGTTGATAAATGCGGCCCGCAAAGGTCAACGCATTGTTCATTTAACAAGCAGTTCGACAGAGCTCATTTCGCGCTATGCGCAGTTTGCCTCAACGGCGCAGGTGCCTTTTGAACATATCCCGGGTGTCGAAATTCCGGCCCATGGGGTCACCGCTCGCACTGGCTGACACCGCTTTTTTCAGGGGTAGAGCACATCTGTCTGTCCCCCAAAGGGCTGTATCTCGGACCATTATACTCCGATTTTGTCGTTCCGTTTCAACGCCAGAGTCCACCAAAATACAAAACCTACGCAAAACGCATGGAATCCCTTACCTTGACGGATAGCCATGGAACTCCCAATTTATGAACGTGGTTCACATTTTTAATTGGAAAGTTAGTGCCAGTGCAACAGAACACACAGATCGGACTAAAGGTCTTGGGAACAGGGCGCGCCCTGCCCTGCAAAAAATGGTTGTCTACAGATTTAGACAAGGCCCACGGCTATCCCGAGGGTACTCTTGAAGGCCTAACAGGCGTGACCAGCCGCTACCTCTGTGATGCCGAAGGCCAGATTGATTTGGCTCAGGACGCGGCGCAAAAGGCGCTTAGATCCGCGGGATTAGGAGCGCAGGATATTGATGTCGTCCTCAGCACAGCGGCGGTGGCCTATCAATCCATTCCGGCCATGGCCCCGCTTATTCAACGACGATTGGGAATTGCCGACGGCAGGTGTTTTGCAGCGGATGTAAACGCCACATGCTTAGGGTTTCCAACCGCATTGCACATGGCCGCCGAAAAACTGCAGCTACAGCCCGAGCAAAACATTTTGATCGTCGCTGCAGAACAGGCCAGCCGTGGTCTGCCGTGGGACACACGGCCTCAGGTCGCGGGGCTTTTTGGGGATGGGGCCGGCGCAGCGGTGGTATCAGGTGCGCATCATTCAGGACTGCTGGCCGCCAAGTTTGCGACCTATCCCTCCGCATATGAGGCCTGTAGCCTTGCGGCGGGCGGCACCCGTTTTGACTTCCAATGCGATCCGCAAGCCTTCGCGGCCCACAGCACTTTTGATATGGATGCTAAGGCTCTGTTTCGACTTACAGCCAAGCATTTTGGTGGCTTTGTTGAAGATCTATTGGCGATGGCCCAGACCCAAGCCGCCGACATCAAACAGGTCATCGCACATCAAGCAAGCCCCGCAGGATTAAACCATCTGACGCGCATTTGTGGCTTTGACCCAGCGCAAGTCCTTAATATTGCCTCCGATTTTGGCAACCAGATTGCTGCATCCATCCCCTTTGCACTAGATTACGCAGTCGAGCATGGCCATGTGCGAACTGGTGATCGGATCGCCCTTTTGGGGACCTCAGCAGGGGTTTCTTTTGGCGGCCTTGTGATGGACTTTTAACGGATGTGTGCAGTCTTAATCACCGGCGCCACAGGGTTTTTAGGTTCCAACCTGGCCAAGGCATTGCACGCCAAGGGCCGCGATGTTTACGTCACGGGCCGCAACAGGCAAAAGCTGGCCACGTTGCCCGTACCAGCCGCCCGCCGCCTGGCACTGGAATTGGCCCAACCCATCGGCGTCAAAAGCACCGAGCGCCTAAAATCCGTGCGCCAAATCGTACATTGTGCGGCTCTGTCGTCTCCGTGGGGACGCCGCTCGGACTTTGAGGTGGCCAACGTGACAACAACTCAAAATGTGCTCAATCTGGCGGCAGATTTGGGTGTCGATCATCTGATTTTCATATCCTCCCCGTCGGTATATTTCCGGTTTGCGGACCAAATAGACGTGGCTGAGGATCACCCCTTGCCACCGCCCGTCAATGCCTATGCACAGACCAAAACCAAAGCCGAGGCTTTGGTCACGGCAGCGCCCGTTGCTTCGACAATTTTGCGCCCAAGAGGGCTTTATGGACAAGGCGACACAACCCTTTTGCCGCGGCTCCTTCATGCCGCAAAAACCGGGGCGCTGCCTTTGTTTCGAGGGGGACAGCCACAAACCGATATCACCCATATTTCAGACGTGGTGTCGGCGATTGCGTGCATCTTGGACGCGCCCGGGGCCGCGGCCAATCGCATATTCAACATCTCTGGCGGAGATCCACAGCCCATAACCGAAATTGTCGAACGGGCCTGTGCCTATCATAACATCGCACCCGTTTGGAAAACCGTCCCGCTTGGACCGGCATTGGCCTTTACGCGCTTGGCGGAAACCATCGCCCGTTTGCGGCCAAACCGTCCTGAACCCCGCGCTACAGCCTATGGGTTGGGAATATTCGCCTATACCCAAACCCTTGATTTAACGGCAATTACAAGGGCACTGCCATGGCAACCGCAGCTGGATCTGACCGCTGGCCTGGCTCACAGTTTTGGACAGGACACTCGCCCATGACACCGCAATTTTTCACGACATCGCTGTTGCCCAAACCAGAAAGTCTGCTGTTGCGTGGCGGGGACCGGCGTAAAATCCTGCCGTTGCGGGTCCGTGTTGGATATTTCCAACACCCTGCCTTGGGTCACACCTTGATTGATTGCGGTTACGGGGGGCACATCGGCAAGCGCCAGCCCGGCGAAGGGCCGCTTTTGCCGCTCTATCGTATGATGTTGCAGCCCTCTGCTTTGGACGCCAATCCCATTCGCACAGGGCTTGCCCGTTTGGGCCTGCACCCCAAACAGATCGACACTGTTGTTATAACGCATTTTCATGCAGACCACGTGGGCGGCCTCAACGAGGTGCCTCAGGCCAAGGTTCTGACCTCAAAAAAGGCTTGGCAGGCCGTAACCCATAAAACTCAGCTCAGTCTGGCGATGGAAGGCGTTTTTCGCAATCTGCTGCCGGCTGATCTAAAATCGAGGCTACGTTTTATCGATGACTGCGCACAACACGAGGCCCCGTTAGGCCTTGGCACCGGCTGGGATATCACTGGTGATGGCGCGATTTTGGCCGTCGATCTGCCCGGGCATTTGCAAGGCCATTTCGGGCTGTGTTTTGACGAACCAGCACGAGATGCCCCTTTTCTCTATGCAGTAGATGCCCAGTGGCTTCCTCAGGCGATCATCGAGGACCGCTGCCCCGGTTTTCCTGCACGCATGGTGCATCACAATGCGCGTGATACGGACCACACAGTGCACCGCATCCGCGCGTTTGCCAAAAGGGGCGGTGACTTCCTTTTATGTCACGGGCCGTGCTTGCATCCATTTGACTGCGATAGAGACGTTTGATGCGCATTTTACACGCCTTAAGATCCTATTTACGCCTGCGTTGGTTCCCTACTTGGATCCGCAGCCGCGCAGACTTGCAGCGTTGGCAGAGCAAGAAGCTGCGCCATTGGATGCAGCACAGCCTGCCAAACGTCGCGGCCTTTGAACACCCAACATCACTGCAAGATATCCCCACAATGGACAAAGCCAGTTTGATGGCTGACTTTTCGCGCTACACCACTCCGCCAATTTCCAACGCCGAAGGGTGGCAGGCATTTGACACCACCAAAACGCTAGGACCACTGATCGTGGGGGCCAGCACCGGCACCAGCGGCAACCGCGGTTTGTTTGCCATTTCGCAGGCGGAACGCTATGCGTGGCTGGGTGCGATACTGGCCAAACTGATGCCTGGCTTTTGGCGACGCCGCGAACGGATCGCCATTTTATTGCCGCTCAACACCCCGCTTTATGACAGTGCAAACAGCCTTTGGGGGCTGTCGCTGCAATTCTTTGATCTGGCACGCCCATGGGATGAGCTGTGTCCAGACTTAGAGGGTTTCGACCCAACCACGATTATCGCCCCACCACGTATTTTGCGGCGCTGTGTTGAAGAACAGGTAAAGATCAGGCCACAACGCGCATTTTCAGGCGCGGAAAAACTGGATCCCTTGGACCGCAATAGTATCGAGGCGGGATGGGATTTGACACTGCATGAGATCTACATGGCCACCGAGGGGCTTTTGGGGACTACCTGCCAAATGGGCCGCATGCATCTGGCCGAGGATTGTCTCTATTTCGAATTTCAGCCCGCCAGTGGGGGCCTCGTCATGCCGATATTGACAGATTTTAGCCGCAGCACCCAGATCATGGCGCGCTACCGTTTGGATGATCTGTTGCGCCTAGATCCTGCCCCCTGCGCCTGCGGCCTGCCAACTCAAGTGGTGCACGAAATTGTGGGGCGTCAGGACGATGTGTTTTGCCTTGGATCGGCGACGGGGATCATTGAAGTGACCCCAGATATTCTGCGCAACGCGATTGTCGACACGGACCGTCGCATCACCCAGTTTCAATTGGTGCAAACCGGTCCAAACGAAATTGATCTCAGACTGTTAGAGGACCTGCCACCCGACGTCGCCGACAATGTCGCGCAAAATTTGCGCGCTCTTTTCAGAACGCACGGGGCGCAGGATCTGACGATAAATCACAGCCCCCTTGACCTAAACCAGCCCGGCAAGCTGCGCCGCATCCGTCGCGATTGGCAGCCAGATCACACAGTTGATCAGAAAGACGTACATGGACTTCTTTAAGAACCTTAACTTTTCCTCCGCGAACGAGGATGGTGCCACAGAAATTGCAGCCCTCGGCGAAGCTTCAAAGATTTTGTGCATCACGGGATCGGGTACACGACCGTTGGATTTGCTGATGACAGATGCGGCTGAGGTCATAGCCTTTGACGTGAACCCCGCACAAAACGCGCTGCTTTCCCTCAAAATCGCAGCGATCAAAAGCCTGAGTTATAGGGAATTTCTGACCTTTATCGGAGTAACGTCTGGCGATCGCAGCGAGCTTTATCAACGCGTGCGGGCGCATCTTGGCGAGCACCAACAGGCGTATTGGGATGCACGATCCAGCCAGATCCGCAAAGGTTTGTGGTACGCGGGAAAATGGGAAAAGCTGTTGTTTTGGAACGCAAAGTTCCTCAGGTTGTTTCGTGGCAAAAGCATCGATGCCTTGATGAACGCCCCCACGCTTGAACACCAATCTCAGATTTGGCGCGATGTATTTGCCGACGGCTGGATGCGCAAATTTGTGGAACTCACCGGACGCGATTGGATTTGGCAACGCATCATTGGCGAACCAGGCGGGGCCTTTTTGCCGACCCCACGGGAAACCGGGCAACGGTTCGAAGACCTTTTCGACAGCGCCGCCCAACGTTTTTTGTTTCGTGACAGTGATTTTGCCACCCTTATTTTCAAAGGACACCATGATCCAGACGCCGCATTGCCTGTGCATTTGCGGTCGCAGAACTACGACCGGCTGCGCGCAGGGCTAGGAAGATTGCGCATTGTTGAAGGCCACCTTACCGCTTTGCCAGATCTCAATCTGGGCCAGATCGACGGGTTTTCCTTGTCTGATTTCGGCTCTTATTGCGACGTGCAGGCCTACACAGCCTGTTGGCAAGGGATTGTCGGCACGGCCGCCCCCGGTGCGGCGTTTTGCGAACGTGTCTTTATGAACGATATGGCCTTGCCCCTGCCCGCCTTGCAGTTGGACAGGCCTTTGTCCGACAGGCTGACGCAACAGGATCGGTCGATCATCTATGATATTCGCGCGGGCCGCATTTTGCGCGCTTAGCATGATTTTTATGCACGCCAGTCTTAGGCGGGCCAGCCCGGCCTACAGACCAAAGCCGCGATACGCGCTGCCTTGCAATAAACTTGTCAGATCAGGCACAGCAGTGGCATAGTTTTGCCATGGCATTATCCTACGATCTGGGCGGCACCCGCTACCGGTTTGCGTCTCTCAAAACCTTGCTGGCCAAAGCAACGCCGGAACGTTCGGGCGATATATTGGCGGGAATTGCGGCGGACGGCCCTGTGGAACGCCTTGCGGCTCAACATTGCCTTGCGGATCTGCCCCTAAAAGCCTTGCGGGAGGATATCTTAGAAGTAGACGGCGATGATGTAACCGCATTGATCGCCGCACAGTTTAACGAGGTGGCTTTTGCACCTGTGTCCGGCATGACCGTCGGCACCTTCCGTGACTGGTTGCTGGCACCCACAACAACTGGCGCAGAACTGGCCGCAATTGGGATCGGCTTGACGCCCGAAATGGTAGCGGCTGTCAGCAAAATCATGCGCGCCCAGGATCTGATCGCTGTGGCGGCCAAGATCGAAGTGGTCACACGGTTCCGGTCGACGATTGGCTTGCAGGGGCATATCGCCACGCGCAACCAGCCCAACCACCCCACTGATGATACGCAAGGCATAGCGCTGTCCGCCTTGGACGGGCTCCTGCATGGTGCCGGCGATGCGGTGATTGGCGTTAATCCGGCCACGGACGCCCTGCCCGATTATATCCGTATCTGCGAGGTTCTAGAGGCCATTCGGACGCAACTGGACATCCCAACCCAGCACTGTTGCTTGGGTCACGTGACCACGGCAATTGCAGCAATCGCCCAAAACGCCCCAGTTGATTTGGTGTTTCAATCCGTCGCGGGATCGCAAAAGGCAAACGATGGCTTTGGCGTGACACTGCCCATGTTGGACGAGGCTTATGATGCCATCCACGGGCTTGGTCGTGCGCCTGCAGGATCGAACCTGATGTATTTTGAAACCGGCCAAGGGGCTGCCCTTTCCGCACAGGCGCATCACGGCATGGATCAACAAACCCTCGAGACCCGCGCCTATGCTGTAGCCCGCCAGTATAAGCCGCTTTTGGTCAACACGGTGGTGGGGTTTATCGGCCCCGAGTATCTCGCGGACGGCAAACAGATTATCCGCGCAGGATTAGAGGACCATTTTTGCGGCAAACTGCTGGGCCTGCCTATGGGCGTGGATATTTGCTACACCAACCATTCCTATGCCGATCAAGAGGATATGGATATCTTGTTGACCAGTCTGGCGGCGGCGGGGGTGAACTTTGTGATAACTGTACCCGGGGCAGATGATATCATGCTGAATTATCAAAGCCTCAGCTTTCAGGACGCGCAGTTCATTCGCGACACTCTTAAATGCCCGCCAGCGCCGGAATTTGCCAAATGGATGCGGGCCAATGGCATCGGCGATCCCAACGTGCAACTTCCAAGCCTCGCGCAAGCGCTGCAAAATCTGAAACTGCCAGCCGCATGACCGATCCAGTAACACCCAAACAGGCCAGTTTTCGGGCCATAACCCAAGCACGGTTGACCCACGGTGTGCGCGGTCAGGCCTTGGACACAGCCTCCACCCTTGCCTTTGCCTTGGATCATGCCCGCGCCCGTGAGGCCGTTATGTCGGAACTGGATGCCGCGGATATGGCGAAAACCTTTGAGGCTTTGGATCTGCCCAACCAATCCGTGCGCAGCGCTGCCACAACGCGGGATATGTTTGTGCAACGGCCTGATCTTGGGCGGCAATTGCCAACGGATCAAAACCAAGGCCTTAAAGGCATCGGACCAGTGGACGTGGCGCTGGTATTGGGCGATGGCTTGTCGGCTATTGCCGCCAGCCTGAATGGGCCTGCGTTTATGGCGACCTTGAGTGGGGCCATTTCATCGCTGGGCTGGACGGCCAGCCCGGTGATTTTGGCCCATAACGCACGGGTCGCGTTGGGGGATAAAATTGCGCAGGCCATCGGCGCACAAACCGTCGTTATGGCCTTGGGCGAGCGTCCTGGCCTGAGTGCGGCGGACAGTTTGGGCGTCTACATCACCCATAGACCCCAGTGCGACACGGCAGATAGCGCACGCAATTGTATTTCGAATATTCGTGAGGATGGATTGGCCGTGGGGGCCGCAGCCCAGCAAGCCCTTGCATTGATCGAGGCCATGCGCGCCACGAACAAAAGCGGTGTGGCCCTCAGTGAGGTTCTGGCGCTGGACGCTGCAAAGGCCCCCGGCATTGCGCCACTTTCAAGCCAGACCAAGGCCTAATTCCTTGCTCGGAAAGTCATAGACTCTGTTGAAATTTATTTCTGACAATAATTATCAGATTTATTTGCATTGCCGCGAGAATCTGTTATCTGACTAAAACAATCAGAATTTAATTTAGGATCCAACCTATGTCTTCTTCTCAGTCTTCTCTCGTTTGTGCAGCGCTGGCTGCCTGCATAACCTCAACCGCCGGCGTCGCCATGGCCGAAGGCGAACTGAACCTCTATTCCTCGCGCCACTATGACACGGACGAACGGCTCTATTCCGACTTCACCGACGCCACAGGCATCACCATCAACCGTATCGAAGGTAAGGCCGACGAATTGATCGCACGTATGGCGGCCGAGGGGCGCAATTCCCCCGCAGATATCCTGCTAACCGTCGATACATCCCGCCTCGAACGGGCCAAAGACTCCGGTGTTTTGCAAGCCATTGACAGCGCCGTGCTAGAGGATCGTATTCCCGCGAACCTGCAAGACAGTGACAATCAATGGTTCGGTTTCTCGCAACGCGCGCGCATCATCTTTTATGACAAAGCCGACGTGACCGAGCCGCCCTTGGATTATGTGTCTCTGGCCGATCCAAAATACAAAGGCATGGTCTGCCATCGCTCGTCCAGCAACGTCTACAGCCAAACCCTGTTGGCCGCGGTGATCGAAAACCACGGTGTTGAGGCCGCGACAGATTGGGCTGCTGGTGTTGTGGCAAACTTTGCACGCGATCCAGAAGGTGGCGACACAGATCAATTGCGCGGACTGATCTCAGGTGAATGCGATGTTTCAATCTCGAACTCCTATTACTTTGCCCGCGCCCTGCGTCGGGACGTCAAAGGGGTCACTGCTGATATCGACCGGATCGGTTGGTTGTTCCCTGCCCAAGAGGCCGAAGGGGCGCATATGAACCTTTCAGGTGGTGGTGTCGCGGCAAATGCCCCGAACCTCGAAAACGCAATCAAGTTCATGGAGTACCTGTCCAGCGAGCAGGCACAGGCTTATTTTTCCGCAGGCAACGATGAATTCCCGACAGTTGCAGGCGTTCCACTGAGCGATAGCGTGGCAAAACTGGGCGAATTCACAGCAGATACAGTTGACCTGAGCAAAGTCGCGAAAAACGTCAGCACAGCACAGGAAATCTTTAATCAAGTCGGCTGGAAGTAAGCCCTTACGGATGCTTGACGCCATAAAAGGCACCGACCCTGTCGGTGCCTTTTTTTGTGCGCAAATCCCCGATCCGCAACCGGTTGCATAAAACTATGTCCATTTGCCCCCAATCGCGCTAATTACGCTGCATGAATGTGACATTAAAAGATGTGGCAAAACGGGCAGGCGTTTCGCGCTCGGCGGTGTCGCGGACCTTTACCAAAGGGGCCTCTGTTTCCGACAAGACCCGGGCCAAGGTCAAAAAGGCTGCGGATGAATTGGGCTATCACCCCAATGCCCTCGCCTCGTCCCTCACCACTGGCCGGACCAAGCTTATCGGACTGATCTCGAACAACTTTCACAACCCGATCTTTCTTGAAGTCTTCGATCTGTTCACGCGTGGACTGCAGGATCGTGGTTTGCGACCTTTGCTTGTCAATCTCAGCCATGAAACTGAGCCGGAAAATTCCGTGCGGCTGTTGCGCGAATATTCTGTGGACGGCGCAATTGTTGCCTCGTCGACCCTTTCCCCTAGTTTTGCCAAAGCGTTTCGCGATGCCGGTATTCCTGTGGTCCATTCCTTCGGGCGGTTTGCCAGTTCACCTGACGTGCATGTGGTAGGCATCGACAATGTTGAGGCCGGTCGCATGGCCGCGCGCACCCTTGTGGAACGCGGTCATCGTCGGGTAGGATTTTTAGGCGGGCCTGAAAGTGCGACCTCAACTTTAGACAGATTTTCTGGCTTTTCCGAAGTCATCCGCGCCAATCCAATGGTCGAGGCCACCCATAGTTTTGCCGCCGATTATTCCTTTGATGCAGGCCGGGTCGAAATGGCCAAGCTTCTGTTGGACTCCCCTGCAGAGGCCTATTTTTGCGGCGATGATGTGCTGTCTATTGGGGCACTCAGCGCGATAGAAGGGGCTGGGTTGCGCGTGCCCCAAGACATTGGCCTAATTGGGCTGAATGACATGGAAATGGCGCGCTGGCAAAACATCGATCTGACCACAATCCACATGCCCATCCAGCAGATTATCGACAATTCCATTGAACTGGTCACGGCAATGCTGGACGATCCTAATCGCTACCCTGAGGCGCGGATCTTTCCGTGCAAAATCATGGAACGCAGCACCCTTCGCGCGCCACGCTAGCGCAGCAGTTTTGTATCAAAAAACTTTTCTTGAAAGCGGGTTTGTTCAAGGATTTCAGCGTCACTCACAGTGGTATTATTTGGCGCGATGACCAGTTTGTCCTCAACATCGTTAAGCCGGTGTAGAATGGCAATACATATCCCATCAAAATGCTCGACGGGCCGTTCTACGCAAATTAGATAGGCGTCTACTTCTTGTCCATCATCCGCCAAGGTATTGGGAATAAACCCATAATTGAGTTCATATCGCAGAGAGTGGTGCCGAGGATGCAAGCTGCCCAATGGGCGATCTACTTGCATCCTGAACCGTTGTCCTAGCCAATCCAATGGACGTTCCGAGGGGCGGCGCACCTGCATGAGGGTTGAATTAGGCGCGATACATTGGTGGGCGCGCGTCGACCCATGCGCCGTCTGCCTTGGCTGAGGCCACGGCCTGATGCACAGCCGCCATGGAGCGCACGCCATCTTCGGCAGTAGGCAGGCTGGACCGGGTTTCACCGCTGATCGCCGCAGCCAAGTCCACGTAAATATTCGCCACAGCCAGCGGAAAACCCTCAGGGTGGGCGATGGCTACACGGCTGAGGCGGCCTGCCTCGTCACTCAACCCGTCTTCGCCTTTTTCCATGATCTGGGTACGGCCCCCAACAGGGGTATAGAACACTTGGTTGGGGTGTTCAGAGGCCCAGCGCACCCCACCCATTTCGCCAAAGACCTGAATGTCGAACCCGTGCTGGCGACCGATCGCTACGGATGATGTCCAGAGCCTGCCCACGGTGCCACCTTCCATGCGGAAATTGACCATCGCGTCGTCTTCCAAAACGCGGCTGGAGATCGTCGAGGCAAAATCAGCCGACAGGCTGCGAACCTGATCATTTGCGATAAAGGACGCCATGTGCATCGCGTGGATTCCACAGTCTGCAAACTGCCCCGAGACACCCGCCATCGCCGGATCATAGCGCCAACGCACCCGCGGGTTGTCCGCATCTGTGGCGTCCCCGTGATGGCCGTGGCTGAAGTTGGTGACGACCAAGCGCACGTTGCCCAGATCGCCACGCCGCACCATATCGCGCATCTCGCGCACCATGGGATAAGCCGAATAGCAGTAGTTTACCGCGCAGATTTTACCGGTCTTTTCGGCAACGCGCACGATCTCTTCGCCCTCTTCGACGGTCATCGTCATGGGCTTTTCACACAGCACGTTAAAACCTGCCTCGAGGAAGGCTTTGGTGATCTCAAAATGCGTGGCATTTGGTGTGGCCACTGTGACCAGATCAATACGGTCCGGGCGGTTCTTTTCGCCCTCTAGCATGTCTTGCCAATTGGCGTAGGCCCGGTCCTGTGCGATCCCCAAAGACTGGGCATAGGCACGGCCTTTTTCTGCGTCCACATCCAAAGCGCCCGCCGCAAATTCAAAGAGACCATCGGCCAATGCGCCGAGACGGTGAGCCGGGCCGATTTGGCTACCTTCGCCGCCACCAATCATGCCCCATTTCAATTTAGCCATGTGATTTCCCCTTAAAATCCAATGGATTGCAGATATTCGCGATTGATCTTGGCATCGCGCAACGGGTCGGTGTTGCCAAGGGCCGGATCGCAGTCTTGTTCCACGGTGCACCACCCCTCAAAGCCATTGTCGACAAGGATTTGATGCACGCGCGGAAAGTCCACATCGCCATCGCCAAGGTTACAGAAAATGCCCTGCCCGCAAGCATCATAAAAGCCTGTAGATTTGGCGATCACATCGGCCTTCACTACCGGATCAATATCCTTAAAATGCATATAGCTGATGCGGTCGATATAGCGTTCCATGAAGCTGACGGGATCAAAGCCTGCGTAGGAATGATGGCCCGTATCAAAGCAGATTTTGAGGATATTTTCATCTACTTCGGACAGTAGACGCTCAAGCTCTGGCTCAAAATCCATAAAGCCTGCCGCATGGGCGTGGATGCCCACGGTCAGGCCGTATTCTTCGGCGCCCAATTTGGCCACGTCGGCGATTTTATTGCGGTAAGCAACCCATTCGTCTTTGCCCATTTGTTCAGCGGCCCCGGCCCGGCCAGCGGTCGGTGCGCGACGTTCTGAAATACTGTCGATCAGTACCAAATGCTGGGCGCCGTGGGCCACCAGCGCCTTGCAGGTGCGCACAGCCCCGTCCATCACGTCGTCCCACTGCGCTGGATCGTGGAAAGGGCGAAACACAACCCCGCCAATCAATTCCAATCCGTGTTCATCCAAAGCCTCGGCCACCTGCGGCGGGTCCTCTGGCATAAAACCAACTGGCCCCAACTCAATGCCCGTATAGCCCGCAGCCGCGTTTTGGCGCAGCACCTCGCGCCAATCAGGGTTGCGCGGATCGCCCGCAAATTCCACGCCCCAAGAACAGGGGGCATTGCCTATTTTAAGTGTCATGAAAGCTCCGTTGTTTTATGTGGCGACGCTGTGCCAGCGTCCTGCATTTTGTGAGTCGAAGGCTGCATCAACGACCTGACTGACAGCCAGACCATCGGCAAACGTAGGCCAGACCGGCTGCCCTGTCCCGATTGCTTGCAAGAAATCGCGCGCCTCGATGATGATCTGATCTTGGTAACCCGTGCCATGGCCCGGACCCTGACAGAACGCTGCATAATTTGGATGGGCGGGGCCGGTCAGGATCTTGGTAAAGCCACGCTGCGCCTCAGGCCCTTCAGCCTTGTAAAGCCACAGTGCATTCTGATCCTCTTGATCAAAGCGAATAGCGCCCTTTGTTCCTGTAATTTCATAGGCATAGCCCATTTTTCGGCCATGTGCCGTGCGGCTGAAAAACATATGCCCCATAGCGCCATTTTCAAAGCGACACATCATTTGCGCATGGTCGTCGTTGGTCACCGTCTCGGTCCCGCGCGTGGGGTAGACCGTTTCAATCTCGGCCATAACTTTGGTGATTGGACCCATCAGGCGCAGGGCCGCGTTAATCATATGGGGGGCCAGATCGCCCATCGTGCCGTTGGCGCGTCCTTGTGTGCGCCATGTGCCGGGGGCTGCGCCATCTGCCAGAAAATCCTCGGTATGTTCGCCCCGAAACCAGATCGGCTGTCCAATGACATCCTCGGCGATCAGTTCCGCTGCGTATTGGGATGCGGGCGTGCGGATATAGTTGAAACCGACCATATTGGGCAAAGTGCTGGCCCGTGCTGCGGCCACCATGGCCTTGGCATCCTCGACGCTGGCGCCAAGTGGCTTTTCGCAAAAGACTGGTTTTCCTGCAGCAAAAGCCGCCTGCGCCACAGCAAGATGAGTGGACTGCGGGGACGCAATCACCACCGCTTCGACACGAGGATCGTCAACCAGAACCTGCCAATCATCCGTGGCACGCGCAAATCCAAAGGCGGCACGGTACTTTTCCGCGCTGCCCATATTCGACGTCGCAACCATTTCTAAACGGGGTCGCAACGCCGTTTCAAAGACAGCGCCTACAGCGGAATAGGCCACTGCGTGCGCCTTGCCCATGTAGCCGCCACCAACGATCCCAATGCCAATTTCTGTCACGTGCCTCTCCCTGTTAAAAAGCGTTTGCAACCGGTTGCAATTTGAGTATCCTTAAACCAGCTGCACGGTCAATGACCAATTGCATTGCTTTAAATTTGATCCGTTGCAAGGGAGGTTGAACGCCGATGTCCGACCAAACCATTACATTGACCACAGCGCAGGCCATCATTCGGTACCTTGCTGCGCAATATATCGAAATAGATGGCACAAAGACCCGCTTGTGCGGTGGCGGCTTTGGTATTTTTGGCCACGGCAATGTCACTTGCCTTGGTGAGGCCTTGTATGATCACAAGGAGGCCCTGCCCCTTTATCGTGGCCAGAATGAACAAAGCATGGGATTCGCTGCTGCGGGATACGCCAAGTATCATCTGCGACGCCGCTTTATGTTCTGCACGGCCTCTGCCGGTCCGGGTACGGCGAACCTTTTGACCGCCGCCGCTTTGGCCCATGCCAACCGCTTGCCCATGTTGATGCTGTGCGGTGATACCTACGCCACACGGCTGCCGGATCCTGTTCTGCAACAGCTTGAACACTTTGGAAACCCGAGCTTTGGCGTGAATGACGCGTTCAAAGCTGTGAGCCGGTATTGGGATCGGATCACACATCCGGCACAGATCCTGCAATCCTTGCCTGCTGCCTTGAACACGATGCTAGACCCCGCTGACTGCGGGCCAGCGTTCATCGGGTTGCCCCAAGATGTGCAGGGCTGGACCTTTGACTACCCCCTCAGCTTTTTCGCCGAACGGGTACATCATATTCGCCGGCAACGGCCTGATTTGGACGAGGTTGCCCGCGCTAAGGCAGCAATCGCCGCGGCCAAACGCCCGGTGATTATCGCAGGCGGTGGAGTGCAATATTCAGGGGCTGTGACGGAACTAACGGCCTTTGCCGAGACCCATAATATCCCAGTCATTGAAACCATTGCGGGACGCGCAAACCTTTTGGACACACATCCTCTGAACATCGGTCCTGTGGGCGTCACAGGATCCGACAGCGCAAATACCGTCGCCGAAAAGGCCGATGTCATTATCGCCGTAGGCACGCGGTTGCAGGATTTTACCACGGGGTCATGGACCGCCTTTGCCAAGGACGCCCAATTGATCGGTATCAATGCAGCCCGCCACGACGCGATGAAGCATATGTCCCTGCCCGTCGTCGGCGATGCCCGCGAAACGCTGAGCGAGCTGAGTACAAGTTTGGGCGGGCATAAAGCCACGCAAGACTGGGTAGGTTTTGCCCAAGCCGAGCGGAAAAAATGGGTGGCTTATGTGGCGGACAATACCAGCCACGGCAACCGCCCGAACTCTTATGCGCAGGCCATTGGCACTGTGAACACCGCATGTGACGCCCGCGACCGCGTTGTGGCGGCAGCCGGTGGTTTGCCTGCGGAAGTCACAGCAAATTGGCGCACGTTGGATATTGGCACGGTAGACGTGGAATTTGGCTTTTCTTGCATGGGTTATGAGATCGCTGGCGCTTGGGGTGCGCGTATCGCGCAATCTGAGGTTGAGCCAGACCAAGACACAGTCGTCTTTTGCGGCGATGGCTCTTATTTGATGCTAAACTCGGATGTTTATTCGTCGGTGCTGAGCCAGAAAAAGCTAATCATTTTGGTGTTAGACAACGGTGGATTTGCAGTGATCAACAAGCTGCAAAACAACACAGGCAACGAAAGCTTCAACAACCTGTTGTCTGATGCGCCCACCATCCCGCAGGCCTTTGGCGTTGATTTCGCAGCGCATGCCGCAAGCATGGGCGCAAACGCGGAGAAAGTCGCCAATCCGTCCCAATTGAAGGAGGCGTTCTTGCGCGCCAAGGCCGCTGACAAAACATCTGTGATCGTCATGGATGTGGACGCCTTTGAAGGCTGGACGACCGAAGGCCACACATGGTGGGAAGTGGGCACGCCCCATGTCACCGACAATCCTAAAGTCGCCGCTGCCCATAAAGACGTGGAAAGCAGCCGATCCAAACAGCGCAAAGGGGTATAGGCGGTGAGCCTTCTTAATAGCATCCGGCAAAACCGCTTTGTAGTCTTTGGACGCGCGGGCATGGATTTTTTTGCCGATCCGCCGGGCACCAAATCCGAAGAGGCAGATACATTTCAGGCAGGCCTTGGAGGCTCCAGTGCAAATATCTGCGCGGGCTTGGGCAAGTTTGGCGCGCACACGGCATTGGTCACATCAATCTCGGACGATGCGGTTGGGCGCTACTGCGTGAACCAGTTGAAGCGCTACAATGTGGGCACCCAATATGTGACGCCAATTCAAGGCGAATATCGGACCTCGCTGGCGGTCTATGAAAGCCGCATTGAGGACTTTCAAAACGTCATTTACCGAAACGGGGCCGCAGATTTCCAAGTGACGCAGGCCCAAGTGGACGCCGTCGATTTCAAAGCGTTCGGCGCATTGGTCACGGCCGGCACGGTCTTTGCAGCAGACCCCTCGCGCAGCGCTACGTTCCACGCCTTTGACAAAGCGCGCGCAGCGGGCATGCCCATCATTTTCGACGTTGATTACCGGCCCTATTCGTGGCCCTCAGCCGAGGTCGCCGCAGATGTTCTATCGCGTGCAGGGGCGGCCAGTGACATTATTGTGGGCAATGACGAAGAGTTCGGTTTCATGGCGGGCGGCATCGACAAAGGCCTTGCAAAGGCTCGCGAATTGGCCGCAACCACGGCCAAAATCGTGATCTACAAAATGGGCGAAAAGGGCGCGATTACTTTTGCGGATGGGCAAGAGTTTGAAACGGGCGTCTATCCGGTAGACGCCTTAAAACCCGTGGGGGCTGGCGATAGTTTTATGGCAGGGTTTTTATCGGGTCTTGCGACAGGCCAAGAGGTCAAAGACGCAGTCTTGCGCGGATCGGCCTGTGCGGCCATTACTGTCTCACGCCCCGGCTGCGCCCCGGCTTTGCCGACGCCCGAAGATCTGGAACAGTTTTTGGCCACACACCCCGGCCCCACCCCGGCCCTTTGATACGGCCTGAAAGGACACCCATGCATATCCCCCCGTTTGAAAATGAGAACAAACCCATCGTTGATGTGGGCGATGAAACAGTGCCGCTGAACTACTTCAACATTGTCAAACTCAAAGCAGGGCAAAGTTTTGGCTACGCTGTGCCGGGGTTCGAGACCTGTATCGTACCTGCCACGGGCACGGTTGATGTGGGTGTCGGCACATTGGCGGCAGATGATCTGGGCGGGCGCGGCGAAGATGTCTGGGACGGCGAGCCTGAGGGCGTTTATGTGCCCAGCGGGGCTGAGGCCACGTTCACAGCCAAGACCGACACCGAAGTGTTCGTCGCAGGCGCGAAATTCGATGAGGTGTTCGAGCCTTTCGCCGTACGCGCCGACGAATTGGACGTTGTGCAATATGGCTCTGACGACACCAAAACCCATCGCAAAATCAAACATATCCTTGGCACAAAATACCATGACCGCGTGGGCCGTTTGCTGGTCAGCGAGCTGTTTACAGTCGGCCAAGGCGGTTGGTCTGGTTTTCCCAGTCACAAGCACGACACGGACCGTTTGCCCGACGAGACCCGCCATGACGAGACCTATAATTTCCGTTTCAAACCAAACTATGGTTCAGGCGTGCAGATGTTGCAGCGCGAGGACAATAAACCCGGCGACGCCTATCACATCATGGACGGCTCAACGATTTGCCTCGACAAAGGCTATCACCCTTGCTGCGTTTTACCCGGTTATGAAATGTACTACTTCACCATTTTGGCGGGTCTCAGCCAACGCAGTTTGGTCCAATATTTCCAACCCACCCATGCAGAGCAATTGCACACAATTCCGGGTATCATGGATATGGTGGCCAAGTTCAAATGACGCTCGCCACACTGAAAGAGGTGCTGCAACCTGCGCTTGCAGGGGGCTATGCAGTGGGGGGCTTGGTGACGCTTGGCTGGGAAGACATGCGGGCCTACACAATGGCCGCGCAAGACGCCGGATTGCCTTTGATATTGCAGGCAGGTCCAGGATGCCGGGCCCACACCCCCTTACCCGTTTTAGGCAAAATGTTCAGGCACCTCGCAGCCAGCGTAGACGTTCCTGTCGTGGCCCATCTGGACCATGGATATACTTTTGAAGACTGCCAAGAGGCGCTGGACAGTGGCTTTACCTCGCTGATGTTCGACGGCTCACGCAAGCCGTTGCAACAAAACATTGATGAGACCGCGCGCATCGCTGAGATGGCCCATGGCGCGGGTATTTCTTGCGAGGGGGAGATTGGGTTTGTGGGCTACGCGCAAGGCGAGGCCTCAAACGGGACAGACCCTGCCGAGGCCGCAATTTTCGCCCGCGACAGTGGTGTAGATGCCATGGCGATTTCCTGCGGCAACGTGCATCTGCAACAAAACCGCGAGGGCGGATTGGACGAGGACCGCATTCGCGCCATTGAGGCCGTCACAGACGTGCCTTTGGTGATCCACGGCGGCTCGGGCGTGCCTGTGGCCCAGCGCAGCCATCTGGCCCGGACCTCCAACATCTGCAAGTTCAACATCGGGACAGAGTTGCGCATGGCCTTTGGCACAGCGCTCCGCGACGCAATTGCAGCGGATGTCGATCAATTTGACCGTGTGCAAATCCTGTCACAGGTTGAGGCGCCCATTGCAAAAGCCGCGGGTCAGGCACTACGGGCTTTGGCCCCCGCTTAGAAGGAAAAGAGTATGGTTCGTTTTGGTCTTTTGGGCTGTGGTCGGATTGGGCAGGTGCATGCGCGTTCACTGGCGCGACTGCCAAACGCAGAACTGGTTGCCGCCAGTGATTTCTTTCCCGACGCTGCGCAAAAACTGGTGGCAGAATGGGGCGGTGAAGTGCGCGACACGGATGCGATCCTGAGTGCCTCGGATTTAGACGCAGTGATCATCGGCACGCCCACATCGACCCATTACGACATCATCCATGCGGCCGCCGCCAACGGTTTGGCGATCTTTTGCGAAAAGCCGATTGATCTGTCCTCAGATCGGGTGCGCCAGTGCATCGATGCCGTCAACAGTGCCAAAACGCCCTTTATGACGGCGTTTAACCGCCGGTTTGACCCCAGCTTTGCGGCCTTGCAATCGCGGGTCGCCCAAGGGGCCATCGGTGCGGTTGAAATGGTCGTGATAACCTCGCGAGACCCCGGACCGCCCCCAGTGGACTACATCAAATCCTCGGGCGGCCTGTTTCGTGACATGATGATCCATGATCTGGATATGGCGCGGTTTTTACTTGGGGAAGAGCCTGTGACGATCCACGCCGTGGGCAGTTGCCTGATTGATCCCGAGATCGGCAAAGCAGGCGACGTGGATACGGCTGCGGTAACACTGACAACGGGTTCAGGTAAGATCTGCCAAATCTCAAACTCACGCCGCGCAACTTACGGCTATGACCAGCGTATCGAAGTGCATGGGGCGCAAGGTATGTTGCAAGCCGCAAACCAACCCGAGGATTTTGTGACGCAAGCAGGCAGCGCAGGCTTTACTGCCGCCCCCACAATGAACTTTTTCTTGGAACGCTACGAGGCGGCCTATTTCGCCGAAATGGCGTATTTTGTGGAGTCGCTAAACGCAGGTACAGCTATTTTACCCTCAGCGAATGATGGGCTGAAGGCGCAGCTATTAGCAGATGCCGCGACCCAATCTATGAACGAGGGTCGCAGCCTGCAATTAGACTAAAGCGCTGCAGGCGTGGGCCTGCGCCACAGCAACAAGAACAACGTGACGATCACCAAAACATCTGCAGCCACAATGAGGCCCATCCACCATGCTGGCACGGATGTGGCCGATGCGATCATATAGGCGTAGACCCCGCCGATCAGGCAGATCAGGAACACGATATAGGCCAGCCAACGCCAGCCCCGCATCAAGCCCCAGCCAAAGAGGCCATAAAGCACCCCAACCGGGATCAACATCAGCGCGTCTGATCCAAAGCCACTGACCAATGGGGCAAGGATATGCAGGCCCGCATTGATCAGCATCAGCACACCAGCGGTCAGAAACAAACGCTGGGTGCGGTTCAAAGGAATGGTTTCAGTCATTTGCGCACGGGCTCCCTGCGACGCCCCAGATCAGGATGTCGTTTACGTGGTCTTGTAGTGAATAAGGCGCAGGTTCGCGATTGCCCCCCGGGCTCCATGCCCAGTGCAAAATCACATCGTGGTCCAGATGGTTGGCCACATCCATAAAGGTCCGATCCCCGTTACGTTCAGGATCGCGCAATTGGTTGCAGACTTCTTCGGATGTTTTACCGAACCATTCAAATTCGACCGGCGGCAATTGCCAATCAGCAGCCACTTGCGGTGCCATATGGGCGCCTGATTGGCCGCCAGTTTCATTGGCCAAATGGCAAGCGGCGCAGGGGATGGATTCTGCTCCGATGCGGCTTTCGCCAGCGTTGACATTCATCCCATGAACGCGGGTTTTTCCGTAAGAGGGTCCCGACCACATGGGCCTGTTCGAGGCCCCAACATGGCAGTTTGAACAACGCGGGTGACTGGCAACTTCGTAAATACGCGTCCATGCCTCAAGGCCTTGGGCCTGGGTCACACTGCCTTCGGCAGGTGGGTTGATCGTTACGGTTTCGCCCGCTGCAAAGGCGGAAACCGCCGTGAGCGCAAAGGCCGCAAAGGTAAGGGTTTTCAACATGCTATGGTCCTTACACAAAGTCGATATGTTTGTTGAACGGCATCTCGCGAATGCGCTGACCTGTTGCATCAAAGATCGCATTGCTCAGGGCTGCTGCTGCAGGTGGCACCGGTGGCTCGCCGATACCGCGCACTTGTCCACTGTTTTCCAGACCGCGCACTTGAATTTGTGGACATTGATACATCCGCATCCCTTCAAAGGCATGATAGTTGGTCTGATCGGCGATCCCGTTAGTATAGGTGATCTCGCAATTCATCGCATGTCCAAGACCCCAAACAACGCCGCCCTGCACCAAGTTTTCAAAGTTGATCGGATCTACAACAGTGCCGACTTCAGCCGCCACATAGACGTTGTCTATCTTGATGCCATTGTCGGTGTTAGTCACCTCAACTACCTCCGCGACAGCGACACCAAAGGACATGCAAAACGCCACGCCGCGCCCTTGGTTTTCACCCATCGGGCTGCCCCAATTCGACATTTCAGCGACGGCCTCCATCACCTTGCGACTGTCGTCGTGCCACATCAGGCGCAAACGTTCCTGCATCGGATCGGCCCCTGCTTCATGGATCAATTCATCCAAAAAGACGTCATGGAAGAAGGCATTGGTCGAAGCCCCAACCGAGCGCCAAGAACTGAGCGGCGCAAGCGGTTTGGCACGATAGCCAGTGACCCGGTAGTTCGGGATCGCAAAAGGTTGCTCCCATGCGCCAGCAACGATCTGCGTGTCGGGGCCCGGTACGTTTTGGCCTTGCCGACCCATTTGTGAGGCAATCACCGAAGGCATCGAAATGCCCAAGTCAAAGCTTTCCACGCGCCCGTCTCTGACCACACCTGCGCCCCGCGCCATGGCGATCTGACGGGTGAAATCATGGGTCAAATCTTCTTCGCGGCTATAGGTCAGTTTAACCGGAGTGCCTTTCATTTCCATCGCAATTTCAGCAGCTTGCTTGACCACTTCGTCTTCGAGACGGTGCCCAAAGCTGCCACCGCACATCAAAACATGCACATGGACATTGTCATAATCAACGCCGGTCAAAGCCGAGATATTGGTTTGCACAAAGCGCGGGATTTGCGTGCTGGTCCAAACATCCACGCGCGCATCCTCGACCTTTACAATCGCGCTGATCGGCTCTAGCGGCGCATGGGCCAAATACGGCGCGCGGTATTCTGCAATAAAAACATCGGAATCCTCTTGGGCCGCGATCACATCGCCTTCCTCGCGCAAACGGCTATCGAACTGATCTTCGACAAAAGCATCAGCCAAAACGCCCCAGTGTCCGTCCATTGTGGCCGGCATGTCTGAGGCGGCCCAATCGACGTCCAAGGCTTCTGCCGCTTGGAACGCCGTCCAAGTGTTCTTGGCCACAACACCAACGCCGCCTGTGACCGGCACCACTTTGATGACGCCGTCCATGGCTTCTGCGGCACTGGCGTCAAAGCTGTTGATGCCGGCACCTTGGGCCGGGTTCAGTTTGACCGTGGCGTTGACCATGCCTTCCATGCGCATATCGATGCCATATTCCAGCGTGCCAGTGGATTTTGCGACAGTGTCGACGCGCATCTGGGGTTTGCCGATCAACCGCCATTGGGACGGATCGCGCAACGTGACATCTGTTACAGGCGCAATGCCTGCTGCCCGGGCCGCCAGTGCCGTGTAGGCCAAAGTCGTCCCATCTGGCAGCAAAACTTCGCCGTTTTGTGTCTTGAGCACATCCACAGCCAGACCACTGGCTTCGGCCGCGGCTTGCTTGAGCGTTTCACGGGCTACGGCCCCTGCCATACGCAGTTTTTCAAAACTGTCAGGCACTGTGGTCGACCCACCTGTCACCTGAAGCCCCATAAATTTCAGCAAGGCATCCATGCCAGTACGCGCAGCCTCTGCCATGCCAGATTTATCAGTCGAGCGGAACGGTGCGGCCTCTTCGGCCATGGCAGTGTTGTAATAGGCGGGGCTGGGCACGCCTGGGTCGACCTTGATCTGGTCGAGTTCTACATCCAGTTCTTCGGCAATAAGGGCTGCTTGGACCGAATAAGCGCCCTGCCCCAAATCTGTACGCGGCGTGATCAACGTCACGCCAGAGCTGTCGATTTTCACGTAGGGCGTCAGCGCTGCTTGCCCGTCCTTTAGATCTGCCAACAAGGGGTTTTTAACCGGGCGTTTGTAGGCATAGGCCCCGAACGCGACACCGCCAGCGACTGCCACAGATCCGATCAAAAAGGTGCGTCTTGCGATTGTTCCAAGTTTGCTCATGGCTTTAGGCCCCTTGTAGTTTTTGGGCGGCTGTCTTCACGGCAGCGCGGATGCGGGGATATGTGCCGCAGCGGCACAGATTGGCAGACATGACCAAATCGATATCATCATCCGTCGGTTCAGGGTTGAGGTCCAGAAACGCAGCGGCCGCCATAATCTGGCCAGACTGACAGTAGCCACATTGCGCCACTTGATGTTCTACCCAAGCGGCCTGAACGGCATGCATGGCCTCGGGCGTTCCAAGGCCTTCGATGGTGGTCACCTCGGATCCATCTGCAGAGGCTGCGGGCACTTGGCAGGCACGGGCCGCTTGGCCGTCCAGATGCACTGTGCAGGCCCCGCATTGCGCGATGCCACAGCCATATTTGACGCCTGTGTAGCCCAGTTCATCCCTAAGGACCCAAAGTAGCGGCATGTCATCCGCCACATCAACCTCGTGCTCGGTTCCGTTCACTGTGATTTTCATGCCGCACCTCTTTTCGATCAATACCCACAAACTTGACACAAATACACAGTCTGTCAAGTTGCTGGAATGACCGAAGTTGAACAAAATATTCTAGAAGCCGCGATTGGCGTCATAGCCCGCTACGGTATTCGGAAAACCACGATGGCCGATATTGCCGATACCGCAGGCGTTTCGCGTCAAACGCTATATACGCACTACCGCAACAAAGACACGGTTCTTATCGCAGCAATGCACTTTGTTGCAGACAAGTCAGAACGCAGCTTTACCGAGCGGCGTATTCAGGTGGGAACCCTAGGCGAGGTTCTGGATATTTATTTCGAAGAATGTGTAATAAACTACTTCCATTTCATTGCTCAAACCCCTGATGCCCAAGACCTTTTGCTGGGCTTCACTCCTGCTGGAAAGGCCGCCTCAATCGAGGTGAGCGAGCGCAAAGCAAGGCTCATTGCTGACAGCCTTGCGCCCTTTGAAGCGCAAATCCAAGCCAGCGGAACCACAGTGATTTCCTATGCGCGCTTTTTTACAACAAGTGCGTCCAACGCAAAATTTTCGGTTCAGTCGTTGGATCAATTGCAAGATTACTTGGCCGCCCTCAAGATCAGCGTGCTCAGCACCTTGCGCGTCAACTGACCAGCAGATCAGACAGGATTTCACGGGCCTCGACGGACAGTGGCACAGGTCTGCGGGTCGCACGATCCACTTGAACATGGATAAAATGCCCCTCTGCCGCAGGCGACGCCGCATCATTCGGGAACAGGCCGACCTCGTAGCGAATGCTGGAGCTGCCTAATTTAGCGATCCGGATGCCTGCATGGATATCGTCAGGGTAGGCCATCTCAGCGCGGTAGGAACAGCCTGTTTCCACCACCAAAAACACAGTTGGGCTGTCGGTCATATTCAGCAGTCCACGGCTCACCAACCAACCGTTTACCGCCGTATCAAACAATGCGTAATGCACCACGTTGTTCATATGGCCATAGATATCGTTATCCGCCCAACGGGTGGGAATTGTGCGAAACTCTGCGTAGGTATTGCGGCTCATAAGGCGGCCTCATAAATGGCGCGGGCATCAGCCAGAGTGACCTCGCGCGGATTGTTGACCAGCAACCGGTTTTGGTTCATCGCGTCGTGTGCCAAAAGATCAAGATCCGTACTGGCAATACCAACCTCTGCCAAAGTCTGCGGCACACCACAGCGGCGTGACAGGTCCGTGAGTTGATCTGCAAAGGCCCCCGATTTGCCCGGGAACAGCGCCGCGGCCAAGACCGAATAGTCGTCGCCTGCCTTGGGGGTATTAAAGCGGATCACATGGGGAAGAACGAGGGCGTTGGATAACCCGTGCGGCACCTTGAAATGACCGCCAATCGGATAGGCCAAAGCATGTACCGCGGCGACAGGCGCATTGGCAAAGGCCTGCCCTGCCAGCATGGATCCCAACAACATATCAGAGCGTGCTTGAAGATCATCGGGCGCGCTCACAGCTGTTTCCAATGCTTGCCCCATCAATCTGAGCGCCTCCAGTGCGAGGCTGCGGCTGACGGGATTGTTGTTAGGACTGGCGCTGGTGTAGGCCTCGATGGCGTGGACCATCGCATCGATGCCCGTGGCCGCTGTCACAAGGGCCGGCAGGCCAATGGTCAATTCCGGATCCAAAAGCGCCACATCGGGTAAGAGGACGGGTGAGACGACCCCCATCTTTTCACTTTCACCAGTTGTTACGATTGAAATTGGGGTGACTTCGGATCCAGTGCCAGCAGTCGTTGGCACCAAAATCAATGGAAGGCGCGGGCCTTTGGCCTGTCCGACCCCGTAGGCCGCCGCTAGATCCTCCCCGCTTCCGGCCAACAAAGCCGCTAATTTCGCCACATCCAGCGAGGATCCTCCCCCCAGCCCAATCACGCCCATGCAGGTTTTGGCAAGCTCGGCCGCAGCATGGATCACAGCCTCGGGCGGGTCAGCCAGAACGCCATCATAGATCACAGGCTCTAGCCCTGCCTTGACCAGCGATTGCGTCGCTTTTTCAACAAAACCTGTGGCGATCATGCCAGCATCAGTGACCAGCAAAACCCGTCCCTGCACCAGTGGTGCGACCACATCGCCAAGAGTGTTGAACAGGCCCGCCCCCATACGCACCGAGGGCGTGGTGTTAAAGGTAAATCCGGTCATCGTGGCCTCCTTTGGATCCCAATTTGTGAACCCTTTTTGCCAGACTGAACCGCACGGCGCGCCAGCGCAAGCAATTGACGATTATGGCCTGTCAAACCGATAGCCATAGACCGCATCAAGGGCTTTGAGGCGCATCACCGGTGGTAACAGCCGCCCGACCGATAACTTGGCCTTAGTCAGCGCAGACATACGCAAATGAAACAGGTCAGCGTTGTCGCGGGCGCGGGTTTGCAGTGCTGTGGCGCGGGGTTTGCGCCGCGTCTCGTACTGGCTTAACGCCGCGGTCAAGTCTGAGGCAGAGTGGATAGAGTTGGCCAAAACCCCTGCGTCTTCTATGGCCAAACAGGCGCCTTGGGCCATAAAAGGCAGGGTCGGATGGCACGCATCCCCCAGCAAAACAGCACGCCCCTGATGCCAATGGGGCAGGCTTGGCCGATCAAAAAGCGCCCATAGATGCACGGTCTCGCAAGCGTCCAATACCTGCGCCACGTCCGGATGCCATCCGGCGAAACGGTCCTGCAGATCAGCAGGGTCGCCTTGGTGGCTCCAGCCTTCTTGGGTCCAATCGCTGCGCTCTTCCACAGCCACAAGATTGATCAGGTTTCCGCCGCGCACGTAATACATGACCACATGGCGATCTGGCCCCACCCACACCGTGACACCGGGTGCCAACAAGTCGCGCGGCACAGACGTTGCAGGCACCAAAGCACGCCACGCGACCTGCCCCGTGAAACGTGCCTTTTGCGGCCCTAGCATCTGGTCACGGATCCGCGACTTTATCCCATCGGCCCCGATCAACAGATCCCCCTCGACTGATCCCCCTTTGACCTTTAGCGCAATAGCCTCGGAGGTTTGGTTGTACCCTGTCACGGGCGCACCGGTTGTGATCTGCACGCCTGCGGCCTGTGCGGCTTGGGTCAAAATTTGATGGGCATCAGCACGGTGGATATGGACATACGGTGCGCCGTAGCGAGACACACAGACCGGGTTCAGCGGCGAAGAAAACAGCGTTTTGCCCGTAGACCAATGGCGCATGGCTGCAAATTGCGGAGCATAGCCTGCCTGAACAATCTGATCCTCAAGTCCCAAATGTCGCAACACATGCATCGCGTTGGGGCTAAGCTGGATACCCGCCCCTACCTCGCCTAGGGTGCTGGCTGCCTCATAAACCGCAACTTCGCAGCCGATCTGGCGCAGCGCCAATGCAGCAGACAATCCACCAAGGCCAGCGCCCGCAATCAGGATTTTGGGCGTCATGGCAGTTTTGCCATTTTTGCCAAACACGCGCGCAAAACGGCCTCTTGTTCTGCACTCAGCGATTGGACCATCGCGGCATCATAGGACCGTGCCTTTTGCGCCAAATCAAGATAAGCGCTGTGTCCGGATTTGGTCAAATCCAACACTTCAACGCGGCGATCAAGGGCCGTTGGGCTCCGCGCCAGAAAGCGGCGGCGCTCAAGGGCTGCAACAGCGCGGCTCACCTTAGTTTTGTGCAATTTGGCCCGCTCGCAGATGTCGCGGGCACTCATCGCGCCGTAGCGACCCAGATGGAATAACACGCGCCATTCATTGCGCAGCATGCCGTAGCCATCTTTGTAGTGCTTTTGAAAGCCAAGGCTGGTTTCCTCTGCGGCTTGCGCCAGCAAATAGGGCAGAAAATCGCGAAGATCAAAAGGGTCAACAGAGGTCATATCGCGGAACGCTACAGTCGTTTAGTTACGCTTGCAACTATATAGCGGAAACCCATTTGCACCATAGGGTTGCGCCGGACCGCATCGCTGCATAGCCTGACATTATCAACCACTCAACCGTTTCAAGAAGCGAGAGTTTCCCATCGCCCAGCGCCTGTCCAAAACCGATTTTATGCAGTTTCTGCATTGCCCCAAATCCCTTTGGCTGGCGCGGCACAAGCCGGAAATGATCCCACAAGCGGCGCCCGATCTTGGCCAAGAGTTGCGTCGCGATCAGGGCTATGTGGTCGAGGCGGCGATTGAAACTTGGTTGGCCGAGGTGTCAGGCGATGCGACCCTAGACAAGCAGGTTGTTTTTGAATTGCCTTCCGGCGCTTTTGCCCGCACCGATGTGTTGCGCAGGCAGACAGATGGGTCTGTAGATTTGATCGAGATTAAAAGCAGCCACAGCCCCAGTACATCGCATCTGTTTGACCTCGCGTTTCAGGCCAATTTGGCCCAGGCATTGGGCCATCAAATCAGCGGTCTGTTTGTCGCGCATATCAATGGGGATCATACGATCAATAATGGTACTGCGCCTTTTATCCTGAACGATCAAACCGAAGCAGTTCGGGACTTAATGCCCGACGTAGGCCGCCAAATCCCTCTGGCTTTGGAGTTTTTGGACCAGTCGCAGATCGATGAAAGCAGTTGCACCTGTGTGACGCTGACACGGGGCAATCATTGCGACAGCTTTGCCTATTTGAACCCTTCTGTTCCAAAGCATTCGATCTACACACTGCCCGGGATCAAAGCGGGCAAGATTGCCCAATACCGCGAAGACGGGATCGTTGATCTGGCGGATGTGCCCTTGGACGGATTATCTGCACGACAGGCCAAAGTGGTTTGGTCCGCCCAAAATCAACGCCCCTTTATTGATCGCGAAATTATCCAGAGTTTCGTCGATGCCCTTGAGTTTCCTTTGGCCTTTTACGACTACGAGGCCACGCAATCCCCCCTGCCAGATTTGCCTGATGTCAATGCAGGGATGCAGATCCCGTTCCAGTTTTCGCTGCATGTTCTGCAAGCAAATGGCAGATTGGATCACCATGAATATCTGGCCCAAGCATGGCAAAGCCCCGGGCCGCTGATAGATGCACTCAGGTCGGCCCTTCCAGCGACAGGCAGTGTCGTTTCGTGGAACAAAGGCTACGAGAATGGTCGGAACCGGGCCATGGGCGGGCTCTATCCACAGCATGCGGACTTCTTGCAGGATGTCACAGATCGAACCGTGGATTTGCAGGACATCTTCAAACTGGGCTACGTAGACGTTGCTTTTGATGGGCGCACCTCGATCAAAAATGTCTTACCCGTCATGGTGCCCGATTTGACCTACGAGGGGATGCCTGTGGCCAATGGTACAGCGGCTATGGCGGCTTTTGCCCGTATGATCACCCTGCCCCAAGGGGCAGAGCGAGATCAGTTGCGCGCCGATATGTTGGCCTATTGCGGCCTCGACAGTTTTGCGATGGTGCGGATCTATGAAAGGGTTCTAGAGGTTTTGTCCGAAAGTGCCGGTCATCAGCCGTCCTAGCGTTGGGAAACCGGCCCCAAAGTCAGACGTCGCCCCGAAACCACCCCAAGCGAAAAAGCCACCATCGGTGGTTGCAATCCTAGCCGCGGCGAGTATCACCAAATCAAAGACTGGCATAGACCGGAAGGCCCGTATGGAATTTGTATCAAGAGTTGAAAGCCGCGACGCAGTGGTGGGCATTCTGGGTTTGGGTTACGTTGGTATTCCGTTGGCCCTCTCGGTCGCGCGCACGGGATTTCGTGTGATTGGCTTCGATGTTCTTGAGACCCGCGTGACAGAGATGAATGCAGGCCAAAGTCCCATCCAGCACATCGCCCATTCCGACATTCAGGACCTTGTCGAAAGCGGCTTTGAGGCGACATTGGATTTTTCGCGCACGGCAGAATGCGATGCGTTGATCATTTGTGTGCCAACCCCGCTAAACGAAACCCGTGAGCCTGACCTGAGCTTTGTGACCGCCACGATGGACGCCATTGCGCCTCATCTGCGCAAAGGTCAGCTGCTAAGTCTTGAAAGCACCACGTGGCCCGGCACAACCAAGGAAATCCTGTTGCCCTATGTGGAACAGGCAGGCCTGACTGTGGGGCAAGACTTCTATCTGGTCTATTCGCCAGAGCGTGAGGACCCGGGCAACGCAAACTTCAGCACGCAAACCATTCCCAAAGTGGCCGGCGGCCATACACCAGCCTGCCTGAAGGCCGCCCAAGCGCTCTATGGCGCGTTCATCGATACAGTTGTGCCGGTCAGTTCCACTGAGGCCTCAGAAATGGTCAAGCTGTTGGAAAACATCCACCGTTCGATCAACATTGGGCTGGTCAACGAGATGAAAATCGTAGCGGATGCCATGGGGCTTGATATCTTTGAAATTATCGATGCGGCGAAAACCAAGCCCTTTGGCTTTACCGCCTATTATCCCGGTCCGGGCATCGGCGGGCACTGTATTCCGATTGACCCGTTTTACCTGACATGGAAAGCGCGCGAATACGGATTGCACACCCGCTTTATCGAATTGGCAGGCGAGATTAACGCAGCCATGCCGCAGTATGTGGTCGACAAAACCGTGCGGGCCCTTAACGCCCAAGGCAAAAGCCTCAATGGCGCCAAAGTGCTGGCCCTTGGCATTGCCTACAAGCGTGACGTGGATGATATGCGCGAAAGCCCGTCGGTGTTTGTGATGGAACACCTGCGCGACTGGGGCGCGGACGTTCAGTATTCCGACCCCAACGTCCCTGTTTTTCCGACCATGCGCGAGCATGACTTTGATCTGTCATCCGTGACCCTGACCCCTGAAGTGTTGGCCGGTTTTGATGCGGTTGTTTTGCTGACGGATCACAGTGATTTTGACTATGATATGATCCGTGCCAATGCGCCTATTCTGGTCGATACACGCGGTAAGTACCGTGGTGATGCGACCGTCGTGCGCGCCTGATTTTCTAAAGGAGACACCGTCTTGACCAATTATGCGCTGATCGGGGCTGCCGGTTATATCGCCCCGCGCCATCTCAAAGCCATCAAAGACACAGGCGGCACATTGCAAGTGGCCTATGACGTCAACGACAGCGTTGGCATTATGGACAGCCATTTTCCAGACGCTGCCTTTTTCACTGAATTTGAACAGTTCGAAAACCACGTGCACGGTCTGCGCAGACAGGACAAGGGATTGGACTATATCGGGATCTGTTCCCCAAATTATCTGCATAAATCCCATATGGGCTTTGCCCTGCGCGCTGGCAGTGATGCGATCTGCGAAAAGCCTTTGGTGCTGAACCCGAGCGATCTTGATGATCTGGCTGACCTTGAGGCTGATACGGGCAACCGTATTCACACGATCCTGCAGTTGCGGCTGCACCCGTCGATCATTGCCCTGCGCGACCGTATTGCTGCAGGTCCAAAGGACAAAGTCTATGACGTTGACCTAGGCTATTTCACATCGCGTGGCGCTTGGTATCACGCCTCATGGAAGGGGTTCGAACATAAGTCTGGCGGGATCGCGACCAATATTGGCGTGCATTTCTACGACATGCTTTCCTTTGTCTTTGGGCCGATCCGCGAAAACATCGTGCACCACCGTGGCCCAGACGCCGCCGCCGGCTATTTGGAATTTGAACAAGCACGTGTACGCTGGGTCCTGTCCATCAATCGCGACCACCTGCCTCCCCATACCCCTGCGGGTCAAAGCACGCATCGCTCGATCACTGTTGAGGGCGAAGAGATCGAATTTTCCGGCGGCTTTACCGATTTGCACACAGCAAGCTATCAAAACGTGTTGGATGGTAATGGCTATGGGTTGGACGTGGTGCGCCCGTCAATCGAAGTGGTTAGCAATATCCGCACAGCCCCTTTGCAGCCCGGCCTTGGTGAACAGCATCCTGATCTCAAAAGCATTTTGGGGGCCTAATGCCGGACGCGCCCTTCATTCACGAAAGCGCCTATGTCGACAGCCCTAGCGAAATCGGGGCCGGGACTAAGATCTGGCATTTCGTGCATGTCCTGCCGCACACGACGATTGGGGAAAACTGTGTTCTTGGCCAAAATGTCATGGCTGGACCCCACGTCAGCATCGGCAATGGCTGCAAAATCCAAAACAACGTGGCGCTTTATAAGGGCGTTATATTGGCCGACGATGTTTTTTGTGGGCCATCTTGTGTGTTCACCAATGTGCTGACCCCCCGCGCCCATGTAGAGCGCAAAGAGGAATTCGGCCTTACCCATGTGGGCAAAGGCGCGACCATCGGGGCCAATGCAACGATTGTTTGCGGCAACACCTTGGGCGCCTATTGCATGGTGGCTGCCGGGGCCGTTGTGACCAAAGATGTGGCCGATTTCGCCCTTGTCGCGGGTATCCCTGCTCGCCGGATTGGTTGGGTCAGTAAGTCTGGTGATCGCCTTGGTGCAGATCTGACCTGTCCGCGTACAGGCGAGGTTTACTGCGAAACTGACGGCACCTTGGAACTGATAGAAAGACCTTAGATGCAATTTATCGATCTGGCCGCTCAGCAAGCCCGCCTTAAAGACAAAATCGACGCCCGTATCCAAGCGGTGTTGAGCCATGGTAAGTATATCTTGGGTCCAGAGGTCGCTGAATTAGAGCAAAAACTGGCTGAGTTTTGTGGTGCAAAGCATTGTATTGCCTGCGCGAATGGAACCGACGCGCTGTTGCTGGCGCTCATGGCTTTGAACGTGCGGACGGGCGATGCTGTCATCTGTCCCAGCTTTACCTTTGCGGCCACGGCCGAGGTTGTGCCAAGTCTTGGGGCCACGCCCATTTTTGCAGATATCGACCCGGATACCTACACTCTGGACCCTGCCAGCCTGCAGCGGTGCATCGCATTGGCCCGCGATTTAGGGCTGACCCCGCGGGTCGTGATCCCCGTGGATCTATTTGGTTTGGCTGCGGACCATGATGCTATTGCCGCCATTGCGGCCGAGCATGACATGACAGTTATCGATGACGCTGCCCAAGGGTTTGGCGCAGGCTATCACGGCAAACGCGCGGGCGGCATTGGACCGCTGGCCACCACATCTTTTTTCCCGGCAAAGCCTTTGGGATGCTATGGCGACGGTGGGGCCGTTTTTACCGATGACACGGCCACGGCTGAATTGCTGAGCAGCTACCGCTTTCACGGCAAGGGCACGCAAAAATATGACAATGTTCGCATTGGCATGAATTCACGGCTGGACACTTTGCAGGCGGCGATCTTGTTGGAAAAACTGGCTGTATATAGTGATGAACTTGAGGCACGCGACCGCGTTGCCCAGCGCTACACGGACACCATATCGCAAGCCTTCAAAACACCAACCGTTCCACAAGGATATACATCCGTGTGGGCGCAATATACTCTTTTGGCACAGTCAGAGGATCACCGTTCGCGGGCCATAGAGGGCCTGAAATCTCAGGGCATCCCCACAGCCATTTACTACCCTCTTCCCTTGCATCAGCAAACAGCCTACGCAAAATTTCCGCAAGATCCCAATGGGCTAGCGGTTTCCGAAGCCTGCGCACAAACTGCCTTCAGCCTACCAATGCACCCCTATCTGTCTACGGATGAGCAAGATCGCGTGATCGCTGCGCTGGCGCAAGTTTAGAAACTGGCCCAAGTCTAGGATCAAAGGGTATCGTAAATCGCCAGAAGGCGCGACACTTGCGCAGGCCAGCTGTAGTAAGTCGCCAGCTTTTCACGTTTTTCCGGGGCCGCCTCATAGCTTTGAGGATTATCAAGCACATCTCGCACGGCACCTGCAATGCTGTGCGGATCTGTTTGATCCATTCCGCGCCCGATCCCTAGGTCTGTGACAAAGGCAAGCATTTCGGGCAGGTTTGACACGCAAATCGGAAGGCCCGCAAAAGCCGCTTCAAATAACTTATTGGGCATGCTGAAGCGATAACTGATCGACGCATCTTGAATAGGGATGATCGCAGCATTGGCGGATTGAATTGTCGCACAGACATCTGCCGCTGGCACCGCATCGCACAAATGCACCCGATCTTTTACGCCAAAAGTCTCGGCATGCTTTAAGAACCACTCATCGCTGGCCTCATGTCGAGGCCCCAAAGTGGCCAAATGAACTTCGGGCAATTCCGTCAGAGCCTCTAGAACCTTATCCATCCCACGCGCACCCTGTTGAATGCCACCAGTGAACACGACCAAAGGCGTTTGATCCGACACTGCCGCTCGGGTGCGGATTGGAATGATATGTGGCGCAGTGTCAGAAGCGGTGAACACATTATCCAGATCGACCTCAGGTGCATTGAATATCAAACTGGGCGGCGGCCCTGCAAATCTTGCGCCATAAAGGTCAGCCAAAGCTGCAGCTACAGTGATCAGATGGTCCACATGTTCGAGGCAATCATCTTCCAGATCTTTGACAAAATCCTCGGAACCCACTTGCATTTTAGTGGCCCGTGACGGTTCATATTCATGCGCATCATAGATCAATTTTGCGCCGACGCTCTGAGCTAAATTGATCCCGCCCGGCAAGCAGTACAGATCATGCGCATGGACAACATCAGGTCGTAAATCCCCGACCACCCGCTGCAAATTGCCAGCAAATACAAGGGACGTCAGTTGATAGAGGTCGCGAAAGTCTCGTCCCAGAGACTTGCCCATTCCGCGCAGTTCAATTGGATTGAGTTGCGCGCCCCCACCAAACAGCCGCTTTGGCAACTGTTTAATCGTCAATTTAAGATTAGTCTTGAGGTACTCTGCTTTGCGCGTTTTACGTTCTTTGCCTTTAAACTTTTTGTAGTACCCCAGATCCAACTTTTCCCAATCCTGCGGCGTAATTAACTCCGCAAGGCCGGCTTTCTTTTGATGGAACCTTGTCGCGCTTTGCGCAAATGGTTCAAACAATTCGGTGGCAACCTGTTTCGAGCGTTTCAGAAACGGAAAATCGGCCAAACTATCTGGCCGAACCCAATCGCTAGCCTCCCAATCAAACCGCGTTATTTTGATGCCTTGAACGGTTTCGGTTGCCACAAACCCCGGCAATTGCGCGCAAAACGCATGCACTTGGTGACCGGCCTCAACCAAAGCGCGGGCTTGTTTGAACACGCGCGGGTCTTGTGTGATTTCGTGATAAGTCAGAGTGACAACTGTTTTGTGGGGCAACGTCTTCAAAGCTTCTTTCGTTGCCATGTCGTCAGATCTCAAAGCTATTTTTGGATATTTGGCGGGTCTAACAGTGCCGTTATCGGGGGTCAAGGAGCCTGCAGGATTATCCCGCAAGCCGCGATCCATTTGAATGCTGGCAATGCGATCCGGGCTGGCCTAGCCTTACTGGGCTAGGCCGAGGGAGGGTCAAAAACATGAAGGTCATCGTGGTCGGCGCAGGCATTGTAGGGGTGTCTTGTGCGATATGGCTGCAGCGTGCGGGCCATAGCGTCACTTTGCTGGATCGCGCAGGCCCCGCGTCGGGCACCAGTCATGGCAACGCAGGTGTTCTGGCCGCCGGTGCTGTGGTTCCCGTGACGACGCCCGGACTGCTGAAAAAGGTGCCCGCTATGCTATGGGATAAGGACGCGCCTTTGTTCTTGAGGTGGCGTTACCTACCGCACCTTATCCCCTTTTTGCGGCGTTATTTGTCCTATGCGAATGATGCACAGGTTGATCATTATGGGCAGGCCATGGGCACCTTGTTGCACGATAGCGTGCAGCAACATCAGGCCCTTGCACAGGGCACCCCAGCTGCCAAATTCATCACGACAGAAGACTATTGTTTTGGCTATGCTACCCGTGCCGAATTCGAAGCCGACAGCTACGCATGGGACAAACGCAAGGCTGCAGGCGTCGCCCTCGACATTGTTAGCGGCGAGAGCTACAGCGCCTATGACCCCTTGGTGGGACCGGCTTTCGAGGTTGTGGTCAGATGCAAAAACCATGGCCGCATCAGCGATCCGGGGGAGTATGTCCAGGCTTTGGCGGACCATTTCCAGACCCTCGGCGGATGCGTTGAGATCGCCGAGGTCCACGACATCAGTCTGGATCAAGGGGCCGTTGAGACCCTCCATACCACTAAGGGCGACAAAAGCGCAGATCACATTGTGTTTGCGGTAGGTCCTTGGTCCAAGGCCATTGCTCACAAGCTGGGGGTAAATGTCCCCTTTGAAAGCGAACGCGGCTACCACGTCGAATTTCTGAACCCTTCGGCAATGCCCAAAGCCCCGATCATGGTGGCTTCGGGAAAATTCGTTCTTACACCGATGCAGGGCCGGTTGCGCGCTGCTGGGGTTATTGAGTTTGGCGGTTTGGATGCAAAGGCCAGTCGCGCACCCATCGATATGCTCAAACGGCAAGTGGCGCGATTGCTGCCGGATCTGACCTATGACGACACAGTAGACTGGATGGGACATCGCCCTGCTCCTGCGGACAGTCTGCCCCTAATCGGTGCGAATGATTTGGGCAACCGCAGCTTTAGCGCCTTTGGGCACCAGCACGTAGGCTTGACAGGGGGGGCCAAAACAGGTCGGATTATAGCGGACCTGATCAGCGGCACCCCGCCCAATATCGATGTGTCGCCGTTTGATCCGCGCAAATATACTACGCGATAGACGTAGCATTTAGGGAGTTATCTTATGACAAAACTTACAAAATTTGCCGGCGCTGCCGTTTTGGGCGCCCTTGGGACGACTGCGGCTTTTGCCGGCGGTCATGCCCAAAAATGGGATATGCCGATGGCCTATGCGGCCACAAATTACCATTCCGAACAAGGCGTGATCTTTGCCGATAAAGTTCGCGAATACACCGAAGGTGCGATTGATATCACCGTCCACGCAGGCGGATCGCTGTTTGGCGGTGGCGACATCAAACGGGCCATCCAAACCGGTCAGGTGCCTATCGGCGAGCGGTTTATGTCCGCCCATGCCAATGAGGCGCCGCTATTGGGCTGGGACAACCTGCCCTTCCTCGCCACAACATATGAGGACAACGCGAAACTTTGGTCTGTGGCCAAAGACACCGTGAACGCGCAATTGGCAGATCTCAATTTGGTTGCACTTTATACCTGCCCATGGCCCGGCCAAGGCTTCTATTTCAACAAAGAAGTGTCCTCCAGTGCTGACACCCAAGGCGTAAAATTCCGCTCATACAACTCGGCCACTGCCACCTTTGCCGAAGAACTGGGTATGATCCCTGTCCAAATCGAAGCCGCAGAGTTGAGCCAAGCATTGGCGACGGGTGTGGCTTCGGCCTTTATCTCGTCCGGCTCTACCGGCTATGACCGCAAGGTTTGGGAGCATCTGAGCCACTACTACAAAGTCAACGCATGGCTGCCGCGCAACTATGTGATGGTCAATTCGCAAGTCTGGGACGGTTTGGATGATGCCACCAAAGCAGGCATCCAGAAAGCCGCAGATGAAACCGCTGCCAGCTGTGCTGCCAAATCTGCAGAACTGTCAAACTTCTATTTTGAAGAACTGGCCAAGAACGGGATGTCCGTCGAGGACGCAGGCGCAGACTTTTTGGCCGAATTGGAAACCATTGGCGCTAAGATGACAGCCGAATGGTTGGAAACCGCTGGTGCTGACGGCCAAGCCATTTTGGACGCCTATAAAGCACAATAAACCATTGGGGTCAGCGCCTTACACAGCGGTGCTGACCCGCTTTCTGATCTTCCAAGGACATCTAAACCCATGCGCGATTGGTCGCCTGTTCTGGGCCTTCCCCTCTGGGTTTGGCTTTTTGTCTTTCCATCTGTTTTCGCAATCATTTGCTTGGCGGCGGGGCCGCGCATTGAACGTGTCCTACGCCCGCTCTGGCGTTTTCTGGATGGGGTGTATTTTGCGTCCGGCGCACTGGCGGCTTGTTTCATGATGACCATTCTAGCGCTCATTGTGGCGCAGATGGTCGCCCGCTGGACCGGTTTCGCCCTGCCCGGCACCACAGAATTTGCAGGCTACGCTATGGCCGCCACGTCTTTCTTTGCGCTGTGCCATGCGCTGACCCGTGGGGCGCATATTCGTGTCTCTATCGTGTTGAACGCCAATCGATTTCTCAAGCGGTGGTTGGATGTCTTCGCCGTGTTTGGCGCCGCGGTCATTGCGACATATTTCGCCCGCTATGCGATCAAGACCAATCAGTTTTCCGAGATGCTGAACGACCGGACCCAAGGTCAAGATCAAATCCCAGAGTGGATTGTAACCCTGTTGTCCCTTCCTAGCATTGCGGTCAGCGACTGGGGCAGCGCCATGGCAGGCACTTCAAGCGAGCTGGTCTACACCCCAGTTTGGATCCCGCAACTGGCCATGAGCATCGGCACGGTCCTGCTGGCCATTGCCCTGTGGGACACCCTTTACCGGATGTTGATAACTGGCCAAAATCCGATCCGGACGGAGGCTGTGGAATGACCGAAGCCTACGCCACAATCGTTTTCCTTTTTGTTCTGTTCACCCTGCTCGGGTCCTCCATCTGGATCGGCTTGGCCCTGATGGGCGTTGCTTGGGTTGGTATGGAACTGTTCACGACGCGCCCCGCAGGGGATGCGATGATCACCACGATCTGGACTGGGGCCAGCAGTTGGACCCTGACGGCCTTACCCCTGTTCATCTGGATGGGCGAGATCCTTTATCGCACAAGACTATCGCAAGACATGTTTCGCGGCCTTGCCCCGTGGATGCGGTTCTTACCGGGCGGGTTGCTACACACCAATATTGCGGGCTGCACGATCTTTGCTGCCGTCTCGGGATCCTCAGCGGCGACCCTGACAACAGTAGGAAAAATGTCGATACCTGAACTGCGCCAACGGGGGTATCCTGAATATATGATCGTGGGCACATTGGCAGGGGCTGCCACTTTGGGCCTGATGATCCCGCCCTCTCTGACACTGATCGTCTATGGCGTGTCGATCAACGAAAGTATCATCAAATTGTTCATGGCAGGCATCATCCCGGGCCTCGTTTTGGCCGGGCTTTTTATGTCATACATCATGTTTTGGCATTTCCTGCGCCCCAGTGAACGCCCTGCCCCTGAACCCTCCATGAGCATAGGGGAAATGCTGTCAGAAAGCCGTTTCCTGATCCCTGTGCTTTGCCTTGTTTTTGCTGTGATCGGATCGATGTATTTCGGCTGGGCCACAGCGACCGAGGCCGCAGCCGTGGGGGTCATTGGATCATTGGTTTTGGCGATGTTCCAAAGATCACTGACCTTTAGCGCCTTCCTCGAAAGCCTCATGGGGGCCACGCGCACCTCGGCCATGATTGCGCTGATCCTCATGGGGGCTGCATTTTTATCGCTGTCGATGGGCTTTACCGGCTTGCCCCGCGCCTTGGCCGCTTGGATCGATGGGATGGATCTGTCGCCTATCGTTTTGATCGCGGCCCTTACGGTGTTTTATGTGATCTTGGGAATGTTCCTCGACGGGATTTCGTCTGTTGTGCTGACCATGGCCATAGTCGAGCCGATGATCCGTCAAGCGGGCATCGACGTTATATGGTTTGGGATCTTCATCGTGGTGGTTGTGGAAATGGCCCAAGTCACCCCGCCCATCGGGTTCAACCTGTTTGTGCTGCAAGGCATGACGCGCCACGAGATCGGTTATATCTCAAAAACCGCGATCCCAATGGTTGGGCTGATGTTACTTATGGTGGTGATCCTTGTGATCTGGCCCGAACTGGCCACATGGTTGCCCAACAACATCCGGCAATAGATGCGCCCTTCCATCAGTATCTTGCAGTTGGATACGCAGTTTCCCCGTGTCCCCGGCGACGTGGCCTGTCCTGCCACATATTTGGACGTGCCAGAAATCCTGACGGTTCGGTCAGCCACAGTTCGCAAAATCGTCAACAACCAGCCTGCGCAAATTGACATCAGGCCGTTTGAAGAAGCCTTGGATCAAGCCAAAGGCGACATCATTGCAACCTCTTGCGGGTTCTTGTCCTATTGGCAATACCCTATGGCTGCGCGCACGACACGGCCCTTTGTCAGTTCTGCCCTCATCGCCCTAGACCATCTCAGCCAGCGCTTTGATCCAGACGAGTTGATGATACTGACCTTTGATCAAGCACAGCTCACTGCAGATCATCTTGGGGCCCATCCGACCTTTGCGCGCAGCATTATCGGCCTGCCACATAGGCATCACTTACGCGGTGTTATTGAAACCGACGCGCTTAAGATTGATCAACACCGCGCGGCCCAAGAATTAGCAGAACTGGTCGAGGCACACTGGACACCGCGTCATAAACATCTGCTTTTGGAATGTACGAACCTACCGCCCTACAAGGCTGCATTGCGGCAGCATCACGATAGAGAAATCACAGATATTTTGACCGTGATCGAGGCCCAACGCCCAAACACTGTGCGGCCAGAATATTTGTGAGCCCTGCGCGCCCTACGTTGCGTCGTAGCCGTCCGGGCCTTGCCAGTCGGGGGCACCGCCCCCTAGGGTGCGTGTCAAACGGGGGGACATAATGGATATTCTGATCAACGTGGTGCTGCCACTTTCCTTGGCAATCATCATGCTGAGCCTTGGCATCGGCCTCACCGGTGCTGATTTCAAACGCGTGGCCGAACGCGGCCGTGCCTTTGCCATTGGCGCTGCATGTCAGGTGCTCTTGGTGCCGATTGTGGCCTACGCCATGATCCTTGCTTTTGGTTTGACCGGCGAAATGGCAGCAGGGGTGATGCTGTTATCCTTCTGTCCCGGTGGAGTGACGTCCAATGTGGTCTCGCGTTTGGCCCGGGGTGATGTCGCTTTGTCGGTCTCCCTCACAGCAGTTGTATCGTTGCTGTCGATTTTAACCGTGCCGCCCTTGGTGGGCTGGGCCGTGGTGCATTTCATGGGCGATGCCGCCCCCGAGATATCTGTGACGTCCCTTGCCATCGCTATGTTCTTGATCACCACATTGCCAGTTGCACTTGGCATGGCGATCCGCCGTTTTGCACCTGCATTTGCCCTCCGGATTGAGCCGAAACTGGTGATTTTGGCCAGTATCCTCTTTGTTGTGATTGTTATTGCCGCGGTGGCCACCAATTGGCAGCTCTTTGTGGACAACCTCGCCAGTCTTGGGCCAGCTTTGATCAGCTTGAACCTGATTATGATGGTGGCGGGTCTGGCCATTGCAGCGGCTGCAGGGATGTCATGGCGCGAACGCAAGACGATGTCGATCGAAGTGGGCATCCAAAACGGAACTGTGGGCATTACGCTGGCCCCGCTTATCGTCGGCGCCTCAGCCACAGTGCCTGCAATTGGCCTGCCATCTGCCGTTTACGGCGTGACCATGTATCTCGTGGCGCTGCCTTTTGTCCTTTGGCTGCGGAGCAAGTGAATGACCTCATCTGATGCGATTATTGTGGGCGCAGGCCTTGCGGGCCTGACGGCAGCGGCAGAATTGGCGGACCGCAGCAAATCCGTAGTGATTGTCGACCAAGAAGGTCCACAAAACCTTGGGGGGCAGGCGTTTTGGTCACTAGGCGGATTGTTCATGATCGACACGCCTGAACAACGGCGCATGGGGATCAAAGACAGCCGCGACTTGGCTTTGAACGACTGGATGGGATCGGCGCAGTTTGACCGCCCCGAAGATGCTTTGCCGCGCAAATGGGCCGAGGCCTATATCGACTTTGCCGCAGGCGAGATGCGCCCATGGCTGCATAAAATGGGCCTGCGTTGGTTCCCCGTCGTGGGATGGGCCGAACGCGGCGGCAGCTTTGCCAATGGCCACGGCAATTCGGTGCCCCGATTTCACATCACTTGGGGCACGGGTCCCGGTGTGTTGGAACATTTCATTCGCCGCTGCCAAGACCATGTGGACGCAGGCCGGATCACGTACCTCTATCGCCATCAAGTGGACCGGATCGAAACGCAGGCCGGGGCTGCTAAAGGCGTCAGTGGTCGCATTTTGGCGCCAGATGCTGCTGTGCAGGGCGCACAAACCAATCGCGATCCGGTTTCTGATTTCACCCTAAACGCGGATGCTGTGATCGTCACATCCGGCGGGATCGGCGGCAACTTCGAGATGGTACGCAAGGTTTGGCCCACAGACCGCCTTGGCCCCGCGCCAGCATCGATGCTGTCAGGCGTGCCGGCCCATGTGGATGGCCGCATGTTGGAGATCACACAAAACGCCGGTGGCCATGCGATCAACCAAGACCGCCTATGGTTCTACACCGAAGGCGTGCAAAACTGGGATCCGATTTGGCCCCGCCATGGGATCCGCATTCTGCCGGGTCCGTCCTCGATGTGGTTTGATGCCAAGGGCAATCGGTTCGCCCCACCTGCCCTGCCCGGATTTGACAGCCTGTCGACGTTCAAAATGATCTTGGACACAGGCTATGATTACAGTTGGTTCGTGCTGACCCAAAAGGTGATCAAAAAGGAGTTTGCTCTATCCGGGTCTGAGCAAAATCCAGATTTCACCTCGGCCAAGTGGATGGAGGTTATCAAACAGCGGATTTTATCAGGTGCAAAGGCCACAGGCCCCGTTGAGGCCTTCAAGGCCCATGGGGCGGATTTTGTTGTGGCCGACACATTGCCCGCCCTTGTGGAGGGGATGAACCAAACTGCAGGCAGCACCTTGTTAGATGCAAATCATCTGCACGCTCAGATAGCTGCGCGCGATGCGCAAATGGACAACCCTTTTTCCAAGGATGCGCAGGTCTCGGCCATTCATGCAGCACGTCAATATCGTGGCGACAAGTTGATCCGCACCGCAAAGCCACACAAGTTTTTGGATCCCGCCAACGGGCCATTGATCGCCGTGCGCTTGCATTTGCTGACGCGCAAAACGCTGGGCGGGCTTCAAACCGATCTCAACAGCCAACTGGTCAAAGCAGACGGAACACACGTCGACGGGCTCTATGCCGCAGGCGAAGTCGCGGGGTTTGGCGGCGGCGGTTACCACGGCTACAACTCTCTTGAAGGCACATTTTTGGGCGGTTGCATTTTTTCTGGGCGCGCAGCGGGCCGCAGCGCTCTGTCATAGTCTTACAATCCGCTCCTTGTTGCGAATGACTCGCAACACTGCTATACTTGCGAGTGATTTGCATTTACATCACCGCGCCCTACCTGTGGCCTACCAAAAAGGAATTAGCTATGCGCCTGCCCCGCCTCTTGTCCTTTGCCTTTGCAACACTCTGCGCCTGTGCACCTCTTGCTGCGGCTCAAGATAAGCTAAAGGTTGTCACAACCTTTACCGTTTTGGCCGACATGGCCGCCAATGTAGCAGGTGACGCCGCCGAGGTCGTGTCCGTGACCAAAGCAGGGGCTGAGATCCACGGCTACGAGCCGACGCCGCGCGACATCGTGCGCGCCATTGATGCGGACTTGATCCTGTGGAACGGACTGAACCTCGAACTTTGGTTCGAGCAATTCCTCAGCAATCTGCGAGATGTACCATCGGTCACCCTGACAGACGGGATCGAGCCGATCTCAATTGGATCAGGCAGTTACGAAGGCAAAGCCAACCCCCATGCATGGATGGGTTTGGACAATGCGCTGATTTACATCAGCAATATCGAAAAGGCCCTGTCTGACGCGGATCCAGAAAACGCCGCTGTCTATGCAAATAATGCCGCGCAATATAGCGACGAATTGCGCGCCACCTTGGCACCGCTTCGCGCCGCAATCCAATCCGTGCCCGAAGACAAACGCTGGCTAGTCACCTGCGAAGGGGCGTTCAGCTATCTGGCGCGCGACTTTGGCTTGAACGAGCTTTACCTTTGGCCGATGAACGCCGATCAGGTCGGCACCCCGCAGCAAGTGCGAGCGGTTATCGACGGTGTGCGCGCCAATGACATCCCGGTGGTCTTTTGCGAAAGCACCGTCAATACCAGCCCCGCAGAACAGGTCGCCCGCGAGACAGGGGCCGCGTATGGCGGTGTCTTGTATGTTGACAGCCTAAGTGCAGCAGATGGGCCCGTACCTACGTATCTGGATTTGCTCACAGTCACGGCTCAAACCGTGGTTCGCGGTTTGACAGTCGCTTTGCCTCAATGACATCTGCGTCCCCTTCTCAGGCCGCAGGTCTCAGCGCTGTTGACGTTACAGTGACTTACCGCAACGGGCACACGGCCCTTTGGGACGCCAGTTTTGAGCTGCCCAAGGGCAGTGTGACAGCGCTTGTGGGGGTGAACGGGGCGGGCAAATCGACGCTGTTCAAGGCAATCATGGGGTTTGTTCCCACGGCCAAAGGCAAAATCCAGATTATGGGGCGCGATGTGCGGGCAGCCCTGTCAGCAAACCTTGTATCCTATGTGCCCCAAGCCGAAGAAGTGGACTGGTCCTTTCCCATTCTGGTCGAAGACGTAGTGATGATGGGCCGCTATGGGCACATGGGTTTTATGCGCCGCCCCAAAGCCGCTGATCACGCCGCTGTGGACATGGCCCTGACCCGCGTCGGAATGCAGGATTTTCGCAAACGCCAAATCGGCGAACTCTCTGGCGGCCAACGTAAACGCGTCTTTTTGGCCCGCGCTTTGGCCCAAGATGGCCAGGTGATCTTGCTGGACGAGCCGTTCACCGGCGTCGACGTCAAAACCGAAGATCAGATCGTCGCCCTGTTGGGTGAAATGCGCGCCGAAGGGCGCGTCATGCTGGTCTCGACACATAACCTTGGATCCGTGCCGGAATTTTGTGATCGCACCATTCTGGTCAAGGGCACCATCCTTGGATCCGGCCCAACGGAACAGGTCTTTAACCGCGAAAACCTCGAGAAAGCTTTTGGCGGCGTTTTGCGCCATTTCACCCTTACGGGCGACACATTGCACGATGACGAAGATGCCCGCGAGGTCACGATCTTTACAGATGACGAGCGCCCATTTGTACAATACGGCGAGAAAACCCAGCGCAGCGAAAAGACCCCATGATCGAGACGCTGCTGGACCCCTTTAGCTACAGCTACATGACCAACGCAATCTGGGTCTCGGCCTTGGTCGGCGGGGTCTGTGCGTTTTTGTCTGCGTTTTTAATGCTCAAAGGATGGTCGCTGATCGGCGATGCCTTGTCCCATTCCGTGGTACCGGGGGTGGCTGGGGCCTATATGCTGGGCCTGCCGTTCGCCGTTGGCGCATTCTTTTCAGGTATTCTGGCTGCAGGCGCGATGCTGTTTTTGTCCGAACGCTCGGGCCTTAAAATTGATGTGATCATCGGGATGATCTTTACCTCGTTCTTTGGCTTGGGGTTGTTCATGGTATCCCTGTCGCCCACATCTGTGTCTGTCCAAACCATCACAATGGGCAATATCCTTGCCATCACCCCAGAAGACACGCTGCAATTGGTTATCATCGGGACCGTATCGCTGGTCATTTTGTTAGCCAAATGGAAGGATCTGATGGTCACGTTTTTTGACGAAAACCATGCCCGCACCATTGGCCTGCGCCCTTCATTGCTGAAGGCTATGTTTTTCGTTCTTCTGTCGGCCTCTGTGGTGGCTGCGATGCAAACCGTTGGAGCGTTTTTGGTCATTGCAATGGTCGTCACACCCGGTGCCACGGCGTATTTGCTGTGCGACCGATTTCCGCGTTTGATAGCGACTTCGGTCGCGTTGGGTGCCGGAACCAGTTTTCTGGGCGCTTACCTGAGCTACTTTTTGGATGGGGCCACTGGCGGTGTGATCGTATCACTACAGACGTTGATTTTCCTTTTGGTGTTTGTGTTCGCCCCGAAATACGGGATCCTCGCGAGCAAGCGCAAAGCAAAAGCCGCCCTCACCCAAGGAGCGGCATGATGGATCTGCAAACACTGCTGTTGCCGTTCAGCTTTGGCTTTATGCAAAACGCGTTTTTGATCTGCATCATCGTCTCCGTGCCCATGGCGTTGCTGTCGTGTTTTTTGGTGGTCAAAGGCTGGGCCTTGATGGGCGACGCAATCAGCCATGCAGTTCTTCCCGGGGTGATTTTGGCCTATATCATAGGGCTGCCATTGATTTTGGGGGCCTTTGTGGCAGGCATGACCTGCGCCGTAGCCACTGGATATCTGACGGAAAACAGCCGGATCAAACAAGACACAGTGATGGGCGTGGTGTTCTCGGGCATGTTTGCGATTGGCATAGTTTTGTACACGTCAATCGAAACCAACGCGCACCTCAACCATATCCTGTTTGGCAACTTGATGGGGGTAGAGCCATCAGAGTTGTGGACATCGGCCATCCTGTCCGCAGGGGTTGCACTGGGACTGATCCTGAAAGCCAAGGATTTGATCCTCTATAGCTTTGATCCCGCGCAAGCCCGCGCCGCTGGCCTGCCTACGACGGCGCTCCATTACGGCCTGTTGGCGGCCCTTTCGCTGACAATTGTGGCCACTTTGTCGGCTGCTGGTCTGATCCTTGCCATAGGATTGTTGATCGCCCCGGGGGCCATTGCGTTTTTGCTCGTGCGCCAATTTTCAACGATGCTTTGGGTGGCCACGGGGCTGTGCATGGCCTCAATGGTTGCGGGAACTTACATCAGTTTTTGGTTGGGCAGCTCGCCTGCAGCAACGGTCGTGATGATCCTGACAGGGCTGTTTTTAGGGGCATTTGCGCGGCGGCAAATCCTGACGCGCCGCGCCTCGCAATTGGTCACAGGCCAGCCGGTCGATCCCTAAAGGCCAGCCATATTTTACGCAGGAACGTTGCCAAAAACGAGGTTGTGACTAAGATGGTCGCTAATTTTAGCATTTCCGGATTACCCTTATGACCGATACAGCCGCCCCCGAGACGACCGAACAGCCCCCCGTTTTATCCCTCATGCCCTCGCGCACGTTTGTGCCCTGGTTGCAGTCCATTGGCGGATCTCTGGCTTTCACCACCTATCAAGCAGGCAAAGTTTTCTTGGTCGGCACCACCCCGGGCTCTGGACGGCTGAGTGTTTATGAACGCTCCTTTCCGCGCTGCATGGGCTTTGGCCAATCCCAAGAGGCCGGTCGTACAGTGTTGTGGCTGTCGTCACTGTATCAGCTGTGGCGTTTGGAAAACCTGCTAGACCCCGGCAAGAAAACCGAAGACGGCTACGACGCAGTTTTCGTCCCGTTCGAAGGGCGCACGACAGGCGATATCGATATCCACGACATCCACGGCGTGCCTAATCAAAACGCACCCCTCTTTGTAGCAACACGGTTCAATTGCCTTGCTACGCTGGATCGCCGCCATTCCTTCCGACCGGTCTGGACACCGCCCTTTATTGACCGGATCGCCGCAGAGGACCGCTGCCATTTGAACGGTTTGGCGATGGAAGATGGGAAACCAGCCTTTGTGACCTGCGTGGCCGAAACCAACACTCAAGGCGCGTGGCGCGACAAACGTCGTGACGGCGGCATCGTGATGCATGTGCCCACCGGCGAGGTGGTCGCAGGCGGCCTGAGCATGCCGCATTCGCCGCGCGTCCACAACGGCACGCTGTATTGCCTGCAATCAGGCACTGGTGAGTTTGGGCAAATCGACCAAAAGACAGGCACGTTCGAGCCGCTGTGCTTTTTGCCCGGCTTTGCCCGCGGCGTGGCCTTTGTCGGCAATCACGCGATTATTGGCGTGTCGCGACCGCGTAAAGACAAGACGTTTGAGGGGCTGTCTTTGAACGAACGCCTCAGCCAACAGGACCTTGAACCGTCTTGCTTGCTGGCCGTGGTCAATCTGACAACGGGCGATATTGAACATACCCTCAATATCGAAGGGGTGGTTCAGGAACTTTACGACGTCGCGTTCCTAAGCGGGATCAAACGACCCAAGCTATTGGGCCTGCGCACACCCGAAATTCGCTTCCAGATCCGCCCTGCCCCGCTCGACGCAGAAAATGCCGCACTCTAGACCACGCATCCTTTTTGCGTGGGAAATGGGCGAGAACCTCGGGCATGCAAATAAGCTGGCCCGGGTCGCGGAACAATTAGAAGGCCGTGCAGATATAATCGTAGCGGCGCGCAATCCAGCGGCCATCCGGACGATGGGCCCGCAATTGGATGCGACGCTGTTGCCGGCCCCTTTTGTGCCTTCGCGGGTCCTTGCCAGAGGCGAGGCCCAAGGCGAAAGCTTTGCCGGAGTGTTGGCAAGTTCAGGATGGGACAACCCGCAAAATTTAACCGCATTGATGGAAGCTTGGCGCAATTTGATGACACTGCTGCGCCCGGATATTGTTGTGACCCAAGCGGCCCCAACCGCACAAATGGTGAGCAAGCAGATGCAGTTGCCTACAGTTATCTTGGGCAGCAGTTATGACAACCCGCCTTTGACCGTACCCATGCCAGCCTTTGCACCAGATCAGCCCCGATCGGTGGCACTAGCCCTGCGGCAGGAGGCCGATGTTTTGCACACAGCCAATACCGCTATCGCAGCCCTTTTCGGTGCTCCTGCTGCGGCACGTTTTGCAGATTTGCTACGGCCGGATGTGTCCTTGTTGATGACCCTGCCGCAGCTTGATTGCTACGCAAATACCCGAGATGAGGGCGCTGAATATCTTGGGCCTTTGATCAGTGACACGGTCGGCGCCACCGGGGCGAGATGGGCCAATGATGACCGCGCCAAGGTGTTTGCCTACTTGCGTCCGGGCTCGGCCGAGGCCGCAAAGACCCTTGGCGGACTTTATCGCGCAGCCCTTCAACACCAAGTTATTCTGGTAGCGCCGGGATTGGTGGAACAGGACGCAAACCGGTTGACAGAACGCGGTGTACAAGTGTTTGACAGCCCCTTGCGCCTGGACAAGGTCTTACCAGATAGCGATCTGGGGGTGTCCCATGCCGGGCACGGCATAAGCGCCGGCTTTCTTAAGTACGGCCTGCCTCAAATCGCAGTGCCCACGCACCGCGAACAATTGCTTACAACGCAAGCGATTGCACGTGCTAAAGTTGGCCTTGGCATGGTCGGATCCTTTGATGCCGCAGCTATTCAGGCCCTGATCGACAGAACGTTAACCAATTCTAAAATTTCCCTAAAGTGCCGCGAAGTCTCAGATTTCATTAAGGAAACTGGTTCAGCGGCAGCAGCGCAGCGCGCAGGGCAGGAAATCCTTATCTTCGCCGCCAAAATAGACCTAAGCCATTGAAATAACTATTACTTCAGTGAGTTCATTGATGACAAACACACCGAAAATTACCCCACGACGACTTGACAGAATCACCTTTTCCTAGACTTTATATGGTTAATTTTTGAGCGATGACATTTTAACTCGGCGAATTCCGCGGCTCTTTGGGGGGGCAATGCTATGGGTAATTACGGCACAATTATTGTTAATGGCAACGATGACGAAAACGATGAACTAGGCTTTGACGCCTCGGGCATTGGTGACATCAATGGCGACGGAATTGCGGATTTCGCAATCACCGAAAAACGCGGAACCTCCTATGAAGGCGGTGAAGGATTTCAAAAAACCACTGGCGCGGTCTACGTCGTCTACGGTACTGAAGATGGCCCGATATCCATTGACTTAGACGACATCGATGGCACGAACGGATTCAAGATTGAATCAGACGCCTATGTCAGCGACTATTCCAGCTACTCTACCTTTGGTCATTCCGTCGTCGGTTTAGGCGATGTGAACGGCGACGACGTCGACGACTTTGCGATTGTCGAAAATTCCACCGATTACGATTTCGACACCAACTACGGATACTCCAGCGCAGCGACCGAAGGCGTTGCCTATGTTATTTATGGCGGCCAGTCCGTGGCAGACTCAACGGTCAATGTAACGGATCTTGATGGGTTCCGCATCGATGCGGAAGGCGAGATTACCGGCGTTGTTGCCATTGGCGATTTCAACGACGATGGCGTTGCGGATATCGGCCTGAACACCCAAACCCGCTCGTTCGATTCAGGCTATTCGTACTACTACACCCTTTATGACGCGAACGGGGATGGCGAGTACAACCCGGACGATGGTGATTTTTCGAACTACTACCGCAACTATGTGGCCGTGAACGATGTGCGCAGCTTTGTTCTTTATGGCACGGATGAGGACCGCACCACGGACGAGGCGATCGCCGACGAAGGCAACAGCGATCTGTTCGTAAATCTGGCTGAGATCACGGACGACGACGGCTTTTCTTTTGAAGCTGGTCAAACGATTGGCGGCTTTTACGGCGGCGAATTTGGCGGCCCGGTCGTTGCTGCGGCTTTGGGCAGTGGCGAGATCGGCAATGTCTACGATTACGACTCGCGGAGCGTTGGGATCAATGGGGCCTCGGACATCAATGGCGATGGCTTTAACGATTTGGTGGTCGGTGAAGGCTCGGCCTATATCGGCAACTACACGCGGGTAATAACCCCCGACGCGCCAGACGAAATCTCAGGTGTTGGAACCTATGCAGGGGTCAACAACAGCTTTGTTGTGGTAGGCGAAGATTTGGCCGCTGGCACCGGACCGGATATCAAAAGTATCGACTCCTCCAACTTTGGGCTGTTTGGTGATTTTGCCTTGGGCGATGTCTCGGGCGAGGATGGCTTTGCCGAGATCGCCACGCGCGGCTTTTCATCGGCTGCAGATATCTCCACCCTCACATTAGGGGCTGTGTCGGAAATTACTGGCGCTATTGTCGTGCAAGGCGCGTCCGACCTGTTGGATGGAAGTGGATCGATTGCCGCAGATACTGCAGCCGTTGCTGCCGGTGATGCTGCATTCTACTTTGCCGCGGATTCCCAAGATCAATTGGACATTCAAACGATTGTTGGCGTCGGTGATATGAACGCGGATGGCGTTGATGATTTCTTTATCGCAGGCCGCGAACGTGACTTCGATCTGGTTACAGGGTATTTGGTCTTTGGCAGCGAGGAGGCCCAAAGCGGCTACTTTGAGCTGAATGCCATGGTCGCAGCAGGCGATGCCTACAAGATCGAGCTTGGCGATTACTTCCAGTTTGACCGCATCACTGTGGCCGGTGTTGGCGATGTGAATAATGACGGGGCGGATGACCTGTTGTTCGCCAATCCCGATGCCAATAGCGACGACGGCCAAGTTCAGATTATCTTTGGCGGTGAGGCGCTAGAGGCCAGCGATGCAGCCGACGGTTCGGATGACAACATTATTCAGCAGCAAAACACTATTGTAGATGTTGATACTGGCATTCTGCCGACGTTGATCTCAATTGACAGAAACATCGTATTCGGAGACGAAGGAACCGGCACCCCGGGTCAATTTGTGTTCACAGTCACCCGAAATGGCGATCTTGCCGACGAAGTGTCCGTGGATTGGGCCGTGTCCAGCGGGTCCAGCGTTTATACCTTCTACACCGATGCTGCAGCCGATGATTTTGAAGGCGGCGCCTTTCCATCTGGCACGGTCACCTTTGCCGATGGCGAAAGCACAGTCGAAATTCTGGTCGAAGTTGCAGGCGACACCCAACAAGAAGGTTTTGAGGACTTCACAGTTACCTTGTCCAACGCTGTGACAGATAGCGGCGGAGCGATCACAATCATCAACGATGATGGAATTGGCCTTATTCGCAACGATGATGTGCCCGCAACGCTGTCCGTCTTCAATCAGACGGCGACTGAAGGCGACGCGTTTTTGGAAGTCGAAGTGTTCCGTGGCGGTCGTACAGACATCGAAGTCACAGTTGATTACACACTGACCTCGTATTTCAGCAGCTTCAGCACAGCAGAAAGCGAAGATTTCGATGACGGTCTGCCGCAGACGGGATCAATTACGTTTGCCGCTGGTGAGACCAGCAAAATTGTACAGTTTGCGATCACAGATGACGCGATTTTGGAGGGCAATGAAAACGCGACGTTCACGCTGTCCAACGCGGATGCCGGTGGTGACGAGGTCACGATCAACCGGTCTTCTGCTACGCTGACGATTTTGGATGATGAACGTCCCGTTATTGTGTCGGCGAGTGGCAACCGCGTCACTGAAACCGACGATGACGCAGACAATGTGACGTTGATCTTTACAGTTACGCGCAGTGGCAACCTTGACGCTACCGCATCTGTTGATTTCACCCTGTCGCCTTATACCTCGGCCACAACGCCTGAGGATTTTGTCAGTGGCTATATCGATCCAAACACTGGTCAACCACGTGCCGGCACAATCGAATTCGCAGCAGGCGAAACCACACAGACCATCGAGCTGGTCGTGGCCGGTGACAATGTGACGGAGGGCACCGAATACGTGGTGATGAACCTCTCCAACCTGACCACAGATGCAGCCGAAGCGCCCCAATTAAATACACCACGAGTGTTTGGACGTATCGACGATGATGATATCCCGGCCACGTTCCGCGCCAACAACGCCTTTGTCACGGAAGGCGAAACGGGCGACGAACGGACCCTGTCATTTACCGTCACGCGGACCGGATTGATCGATGTTGAGGCAAGCGTGTCTTTCTCGCTGGAAGCCTATCCGTTTAGCAATTCCGCCAATGCCGACGACTTTGTCTCCGGGTTCCCACAATCGGGTGAATTGGTGTTTGCCGCAGGCGAGACCAGCAAAACCGTGACAGCCGTGGTCTCTGGCGACGACGAGATTGAAACAACGGAATATGTTCAATTGTTGCTCAGCGATCCTGAAACTGTCGCGGGCGAAACCGCGATAATCTCGGATGCCAACGGATTGGGGACCATTTCGAACGACGATTTCCCTGTCACCTTCTCGATCAGCAGCCGTACGGTGACCGAAGGCGATGCAGGTGAAACGACGGAAATGGTCTATACTGTCTTCCGCTCCGGTGAAGTGAATGTCGGCGCGGATATTGACTACCGCGTTGATCTTTATGCCAGTTCTCAGGCCGCAGATGATGACGATTTGGTCGGTGGTTTCCCGCAAACAGGCAGCCTGCGTTTTGAGGCAGGTGAAACGTCACAGACCTTTACCGTACTTGTCCAAGGCGACAACGACACGGAAAACACCGAGTTTTTCCAAGTCTTCTTGGAAAATGGAGTCTCGGATGACGGAACAGCTGTTACACTCGGCTCGTCCAGCGCCTTTGGGACCATCACCAACGACGATGTCCCTGTGCAATTTTCTGTCAACGCGCCGTTTATTGTCGAAGGTCAAAACGGCGACCCAACCCAATTTACGTTCACCATCAATCGGTTTGGCGAAACCAATGTCGATGCCACAGTCGACTATGATTTTGAGGCCTACTTTAACCTCAACCAAGCGGCCACAGACGCAGACTTTGAAGGGGGCATCCCAGATGGCGGCACCTTGTCCTTTGCGGCAGGGGAGACAACCAAAACGGTTACTCTGAACGTCATTGACGACGAAATCTACGAAAGCACCGAATACCTAGGCCTGCGGTTGTCAGATGCTCAGGCCGAGGGTCACCCGCAAGGCGCCACAATCAGTGGATCAGGTTTGGCAACGGGTCAGATCAACGATGACGAAGTACCGGTCTATTATTCCGTCTTCTATGGCTATGCCACTGAAGCCGACGAAGGCGAGACAACCACAATGTTGTTCAACGTCAGCCGCAGTGGTGATTTGTCGTCAGCAGGCACCGTGGACTATTCCATTCAGGAATACCGCTACGGCAACTCGGCCACGGACGCTGATTTCACCGATGCGCTGCCCCAGCTTGGCACAGTCACCTTTGCCGCTGGCGAAAGTGCAAAACAAATCGCCGTTGAAATCGCTGGCGATAATCTGACCGAAAGCACTGAATATTTCGAAGTCCATTTGTCCAATGCGACTTCCGAGGATCCTGACGCGCAGGTCGTGATCAGCCGTCCGCTTGGCTATGGCTATATCTACGACGATGATATTCCCGTTTACTTCCGCGCCTCCGGCTCGACCACTGTTGAGGGTGACCCGGGCGATGCCAACACACTAACCTTCCGCATTCAACGCTATGGCGACACATCTGTAGACGCCACCGTGGACTATAGTGTTGCAGGCGGCACAGCGGATGCAGATGACTTCTCCAGTGCATTCCCAACCTCAGGCAGCCTGACCTTCTTGGCTGGTGAGACGTTCAAGGACGTGGTGTTGCAGGTGCAGGCCGACGAAGAGATCGAAGGTGACGAATACACCTACATCAATCTGACCAACCCATCCTCTACAGATCCTGACGTCATTGCCGTCATCACGACCTCCTCTGCATCAGGCATCATCCGTACCGATGACCAGCCGTCCTATATCTCGGTCAGCTATTACTCCAGCGCGACAGAGGGCGATGATGCCAGCGACAACACAGCCCTGACGTTCCAGGTGTACCGCACCGGCGACACATCCGGCAGTGTCAGCGTGGATTATGCCTTTGCCGGATCTGGCAGTGATGCTTTGGATGCAGCCGACATTGAGGGCGGTATGCCCCAGAACGGCACGGTCACCTTTGGTGCAGGTGAAACGTTCAAGACGATCACTTTCAACATTGCCGAAGATGAAGAAATCGAAGGCAACGAACGCGGGACGATCACCTTGTCAAACGCAACAGGCGCAGGTGACGTTCGGATTACCAATGCAACCGGCACAGGTGTGGTCAACAATGACGACTTCCCGCCACGCATTTTGGCCTATGTGAACGGATCGCTCTTTGGTGCGTCGCTGAACGAAGGCAACAGTGGCTCGACGCCGATCAACGTCACGTTCCAACGCGACGGCACAACCGATGGCGACGTGGAAATTTGCTATGACTTGACCACTTTTGGTGGGGTCTTTGGGGCTGACAGCCAAGACATCGAAGGCTTCCTGCCGTCACCGGGCAACAGTGTCACGATCCTTGATGGCGAAAACTCGGTTACTGTGACGATCAACATCAATGGCGATGGCCTGATTGAGGCTAACGAACGGTTCCGGTTGGAAATTACCGAAGTCAACCCCTCTGATGATACTGATTACACAGTCTTCAACCCGACATCTAACATCACAATCCGCAATGACGACGGGCGTCCCCCGATCCCTGAATTGCCGTTTGATGTTGATGGCGATGGTGTCATCGAAGAAGGCGAATTCATCCGCGTCGAGGCTGACGTATTTGGTGATCCGCATATCACGACACTGGATGGTTTGGGCTATGATTTCCAAGCTGTGGGCGACTACGTGCTGGTGGAAACCGAAGATGGCGCGACCAACCCGTTCTCGGTTCAGGTCCGATTTGAAGCATTCCCCGGCTCCGACTTGGTGTCGATCACCACACGTATGGCCGTAGACGTGCGCGGATCCACAATCGAGATCGATGCAAAGACCGGCAATCTGCTGATCAACGGAGAGGTTGTTACAGACGACGAGCTGGCCGTTGGCGCATTGTATCTGGACGATGGCGACGATGTGGCAGACATCTTTATTGATGATGGCAAATTCTTCATCGTGCTTAATGATGCTGGCGAGCAATTGATGGTCGGCAATGTAGACGGTTCGTTGAACGTCTGTGTGTTCCTTGCGGATGCAGCGGATGGCGGCAATTCGGGCAATGTGCGCGGCTTGATGGGCAACGCCAACCAAGACCTCACAGACGATTTTGGTCTGCGCGATGGTTCTGAAATTCCGGAAGGTGCCATTGAATTTGACGGCGAAGGCGTGCCTGATCTGCTGTTTGACTTCCTATATGGACGTGGCGAATACGAGGGCAGCAGCTACCGTGAAAGCTGGGCTTTGACCGAGGCGGAAAACCTCTTCTCTGGCGAGACACCGGATTTCCCCGAGAACTTCCCAGCCGGTCCGTTGACCTTGGATAATCTGCCCGAAAGCATCCGTGCCATGGCAACCCAAGCGGCCTTGGACGCAGGCCTTAGCCCAGATGATAACGCAGTTATTTTTGAAAACGCCGTGCTCGACTTTGCCCTGACAGGCATGGGCGCCTTCCTTGAAGGTGCGGGCAACTTGGCTGCGGAACCTGAAAGTGCTTCTGATGTTCTGGACACCCCAGAACAGGCACCCACGGTGAATATCTCGGCCGATGTTACCTCTGTTACTGAGGGCGATGATGGCGTGCAAACCGTCAGCTACACTTTCTACCGTATTGGCGATCTAACCGGTGACTTGCAGGTCAACTACGAGATCGGCGGCGATGTTGATGCAGCGGATCTGGGCGGCGACACTCCAATGACCGGGACAGTCGGCTTTGCAGATGGCGAAGACACCACAACCCTAGAGATCATCGTCAAAGGCGATCTGAGCACTGAGCAAGACGAAGGTCTTGTTGTCAGCATCACAGGCACCGATAACGAAGGTGTCCTGATTGGTGGCTCCCAAGGGGAAATCACCATCCTTACGGATGATTTCGGACCGGAAGCGCAAGATGACCGTTTGTCTACGGACGCCGACACAGTTCTGATGGGCAACGTTATCGACGACAACGGCAGCGGCCAAGACACTGATGCCGACGACGATGAACTGTCTGTGACAGCGATCTTTGATGTCGAGTTTGGTCGGATAGAGGTTGATGGGACCCCTGTGGAACTGTCGAACGGCGTGATCGTGACGATGAACGCAGATGGTTCGTTCGAGGTGGATCTAAACGGCTCGTTTGATGGGTTGTCTGAAACCCAAGTCGGCAGCTTTGACTTTGAATACGAAGTCAGCGATGGCAACGGCGGCACAGATACAGCCTTGGTCGAAATTTCGGTCAATGGTGTCGAGGAAGAAGAACCAGATCCGGTGACCTACTCGATTTTTGCACCAATTACCTCTGTGACCGAAGGCAACACTGGCACTACAGAAGTTCAGGTCCAAGTGACCCGTTCTGCGGGCACCGGTGCTGCAACTGTGGCGCTGGCCTATACTGGCACGGCACAGCAGGGGGATCGCGGCGGGGACTATGGAACCGAGGCAGGAACCGAGGTGACATTTGCCGATGGCGAGACATCCGTCTTCGTCACCCTCGAAGTTGCAGGTGATCTGACTGTTGAAGAAGATGAGACAATCATCATCGACATTGATGTCACCGATGCCGAGACGCCCGTGCTCTATGAAGCGACGTCTGCCACTGTGACCATCACCAACGACGACGTCCCGAATGAGGCCCCAATGGCCGAAGACGACGACGCCGATGCCACCGTGGGAACAGGCATCAACATCGATGTGTTGGCCAACGACAGTGACCCCGAGGAAGACGACCTTGCAGTGATCGGCCTGAACTCAGACGATACTTTGGGCGATGTTGAAATCAATCAGGATGGAACTGTCTCATATGACGCCGGTGATGCGTTTGCCCTTCTGGGCTTGGGCGAAACGGCCACAGACACCTTTGTCTACACTGTCAGCGATGGCGACTTGACCGATACTGCAACAGTCACTGTCGAGGTCACTGGGACCTATGTCGAACCGGTTGGACCCAATGAAATCGTCGGGACCCAAGGCAGTGACCGGATCGCAGGCACGGAGGATGCAGACGCGATTCGCAGTCTGGGCGGCCGTTATGACCGCCTCACTGGTGGCGAAGGCGAGGATCAGTTCATCTTTGGCGCAGAAACAAACAACGGTGCCCGGGAACGTGATGTGATCTACGACTATGAGGTCGGAATCGATAGTATTGTTCTCGAAGCGGGGACAATGATCGGCTCAATTCGACAAACCTCGTCAACTGTGATTGTATCTTTCGAAGGTGATCGGGACACACTCTATATTCGCGGTGAGGGTGTTAATGCGGGGAACATCGACTTTATTACAATCGACGACGATTTGTCGTTCTAAGACTTTGTGTGGAAGGATATTGAAATGACTTTGAAAGGCCTTTTTGCTGGGATTATCCTTAGCTTGGGCACAGCGGTAGCGGCCAATGCCGCGTCGCTGGGGTACACAGCCACCGACCCATTTGTGTCTGGCGAAGGCACTGTAGAATTCACAGACGACGGTACGCTTGGTGATCTTTTGGCATTTGGCATGTCTGTTGACTCTGCCTCATCTACTTTGCCCGGCTCGCTAACCGAGTTCGACTTTACACTGGATCAATACACGTTGGGTATGCCCAACGACGGTAACGCAACCGGCAGCTTCTCCCTTTACGACGACTTGCTCAACGAAGTGGGCAGCGACAGTGTTATCGGGATCGGCTTTGTCAATAACGTTGTTGAAATCGCGTTCAATTCCGTAGAAGCGTTTTTGGGCAATGGGACTGATGTGTCCCCTGCCGCCAGCATGGTGGCACTGCTTGAAGTGAAGTTCGATTTTGGTGCCAATTTTTCGGGCAACCCGTTTTCAGAGCTTGCTGAAATGAATGCTAACGGCAACATGGAAGTCTTTGCAGCCTACAAATTGTCAGCTGTCGAAATGTCGGCCGTGCCTGTTCCCGCAGCCTTGCCGCTGTTGCTGATTGGCGTTGGCGCCTTTGGCGTAGTACGCCGCCGGAAAGCTGTGACTGCCTAATCGGAAAACCGTTTCTTACAAAAAGTGCCCGCTCGGATCCGAGCGGGCGTTTTGTATTCTAGGTCTGCTTAAGACTAATCGAGCGCTTAGCCCTGCCAGTATTCTGAAATCAGGCTCAGCAGGAATTCACCACCATATCCCGGGAATTCAGCCTTGAGGGCTGCGATTGCATCATCAGGTGTGGCGGAGGTTGTCATAACATTGTCCAACACTTTGAGGTAGGCAATTGCTGTGTCCAGATCCCCACGCGTTGTGGGCAGACCGTGACCGACCAACAAGGTGTCACAGGCTGGATCATCGCGCAGTTCTTCAAGAATTTTGATCCAGTTCATCCGGTCAACACCGGGCGCAAAGTAGACGCCGTTGTAAACCAAATCCTGCACGATGGCGACTTTCTGGTCGGGCAAAACAGCCACAGCTATGTGCGGTGCTTCGGCGTTTTCGTAGTGACGGATTTCAACTGGAACACCGGACATTTCTGTCATGCCTGTGACCAGATCAGCACCGTTCAAAACATTGGTCGGCTCTGGCCATTGGCCGCCTGTTGCTTCGCCCCGCAAGCCGTCGCGCACCTGCGGCAAGGTCGAGAAAGACACGCCTTCGATGAACGATGCACCACCCCAATGGTCGGGATGTTCGTGGCTGATATAGGCCATACCGACAGGCTTGCCTGTGGATTGGATCAGGGCCGAGACTTCTTGGGCGGTGGGGGGTAGCATTGTGGCATCAACCACCAGCAACTGGTCATCAAATTCGACAATGTGGCTGGTCACATTTACCGCCTGTGCGGGTGAGACATAGGTGTGGAAGGTCACGCCACCCTTGGAAAAGCTGTGAACGGTGCCAGCAGGCAAATCGCCTTGGGCCACAGCAGCTGTTGGGGCAAGGCCCGTGCGCAACAAGGCCGCCGCGCCAACAGTAAGTGTCACGCCCTTAAGCAGATCACGGCGGGACAGTTCAGATGTTTGAGTGGTCATGGTAGATCCTTTTGAATGGATGGCATCACGCAGGTCACGCTGCCATGTCAGGGTTGGATTTTCACGAAAGGCAAAACGGACAAGATGGCTTGCAACAAGCTGTTCTGAGCGCGTTAAATCAGCGGATGCACCGCTGACGGTGATGGTTAGAACACCAGCGTTTGCGGTCATCTGACAGGTTCCAAAGGGCAGCGGAACGGTCATTTCGGACGCGTCATGCTGTGTCGGAACGCCTTGACCGAAATGCTTGCCAAGCAGCTTTAGATACTTGAAGGCATTTGGAGTGGTTAGAGTGAGCGTGCTGTTTGCCAAAAGTCTTGTCCTCGCTTTCATGGGGATTGATCTACCAGTCGATTGGCCTTTCGATTAGACACTATTCATCGGCATCATTATTCGATAAATTAGAAAGATGATTGAAGACTATCGCGGATTGGGAATTTTCGTGGCTGTTGCCGATGCCGGCAGCCTCAGTGCTGCTGGGCGACGGTTGAAGTTATCGACCTCGGTGGTCAGCCATCACCTGTCGCGGCTTGAGGCAAAACTGGGCGTGACCCTGTTTTTCAGATCAACCCGCGCCCTGACCCTAACATCCGAGGGTCAGGCGATGTTGGGCCCTGCCCGGCGCATGGTCGAGGCCGCAAGCGAGGCACTGGACAGTTTAAGCGACACCGCGCATCAACCGGTGGGGGCTTTGCGCCTGACCCTGCCTGCCTTTGGGGATCGTAGCCCAGTGCATCAGGCCGTCTGGGCCTTTGCGCGGGCACATCCGATGGTCGCTTTGTCGATCCACACCACAGATTTGCCAGTTGATCTGGTTAAGGAAGGGTATGACCTAGCGATCCGTTTGGGTGCCTTGTCCGATGGCCCGTTCAAAAGCAAACGGATCGGCAGTTTTCAGCGGACGTTGGTGGCCTCCCCCAGCTATCTGGCCACGCGCCCTGCAATCAAAGGGATCGCAGATTTACAAAGCTGTGATTTTGTCTCGCTTTCCATGGTCCCTGATACAATTGCGCTGCTGAAACAGGGGCGCGAAGTTTTGTTTGAACCAGAAAATATTCGCCTCGAAGTCAATTCTGTTGCCGCAGCCAAAGCCGCTGCCCTGGCCGATCTTGGGGTCATGCGCCTGCCCCGTAGCGAGATCGGAACCGAAGTCGCCACTGGCCAACTCACCGAAGTGTTGCCAAGTTGGTCCCTGCCAACCCTTGGGGTCTATGCGGTTTGGCCTGACATTGGGCCGCAGAAAAAATTGACCCGCCGGTTGATAGATTTCTTGGACAAACTCTAGATCAAGGGCCTTGTAAAACCGAGTAAGGACAAATGCCGCCAAACAATATCTGTTGACGCAATCACCACCTCGGCACATGCTGCGCCCTGCAGACGGATAGCGATATTTGGCTTAGACCTTTTGGAAATGGATCGCTGATGGTTTTTGAGGATGCACAACATCAAATCTTGGAAAAGTTGAGGTCTTTGGGCCATCCAAAGGCGCATGAAAAAGGCGATGTTCTGATGCGGCGCGGCGATTTGGGCGACGCCTTGGTCTTGCTGGACACCGGCCGCGTCGAGGTGAGCATTAGCACGGTGTTTGGATCCAAGTCTATTCTGGGCATCTATGGACCGGGCACTGTTTTGGGGGATATCGCCTGCCTTGACGGCAATGAACGCAGCGCAGATGTCAAAGCCCTTGAGCCACTCACGGCACTCTGGATCGCCCGGGCAGATCTGATGCGTTTGGTCCGCGAAGACGGGCACACAGCCCAGCTTATTATCGAAGCGCTTTGTCAAAAGGTGCGCAATGCCACCGAGGTGCTTGAGTTGCGCGTTCTGACGACCGCAAAGGCCCGGTTGGCAAATGCTTTGCTTCGGCTCATGGAAAGCGGTGGCGAGGATGCCACTGCGGACGGCACGCCCCCTAAAACCGGACGAATTAGGGTCAGTCAGTCATGGCTTGGCAACTATTCGGGCTTGACCCGCGAGAACGTCAACAGACAGTTGCGCAACTGGTCTTCCGAGGGTGTGGCGCGGTTTGAGAATGGCGAAGTCATCGTTCTGAATTCCGAACGATTGCTGGATGCTGCTTTAAACGACGACGCTGGCGCCTAAGGCCCGCAGAGGCCACATCAAAGCGATGAAATAATTGACTTTGGGACCGCCTTGGATTGAACTGCCCTTGGGGTAATTTGATATATCAATTTCGTTGGACACTTGGGGGTGAGACACATGGATGTCACGGCAAATATAGCGATTATAGGCGGCGGCATCTCTGGCCTTTCACTGGCCTACACTTTGTCTAATGCGGACAATTTTAAAGGACACATTACCGTCTTTGAACGCTCGGCCACGTTGGGCGGCAATGCCGACACCGCGCGCGTCCATTTGGGCTATGACCACCAAAACGGAATCGAATTCACCCGCCTTGCGGACCTTGGGGTGAACGACATCAACCTCGGTTCATACCCTAAGACCCGTGCGGCGATGCAAGACATTGGATATCTGCCCTCCGACGGCACGCTTGGCGATCCCTCCGACGACGCGACCTTCCTTTGCCCCTTGGAAGATACCGTCTGCTTTTTTACGCCGGACAGTGAAGAGATTTGGACCAAAGACTCGTTCTTGATGGACACCTCCGTCGAGGATCGTGCGGCAGTCGTGGACATGCGGTTTTCCTTGGATCACCCAGACCATAAGATCCTTAAAGAGGCAGAAGCCAGTTTTATGAAAACGGCCGCGATGGATTACGCCGATGAAAACGCGGGTGCGGAATATTGGGATTTTACCACGGCAGAATACGTGGCCTATTATGCGCAGCGTCACGTCGTGCCGCCCGAGATCTTGGAAAAAGTCACCCGGCTGTTTTTGCTGCCGCGCATTTCGGCCATGTATTTTGCCGATGAAGTAAACGGTGCAGCCCAAATGCCGTTCCGAGGTGTAATGAGTTATTACCGCCTGCAAGAGGGTTTTGGCACCGATCTGGACGCGGATCGACGTTATTTCAAATATGGCTCGCAACACTGGATCAATTTCTTGGCCAAGCACCTAGAAAGCGAACATGACGTCAAAATCGTCCGCAATTTTGACGCCAGGATTGTGGGCGATGGCAAGGACGGTGTTCTGGTCTACAGCTTTTTCGACGGCCAGCCCAGCCAATCTGCCCCCCTGCCCTTCGACAAAGTGGTGATGGCGGCCCATGCCGATCATCAGGTGGACAGCTTCATGCCCAGCGATGACCCGCTGCTCGATGACGAGATGGCGCAAAAAATGCGCTCGATCCGGTATTCTGCCAGCCTGTCTGTCGCCCATACATATGCAGGACTTTTGCCAGCCAATGTGGACAGTTGGCGCACCTACAATGTGATGATCCGCGATCCCGATGACACGGCCCTGCCCCATCCGTACCAAATGACCTATGTCCAGAACCGGCATCGAAATGACCGGCTGGATAAAGCGTTTAATACCTACGGGTTGCCGACATATTTTGTGTCCCTGAACCCCCAAGAGAAAATCCCGGCGAAATACATCTTGGATGTCACCGAAGAGGACCGCGCGCGCAGGATTGCAGAACGCCCGGGCTATTCCACGACCTTGTCCGCAGATTATGACCGCGCAGACAAGGCCATTGCCTATTTCAGGCATACAGTGATCACCAAAAACCTTTTGGATATTCAAAAGGAGCTACCAGCCTACCAAGGCATGGCCGGGGGCCGGGTGTATTTTGTGGGTTGTTGGACATTGGGCGCTGGCCTGCACGAAGAATGTTTCAAACAGGCAGGTTTGGTGGCCGAGGATATTCTGAGCCCACAACCAACATGAGTGTCCAAGCCGTATTGATGCAAGCCGGGCTGGATCAATACTTGGGCCAGTTTGAAGAAAACGACATCGACTTGCCTTTGGCGATCCAGCTTACGGATACGGATCTCAAGGAAATTGGCATTACGTCCCTTGGCCACCGGCGCAAATTGCTGGCGGCCTTTGCCGGGCCACATGGCCATGACGCAGTGATCGAGCGGCGGGATGTCGTGATTACCTTTGTGGATTTGGTTGATTTCACCACACTCATCCAAGGCACAGATCCCGAAGACGCTTATGCAGTGATCCAAGCGTTCCTGAACCTTGTTGACGAAGAAGTACGCGCCAGCGGCGGCACGGTTGAACGCCATTTGGGTGATGCAGTCATGGGTGTTTTTGGTGCGCCCTTTGCCATGGGAAACGAGGCATTGCGCGCAGTGGAATTTGCCGCCGGTCTGCATCAGCGCGTGGCGGAACTTGGCCGGCAGTATCATCAAGCCCTGAAAATTCGCATTGGTGTAGCCTATGGTCGTGTGATCATGCGACAGGCCCAAGGCGAAGACATCAGTGTGGTCGGTGCCTCGGTTAATCTGGCCGCGCGCCTGTGCAGTGAGGCGCAAGCGGGGCAAACCCTGCTGTCTTCGGATGTAACTGCGGCCTGTGGGCGTCAGATTGATGTCGGACCTGCACAAGTGCACCAACTCAAAGGCTTTGATGAACCGATGAAAAGCTTTGCTTTGCAAAGCTACAGCGCGGCTGACACACAAACCCTTGTTGGGCGCACGGCGCAAATCACCTCATTTGCCGACGCATTGCAGCGCACTCGGGATACTGGCTGTGGCCAATTGGTCGTGTTGCGCGGCGAAGCCGGGATTGGAAAATCAACGGTCCTGCGACAGTGGCTCAGCCAAGCACGCCTTGCAGGCTTTGGTCATCATGTGGCCCATATCCAGAACTTTGGGGCCGCCCAAACCCGCGAGACCCGCGCCAAGATCGTGGCCCAAATAGGCCCCAGGGCCGAACTTGCCCCCGAACAAATGCTGTGGCTGCTTTGGGATCCAAGCCGCAGTATTTCGGACAACGATAGCACCGTCGTCGAGGCCGCCAGCCCCGAAGCACAGATGCAAAATCGCCGTCTTGCCTTTGAGGCCATGATGACAGCCGCCTGTGCCCATGACCCTTTGGTACTGGCCTTTGAGGACGCGCATTGGGCAGATGCAGAAATGCTAACGCTACTGGCCGAGTGTTGCGCCTTGGCCCAACGTATTCCGCTTATCGTCGTGGCAACAAGCCGTTTAGAGGGCGATCAGCTAGACGCCACGTGGTTAAGCCAAATCGCCCCGACAAAAGTCAGTGCGCAAACACTGACGCCGCTCGACACACAGGACTGCCGCGCATTGGCCAGTGCCGTTTTGGGGGATGATCAAGATGCCCACGATGCTATTGCGCGATCTGGGGGGCATCCGCTCTATCTGGAACAGCTATTACGTCACGGTCAGGAAAACGCCAAGGCCAGTCTGCCCCATTCCATTCATACAATCATTCAGGCGCGGTTGGATCTGCTGGATCAACAACACCGGCGCGCGGCCCGAGCCGCCGCAGTATTGGGGCAACGGCTGGATCTTGAGGCCCTCCGTACAGTTTTAAGGATGCCGCAGTATGACCCGGGGCCGCTGATTGATCGGCGCATTTTACGGTTCTCCAGCAATGGGTTAGCGTTTCATCACGCCCTGATCCGCGATTGCGTATATAAATCAGTCTTACGCGAAGAACGCACCGAATTTCACCAAGCTGCAGCTGAATGGTTTGCGCCGCGCGATTTGGCATTGCGGGCCGAACACTTGGCTCAGGCGAACGATCCTCACACCCCCAGTGCCTACCTAGAGGCAGCTCAACAGGCCAGTGCGGCTTGGCATTACGCGGATGCCGCACATCTGTGTACCAGCGGGTTGCACCACAGCCCCGACCCAGATCTGCGGGCCCAGTTGTTGATCGCCCAAGCCGCGGCACTGTTCCAACACAATCAGCCAGAGGCGGCTCTCAACGCCTATCAAAAGGTGCAAACCTTGACCTGTCGCAAAGTGTTTTACCTTGAGGCGGCCCTTGGTGAAATAACTGCACTGCGCCTCGTGGACCGCGTGCAAGAAGCGCAGGCGCGCATTGATGCAGCACGGGCCTTAGCCGAGACAGGTACGCATGATCGCGTTCTGTCGCATCTGCACTATTTGCAAGGTGCGTTGCTATTTCCCACTGGCGATTTCGAAGCCTCGCTGGCCTCCCATGACAAGGCGCTTAATCTTGCGCGACGTGTGAACGACCCGGAACGGATCGCAGATGCCCTGTCTGGACGCGGTGACGCCCTTTATGCGCAGGGTCGCATGGCGATGGCTGGCGACGTGTTTGGCAGTTGTCTGGATCTTTGCGAACAACATGGGTTAATGCGGATCAAGGCGCAGAACCTGTTTATGCGCGGCACAGTTCGGATTTATGCTTTGGATTGGGAGGGCGCGCTTGAGGACGCCTTGCAATCTGCGGGGCTTGCCAAAGCCATTGGAAATGCGCGGGCCGAAGTCGTCTCGCGGCTGACGGCGGCGTGGGTCTATGCCTGGACAGGTGATTTAGAGGGGGCCAAAATCGAAGCCCAGACCGGACTGGATGTAGCCACAACCGCCGGTGCGATACGGTTCAAGCCGTTTTTGTCCGAGGCCCTTGGTCATGCGCTGCTTTTGTCTGGCGAGCGACCGGCCGCGATCACATGTTTGACCCAAGCTGCCAAGGATATGCGCGAGGTCGGTGCCCAGCAATTTATAGGGCCTTGGATTTTGGGATCGCTGGCGTTGGCTTTGGGACCATGTCCACAACAAACCGATCTGTTGGCCGAGGCCGAGGAGATTTTGCAAAACGGTGCAATCGGCCACAACCATTTTCAATTTCGACGTTTGGCCATCGATGCAGCCATAGAGGCGGGCGACCGACAGGCCGCCCTTGCCCAAGCACAAAGGCTTGAAACCTTTACCAAAGCTGATCCAACCCCGTGGTCGGATCAACAAATTGCCCGCGCCCGGGATTTTGCCGCCCGCGCACAGGTTTCGCCTAAATAAAATCTGCAACGGTTAAGTCACCGGCATCTGTGGTCTTTAGAACAATCGTCAGATCCTCAACACTGATCATAGTGTCAGAACCGTCTTGTTCGATTGTCAAATCGGCAAAACTCGCGCCTTTGATTTGCAACATATCAACGCCGTCTTCAAAATCGTAGACGGTGTCTGTGCCGCCCTTTGTGGAGAATACGAACACATCTTCGCCCTTGCCACCTGTGAGACCATCATCGCCCAAGCCGCCGTTTAGGATATCATTGTCCCGACCGCCGCTAAGCTTGTCATCACCATCGTCGCCATAAAGCGCATCTTCGCCTTGGCCGCCGATCAGTTTGTCGTTGCCGCGCCCGCCACTGAGGGTGTCGTCGCCGTTGCCACCATAAAGCTGGTCTTTGCCGCTATCGCCCCACAGTTTGTCATTGCCTGCCCCGCCAATAAGGATATCGCGATCGGCGCCGCCACTCAGCTTGTCATGACCCGTGCCGCCCAGCAGCAGGTCATTGCCTTTGCCACCGATGATATCGTCGCGCCCTGCGCCGCCACTCAGCATATCGTCTAGATCTGTGCCTGTTAGGCTGTCATGCCCACCGTTGCCGTAAAGCAAAGCACCGTTCATAAAGCCGCCATCCTCAGTTGGGGCCGCCCCGACAAGTTCTTCGGCAGCATCTGTTCCAAAGTACGTTGCCATGCCTTCGTCAGCGAGGGCCCCAATTTCATCGATGGGTGCAAAGTCAAGATCGATGGCTTCCAATGCGGCCACTGTGGCTTCGATTTGCTCGATCAGCGCTGCCAGATTGGCGGAAAGGTTGGCCAGCACATCATTGATGTCCGTAAAATCATCGATGTAATCGCTAAACGGATTAAGCGCATCGATAATGGGCTGCATGATGCTTTGGATCACTGATTCAATCGGACCAAGGATCGGGGCCAAAGCCGTTTCCAGCAATTCCATCGGGAGATTGGCAAGGCCAAGGATCAGATCGATGATCTCTTGCACATCCTCACGAGCAACGGGCGAGAAGATCTCTTTGAACCCGGGGATCGGTACAGTCACCGGTGGCACCCAAACCTTTTTGGTACGCAGCGGATTTGACCATGTGGGATCAGGGACCGTCAGCCAAAATCCGGGCGTGATGGTCTCATAACCCACAATTATTGGCAAAACCTTTGGGGGGTTTTCAAAGATGGTAAATATGCCCTCGATGGGGGCCCCGATGACATTGGCCACATCCAAGAACCCTTCGTAGGGATCAACCAAAGTATCGAGAACGGCTGTGATTGACGTGATGGGTGCCAACAACGCATCTGCTTGTGCCACCAAATCAAGAATATCGTCGCTGTCCGGCAGAAGCTCGGTCAGATCCTCTATATCGGCAAGGCGCGTGTCGAGTTCCTCAAGGGCATTTTTCGACCGCACGTCGAATTCGGCAAACGCATCTTCGGCATAGCCAAGCGCCATTTTCTGAAGGCCCTTACTGTCAGCCATATAGTCGTCGACCAAAGGAACAGCCCGGTCATGAAAGGCAGCTGTCAAAGCTGTGGCTGCAACACCCAATCCGGTTACAGCGGTAAACCCAACAAACGCCTTTTGACTATAACTATGCAGCGTTTCCATCGAGGTATCTGCGGCCTTGCCTGCGGCCTCGGCTTGAGTGACCAGAGGATCCAGCAGCTTAAGCGCGTCGTTCACTTCTTCCCAAAGCGCGTCAATGTTCAACCGCTTCACGCCCGTGCCGATATTTGGCAAAAGCTCCATCAATTTGGTCATTGTCTTGCCCTCTTGGGCGGCCTCTAATGCGTTAGCAATTTTGATCTTTTCTCCTAGAACCTTCATCGGGCCCAACGCGCTGCTTACCGGATTATTTTCAGAATATTTCATCATTCCATAGCTAAGGCCGGTCAGCCCCAGCGAGGCAAACGACCCAATAGCCAAACTGTCTGTAACAGAAAGACCAGTGTCTGGATCCGTCGGATCGGGCACACCATCTTCGCCCGCGGTTCCGGTTCCAGAAAACAGTTCAAACATCTTGAGGCTGTCTTCGCGGTTCAAAAAATCATTTCTTATGTTGTCAATAAATGTTGGCATAACCCGCCCTCCATTGGCAGAAATTCGTTCGCTCAGTCGGCTCTAAACCACCGTTCAGTGTGTGATGGCGGGGAACGATTGAAATGGTTTGCCCCCCATATGGTAACGATACGCCAGACCAGATTGTGTCGACCAAAAGCATCTTGAGACAGACCTTGAAGGACTTACGCGCGACAAGGTGTGTTGCCGATCACACCCCAGCCAAAAAAGTGCAAAATTCGTAAATTTTTGCCGAGGGGCTTGTTTCGCTGGAACGGCGCCCCTATTTCCGACTATAATAATCAGGAATAGCTTGAACTGGAGATAGAATGAGCCTTTTATCTGGAATACGGCAAACGGTGCGTAAGGCCACCGGCCGCCCGGGTCCGCGCCTTTTGACCGTAAAGAAGGCTTGGTATCTTACCCCAAATATGATCCGCGTCACCTTTGCAGGCCCCGAACTGGAAGGATTTCCAGAGGGTCGTGAAGGCGGAAACTGTAAGTTGATGTTGCCAGACACCGGCGAGGATCGCGACACCTTTGCCGCCAGACTAACCAGCGGCCCACCACCTGTGCGACGTACCTACACCGTGCGCCATTACCGCGCCAACGTTCACGAGCTGGACATCGATTTCGTAGCCCATGGGGACAATGGTCCTGCATCCAGATGGGCAAGCCACGCGAAACCGGGTGATTTCCTCGGATTTATGGGACCGAGCCCATCAAAAATGACCGACTTTGATGGCGATTGGTATCTGGTGGCTGCAGATCCATCCGCGATCCCCGTGGCCGCAGCAGCGCTTGAGGCAATGCCGCGCGATGCCAAAGGGGTGGCGGTATTCGAAGTGACCGCTGCTGAGGACGCGCAAGAGATTGCCGCACCAGCCGGCATCGACATGCATTGGCTGGTAAAGCCCGATCCAATGGCTGCCTCTACCCAGCAAGAGGATTTCATCCGCGCGCTGGATTGGCCAGAGGGCCGCGTTCAGACCTGCATCGCAGGCGAGTCGACTGTCGTACGCAACCTGCGCGCCTTTTTGCACCAAGAAAAGAAATTGCCCCGCGAGGACACCTATATCTCGGGCTATTGGAAGATCGGCTTGATCGAAGACGAACACCAAAAAGCCAAGCGCGCCGAAGGCTAAAGGCCCCTGATCCAGCGGGGGCCTGGGCTACGTCGCCTTGGTCCAAGCCCCCCTGGCTAACCGCCCACAAGGGTTTGGGGTAAGAACAGCGCTATTTGTGGAAAGAGGATCAGCAGCCCGATCATGGCAGCCATGGCAAACCAAAATGGCCAAATGCCGCGGAAAATCTGACGCATTGGCACTTCTGGGGCGATGGATTTGACGATGAACACGTTTATCCCCACCGGCGGACTTATCATCCCCATTTCAAGCACGATCACCACGATGATCCCAAACCAGATCAGATCCCATTCCAATCCAATTGCAATCGGGATGACAACGGGGATCGTTAAAACCAGCATCGCCATGGATTCCAAGAACATCCCAAGGAAGATGTAGACAAGGATGATGATCAACAACACACCCATATCACCAATAGGCAAAGACGTCAGCAAAGTTACCAATTGCGCCGGCACTTCCGTCAGGGACATGAACGGGATGAACACAAAGGCCCCAATGATGATCAGGAATACCGTCGCTGTCGCGTTCATCGTTTGAATGATCACATCGCGGATCGCGGTAAGGGACAAGGATCTGCGCCACGCCGCTACTACGAAAGTGAAAAAAGCCCCGACGGATGAGGCCTCAACCGGTGTGAAAAAGCCAGTGTACATGCCGCCGATTGTGGCACAAACCACAGCAAGGATCGGGGCCGCGCGTAGCAGAGACTGGCGTCGTGCTGGCCAATGGGACCGCTCGCCGCGCGGGCCTGCTTCGGGGTTGCGGACCACCACCAAATAAATCGCCCCGATGAACAAAAGGGTCAGGATGATGCCTGGAAAGACGCCTGCCATAAACAACCTGCCGATAGACTGTTCGGTTAGAACTGCGTAGATGATCATGCCGCCCGACGGTGGGATCAAAAAACCCAGCGTTCCGCCAGCTGCCACTGATCCCGTGGCAAGGCTGTCTGCGTATTTATAACGCTTCATTTCTGGCAGGGCGACGCGTCCCATAGTGACTGCCGAGGCCAGCGAAGACCCCGAAAGGGCGGCAAAGCCTGCGCAAGCAGCGATCGTGGCCGAGGCCAAACCGCCACGCAAATGCCCCATCCAACGGTAGGCGGCTGTAAAGAGGTCATTGGACATGCCCGAAACCCCCGCCAAAGCGCCCATCAGCACAAACATCGGGATCACCAGCAGGTTAAAGTTTGACGCCGCCTCAAAGGTCTCGCCAGCGAGGTTAGAGTAGGCGATTTTGATCCCACGTGCCCAGGCTTGATCAGAGGACATGCCGACGGCGATAAATTTATTGGCGTTGGCGACCACGGTGCCCACAAGGCCCACAGCCAACATCGACAAGGCCACCGGCATCCGAAGAGCCAGCAAAACAAACAAAGCCAGAAGGCCCAAAATTCCCAAGAGGGTCATGCTGATCATAGCCCGTCTCCCCCGACTTTCAGAGTAACGACGCGATCCGACCGCAAGAGTTGCCAGATATCGAGGACCAGCACCACGGCATAGATCCCCATAGAAATGGACAGAAGGTAGTAAAAGGGCTGGAATGATATCAGCAATTGTTGCGTGGTCTCGCCAAATCGGACGGCCGTGCCACCCGCATGCCACAGCCGCCACGACATGATCACCAGCAAGACCAACCCACCCAGTTTCATCACGATCATCGACCATTTGGCAAACGCCGCCGACATTGAATTTTCGAGCACTTCAATTTCGATATGGGCGCCAGTTCGCGCGCCTAATGGCACAGAAAGGGCCACGATCACCACCAACGACAGTATCAAAAGATCCTCTGCACCGACGATCGGAGAATTGAACGCTTTCCGCATAATCAGCACATTCCAGACGGAAAACACTGTCATAAAGGTTAGGGTCACACCGCCGCAAATCAGCGAAATCCACGTTAGGATCTTGTCCAAACCAGCAATGATCGCAGGTACTTTTTCGTCTTGTGACATCGCCCCCTCCCCCAAGAAGTAAATGCAGGAGCGTCAAGCACCCCTGCATTTGGTTTTATTTATTGATCGCGTCGTAGATCTCTTTCGCGTTGGTGATGCCGCGCTCGTTGTAATCAGCAAAGATTGTCTCGAGGCCAGCAGCCACAGCCGCATCCATTTTGGCGCGTTCCGCGTCAGACACTGTAACGATTTCAAAGTTTTTGCCCGACGCCTCTTTCATCATCATGAAAGACTTCTTATCAGCACCGTCAAACCCGGATGCTAGCTTCATTGAAGCTGCCTCACCTGCCAAATCATCAATGATTGCACGGTGTTCATCACTTAAGCCTTCATAGCGTTCACGGTTCATCACCACAAAAATAACGGCGTGTTGAACGGGCACGTTTTGCACAAAGTGCGTGCTGACATCCCAGAAGTTCCAAGGCGGTGTCATGTTGTTGGCGGTGGCATAGGCCCCGTCAATGGTGCCGGTCGACAGGCCCGTGTACATCTCAGTCACTGGCATTTGCACGGGAACCGCGCCCATGGCTTCGATGATCGGCGTGGTCAGGGCCGCATAGGGCACGATCTTTGCGCCTTTCATGCCGTCCAAGGTCGACATGTCTTTGGTCGAGGCGATGGCGATACCTGCAGCCGTGGTCAGCGCAATGACTTTCACGTCGGAATATTCATCCGCGAGGTGTTCATCAAAGACTGCTAGAATACGCTGAGTTGCTTCAGCGGAACTGGTGGCTTTGCCCGGAGGAATTGCCAGCATCGTTTTGGGGAAGATCGCGGGCGTATAGGCCGAAACACCAAAGGTAATGTCAGCAACACCTTCTACAGCACGTTTATATTGTTGAACCGGTCCGGCCCCAAGTTGACCCGCAGGGAACAACTTCATGGTCAATGATCCGCCCGAGCGCTTTTCAATTTCCTCACCGAACCATTTGAACATCACTGTATTCGAGTGGTGTTGTGGCGGCACGAATGTCGCCACTGTCAGTTCGTCACTGCTTGCTGTTTGTGCAGAAAATCCAATCGCAGATGCAAACGCAAATGCCATGCCGAAACGTTTAAAACTCATTTTATCCTCCCAAGGTTGGCTTATCGGGTTGTGCTGATTTGGGATCCCAAACTCCAATAAGGATCCCATCACGAACCGAGTCTTACTTGATTTAGGCATTATACTGGATCCCAAATCAAGAGAAATTCGATAAATAGGGGATTTTTTCGAAAATGCGCTTGACTTTGGGATCCCAAAATTCGCCAATGCGTCATGGACTCGATAGATACAGAACTCGCGGCGAAAATCCGCAATGACATCATTTATGGCGTGCACCCCGAGGGCGAGCGCCTGTCCGAGGCGAAACTGTGCGACATTTACAAAGTATCACGTACGCCAGTCCGGCTGGCCTTGCGGATCTTGGAGCGCGAAGGCATCATCCGGCGCGGTGAAGGACGTGGCTATCACATCCAAAGCCCAACAATCGCAGACATTTTGCAAGCCGTTCAAGTGCGTGGCCATCTTGAAAGCCTCGCTGCGCGTTTGATGGCATTGTCGCCGCACAAAGACGACCATTTGCCAGACATGGCTAAGGCTATTCAAACGATAGATGACTTGATTGGTCTTGGCCGATTGGACGAACCCACCATTCGACAGATGCAAGCCGCGAATGAGGTGTTCCACACATCCATTCTGGATGCCTGCGGGAACGCCTATATCGGCTTTACCTGCAAACAAATCAGCCACTTACCCATGCTTGCAGCCGGATCCATGGTGTTTGACCGTGGCGTTCTGGAATCACCAGAGAACCTGGAACGCGGGCTGTTTCGCTTGCGCTTGGGCAACGCCCAGCATCAGGTCATCTTTGATGCCGTCAAAAGCGGCAACCCAGTCCGCGCCGAGCGTATGATGAGCGAACATTCACACACTATGGTCGAATACATCGAAACCTTTGAAAAACGCGACAGCAGTTTGACGGTGTCAGACCTTGTCGCCTATTCCGCCGCAGACTTCACATTTCCAACAACCTAGAGCAAACCGATGCCAGCACATCCAGACCTTGTCGCGCAGAACGCGCAGTTCACCAAAAAGATCCACCATATCGCAGGGCCGGTATATAGCGCCGTAGGCTATGCCGCTTCGAATGTGCATTTTCTGGTGGGCGAGGCAGGCATTGTCCTCATCGACACCACGGAAACGACGCAGGCCGCCGAAAACATCTTCGCGGATTTTCGCAAAATCAGTGATCTGCCGATCACCACGATCATTTACACCCATTCCCACAGGGATCATATTTCCGGCGCCACGGTCTTTGCCGAAGGGCGCGATGTTGAAGTGATCGCCGCCGATAACTTTATGTCCGATCTGGTAGACGTCGACACCACGCGCCCTGCCCCGAATGCAGCCCTTATGACGCGCACAAAACGCCATTTTGGGATCAGTTTGGCCCCAGACGAACGGATCAGCGTTGGCGTTGGTCCCGGGGATCGGCCAATGAAAGGCATGGGGGCCGGATATATCGAACCGACCCTGCGCATTTCCCAAACAACCCAGATGACCCGCGAGGGGTTTGATCTGGAACTGGCCAAGGCACCGGGCGAAACGCCAGATCATTTGGTCGTATGGTGGGCGGGTGAGCGCGTGCTTTTCAGCGGCGACAACTTTTATCACGCCTTTCCGAACCTCTATGCAATTCGCGGTACCCCGTATCGCGATTTTGATGCTTGGGCCGATGCGATGGATCAATTGATGGCCTATGAACCAGCGGTCTTGGCGCCGGGTCACACCCAGCCCGTTCTGGGGCAAGAGGCAATTAAAGCGGCCCTCACCGACTACCGCGATGCAATCCGGTTCGTTGTCTCGCACACGGTTGAAGGCATGAACGCGGGTTTGGATCCGATCACAATCGCTGCAGATCTTAAATTGCCAGAAGGATTGCGCGACAAACCCTATTTGCAGGAATTTTATGGCCATGTGGGCTATGCCAGTCAGGCCTACTTTGCCGGAACCTTGGGGTGGTTTGATGGCAATCCGACCAGCCTTGGAAAATTGCCCGCAGCCCGTGAGGCCACAAAGTTTATCGCGCTGACCGGAGGGGCTGCTGCAGTAGCGGATGCAGCAAAGCAAGCCTTGGCTGAGGATGATACACAGTGGGCTTTGGAACTGGCCGACCGCCTGATTGCAGCAGACAGCAACGCATCAACCGGACGCGCAATCAAAATCCAAGCGCTGCATATTATGGCGGATAGAACGGTCAACGCGCCGACGCGCAACTACTATATTTTGGCTGCCCGTGAGTTGAGAGAACAAGACAGCTAAGCGTCACTGCGTAAGCCTTCGGCGCGAAAATCAATGCAATACTGCAAGGATCACATGCCTTGCAAACGATGGGATGAGGGAGAAACCCAATGGCAAAGCTTGGTGAAGATCTAATTGGGGCCAGTGGGTTAGACCCGTTCTTTAAGGTTACAAACCCTGAAGAGGTCTCTATCGATGCACCGGAAAATCGCAAGGGCGACGCCCTACGCACATGGGTGCGTTCGCTAAGTGGGTTTCAAAAAGAGGCTTTGGTCAGGTCGGCCAAAACCGGTGAGACATGGAGATTGGTATCTGATGAAGGACCCTATCTAAACGGCCACGATGCAGCACCCTGCCCCTTGGCCTTTTTGTCCACTGGGATGGCCGCAAGCTTTATGAATGAGATTCTGGCCCTTGCGAAAATTCAAGGCGTTGAGATCCGCAAACTCAAGCTGATCCAAGATAATTACTATACCATGAAAGGCTCGATGCCGAAACGCACCATGGTGGGTGGCGCTGAAAACATCGATCTTCAGGTCGAAATTGACTGCGATCTGGACGATGCGGCGCTGAACGAATTTTTGGTCAATGCGACCTACGCCTCCCCCTTGAACGGGTTGATGCGCGGCCAGTTGGAAAGCCTTTTCAAGCTGGGTAAAAATGGTCACGAATTGGCCACAGCCAAAGTGGCTGAATTGGATGGTCCTCTGTTTCCAGATCCGGGCGATCACTTTGCAAAATCCGGCGCCGGGGCCAGCGACCAGACCTTGATGGAACCTATCGGACCCACGCCGAAAAAGGACGTGGTGCTTGGCACCGTGGCCGCCGCAGGCAGTCTGGCGGATGAACAAGACCGCCGCCTCAACATTGGCGCTGTGGCTATTTTGCGCGAGGACGGGATCAAAGAGATCCAGCAGATGCAATATTCGCCTTATGGCACCTCGTTTCGGTTCCTCAGTTCAGAGGATGGGCGCGCACCGGACGCCAATACGTTGATTTCAGCAGGTATCGGTTTTTGCTTTATGACTCAGTTCGGGCGGTTTGTATCGATGTTGAAACTTGATCTGCCGGAATATCGCATCGTGCAGGATACGCATTTCAGCCTCGGTGGCGCATCTGGCGGCACGGGCAAAGCGGGTGAAGCCGATCCGATAGAGACCCATGTTTATCTGGAAACCAGTGAAAGCGATGAGGTGGCGAAAGAAATGCTGGATATCTCGGAACAGACCTGTTTTCTGCACGCGTTTTGCCGGACCGACCTCAAGACAAAACTGCGCATAAAACGTCTATAGCACTTCGGCTTTGCGGGTCACTCAAAGCCGATTTTGACCTCACCAAAGCGACCAAAGTCTGCGTGAATATCCGTCCCTGACGGACATTCAACGGGCCTGATAAAACTGCCTGACAGAATGATTTGGCCTGCTTGAATCTGTTGGCCATAGTGATCCATACGGCGGGCCAGCCAAACGACGCTTTCTACCGGATCGTTCAAAACGCCCGCTCCCAGACCGGTTTCTTCGACCTCGCCATTGCGCGCCGTTATGGCCCCCACCCACCTTAGATCAAAGGCGTCCACCGGGTGACGTTTATCCCCCAAAACCACCCCAGCGTTGGCGGCGTTATCGCTGATAGTGTCAAACACTGTGCGGGTTTTGCCGGTGTCTGCATCCACGCGGCGAATACGGGTGTCGAGGATCTCCAACGAAGGGGCCACGTAATCCGTGGCTGCCAAAACATCGTCGCGGGTGACATTTGCGCCGGACAAGGGCGCCTTCATCACAAAGGCAATCTCGGCCTCGACACGTGGCTGAATGAACCGCCCCTTGGGGATCTGGGCCCCGTGGGCAAAGTGCATATCGTCAAACAATATGCCACTGTCCGGCACATCGATGTTGAGCGCGTATTGCATCGCCTTGGATGTCAGGCCAATTTTCCATCCTATCACGGTGCGACCTGCCTCTTGCTTGGCCTCGGCTAGCGCGGTTTGGATCGCATAGGCGTCGTCCATGCCAATCTGCGGGAACCTTTGCGAAAGCAGGCCAATCTGGGTGCCGGTTTGTTCCGCACGCAAAAGATCTGCGGCAGCGGCGGCGTGATCTTGCGGTGTCATTGGACCTCGTCCTGAACCGTGTTGCGCAGAGTGCCGATACCTGTGACCTCAACCTCGACAACATCACCGGGAACCAAGAAACGTGGCGGATCAAAGCGGGCCCCCGCACCTGTTGGTGTGCCAGTGACGATAATATCGCCAGGTTCCAGCGTCATAAAGGTCGAGATATATTCGATCTGCCGCCGGATCGGGTGGATCATACGAGCCAAGACATCATTCTGACGCACCTCGCCGTTCACGCGGGTGATCAGCCGCGCATCATCCAACTGCGCAGGATCTGTAAACGGCACCAGCCAAGGCCCCAAAGCCGCCGATTTGTCCCAGTTTTTGCCTTGGGTCACGTTGAACTTTGCGTGGCGCACCCAATCACGAATTGTGCCTTCGTTACAGATGGTTAAGGCAGAGATGTGATCATACGCATCCGCCTGCGAAATGCGTCGCCCGCGCTTGCCGATCACAATCGCCACTTCGCCCTCATAGTCCAATGCTGCACTTTCCGGTGGGCGTATCAACGGCTGATTATGCCCCGTGAACCCACTGGAAAAGCGCGGGAACAGCGACATATATTTGGGCAATTCAGTGCCGTCTTTGTATTCGGCATTCCTGTCTGGAAAATTCACGCCGACGCATAAAATTCGGCGTGCCTTGGGCAAAACCATCGCGTATTCAAATTCTCGATGGCTGACCGGGCGATCTTTGGCAGCTACGGCCAGATCATCCAAACCACCCGCGGCCACCACATTAAAAAGCGTGGGCCATTGTGGAAAATCCGCGGTCAGGGCGATCATGCCATCCTCGGTGGCCACCCCGTAAAGTTCTTGGCCCTCGGCTAGAAAGCTTGCGTATTTCATGAAATTTTGCCCCAAACATCTGTTATGACATCATGCGCACTGATCACATCCTGTCGTGTTGTATCAAATTGCCCGACCTGAAACCTGATGACGCGGCGCCCCTCGAACAGGCCCTGCGTGACGTAGATCCGGCCATCATCGTTCAAAGCATCGACCAGCTGTTGTTGCGCGTCATCCCCGCCCGGACAGCGGAAGGTAAACAGGCTAAAAAGAGGCTCAGTCACAATTTCAAAACCATTTAACGCGCGTAAGGCTTCGCATAATTCTGCGGCCCAAAGGATATGGTTGCGCATGCGGTCACGCAGGCCTTCTAGGCCATAAGAACGGATCAAAAACCAGATTTTCAGGGCTCGAAACCGCCGCCCCAAAGGTATGGTCCATTCGGAATAATTGACCACAGCTTCGCCCGTTGTCTTGAGGTATTCGGGTTCGATTTTCAGTGTATTCAGTTGCGGTTGCGCGTCCTTAAGGAATTGTACGGAACAATCAAATTGCGCGCCTAACCATTTGTGCGGGTTAAAGACGATACTGTCGTAGCCCTCAACGCCGGCCCAGAAATCGGCGCGCAATTCGGGACAGATCATGGCCGCACCGGCCCATGCGGCATCCAGATGCGTGTAGAGATCCTCGGCTTGCGCAACCTTCAAAAGTGGGCCCAAAGTATCGCAGGCCCCAACGCCCGTCCCGCCAGTGATCGCGATCAAACCTGCGGGGGTATGGCCCGCCGCACGATCTGAGGCGATTGCGGCCTTTAGCGCGTCTACATCCATGGCCATGCGCGGGCCTGATGTTTTGATCTTGACCAGATTGGCCTGACCGATGCCCGCAACCCAGCACGCCCGATCAATCGAAGAATGGACCTGATCCGAGCAGTAAATGCGCAGATTGCCTTTGTTTGAAAGCCCGTCACGGTTGCCGGTATAGCCTGTCGCCCGCTCGCGCATGGTCAGTACCGCTGACAGCGTTGCTGAGGACGCACTGTCTTGGATCACGCCGGTATAGGGTTTCGGCAGGTTCAGCGCGTGCCGCAACCAATCGATCATTACGCCTTCGACTTCGGTGGCCGCAGGTGAAGTCTGCCACAGCATGCATTGCGCCGCGACCGTCGTGACCAGCATCTCGGCCAGCATCGACGGGGGCGCTGCATTGGCAGGGAAATAGGCAAAGAAACGCGGGTGCTGCCAGTGGGTCATCCCGGGCATCACGATAGTTTCGAAATCCTCCAAAATGGCGTCCATGGCCTCGCCAGCCTCTGGCGGCCTGTCCGGCAATTGCGCGGCCACGGCCCCCAGTTGGGTTTGCGCCCGCACAGGAAGGTCCCGCAGGGTTTTGTGATAATCTGCCCCCCACTGCGCGATATGTTTGCCCCAGTGGGCGAATTCATCCCATTCCATGCGTTTTCCTACCCCTAAGGCGCAATGATCGGCGTGGCCGCCAGCTGGGCCTCGCGCGGTGCAACTGATGCAAATTCACTGCCATGCTCAAACCAGCTTTTGGGGGCAGCAGCCCCCCACAGGGTTTGGCGTTGCGGATCTTTAAGGTCCCATTTGATTGGTTCCAAGTCTGGATCGACGGTCTGGTAGTCTGAACAGTAGATCTCGATCCGGTGGCCATCTGGATCAAGAACGTACAAAAAGAATGCGTTGGAAATCCCGTGCCGTCCGGGGCCGCGTTCGATATTGCCCACATACCCCGTCGTGGCCATCAAATCCAAAAGATCGATGATATTCAGGGGCGTAGGCACCCAAAAGGCCACGTGGTGCAGGCGTGGCCCCCGACCATTGGTAAAGGCCATATCATGCACCCCACCCTTGCGGTGCATCCATGCCGCCCAAAGTTTCCCACTGTCTGCATCTTCGGTATATTCCGTCACGCGGAACCCGATATCGTTATAGAACGCGACAGAGGCATCCACATCAGGCGAAAAGCAATTGAAGTGATCAATGCGCAGCGGCTTGACCCCACGATAGAGCGCATATTTCTGATGGATTGGCTCTAGACGGTCCATCTTGTGATAAAACTCCAGCGGCACGCCCATGTTATCCGTTGTCAGCAGCGTGCGCCCCTGATAGGCGCGCTGCACCCATGAGGTGGGCTGGCCTTTGGCCGAAAAATACGCCTCTGCGCGATCCAAGTCTGCCTCATCAAAGGTTTTGAACCCCAGCACATCCACGGTCCCCGCCTTTTGTGACTTTTGCAAAATGATGCAGTGATGGCCGCGTTCCTCCATGGCGCGCAGATAGACGTGTTGATCGGTTTCATCCGTTATTTGCAGCCCCAATATCTGAGTATAGAAGGTTTTGGACGCGGTCAGATCCTTGACGTTCAGACAGACATGACTGAGGCGGATCGTATTGAAATCAGGATAAAGGTTCGCTTCGGGGATCGGCATCACAGGGCTCCCAATTTGGGGATTTTGTGCTGTCCGGTGGCAAATCCGACGTGTTTTTGTTCCATATAGAATTCAAAGGACCAATCACCGCCATCGCGCCCGATGCCGCTGGATTTCACACCGCCAAACGGCGTTGGTAGATGGCGCACATTCTCGGAATTGACCCAAATCATGCCTGCCTCCAATTGGTCACTGACCCGGATGGCGCGGGTCAGATCATTGGTCCAAACATAACCCGTCAGCCCGTAAGCCGTGTCATTGGCGATCTGCAACGCGTCTTCTTCGCTCTTGAAAGGAATGGATGTCAAAACCGGTCCAAAAATCTCTTCTTGCGCAATACGCATCTGGTTGGTGGCCTTGGTAAATAGCGTGGGCTGCACAAAATACCCCGGCCCCTGAGGGGCCTGTCCGCCAGCGGCTACGGTAGCGCCATCTTGGAGGGCGATATCGAAATAGCTGGTGACTTTGTCAAAATGTTCTTTGCTGATTAAAGGGCCCACTTCCGTGGCCGGATCCAACGGATGCCCGACCTTGATGGCATTGACCCGTGCTGTCAGTTTGGCCTCAAATTCGGCGCGAATACTGTCTTGGATCAGAAGGCGCGAGGAAGACGTGCAGCGTTCCCCGTTGATCGAGTAAATCATAAAGATCACAGCATCCAAAGCACGGTCTAAGTCCGCGTCCTCAAACACAATAACAGGGTTTTTGCCGCCCAGCTCAAGATGGTTGCGTTTTAGGGTATCGGCGCCTTGTTTGGTGATCATGCTGCCGGTCTTGCTTTCGCCCACAAAGGCAATTGCCTTGATTTTTGGGTGCTCGCACAGGGCTTTACCAGCGTCGTCGCCAAAGCCATTAACAGTGTTCAAAACCCCCGGTGGCAGGCCAGCCGCCTCGGCGATTTCGACCAATACACGCGCCGTGAGCGGCGAAGCCTCGGCCGGCTTGTGAACCACCGTGCAGCCGGCTGCCAAAGCCGGGGCAATTTTCCAAGTGGACAGCATAAAGGGCGTGTTCCAAGGCGTGATCACCCCTACAGGCCCAATGGGCACACGGCTGGTGATGTTCATCAAGCTGGGGGATTTCATGTGCTGACCATCGCGGGCCTGCACAACTTGATCCGCAAAATAGCGAAAGTTTTCGGCCCCGCGGAGGGCTGCTTTGGACATAAACCGGAACGCTTGGCCGGTGTCCCAGCACTCCAGCAGGGCGATTTCCTCGGCCCGGGCCTCGATACCTTCGGCGATGCGGATCAGAATTTTCTTACGTTCCGTCGCAGGCATATCCCGCCATGCGGCAAAGGCATCGCTGGCAGCAGTTGCAGCCGTATCGATATCCGCAGCGACGCCATGGGCCACATTGCAGATCACGCTGGCGTCCACAGGTGATAGAGTCTCAAACCACCCGTTGCCCCCCGCGCGATCCTGACCGCCAATACGGTTCAAAATACCTGTGTCTCGGAACCGTTCCAGATAGCCGTTCAGCTTGGTGCAATTGTCGTTAAAATCTGTCATCACCCATCCCCTAAGTATGCCCGCACCGTCCCGAATTTCAGCGAAAATTCGGGGCTGATGTCGCGCATTTCTGCCGAGAGTGCCACTGAATGTGTTGCCAGGACAGGGGCCATAAACGTTTTTAGTGCGCCAAAGACTTGCTGAAGGGCTGCGATTTTGACATCACTTGTGCGGCCTTCTCGTAAGCGGATCGACAGGTCAATGAACCCATGCTTGGGCTGACCATCCGCCATTGCATAGTGATCCACACGGGTTGCGCGAACCCGCACGCCTGCCAGCGGAAATGCTTCAATTTCAACGGCTTGGGCGCGTACAGCTTCGCACAGAGCGGAGATATCCACCGCATCCTCAAGATTCGCAGAATAGTCGATTTGGAAATGGGGCACAGCAATCCCTTAACATGTTAAGTATGTCGAGGCTAAGGAATCTACGGCTTTGTTGTCAAGTTTGATATCCGGTTTTGGCGATGTGGATTACAGCCCCGCAAGGCTGTAATCCATGCTAGATGGGTGCAAAAGGCTTAGAACTTGCCGGAATTGCCCCATTGATCTCGTGGGCTGATTTCCTCTTCATTCATCCAATGTTCCACGATTTTGCCATCTGCAACGCGGTAAATGTCAAAGGCTGCAATGTCTTTGTCGCCTGCACGGCGCTTGCAATAGGTCGTGACAAAATCGCCTTGCCCGACCAGTTGGAACAACATCTCGAACTGACCAGCCGCATCAGAGGCAAGCCATTCCGCCAGCCCAGAACGCCCCGCCCCGATGGTCGCTGCGTGTTCGATCAGATCTTCGGCGACAAACTGGTCCAACTTGCTGACATCGGCTTCCTGGCGCACTTGTTTGGTGTATTCCAAAACCACATCTTTACTGGCCTGCGTGTTTGCGGCCAAATTCACCTCACGTGCACCGCCAACCATGTCTTCGCCAGACAGGGTTTCGGGTTTGTATTCAGCAATCGTATCCCAATGTTCCAGGATCAGACCTTTGGCGTCCGTGTAGAATAGATCCATAGTCACCCATTGTGCCGCACCTTTGTTGAGCGACTGGTAGGCGCTGCAAAACACCCACGGTCCATCCTCAAAGATGCGCACAATCTCAATCTCGCGATCTGGGTTGCGCTCCACAAACGGCTCGAAGAAGGTAAGGAACCCTTCTGCCCCATCCCCAACCCCGGTCGAATGCTGGGTGTAGCGGTGGCCTGTGTATTTATCGACGGCCTCGCGCGCGTTGCCGCCAGCGATCCCTTCCAGATAAATACCTTTTACGTTGTCTAGCCCTGTCCCCATTTCGAGGCTCCTTGTCTGCCTAAATCCATAGTGAATTGCGAACTCCCAAGGCCCGAAGGCGGGCTCTGGGAAGAATGTTCGTTACTTGGCGTGGTAGGCTTGGCTCATGGCAAAGCTATCTTCAAACCAGTTCCACAAAACAACTTGGCCGTCTTTCACTTTGGCGCGCAAAGCAAAAGTAAATTCACCGACTTCTTTGCCGCTGTGTGTTGTAATGCCGTTCATCCGGCCAAAGACAGCAACCGTGTCACCCGACGCAAAAGCGTCTTGGTTTTCCCACTTGGTTGTCTGCAAGTTTGCCCCAAACACACCCAAGAACTCAAAGATTGCTTCTTTGCCTTTGATGTCGCCACGGATCCACGGGAGCGATGTGTCACCTTCGTTGTGCCAGACCATATCATCGGCCATTAAAGCGCCCATTTTGTCCATATCGCCGCTGCCCATGGCACCCATGAAAGCCATGACGGTGTCGAATGTTGCTTGTGTTGTTTCGTCCATTTCCTGTGCTCCTGCCTGTTGTGAAAGGGTTAGCGCCAATGCGCCGGCCAACGTGGTTGTCATAAATATTCTGCGATCCATCTTGGGTCTCCTTTGGGTTTGGCGCCCCGCGAAACGGGGCGGCGGATGGTGTTAAAATTTGCCAGCCTCATTGTGTTTGGCATCAGGGCCAGGCATCGGGGCGATTACGTCCCAATGTTCGACAATGAGACCATCCTCTAGCCGGAAGAGGTCGTAAAACGCCTGAGGTGCGCCGCCAAACGTGCCTTCGGACATAGACAAAACGAAATTGCCTTCGCCGATGATTTTATGCACTTTCGAGTAGTCCATAGTGATGCCTTTGGCCGCCATATCTTTCATGAACGCGCCAAAGCCAGCAAGGCCATCGGCCACATCAGGATTATGCTGGATGTAGGTCTGGGGGCTGATGTATTGGGTGATGTCCACATCTTCGTGATTGATCATCGATCGTGTCAAAAACTCTTCAACCTTGGCCTTGTTGGCGTCAGTTTTGTCCAGATCTGTGATCTCGGTTGCGCCGTCAATTTGGCTGCGACCCGAGGGGTTTAGCGGCTTTTCTTCAATCAAATTATCCCAATGTTCGACGATCATACCGTCTTCCAACCGAAAGACATCAAAGGCGATCATCGGTGTTGGCCCGAACCCAACATAACGACCGTGAAAAGCCACAATATCGTCGTCTGCAATGACACGGACAAAATCCGCTGAAAATTGGCCGCTGGCATGCAACTGACCAATAAGACCCTTCAATGCGTCCGTACCGTTAGGAACGTCGGGATTGTGTTGGATGTAGCCCGGATCGAAATACATATCGATCGCCGCCAAATTACCGTTGCCCAGCGCCCCGGTTACGGCCTTGGTGGCAATGGCTTTATTGTCCAGATGTCCATCGGCTAGTGCGGGGCCCATTGTCGTCAGAACCAGCGCTGAGGCTGTCACTACGTCTCTTAATTTCATAATATTGCTCCCGATATGTTCGCGTTGTTGCCCGGCAAGGGCACGGTTCAAGCGCGCAAGGTATTGACCATCCGCAAGGCGAACAAGTATGCCTCACCAGACTTAATAATTCGGCTGGGGCGAACAATGATTGAAAAGCTGCGCAATATCGCGATCTTTTCCACTGTGGTGGAACAAGGGACGTTTCGGGCAGCGGCCCTTTATTTGGGGCTGGCCCCGTCACGCGTCAGCGAGATCGTCTCGGATCTGGAGGCCGATTTGGGTGTTACACTGCTCTATCGAACCACGCGTCAGCTATCAATGACCGCCGAAGGGGTGATCCTGCATGAACAGGCCAAAGCGATGTTGGCCGCAGCTGAAACCGGGTTGGATGCCATCAATCCTGCCTCGCATGATCCGAATGGCATGCTGCGGATCACGGCCCCGGCATTCGTCACCCAGACCGAACTGATAGATCATTTCGCAGCTTTTGCGAAAGCCTATCCAAAGATCGAACTGCGCTTTGATTTTTCCGACAGTCCGCGCGATCTGATCGCTGAAGGGTACGATCTGGGCCTCAGGGTTGGTTGGGGCCAAGAAAACGTTCTCAAGTCGCGCAAGCTTGGCAAATTTGACCGGCTGCTGGTGGCAAGCCCCGACTACATGGCCAGTCGCAAAACGCCGACGCACGCTCTGGATCTGAAGGACTGGGATTGGATCGGATTTGACTTCCGGCCTGACTATACCGAAATGACGTCCCCCACGGGAGAAGCGTTTCAGATCCGCGAAAAGTCTCGCCTGTCAACCAATTCTGCAGACTCGCTTTATGAGTTTGCCGTGCGCGGACTGGGCATATCAGCAATTCCTGAAAATCTGGCCTGTCGCGGCTTTGACCGGGGTGAATTGGTGCATGTCTTGCCCGGCTGGAAGCCGCGGGGGCTATGGTATCAGGCGCTGTGGCCGGATCAATCTCGCCGCGAAAATCTTACGACACTCTTGGTTCAATTTCTTGCGGATGCCCATCCAAATCCGTAAGGGCGCCATCGTTTATTGACGTTTATGTACCGCTACAACCGGTCCTGCAAAAGCTGGACCGCCCGATCAAAGGGCACAAGGTTGTTTTGCGCCCGCGCGGCCAGTTGTGCCCCTTCCAGCAAAGCCAAAGTGGCCTGTGCCTCACAGCCTGCATCGCCAAGATTGGCAATTGAGCCATCTAAATGGGCCAATTCAAACACAGCTTCGAGCCACTCCAAAATCGCTTGGCGCAGAGACGTGACCTGATCCATGGCATCTGGCGGCAGGCTATCCCGACCAGAAGAGAACGCCACGCAAAGACACAGACAATCCCCGCCTTCGAGGGCAGCACGGTAGTGATCAATCGTGGCATTCAGGCGCCCGGCAGCACTGGCATGTTGGGCCTTAAAGCCCTCCGTCGCCCGTAAAAACCTTTCAAAATACCGCTGAACCAAGGTTGTCGCCAACACAGATTTATTCGGGAAATGATAATGAACGCTGGCTTTGCGGATGCCAATCTGCTGAGCCAAATCGCCATAACTAAAGCCGTCGTATCCACGCCGCCGCGCCGCATGCTCGGCCGCATCCAAAAGGGTGGTTCTAGTATCTAACGCCATCAGCAACCTCCTGTGTGTCCGGGACAAGTGCATGAAAAACAATTTCCGCCGCTTCTAATGCGCCTTCCAAAAAGCCACCAAATTGCGGCGCCATTTCCGTACTGCCAAAGTGCAGTCGGTTTGCCCAAAGACCTTCGCAGCCCATCGGTAAACCATAGCGCGGATGGGCGTGCAAAGGGGCGGCGTCGGCCGGAACCGACGTCATAGGATCCATAGCCCAATCTTTGAGCAGCAGTGCCCTTGGAGAGGCCGCTTGGGGACCAAAAATGCGCACAAACTGTTCTAGGATCTGGTCGCGCAAACCTACCTCATCTGTACGTTGCATAGCAGGAACACCCAAAAAACCGAACAATCCGTAAGGCCCACCTGACGCAGGCGAGGCGTCATGGATTTCGACCATTGGCCCAATCCGACTACTGGCGTCGCCCGACAACCCCGCATCGCGCCAAAACGCCTGATCATAGACTGCAATGGCTTTGGCATGCCCTGCCATCCATGTAGGGACGGTCGCAAGACTGGTCATCGCGGCTTGCGGTAAGAGAGGCGTGAAGTCTAATGTGCCAGCCACACGCGGTGGAATGGCCAGAACAACATGATCAGCCGTCAACGTGGCACCATCCGCCAACCCCGCGACAATCCCGTCTTGGGTTTTGGTCAGGGACACCACTTGGGCCTGGGTGCGGAGTTTGGCAGCAGGCAAGGTTTGCACCAAAGCGTCAGTAAATGCTGCAATCCCACCCGCAACACGCAGCGATCCCTGCATTGATGCAAACTCACCAGCCGTATGGACCTGACCGTTTGTGTCCTCATAGCAAAATGAGCCTTGCGAGAATTGTTCAAAATACTCCAAGCGCAACTTGCCGATAAGCTTGGCAATGCGGGGCTGGCCGGGCCAAAACCACGCAGGCCCCAAATCAAAGGCACTATCGCCCACATGTTCAGTCAAAATCCGGCCACCAAACCGATCCCGCGCCTCGACTAGACAAAAATCACGGCCAGCCTCGGACAAGTGATAGGCCAGCGACAAGCCCGCCAAGCCGCCACCTACAATAAGCGTTTTCATGAGACGGCCGGTGGTTGGGCAAAGGGCAAATGACCGGTTTTCATCCAGACCTTCGCGCCCGCGTCCCCTGCAACACAAGTCAGGCTCTGCCCCTGTGGTAACCGCAGCCAACCGCCTTTGCCAAGTGTATCGGCGCCTTCTGTGATCGACCCTTCCAAAACGAAAACCTCCATGCCACCTGCTGCATCAGAGTGCAGACCCGCCCCAGCCTCGAGCGTGGTGTAGGTCACTGTCTCGCGGTCGTCTTGGTGCAAAATCGCGGTGGCTGCCCCGTCGATCATTTTGGCTGGTTCATCGGCCATCATCTTGCGGAACTGGGTGCGGTCCTGCAGATCAAACTGCCAGAGTTTGACAAAAATCACACAGCCTAGATCCGAACGCGGTGTGTGCGCTGTGGTGGGCGGATTACGCACGTAGGTTCCCGCAGGAAAATCCCCATGCTCATCTTGAAAAACGCCTTCAAGCACGATGAACTCTTCGCCGCCTGTATGGGTATGTTGTGAAAAATTGCTGCCAGCGGCGTAGCGCACGATGGAGGTCGCGCGCGCAACCTCGCCACCTAACCGGTCCAACATGCGCCGGTCCACACCAGCCATGGGCGAGGCCACCCAATCGATCTGTTCAGAGTGCACGACAACGCGCGCGGAAAAATCATCATTCAAGTCCATCTCAATCCCTTCCCGAGGCTGTCAGAAGGCAAAACCAAAGCTGTTTGGCTTGCTTCAGGCAACCTACCTACCAATAGGTAGGCAAATTGACAAGGGATTGATAGGCCTGCAAAGCCCAATGCCTCAAATTGCTAAGGCTGAGGGCAGCCCGTCCCACCGATCCCGTCCCCCGACACTGCATCCAGATCGCCGCATTCAACGGCTTTTGGGATCATCATTGGTTCCGCAAGGACTTCGTTCTCCATGATGACGGCCGGCTCGGTCATTGGGCTGCAAGCCGTTAGGCCAAAGAGGCCAACACTCAGGATCAAACGCTTCAACGGGATCATTTTGGGTCCTTTGTATGATAAAAATACCCACCTGCCCGAAACCGATGCGGGCCACGCTGGGTGTTGTCATTTTTCAAGGCAGCAGCCGCATCGCTTAGGTCCTCGAGCACCTTCATCTGGAGGGCGGCGTGTTTGGCTTTGAGGGTCTCAAGCTGTGCCTCGGTCAGGTCACCGTAATGCACGGCACGCTCAAAATGTTTTGGCAATTGTCCTAAAACATTATCCGTTGCGGCCTCAAGGTGATCACCCAGATTTGCGGCCAGATAGGCAATTTGATCCTCAGACCCTGACACGGGCTGATACGACATCTGAATCAAGTGCACTTGCTGATCGGCGCCTTGATCTGGCTCTCGAATTTCAACCGTTCCGGCCTGAACCAGCGTGTCGAGCATGGTACGCGGATGCACATCCTTTCGGACCAGTCGCGCTAGGGTTTCAAAGGAAGGCTCGGGGCCATTTTTGGGCAACATCACTGGCTGGCCGTCCCCACTGTACGGGGACCGTGTGCGCCATAGGGCGACCAGGCGCGACAGATGATTTGGCCGTTCAGCGGTGCCATCAAGGGCCTTGATCCGCGCGATGTCGCGCCTTTGCAATCCAGTGAGAACCGACACCCGGCTGTCTGTGGCTTTGTCGCCGGCGGCGCGTTGGGCCGCATCCACGTAGTGCGCTTTAAACCGTTCGGCAAAGTCAGGAAACAACAGGCCATGCGCCACGGCAAATCGGGCAAGCGCGGAAAGAAATGGATCAACCAGGCTAAGCATAATGTGCAAAATACACATTTGTATTGACAAAGGCAAGCTGGACAAAATATGTGCATTTTACACATATTTCTGAAAGAGCCATCCTATGCCAATCACCTTTCCAACCTCCCAGCTCAGAATTTTGACCCTTGCGGCCTCGTCCCTATTCTTGCTTGCAGGATGCGAAGGGGCGTCGATGTCTAGCGCCCCCAATCCCATGACCGAGCCGATGATGGAGGCTGACTTTGTCTTAGCCGACACAGCCCTGGTCATAGCGCCCGCAATTGCACCAAAGACGCGCAGCACAGGATCCGGTCCAACCCCGAAAGCGGGTGTTCTGACCGCAGGCGATATCGACGACACGCTGAATCTGCGCGCTTTTCGAACCTATCAAAAAGCAGCACAGCGCACGCTGGGATTGCCCAAAGTAGATCTTGCGGGCGCTATTGCATTACAACTCAAACACGCCGACGGCAGCCCTGCCCCGCATCTGCGCGTCACCTTGCGAGACCCTAAAAAATCTGCCCCCTTTTTTGACGGATATTCCGGTGTGGACGGGAACCTGACCGTGTTTCCCGCAGCTTTTGGTGCGCGCCCTCTGTCCAAAGTGAACCTCAGCGTGTTTCCAGTGGATCAGGGGCAGACGCATCGACAAACGCTATCTGCCTCCGCAAAACGCACTGTTATCACCGTGCCCTTTTCACCGGCACCTGCCCCGGATTTTTTGGATCTGGTCTTTGTGATGGACACAACAGGCAGCATGGCGGATGAGCTCAACTGGCTGACCAAAGATCTGGCACGCATCCTGCGCCAAGCCCGCAAATCTGCGCCAAAGGCCGCTTTGCGCTATGGGTTGGTTGTCTACCGTGATACGGGCGACAGCTATGTTGTGCGTAATTTCGGCTTTACCCAAAAACTGCCCACAATGCAGGGGTGGTTGCGCAATCAGCATGCGGCCGGCGGTGGCGATTATCCCGAGGCCGCAGATCGCGCCTTGCAGGCAGGTGTCGCGCTAAATTGGCGGCGTGGTGCAGGCAAGCGGTTGTTGTTTCATGTGGCCGATGCCCCGCCCCATACAAAAGATGCCAAAGCCTATTTGACGGCTGCCACCAAAGCCGCACAACAGAACATCCAAATTTATGGTATCGGGGCCAGCGGGGTTGCCGCAGAATCCGAATACCTGATGCGGCAGGCCTCGGCGGTGACTTCTGGGCGGTATCTGTTCCTGACCGATGACAGCGGTGTTGGTCACCGCCATGCAGAGCCGACAATCTCATGCTACCGCGCCACGGACCTTAGCAGTTTGGTCACCCGTGTGATCAAAAGTGAATTGTCAGGGCAACGGATCGAGGCAAAAGACCGCGATATTATCCGCCGTGTGGGCAGTTACAAACGTGGGCGCTGCCTGAATTAGACCAGCCAGAGGCGGTGTCTATTCCGTGCCAAAGGTCTGTTTGATCTGATCCCAGGCCGTGTTCAAATGTGATCTCAACGCCGCCTCGGCCGCATCCTTGTCTCGCATCAAAATAGCCTCAAAGATCATCTGGTGGGCCTCAAAATTACTTTGGTTCAAGGCCGCATCTCGAGGCAGTTGCGACCATTGGGGCACCAGCCAAGTTTCATAGGCTTTGTGGATGGCAGGCAGGATCGGATTGCCACTCATTTGATACAGAACCTGATGGAACTGGGCATCGGTTTCATAAAACCGCGCACTGTCATGAATGGCGGCTTCGTTGAGATCCAGTGCGGCCTTGAGAGCAGCGATGCCCTCTTTGCCCGCCGCATCTGCCGCTTCACGGACCAGAGCCGATTCCACCAGAATGCGCGTTTCAAACAGATGACGAATCCCACCGGGCTGGGTCAACAAATGCAGCGCAATGCCTTCTGTGGCTTGCAACGCCGCTGCAATGCCGGGTTTGCGCACCACGGGTCGGTAGCGCGGACGGGTTTCGACCAAGCCCTTAGAGGACAAGGTTGTGATCGCCTCGCGAATAACTGTCCGACTGACGTCAAAGCGTTGCATTAAATCCCGCTCGGTCGGCAGGGTCGCCCCATCGGCCAAGGTGCCCGTTTGGATGTCTTGTTGCAGCGCAAACACGATGGAATCAGCCGCACGAACAGAAGCTGTTGGCGATGTCTGGCGGTCAGGATGATCCAGATCCATAGTGATTTTCCCTGTGGACAGGCCACATCAGGCCCCGTTTGTCTGACCAAACCATGACAGGCCTCGTGATTATTGACAAGGATACGGCATGTTGCGTAGGTTCAGGCAAGTTTGGTCGGACCAAACTGCGCTGTGGGAGGCTATCGTGACATTATCAGCTGGCTCTAGGGCAATCACATCGGTTCAGGTGCAGCGCTTTAATCTACCGTTGGACGAAGTGCTCAGCGATGCAAAACATGGCGATCACACGCATTTTGAGTTGATCACAGCAACCGTGACCCTGACCGACGGCAGCACCGGCACCGGCTACACCTACACAGGTGGCAAAGGGGGCCATGCGATCAAGGCGATGATCGAACATGATTTGGCGCCCTTCCTCATCGGCCAAGACGCACAAGACGTCGAAACGCTCTATGAAGCAATGCAATGGCATGTGCACTATGTGGCCCGGGGCGGCATTGCCAGCTTTGCCATATCAGCGGTGGATATTGCGCTGTGGGATCTGCGCGGTACTGCAAACGGGACGCCTTTGTGGAAAATGGCAGGTGGGGCTGCTGATCGGTGCAAGGCCTACGCAGGCGGCATTGATCTGAACTTTCCCCTGCCCAAACTGCTGGACTCAATTCGCGGCTATCTGGCGCGAGGCCACAACGGGGTTAAGATCAAAATTGGCCAACCAGACCTCGCCGATGATGTTGCACGCATCGCGGCCATTCGCGAGTTGATTGGACCCGATGTGGCCTTCATGGTCGACGCCAATTACGGGATGACTGTGAGCGAGGCGATTACAGCGGCAAACGCATTTAAACCCTATGACCTGCTTTGGTTCGAGGAACCGACAATCCCGGACGACTATGCAGGCTACGGTAAAATTGCCGAGGCCACTGGCATGCCGCTGGCTATGGGTGAAAACCTGCACACCATCCATGAATTTGAATATGCTTTTGCGCAATCCAAACTGTCCTTTGTCCAACCAGATGCCTCAAACTGTGGTGGCATCACAGGCTGGCTGCAAGTGGCTGATCTGGCGCAGAAAAACAGTGTTCCGGTGTGTAGCCACGGCATGCAAGAACTGCACGTAAGCCTCATGTCGGGACAGAAAAATGCGGGCTGGCTTGAGGTTCATTCATTCCCCATTGACCAATACACCACCAGACCGCTGGTGATCGAGGATCACCTTGCAGTCGCCCCCAATACGCCCGGAACCGGCGTGACATTCGACTGGGACAAACTCAACACCATGCATCAAGGATAGCGACATGACCGAACAAACGATCTCTGCGGCGTTCTACCGAGGGGGCAAAAGCTTTGCTGTGGAACAGACCACAGCCCCTGCCCCAAAACCCGGTGAAGTGTCGGTCCGTGTGGCCTATTGCGGCATCTGTGGCACCGATATGCATGTCTATCACGGCAACATGGACGCCCGCGTCGGATTTAACCGGGTCATCGGCCACGAGATGTCGGGCGTGGTCGCCGCTATTGGCGAGGGTGTCGATACAGTGACCTTGGGCCAAAAAGTGGTTGTACGTCCCTTGGATCATTGCGGTGACTGCCCAGCCTGTGATGCCGGTCACAGACACATCTGTCACAAGCTGAAGTTTTTAGGCCTCGATACTGATGGCGCGATGCAAGAAATTTGGACAGTCCCGGCCCACACATTGCATGGCTTGCCAGATGAGTTGCGGCTGGATCATGCGGCCTTGATCGAACCGGTTGCGGTCGCCTGCCACGATGTGCGGTTGTCGCAGCTGAAAGAAGGCGAAGATGTCGTGGTCATCGGCGGTGGCCCCATCGGGATTTTGGTGGCCATGGTTGCGCGCGATGCTGGTGGTAAGGTTGTCGTGTCGGAAGTGAACCCAAACCGTCTGAAAATCGCGCAAAAACTTGGGTTCAAAACCATCAACCCCGCTGAGGCGGATCTGACGGCCGAGATCAACGCGATCACTGGCGACAAAGGGGCCGATGTGGTCTTCGAAGTGTCAGGCACACAGCCCGGCGTAGACGCCATGACGCAAGTGGCCGCCACCCGCGCCCGGATCGTGATGGTCGCTATTCACGCCCAAAAGCCGCAGATTGATTTGTTCCAGTTCTTTTGGCGCGAACTTCAATTGATCGGCGCCCGTGTGTATGAGCCTGAGGACTATGAAAAGGCCATCGGCATCATTTCGTCCGGCGGCGTGGACGCTGACACGGTTATCACCGATGTGGCGGCCCTTGAGGATATTCAAACCGCGTTCGAAAGCCTTGATCGTTCGCCTACAGCCCTCAAAAGCCTTATTAAAGTGGGAGCAGACTTATGAGCCTTGATATGTTCGACCTCAGCGGAAAAACGGCGCTGGTTACAGGTGCAAAACGCGGCATCGGGCGCGGTATGGCCGAAGCACTGGCCGGCGCAGGCGCGGATATTATCGGCGTCAGCGCCACTTTGGCTCCGGGCAGTGAAGTTGAAGCTGCCGTGACCGCCATGGGCCGCGATTTCCAAGGCTATAGTTGCGACTTTAGCGACCGCGCGGCGCTGAACAGCTTTATTGCGCAGTTGGATGCTGATGGCATTGCCCCTGACATTCTGATCAACAACGCAGGCACAATTTTGCGCAAACCGGCGACAGAACATCCCGATGAATATTGGGACAAAGTCGTCGAAGTGAACCTGTCATCGCAATTTGTCCTCAGCCGTGAGATTGGCAAAAAAATGGTTGCACGGGGGGCTGGCAAGATCATTTTCACAGCCTCCCTTTTGACGTTTCAGGGCGGGATCACTGTACCGGGCTACGCGGCCTCAAAAGGCGGCATTGGGCAACTGACCAAAGCGCTGGCCAACGAATGGGCTGGCAAAGGTGTGAATGTAAACGCCATCGCCCCGGGCTATATCGCAACGGACAACACCCAAGCGTTGCAGGATGATCCTGATCGTTCGAAGTCTATTTTGGAACGCATTCCAGCCGGTCGTTGGGGCACACCACAGGATTTTGCAGGACCCGCCGTCTTCCTTGCCTCAAACGCCTCAAACTACGTCAATGGCGAGATCCTTACCGTGGACGGCGGTTGGATGGGGCGCTGATCCAACGCGCATCAGGTCATGTGGATCTCTAGGCTTTTGAGGCCTCGATCCTCGTGACCTTTTTCCCAAACAGGCGCGCCGGACAGTGCGATGTTTGAACTGCGTTTGATCAAACGCTCGAGGGCCACTGACATTTCCAAACGCGCCAATTGTGCGCCGGGGCAAGAATGCATGCCCGCCCCAAAGGAAAAGTTGCGTACCCGTGGACGCGTGATGTCAAACTTTTGCGGATCCGGCATGCAAGCGGGATCGCGGTTGGCCGAAGGCACCAAGACATAAACCAAATCACCTTCCTTGAGCGGAATGGATTTGTAATCAAAGTCGCGCAAAACAGCGTGCGGCATGGCCCACGGCAAGGGCGCAAATCGCATGCCTTCGTCCACTGCACGCAGGCACAGGCTGGGATCCGCACGCAGCTTTGCCATTTCTTCCGGATGGTTGAGCAAAGCCAATAGGATTAGGGGCAATTGGGTGCGCGTGGTATCAACGCCAGCGGCGGCAAGTTCCGTGGATAAATAAACCAGTTCATCTTCGGACATCCGATCGCCATCAACCTCTGCAACCATCAGTTCGCTGAACAGGTCGTCCCCTATTTTGCCATCGCGGCTGGCCAACAGATCCCGCAGATAGCCGTGCATCTGACGATTGGCCTCTTCGACTTTTTCGATGCCAGTACCGGTTTGCAGCGAATCCAATTTGCGGCCACCGATCCGGATCCAGTCGTTCAGACCTTGGGCATTTTCATAAGGCACACCGAACATCGGGCCCAAAATCCGTGCAGGCAATGGATCGGCAAATTGGCTGCAAAACTCGATCTTGCCATCCTGCCGGAACGCGCCGATCAGTTCGTCAGAGATCTGGGTGACTGTCTCGCGCATGCCCTCGATCACCCGGTCGCGCAAAGCCATTTTGACCAAACGGGACAGGCGGGCATGTTGATCCCCGTGCATGTTCAACAGTTCATGCTCGATGGCTTTGGCCAGATAGGGGCTGCGCGTTTTGTCAATATTATCAAAGGCAAACCGGAATTCCGCACAGCGAAAAACTTCAACAGCGTCTTCTTGATTGAGGACAACCAAACTTCCATTCGACAGCTTTGCAAAAGGGCCTTGTGCGCGCAGTTCTTCGATAAACCCGTATTTGTTTTGCTTAAACCTTGCGTCGTTCAACTCAATAACGGGGAGGTCCGGCACGGGTGGGATCCTTTCGGTCTGGGCGGTATTCTCAGGACCGTCGCTGGCCACGGCCCCCAAAACGCTAGCGCCTCACCACGCAAAGCGCAAACGCAAGGCTGTTTTAGAACATAGGACAACTGCCCTTTATTTTCTTTCTGGACAGGTTTGTCTATTAGTGATTGAACTATTGGACAGAAGTGACCAGAGCCCACAGTTGCCACACAAAGGGGCTTGGCCAAATTCACAAACAAGAACAGGGGACCATCATGAAATCGCATTACCAGGCCGTTGTTATCGGGGGCGGCGTTGTGGGCACTTCAGTGTTGTATCATTTGGCAAAAATGGGCTGGACCGATGTCTGCTTGCTTGAACGCAGCGTTCTGACTGCCGGATCCAGCTGGCATGCTGCGGGCGGTTTTCATGCGTTGAATGCGGACCCTAATATTGCCAGCCTTCAGGCCTATACCATTGATTTGCTTGGCGAGATCGAAAAAGAATCCGGTCAATCCGTGGGGATGCATATGACCGGCGGCATGACCCTTGCGGGCACACCAGACCGCTGGGAATGGTTACAATCGGCTTACCGCACGTTCCAGTCCATTGGCATCGATGACGTCCACCTGATCACCCCTGAAGAAGCTGGCGAACTGTGTCCGATCATGTCAACGGAGGGGATAATTGGTGGAATGTGGGCCGACCGTGAGGGCTATGTTGATACCACTGGCACCGTTCATGCCTACGCTGGTGCTGCGAGAAAACACGGCGCAGACGTGATCGAACACACACGCGTTCTGGAGTTGATCCAAACCAAGGGCGGCTGGGACGTGGTGACCGACAAGGGCACGGTCCACACCGAACATGTGGTCAACGCAGCCGGTCTTTGGGCCAAACAGGTGGGACGCATGGCAGGCATCGAATTGCCGGTCAGCCCGCTGAACCACCACTACCTGATCTCCGACACCATCCCCGAAGTCGAGGCACTGGATAAAGAAATGCCCTTGGTGGTCGATTTGGAGGGCTTTACCTACATGCGCCAAGATCAAAACGGGCTGCTCCTTGGGATCTACGAAATTGACCATCAGCATTGGATGATGGACGGCGCGCCATGGGAATATGGGTTTGAACTGCAGCAAGAGGATCCAGACCGGATCGAAAAGGAACTCACCCTGGGCTTTGAGCGTTATCCAGCCTTGCAAGAGGTTGGTGTGAAAACATGGGTCAACGGCGCGTTTACCTTTGCGCCAGACGGCAATCCTTTGGTGGGCCCAGTGCGTGGAAAACCCGGTTACTGGTGTGCATGCGGTGTGATGGCCGGTTTTTTGCAAGGCGGTGGCGTGGGCAAATCCTTGGCCGAATGGATGATCCACGGTGAAACCGAGGCAGACGTCTATGGCATGGATGTGGCCCGTTTTGGTGACTACGCCGAGAACAAGCAATTCATCAAGGAAACCACGGGCCAATTCTACACCCGTCGCTTTGTGATGACCTATCCGAATGAACAATTGCCTGCGGGCCGTCCCTTGAAAATGGCCCCAGCCTATGCAGATATGACCGCCGCAGGCTGTCGTTGGGGGGCCAGTGCGGGGTTGGAAGTGCCGCTGTATTTCGCCCCATCCGAGGGATTTGAGGAAACCCCATCTCTGAAACGCTCCAATGCTTTTGATATCGTGGCCGAGGAATGCAAAGCCGTGCGCGAAAACGTGGGCCTTTTGGATATCTCGGGCTTTTCACGGTTTGAGGTGTCTGGCTCCGGGGCGCGCGCGTGGCTTGACCGGACCATGGCCTGCACCTTGCCCAAACCGGGTCGCGCAAAACTGGCCCCGATGCTGTCACCGCAGGGCAAATTGAAGGGCGATCTGACGCTCTTTAACTGGGGGGATGGCACCTGGTGGATTATGGGCAGCTACTACCTGCGCAACTGGCATATGCGGTGGTTCAGCGACCATATGGGAGAGGACGTTGTCCTGCACGATATCGCGGATGCGACGGTTGGGTTTTCCCTGTCCGGCCCGAACAGTCTCAAGGTTCTCGAAGCGGCAACAGACGGGCCCATTGCAGATCTGAAATTCATGGGATGCGGCAGCTTTGACATTGGGCTGATCCGCGCCAAAGTGGGGCGACTGTCCGTCGCGGGTGAACTAGGCTACGAGATCCACTGCAAAGCCGCGGAACATATTGCCCTGCGCAAGACCTTGATTGCGGCGGGTGCTGAATTTGGTTTGCGCGAAGTTGGGTTTAACGCACTTCTCAGCCTGCGCCTTGAGAAAAGTTTTGGCATTTGGTCCGCTGAATTCACCCAAGGCTATACCGCTGCACAAACCGGCATGGATCGCTGGATCGACTGGGACAAAGACTTTACCGGTAAGGCTGCGGCCATGGCCGAACGCGATGGCAACGGCCCTGCGCAAAAGATCGTAACCCTTGAAATTGATGCGACTGATGCGGATGCCACAGGTTTCGAGCCGATCTGGGCCGACGGTGTCGTCGTCGGCTTTGTCACGTCAGGCGGGTATGGTCACACCGTTGGCAAATCCATGGCGATGGCCATGATAAACCAAGAACACTGCGACCTTGGCACCGAATTAACGGTGCATATTGTCGGGGTGGAACGCAACGCGCGGGTGATCGCGCCCTCCCCCTATGATCCCTCTGGCACAGCGATGCGGGGTTAGGGGTTTGACCACAGAAACCTCGCCCCCCCGATCCCGCCGAACGGGCAGACGTGCGCAGTCCGGACCTCCGCCCTCCAAGCGTCAGGTCAACTACCACAACCTGCGCAACCCGTTTCCAACCATGGACGTGGTTTCAGCCGATCAAGTGGCGGCAATGCACGATACGGCGCTGAAGACACTACAGGACTTGGGCATCAAAGTCCTGCTGCCAGACGCCATTGAAATCTATCGCTCCGCCGGGGCGCGCGTTGTTGGCGATATGGTCTATATCGGGCGCGACATGGTGGAGGCGGCCCTTACGACCGCGCCTAAATCCATCCTTGGCAAAGCTGGCCACGCAGAAAAAGACCTGACTTTTGAACTGGGACGGATGATTTTTCAACCGGGTGCAGGGGCGCCTCATGCTACAGATTTGGTACGGGGTCGCCGCCCCGGATCGGCTGTTGACTATGAGGAGTATACAAAAATTAACCAGCACTTTGATGTGCTGCAAATGCTGTCTCCTTCAGTCGAACCCCAAGATGTCGCAACCCAAGTAAGGCACTATTTTACCGCGGAAAAACAACTAACGCTGTCAGATAAGTTTCCTTTCGTGTTCTCGCGCGGCACGCCCCAAGTCATGGATTGTTTTGAGATGATCCAACAGTTTCGCGGGGCGTCAGATGCAGATTTTGCGGCCAATCCCTATTGCTACACGATCATCAATACCAACAGCCCGCGCACACTCGATATTCCGATGGCACGGGGGCTGATAGACTTTGCCAAACACGGACAAATGTCGATTGTGACGCCGTTTACGCTGATGGGGGCCATGGCACCAATCACCGTGGCGGGCGCGATCACCCTTAGCCATGCCGAAGCATTGGCAGCAATCACATTAACCCAATTGGTGCGCCCCGGTGCGCCTATTTGTTATGGGACATTTACCTCGAACGTCGACATGAAATCCGGCGCGCCGGCCTTTGGCACGCCTGCGCACTTCCAAGCCTCACTCGCCGCCGGTCAACTCGCGCGGTTTATAGGATTGCCATGGCGCAGTGCTGCGGGATCGGCTTCAAACACAAATGACGTCCAAGCAGCCAACGAAAACCAAATGGGGCTTTGGGGATGCTTGATGGCTGGAGCCACTGTGATCATCCATTCTGCGGGCTGGTTGGAGGGCGGCCTGTCGGTCTCTTATGAAAAGATCATCACCGACGTCGAAGTCCTTAATATGGTCGCGGAACTTTGCGCTGGGACACAAGCAGGCGCAGACGAGATTGGCTATGACAGCGCTCTGTCGCACGTGGATCCCAGCGGACATTTTTTTGCCTGCCCGCAAACCATGGACCGCTACAACACCGAGTTTTACGAACCCATCGTGCACGATTACGCCAACTTTGGCACATGGACCGACCGCGGTGCCAAAGATGCCACCACTCGTGCTACAGAGGTGTGGCAGGAAATCGTAAGACGCGAGCCTCAGATCAATATCGATGGGGACAGGCTTAACGCGCTGAAAAATTACATCGCCAAACGCACCCAAGAGGGCGGCGCGCCGCCAGAAAGTTAACGCCATGGTCGTCCGATCTTCGCCTATATTGCACCGTGATGATCCGCAAAAGGATCCTTTGGTGGGTCACGTCAAAGTCACCCGGTCAGACTGGTTGAACATGGCGCGCGACGTGTTGGTGACCGAAGGCGTGGGCGAGGTCAAAATCCTGGGGCTTGCCAATCGCATGGGCGTGTCACGATCCAGTTTTTATTGGTATTTCAAGGACCGAGCAGATTTGCAAACGGCCCTTTTGGACGAATGGGAGGATCGCAATTCAGCGCAGATTATCGCCCATTGTCAGATGCCGTCGCACAATATCACCCATGCAGTGTGCAACTTTTTCCGTTGCTTTGTGGATCCTGCCAAGTTCGATCAGGGCCTTGATTTTGCCGTGCGCGAATGGTCCCGCAGGGACCCTGCTATCCGGGCGCGTTTGGATCAAGCCGACACAAACCGGATTGCTGCGTTGACGGCGGCCTTTGCCGCGCACGGCTACCAAACAGCCGAGGCCGACGCCCGCGCGCGGATCCTCTATTTTATGCAGTTGGGTTATCACGCTCTGGAAATTCACGAAGACATGGACACACGCATGTCCCGGCTTGCGCCTTATATCTTGGGCTTTACGGGGCGCCCGGCCGAGTCCGTAGCCTTGCAGGATTTTTTGGCCTTTGTTGCTGATTTGGAGCCACGGTAATGCAAAAGTACTCGGCCTTTGCATTGGCCCGCAATGCGTTGACACAGCACAAAAACTGGCAACCAGCATGGCGCAAAGCTACGGCCAAAGACGGCTATGACGCAGTTATAATCGGTGGCGGCGGCCACGGATTGGCAACGGCCTATTATCTGGCGAAAAACCACGGCATGACCCACGTGGCCGTGTTAGAAAAGGGCTGGATTGGTGGCGGTAATACGGGCCGCAATACAACAGCCGTGCGGTCGAATTACTTTTACCCCGAAAGTGTGGCCCTCTATGATCTGTCGCTGCGTCTTTATGAAGGGCTCTCCAAAGAGCTGAATTATAACGTTATGCTGTCCCAGCGCGGCATGTTGATCGCTGCGCACACCCCTATGCAGATGGAGATCTGCAATAGGATCGCAAATGCGATGCAGCTTAATGGGGTCGACGGCAAACTGATGAGTGCCGCAGAGGCTGAAAAACGCGTGCCTTTGATTAACAAGAATGCGGGCGCCCGCTACAAATGCATGGGGGGTATCTGGCAAGGGCGCGCCGGCGTTGCGCGCCATGACGCTGTGGCTTGGGGCTATGCGCGTGCAGCCAGCGCACTGGGCATCGACATAATCGAAAACTGTGAAGTCAGCGAGATTTTGACCCAAGGCGGCGCTGTGACTGGCGTCAAAACCAATCGCGGAACGATCAAGACCAACCGACTGGGAATTGCGGCAGCTGGCGCTACACCAGGTTTGATCCAAATGGTCGGGGGTGATTTACCGATCCACAATTATGCCTTGCAGGCCTTTGTATCTGAGCCGGTAAAACCCTGCCTTGATACAGTGCTGCTCTATCTGGGGACCGGCACTTATGTCAGTCAGTCTGACAAAGGCGAGTTGGTGATCGGTGGGGGCCTAGACCGTGTGCCGACCCATGGTCAAAAAGGTAATTTGCCTGCGCAGGAGACAGTTCTGTCGGGGTTGTTGGAAATGTTTCCCGCCTTTGGTCAACTTAAGCTGCTGCGCCAATGGGCCGGAGTTGTGGATGTGGTGCCCGACAGCTCGCCTGTGATTGGACCGGTTGGGCCAGAGGGGTTGTTTGTGAATTGCGGCTGGGGCACCGGCGGGTTCAAGGCGATCCCAGCTGGGGGATATCTGCTGGCTCATCTTCTGGCCACGGGCCGCCACCACACGATCAGCCGTCCGTTTGATTTAGATCGGTTCACCACGGGGCGTTTGATCGATGAGGCCGCTGGTTCCGGCATCGCGCATTAGACAAAGGTAGATAACATGCAACAGTTCCCCTGCCCCTTTTGCGGCCCGCGTAACGAGACCGAGTTTCACTTTGTCGTCGAAGCCGGCCATTCACGCCCTGAACCCGCAGATCAGGTCAGCGATGCGGAATGGGCCGAGTACCTGTACCTTTTTAAAGCACCTAAAGGAGCCGCATCCGAAGTTTGGGTGCATCTGACCTGTCGCGAATATTTCATCATGCAGCGAGATACCCAGACGCGTGCAGTACTGGGTGTTCAAACCCTTCCGGGGGCAGATCTGTGACCGGATGGCGCCATGATCATTTGGGGACGCAAATTGATCGGTCCAAACCGGTGTCCTTTACCTTTGACGGGCGCGCTTTGCGTGGACTTGAAGGGGACACACTGGCATCCGCTCTGACCGCAGCTGGCGTCCGCATCCTTGGGCGCAGTTTCAAATACCACCGGCCCCGCGGGCTGTGGGGGCTTGGCGCAGACGAACCGAATGCGCTGTTTGACATCAAACACAATGGCAAACACATGCCCAACCAAAGGGCCACCACAACACTATTGCAAGACGGCATGGTTCTGTCCTCTGTCAACGCGAAACCAAACGCCGCTAGGGACCGCTTTGGCCTGATGGATAAGCTGCATCGCTTTTTGCCCGCAGGCTTTTATTATAAGACCTTTATGGCCTTTGGTTGGATGCGTTACGAACCGATGATCCGCAAGATGGCTGGACTTGGCGCAATCGACAAAACGTATGCGCCCCCGGCTGACGTGGTATCCAAGAACCTTGCCTGTGACGTTTTGATTGTGGGCGCGGGGCCTGCGGGTCTGGCCGCAGCACGGGCTGCCACTCAGGCCGGGCGCTGTGTTTGGCTGTTGGACGAGGGCCCTGCTCTGGGTGGTAGTTTGCAAAGGCGCGGTGGACAGATCAACGACGCCCCATGGCAGGACTTTGCCGCCGAAACCCATGAGGCCGTTTTGGCAAACGGTGGGAAAGTCTTTCTCAACACGACACTCTGGGGCGTTTTCGATCACGGGCTTTACGCCGCTTGGCTGCGCGGTCCCGATGGCAAGGATGAGCATTTGCGCATTCGGGCCAAAGACATCGTGACAGCCACCGGCGCGATTGAACGGCCACTTTGGTTTGCCAATAATGATCTGCCCGGTGTTATGTCCGTCGAAGCGGCTCTTGCGTTGTTGACCCAGTATGGCGTCGTCGCTGGTCGGAAAATTGTCTTGGCGACAGCCAATGATGCAAGCTACGGCGCAGCCCATACTTTGGCAAAGGCCGGTGCGGACATAACCATATTGGATCAACGCACCAAAGCCCCTCAAGCGGGTGGAATACCCCAGATAAAAGGCGCTGTTTTGTCCGCGGCAAAAGGGACGAAAACAGTCACAGCCGCCATCGTGAATGGCCGCCAGATTGCCTGCGATACGATCCTGTGTTCCGGCGGATACACACCAACGGTACATCTATGGTGCCAGTCTGGTGGAAAGCTGGATTGGAACGCAGGGCTGGATGCGTTGATCCCCCGCTCAGGCACCAGTGCTGTAAAACCTGCGGGCGCCGCTGCGGGGCAATTTGGGTTACAAAAGGCGCTGACCAGTGGGCACGCCGTTTTTGCCAATGATCCTGCACCAACGACCGACGCACCAGAGCAAACCGCGCAAGCCCCGGTTCGGCCTGATCCCAACCTGCCCGGTCGTCAGTGGATCGACCTGCAAAACGACGTAACGCTCAAAGACGTAGGATTGGCCGCGCGCGAGGGCTTTACCTCTGTCGAACACCTCAAGCGTTACACCACCCTTGGCATGGCAAACGATCAAGGCCGCACCTCGAACTTTGCCGGATTGGCTGCGATGGCTGCAATCACTGGCAAAAGCATACCGGACACAGGTACAACCACCTATCGCCCACCCTTTGAACCGGTGCCCCTTAGGGTGATCGCAGGGCGTCGACGCGGCGCGTTGTTCAACCCGCTAAAACGATTGCCTCTTGAGGATTTTCATTGCCAAAACGAGGCCCGGTTTCGTGAATACGGCGGGTGGCTGCGCCCAAGCGTCTATGGGAGCGCCCCCGAAATCGGCACCGCCCAAGCCGAGGCTTTGATCGCGCGTACCACTGCAGGCGTGTTTGATGCCTCCCCCTTGGGCAAGCTAGAGGTGCTGGGGCCTGCTGCAGCAGAACTGCTGGACTTCACAGGGTACATGCGGATGTCGACGCTCAAACCCGGACGAGCACGCTACGGGTTTATGTTGCAGGAATCCGGCATTATTTATGATGATGGCGTCGTTCTGCGGCTGGCCGAGGATCATTTTATTGTATCGGCCTCTTCAAGTCATGTGGACGGGGTACGATTGAGACTGGAAGACGCGCGGCAGGATCGAATAGGCCATGGCCGTGTTGTCATCAATGATGTCACGCAGGGCCTCGTCACGTTAACGGTCACAGGCCCGCGCGCCTTGGACGTGTTGACCCATGCAGGGATCGAATGCCCCACCCTGCCCCAAATGGGCGTGATCGACGTCACCCACCAAGGGCAGCCTTTAAGGATTGCGCGGGTTAGTTTTACCGGTGATCGCAGTTTTGAACTTAGTGTCCCGGCCCGTCACGGTGCGGCTTTGGCAAATCAACTGACCCAAGCGGTTGCCGCTTATGAGGGTCAATGGATTGGACTGGAGGCCGTGATGATTTTGCGGGCTGAAAAGGGCTACATCCTTGTGGGTAAAGACACCGATGGCAACACCATGCCCCATGATCTGGGCTGGTCCGGCCCCATGCTAAAACGCCAAGACGAATTTCTGGGCAAACGCGCGTTGTTTTCCAGCGAAGGGCAGTCTGACGCCAGACGCCAGTTTGTCGGGCTGCAGGTGCCAAAGGGTGCCCCGCCACTGGTTGTTGGCAGTCACCTGATCCCCACAACCGGCGAGAGGCGGTCGCTAGGGTTCGTCACATCCAGTCACGACAGCCCCACCCTTGGGCGGCCCATCGCGCTGGCTATGGTAGAGCGCGGGCACCGTCTGTACGGCACACACATCAACGCGTTTAATGACGGGCAAGTGCGCCCGGTGACAGTCGCACACGCCTGCGCCTTTGATCCAAAGGGGGAGCGTCTTGATGGATGAGCGCGTTTGGACTGATCGCCCCCTTGCAAAAGGCGCAACGATTGAACACGATGGGGCCAGCCTAAGGATGATGGAAATCCCAGCCGCTTATCTAATCAGCGGGGATCTTGACGCCGCTCTCAACCAGTTTTGCAGCGGTGTCCCATGTATCGGCCTGCTAGAGGACGGCCCAGAGCAAGGACCATATGCCATCAGGATCGGTCGCCACAATGTGCTGTTGATCGCCGACCGCCAGCTAGACCACCCTCTGGGTTGGGACACGCGCGGATTTGGCGTCAGCGACGCTAAGGACGTTTATGTGATGTTCACCCTAACAGGTGAGCGGGCAAATGACATTTTGGCCGAAGGCGGTGTAATGGTTCCTCATGATCCGTGCCCCTCTGCGGCCACACAGTTTGCAGGGATAGAGGCTTTGATCACGCGACAAGGTCGACAAGTGCGGATTGCCATACCACGGGCCATGCAAACCTATGTAACCAGTTTTCTAACCCATGCGCTTTGATGGCGTCGTAACACTTTGATCTAGCGGGACTCTATCGCCGCTTTGGCCAATTGTGCGCAGTGGCCAACATATCGTGCAGCTCGCGTAGGCGCATAGCGGGCAAAAAAGGACAAAGGCGCTGGCAACCAGTCAGCCTGGATCTGATGCAGAACACCCGCCGTGATTTCGGGCTGCACCAACCGCTGGGGCAACAGCGCAACGCCCAAACCTTCCAACACCATCGGGACACAGGCGGACAAAGCGCTTGAATGCACGATTTGTTCCCGACGCAATCCGTTTACCGTCGCAAACTTGTGAAGGTCTGCACAAGCCAGCGTATGTTTCGCGTGGGTCAGGATCGTGAACTCGAACAAGTCACATACCTTGGCATTCCGACTGGTTTTTTTGATCAAATCCGAGGTGGCCACCCAACAATAGGGTTCTGGCCCTAATGCCTCGCTGGCAAAACTTGTGGATTGAAACGGCTCTGTCTGCAGTGCCAAATCCAACTGACCCTCCATCAAACGCGCATCAATCGAGGTGGACAGGTCAACTTCTAGCTGGACCCTAAGTTTCGGGTAAGCCTCTTTGATGAGCCGCAAAAAATCCTGTAACCAAGTGCAGGCCACAAGTTCGGTCACGCCCAACCGCAGGGTTTCTTTGATCAAACCTTGCTGGCCTGCCGCCTCGATCAAGGCCTCACCAGCCCACAGAACCTCACGGGTCTTTTTCAGCAACTTTTCACCCGGGGTCGTCAACCGAACGGAGCCCGCATCACGGATCAACAAACTGACATTAAGTGCGGCCTCAAGGGCATTTATCCGCGCCGAAATATTAGGTTGTGTCGTCCCCAAAGCCGCCGCAGCCGCGCGAAACGTGCCTGTGTCGATCACAAAAACAAAGGCTTCGAGTTGTTTGAGGGTTATCTGGCTTTTGATCACTTTTAGACTATCAATAATAAATACTGATGCTTACGCTACCGGTAAAATGGACGCGTACAAAGACCCTAGAGTGATCTCGGCCTATATTTCTTGCGTCAATTTGGACTATTTCCCTATCCGTGAGCGCAAATCACTGACCTTTTCACCAAGGTCCTTTTGATCCTGCGAAAGGTTGCACGAATAGGCCCGTAAAAACATGTCCAACCCGTGAGCAATGACATGCAGCAATTCATCTTGGCTTGGGCGTTCATTGACATAATGCAGGTAGTGATCCCGTGGCCCCGACAGGATCAACGACCATAGATCATTGGCCGCCAATTGCGCATCGACCACGTCCAATTCACCCGCAACATGAGCCGCGGCAACAAAGTCGACCAAACCCTCAAAGGCCCGCGCGGGACCACTTTGATGATACTGGAGCGCACTCTCTGGCCTGCGTCCCGCCTCGCCCAAAATCAAACGCGCCAATGACAGCAAATCCGGGCGCAGCACAAATTCCGCATAGGTCCAGCTAAAGCGCCAAAGCCGGTCCACCAGCGTCCCACCCTGCCCCGCAAGAGGGGCAATGATATGGGCACGCCCCTGATCCAGAACTGCCGCAAACAGCCCTTCTTTGTCATTAAAATACTGATAAAGCGTGGGTTTTGAGACATCCGCCGCCCGCGCGAGACGGTCCATTGAGGCCCCGTCAAAGCCAGCATCACAAAATTCCGCATGAGCCGCGCGCAAGATCTGCGCCCGTTTTTGACGCTGCTTTTCAAGGCGGGTCGGTTTGTAACCCAGCGCGACATAAGGCAACCGTTCCAAAAAGTGCGACAGCTGTGCGTTGAACGCATCTGGCTGCTCGATATTGCACAGATGGCCAGCGTCCGGCAAAACTTCAAAACGTACATCACAGTCGTTGGCGCAAGCCGCGTTTTCCACAAAAATACGTCGGGCAACTTGGCGTATTTCGCCCGGTGGGGCCAATTTGTCTTGTTCGCCGGTTACCAACAGGACGGGGCAGGTGATTTTGGCAAAATCAAATTTTTCCAGCGGGTTACAAAAGCAATTCAAAGCATCGCGGTAAGTGGCAGCAGATATATCGGACATGGATTTATGCAGCCGCGCCCGCACATCAGCGCGGGCATTTGGTCCGGCGATCACATCGACAACATCGCTGGCGAAATCAGCGGGTGTTTGGCCCCGCGCCAAAGGAACTTCGCGGGATTTTAGGAAATTTTCCCGCTCAACGGGATCCGCCTCGGACATGCCTGTGCAGCCCCCGGCCAGCACCAGCCCCGCCAACATATCCCCATGGCGCATCGCAAAACTGGTGGCGATCCAACTGCCCATGCTGAGGCCCACAAGAACCAGACGTTTGGCGTTAAAGTGCGCCACCACAGAAAGTATATCGGCGCAATAATCGTCAATCTGGGTTTGCGAAGCGCCAAGGCTGCTGCCGCCATAGCCCCGCAAATCCATTGCTGCCATAGAGTACGTGCCACCAAGTGCCCCGATCTGTTCTGACCAGTTCGACGCCTGCCCGCCTATGCCATGCAGGAACAGAACCAGTGTGTCGCTACCGTGTTTTGTGTGTTGGCTGGTCAACACAGATAGCTGCGGGAGGTTCGCAATAGCCTGCGTGACTAGTGGCACGGGATCCGCCTGAGCCTGCTTGCGCGGCGACAACTGGGGCAGATCCTGCCCAAGCGCTTCAAGACCAGCTTCAAACACCGCCTGTGTTCCTTCGGCGATTGCGCCAAGGCGGTCCGCGCTGGCCGTTATGTCGGCCTGCCATGTTACCAAGGTCTGATCACCGGCCACGGCCACCTCAACGTGAGCTGCGTAGCGCAAGGCACCCTCGATACCCGATAGGGCAGTGTAGCATAAAACGCGGTCCGTATCGCTTATAAAGGTGCGCTGTTCGACCAAGCGTTGATGATCTGTCGTTTCAAAGTCGCGCAGCATCGCGCCGCCTGCATCGCGCAACACATTACAGGACACGACATAGGGATGCCACGTCAGATCAAAACCCTTCAGCACGGCCCAGATATCATCTGCAGCAGCGTCGAGGGTTCGTGCACAATGGACCGTCTGGGATGGCATCGCTCTAGCTGGCGGGTCGCCACATAGACACACGCGCAGATGCGGTGTCCGAGGTCACCTGATCCACGTCATCCATGTCGTAAAGGGTCATCATCGAAAGATAATCCTCCATGATTTCAGTGGTATAAGGCAGCATTAATGCACCACAGCGGCTGTCGCGGTAGATCCGCTCCAAAGGCAGGGATTTTAGCATCGATTGCCCGCCGCAAGTGCGAATGGCCAAAGCCGCCAATTCCTGAACGCCCTCCATTACTGCGTATTGCGCTGCATAAACCCGCATGACCTCTGCCTTTGATGGAAAGGCACGGGCCTCAAAAAATGCGGTGGTCCACAGGGTGCGCATCTCGGTCAGGCGTTGGAACATGCGCCCCACAGCGGCACGTTTGGTGGGATAAATACGGCGGTCAATCGGTGGCAATCCCGGTGTTTCGCCACGCAAATACTCAACAGTGAAATCATAGGCCGACTGTGCAACCCCCATATATGCCGGCGTTAGCGTCGCCATCATATGCGGCCATTGAGACAAGGTTTTACCAAAGACACCCGCAGGCATCATCAGATCGTCTTCGCTGACGAAGACATCCTTGAGGACCAGATCACGGCTAACGGTGCCACGCATGCCGATAGGATCCCAATCCCCCACAATCGACAGACCTTTGGTGTCCTTGTGGACGGCAAAATCCATCGTATCTTCGTGAGCGGGATCTTTGCCCTCAAAATGCTCGGTGCAAACGATGGAATAGTAGTCACAATTGCCTGCAAGGGAGGCAAATTTCTTGAACCCGTTGATCACCCATCCCCCCTCTACGCGGCGGCAGTTGGTTTTGATCGGCTCCGAGGTCCAATTGGCCCCGCCTTCGGAAATAGGTTGGGAAAAAATCGCGCCATCATTGACGACCTTGGGGAACTGGATCTCGCGCATGCGGGCAAATGCTGTCCGTTCTGCATCGGTCAAATTGGGCATCTCATACATGAACCGCAGCCACATCGTCGACGAGGTGTGCATGTTAAACGTCAGGGCTGAAGCTCCGCAGTATTTCCCGATCTCGGCCCCGATGGTCGCATATTCACCAAGCGAAAACCCCATGCCGCCAAATTCTTCGGGGATCACCAGCCGTAAAAATCCTGCATCGCGCAGCTCGTTATAATTTTGGGTGGGAAAGCTGGCTTCCTTATCATGTTTGGCTGCCCGTTCCGCAAATTTTGGGCCAAGGTCATTGATCAACTCCAACATTTTGACATGTTGAGGGCGAAACTTTGAGACGTCGTAGTAATCCCGGAAATCGCTCATTTCAGGTCTCCTTGCAGCACGCCGTCGATCACCACTGGTGTGCCATCCAGCGAAATGGTGCAGCCGCGCATGGGCAGATCGAAATGTCCCAGTGTGAACCTGCCCGCATATTGGTTAGATCCGGTAGACCACAGAAAATTGCCCGACCATGCGCGAAATTCCGTAGCTTGCACGTCGCGCTTGTCATAGAGCGCCATACTTTCCCAACGGGCACGGGGGTTCATGCCCCACCCCACATGGCTGAGGCCATAGGCGATGGGGTCGTCCCACGCGGCCAGGTACTCGCGAAAGAGATCCGCATCCAAACTGTTACCGTCGATGGATTTGACGAAATCATCTTCGATCAAAAATCCAATCTCACTGCTAAGGTAGCTTTTGAACGTCAGGTTCATATCGCCCGGCGCCATGACGATTTTGCCGTTGATCGTGTTCTGACCCGGAAAGCACAAACACAGGCCTCCGGGCCAATGGGCCACGCCGCCTTTGGACGTCGTAAAACCCGGCGTGCCACCGCAAGGCGCATCGCGAATATCGATCATCAGATCGGTGCCCGCCGCACTTGTCACGCGCATCTCGGCCGCATCGCGCAACATCTCGATCCCAAGGGCAACCTTGGGCCCAAGGTCTGCTTGCGGCTCGGTCCGTTCCAGAATTTCCGGGTGTTCGTTGCAGATTACCAGCAGGCGCGCGCCAGCCTCCTCGATCTCGGGCCATTCTGCGGCGTGCAGCAACCCTTCGACAGTGACGTCTACGACCACCTCGACCCGCTTTAGCGCCTCGATCACATGACGTTTGCCCGCGATGGCATTGGAGGCACCGGTTGATTTCACTGGCACTGGCGCAGTTTGTTCGGGGGTCGGCAACAGGATCGTGGAAAATTCTGCGCCCAAATCATACAGGGCAAGGGCGCAAAGTTGCATCAAAACGGGGCGTGACTGGCTTTCTGCGACAATGGCCACTGCTGTGCCCTGACCGATCCCGTTGAGTTTCAGCACACGCCGAAAACTGGCGACCCATTTGCCTTCGGGGATTTCTTGTAGCATCGCGGACTCCCTTTCGGAAATCATGACTTAACTAAACCGTGTAGTAAAGTTTATTAGCCAAGCTCAGACAAAGGGAAGATAAAAATCTCGCACCTCGTCCACGCTTTTGCCCACCAACCGTTTGAATTCATCGCGTTTGAGGTAAAGCAAGGCATCGCAATACAATTCGCCAATGGCCTTGCGCAACTCCACATCCCTGTCCAAAGCATCCAGTGACTTGTCCAAGCCTGAGGGCACATGGCGCTTTTCGCGGACGTTTTCCCAACCATCCAGATCCTCGGGCGGTTGCAGCGGCAGCTTGTTGACATAGCCCAGACGGGCTGCCTGCAATACCGTCGCAACGGCCTGATAAGGACCCGTCGCACAATCGGCCATGCGGTGTTCAAGTCGCGCTGATTTAGGTGATTTGGAAGAAGTTCTGGTGGTTACAAGGCGATGATCCTCGGCCCAATTTGCCCAGTAGCCCGCTAGCCCACCAGGGTTAAGGCGGTCGTAACTGTTTACTGTCGTGGCCAACATACCCGCCAAAGCGGGATGATGTTTGATCAGACCCGCGACCGAATGTTTGGCCAGATCTGAAAGGGTGCCATCTGGCGCGACCATATTGTTGCCCGCACTGTCATTGAAGCTGAAGTTCACGTGCAGCCCCGACCCACCGCGATCGGGCACGGGTTTAGGCATAAAGGTCAAGAGCAAGCCCTTTTTCAGGCCGATCTCACGTGCCATTGTGCGCATCAAAAAAGCGTCGTCGCAAGCTTTGACAGCCGTATCAAACCGCATCGTTAACTCAAACTGGCCGTTGTCAAACTCGCCGTTCATGCTTTCAATAGGGATATCCGCTGCATAAGCGGCCTCCCAGATATCATCCATGACACCCTTGGGATCGCCTTCCGGGCCAGTGCTGTAGACAAACGCACCGGGCGTGTCATAGGGCCGCCAGACACCGTCTTGATCCCGTTGAAAAATGAACGCTTCGGTCTCGAGGCCAACCATCGGGGACAGGCCCAGATCCTCCCAATCTTTGACGGCGCGTTTCACAGCGCCGCGTGGACACAGGCCAAAAGGTTTGCCGTCGGCATAAAGGTCCCCAAGCGCCACGTTGGTGCCTGCTTGCCAGCCCGTGCGGCGCTCATCATCCAGCATCAGTTCCATATCAGGCACACCGTTGAAAAACTCGCAGCCAGGAACTGTCACAAGCTCGCGATCATAGGACACGGCAAAGGCCCCCCGCGCAAAGCCGATAGCCCCGCCCGCCGCCACATCCGGTGGCACATATTTCCCACGTGGCAGGTTCAGCATGTCGTTGAAAAGGGCGCGTGTTCGCGTGATCTTGGTCATGGGTTAAGCGGCCCTTGTCGCGTGAACATTCAGTTTTTTCACCCCGCAAATAAAGTTTGACCTGGTCCATGTGGGGGCTTCAAGTGCCTCGAACCGGTCGATGCGCTTAACCAGTTCCTCGATGGCGATACGGACTTCCAACTTGGCCAGATGCATACCCAAACAGACGTGGATCCCCCCCTGCCCAAAGGCCAAATGTCGATTTGGACTGCGGCCTAACTGGCAGTCATGCGGCTTGTCAAAAGCGGCCTCATCGCGGCTGGCCGACACAAACCAAAGAAGGGCTTTGTCGCCTTTTTTCATAGTCTTACCGTGCAGTTCATAATCCTGCGTCAGCGTGCGGCGAAAATGCATTGTGGGCGAGGCAAGGCGAATAAACTCATCCGCGCAGGTGTCCCAATAGTCGCCTGTGCGCAGCTGTGTGATCAGATCAGAATTTTGGGCCAGCAGGTTCAACGCCATGGCAATGGAATAGCGCGTGGTATCGTTGCCAGCAGCCACTAACAGGCAAAAGAAGTTCTTGAATTCTAGCTCGTTCAGCCCGTTTTCATCCTGCATCATTTTGGCAAGAATCCCGCCTTCAGCCACAGCGCGACGGTTTTCCAAAAGATCGGCGGCGTAGTCATAAAGTTCTACCCCCGCGGGGCTGCGGAACGGCATAAATCGGTAGGCGCTGGTGTCCATTTTGTCGACCACATGTTCGGTAAAATCGGGATCCGAATTACCAATCAGCGCATCGCCCTTTTCCACCAGCCAATCCAGATCGTCATCCGGCACCCCAAGAATGCGCCCCAGCATCATCATGGGCAATTGTTTGGCCATAGCCTCCACTGCGTCAAACTCGGTTTTTTGCAGGGCCCTGTCGGCAATATCGCTGGCAAGCTCGCGAATAAGCGGCTCGAACCGGGCCATCACAGGCTTGGCAAAGTTCGGATTTACCGCGCGCCGTGTGCTTGTGTGTTCCGGCGCATCGGTTTCCTGAAACGTGCGCCGCGCCATGTATTCCTCATGACTTTGATCCTCGAGCCGGATGCCTTGGGCCGAGCTGAACACAGGCCCTTCGCGATTTGCTAGCGTGATATCGGCGTGGCGCGTGAGGTTCCAAAAGCCCTTGGTTTCAGTGTCGCCATCGGTCCAAGACACCGGATCATCACGACGAAGACGCTCAAAGGTTTTATGCGGCACGCCATGCGCAAAGCTGTCATGGCTGAGGAGGTTCAAGTGGCCGTCATCGTGCATGTGTCATGGCCCCTTTGAAGAATTCTGTGGTCCAAAGGCCAAAGATCCGCCCGTCTTGACGGCGCTCCAAACTGGCCCAAACCGCTTGGCGTTTTTCGGCGGGGATAGCCCCTTGGGCCGAGGTCAACACGCATGCCATAAAGGCGTGGCTGAACTCAGGGTGCGCTTGGGTTGTAAAGATGTGATCGCCTTTGGCAAAGCTCGCGTTTTTGCAATTGGCCGTGGATCCCAGCAGATCGCAGCCGTCGGGCAGTTTGGTCACAGTGTCCTCGTGAAACACATACATAGGCAAGGTGTCACGATCGGGCGTCATCCAAGAACGCTTGGTGTGATAGACGGTGTCCTCGATCCCGACATTATAGCCGTTGGGTGATTTTTCGACGGTACCGCCCAAAGCCAAAGCAATGGCTTGGTGCCCGAAACACGCCCCCATCAGCGGTTTTTTGGCGGCATCACAGCGGCGAATGAAATCCATCAGATCATCGGAAAAAACATGCGGATCCAACACACTCAGCGGGCTACCGGTAATCATGAACGCGTCCTGTTCGTCCAAATCCTGAGGCACCTCGCCGCCGATGGTCATGTAAATTTGGTAGGTAAAGCGGTCGTCTTGTGCATCAAACATATCGCGGAAACGGTGCGCATCATCCGGAAAGGCGTCGCCTACATCCACGGATTTGTCATGGTTCGTTTGCAAAATGCCAAGTTTGATACGGCGCATGAGATCAATCCAGAAACAGGCCAGAAAAGTGGAAGGTGGCCACCAAGGGCAGCCACCTTAGAGGGTCTTTATTCACCGATGATTTTGTTCATCTCAGCGATGTTCATGCGGTCGGCTTCGATCCGGGCCGTGGCCTCGGCCGTGCCTTCCCAGTAGAGCCGCGCACCAGTTTCAGCCATCAGTGTTTGGCCTTCTTCGCTGGAAATCACCTGCTGTGCCACGTCCGCGATCACGTCGATAACTTCTTGAGGTGTGCCTTTCTTTACAAAAAGACCATTCCACAATTCCAACTCGGACACGCCGGACTGTTCAGACAAGGTTGCGACGTCTGGCAATTTGCCAATCCGTTCGGACCCGATATTGGCCAGCACTTTGACATCATCCAAGCACGGTTCGATCAAGGCCAATGTGGTGTTGATCACATCTGCATCCCCAGACGACAGCGAGTTACAATCGAGCATGTCAAAGGCCGCGTCATCCGCAAACTCAAACTCCATCAAAGCAGCGCCTGCAAAGGTGGCTTTGGTCGGCGCAAGGCCAGCTCCAAAATGTCCAAGCACCACGTCATTGTCTTGGGCGTGGGCCGCAAGCCCTGTCATATCCGAATACGGTGCGTCGCCCGCAGCGGCCAGAATGAACGGATAGGTGAGGTAGACACCAATTGGGGTAAAGCTGTCTTCCTCAATGCCGATACCGATATTGGGGCCAACAACGGGCACACCAATCACAAATGAGCCGATGACAGAGCCATCAGTGGGGCCATTGAGGACTTCTAGTGCGCCCGGAAAAGGGCCATCACCGCCACCGGGACGGTTTACGACAGAGGCGGACACGCCGGATACTTCTTGCAGTTTGGCCGCGATCATGCGGGTTGTGATGTCTTCGAAATCGCCCGGTGGAAAGGGCACAATAAACTGTACCGGCGCCGTTGGGTATTCCGCCATTGCAGGCATGCCGCCTGCAAGGATCGTTGTCGCCGCAAGCGCGGCAGTAAGTGCGAATTTTTTCATTGGTAGTCTCCCGTTGTTTTGGTCATGTTTGATAGTCCGTGCGTCTATTTTTGAGTGACGTCCAAATGATGAATCCTATGACCATAAGGATCACCACGAATAGGGTGCCCGATACAGGGCGGTTGATAAGGTCCACAGCAGATTTAATCTGGCCCGCCCCAGCGGTGAGGCGCTCGACGATGATCGAGCCAAGCACAAGGCCCAAAACGATGGGCACAAGCGGCCAGTCAAGGCGGCGCAGCACAAAGCCGATAAAGCCAAAGATGACCGCAAAAATGCAATCTGTCAGGCTGTTTCGGATCGAATAGACGCCAACAAACGATAAAATCATGATGAAGGCCCCTAAAAACCGGTTGGGGATATAGACCATTTTGGCGATGTATTTTGTGGAAACAAGAAGGGTCACAAGGACCAGCACATTGATAATCAACAGCGCTGTAAACAGGCTGAACAGGAAATCTGGGTTGTTTTCAAAGATATCTGGTCCCGGTTTAATCCCCGCATCAAAAAAGACCACCATCATCATTGCGGTCAGCGCCTCGCCCGGCACGCCCAGCGCCAGCAGCGGGATCATCGCAGCTGCAGGGACCGCGTTGTTAGAGGTCTCTGAAGCGATCAACCCTTCCGAGGATCCATGGCCAAAGCGTGCTGGATCTTTCGACAACGAGCGCGCTGTGGAATAGCTAAAGAACTGCGCCACAAACTCGCCCACACCGGGGATAATCCCCATAACAGTGCCGTAGCAGGCCGAAAAAAAGGTGATCAGTTTACGTCCTGCGATCTCGCGAAACCCACTGAGCAGTCCACCAGTAATACGCGCCTCCGGCGGATCATCATCCTTGCCCACCATCAGGTTCAACGCTTGCGACAGGGCAAAAATGCCTACGATGACCACGATCAGGTTAAAGCCCGAATAGAGGTATTCGATGTCAAAAGTGTACCGGTCTATTTTGCGGGTCGATTGGCGACCGATCATCGCAATCAGGAAACCAAAGCCGAACAAAAGGGCCGCAATGCCCATGGTTTGGCGGTGCGCTGCGACCAATAAAACACCGCCCAAGACCGCTGCCATCAAAATGTCGCGCTGGCCAAACAGTGCCCCAAGATCGCGCAGATAAGGACCAAAGACGAAAAGGGCGATCAGCGCCATAAGGATCGAGAAACAGCCGCCGAAGAAGGAGGCAGAATAGGCCAAGGATAAAGCCCGCGAAGCCTCGCCCCGCCGCGTCATCGCATAGCCGTCATATGTGGTGAGGGCGTTCACAGGCGTACCGGGTGTATTGATCAAGATGGCCGGAATGGCTCCGCCATACATCGACGAACCATATACCCCCAACAACAAAACAAGGCTGACGAGGTCGTCCAAAAACACTGTGGCAGGCAGCAAAATTGCGATGGCAATCGCAGGCCCAATGCCGGGAACCGCACCGATGATGAGACCACCAACAGAGCCGATCACAATTGCCAGCAGAACCGCCGGCTGCATCAAGCTGTCCAATCCTGCAAGAAACGCTTCCATCGCCAACCCCTAGAAATACGTCAACATAAACGCCCGCGTCGCCGCAGGCAGTTGATCATAAAGCCAGATGCTGATCGGTGTTTTGATCTGCAAAAACGTGCGAAAGGCGATGACCACAGCAAAGCTGGTGACAAATCCAGTCAGCAGCCATGACCGGCTGCGATACCCCAAGCGCCATGTCAGGTAGGTACCCAAAATCAAAGTGGATACAAGGTAGCCCAGGATTGGCACAATTAATGTGTAGCCAATGAAGTAGACAACATATTCCAAGGCCGCCGCGTATTTTGTCAGCTCAAAATAGGCGCTTGTGGGCAGCAAAAAGCGTTTGCGCCATGCGGTTTCCTTCCAAGAGGCGCGCAGATTCCACAAGGCTGCGGGCACAAAGACCAGCAAACACAGCAAGGGGGCGACCCATGACTGTTTCAGGATCCGCCCAAGTCGCGTGACCCGGCCATCAATCTCGGCAAGACCAAATTGATAGGCAACATAGGTGCCAAAGTCGTCCGGCAGTTTACGGCTATCCCATCCCGTTTGCGTCCAGAAGAAAGCCAGAAAAAACAGGGCGATCACGGCTGCCGCTAAGGAGACTTGCAAATCGCCACGGGTGCGAGAAAACTTAAACAGATCCTCCACTTTGACCTTTTTGTCAGGCCTGCATTCGCTTTGAAACTTGCTCAAGGTGTCTGTCGGAACGGCCTCGTCAAAGAGATACAATTCTGCAGATGTCTGTGGCCCAGTTGTCATCGCAGGGATCCACACCGCCAAGCAACGCCTTTGAAAAGCGCGATTTCGAACACAAGGCGAGCAGAAAAATTCATGGCTTGGACACTGCTGAACTTAAAAGATGACGACGTCTTTCCTCAGCTTGGCCAGTATTAATTAACATGTCAATTAATTTGACGGTTGATTACTTTCCACACTGCGTTGGCTCTATAGATCTCAGGGTAAATGCAGTGACACAGGTTGCCCATGGTGGGCAGTACGGGCCTACCTTTATCCATGACAAGTGCGGTGCGTTCAAAAACACGCTGTTGTGGATCGGTCCTATCGCTACGCGCACGAAGCAAAGCACAACATCCTGCTACGGCGTGGGTTTTTAGCCATTTTAAGCGCGACAGGCGCAACCATCATTTGACAAACACACCAACGCCGCTGACACTCACGTTAACGAATAGCGGCGCGATAGGCGGGGGCGTACTGTGATCTCTACAATATTTTTGCGGAAATTGAGTGTTCAGGGGTATGATACAAGGCCCCTCATCTTGGATCATCTTCAATGACCGATATGTCCCAAGCCCCGTCCCCAAGCACAGACCACCCCGCACAATCTGGCGGAATTTCGACGCGGCAAGCGACGATCTGGGGTCTTTTGGCCCTAGCCGTTGCTTTGATTGTTCTGAAACCTTGGTTACCCGAATGGATGGTGCGTGTACCAGAAAGCTGGGTCTTGCCTTGGGCGGATTGGTTGGATGCCGGTTTTGCATGGCTGCAAAATGATCTTGGCCTAATCCATGTGACCCGCACCATTGCAGGATGGCTTGGGTTCCTGATCGATGCCATGGCAAACGTGCTTTACGGCAAATCGCGATGGCCCCGAATAGACGCCTTGCCGTGGTCTGTTGTCGCCGCTTGTGCCGCTGTTTTGGGCTATTGGCTGGGTGGATGGAAACTGGCCCTCTTGGCCGGAGGCACCTTCATCTGGACAGCCTTGATGGGCCAATGGAAATGGGCCATGGAGACCATGTCCGTCATCATGGTCGCAGCCCCTGTAGGGTTCTTGTTGGGTCTTGTTTTGGGCATCTCAGCATGGAATTCAAAACTGGTTGAAAAGCTGCTGCGCCCGATCTTGTTGGTGCTGCAAACGCTGCCTTTTTATTCCTACCTGTTGCCTGCGGTTATCTTTTTCAAAGTCGGCCCAACAGCCGCTTCTGTGGCCACAATCGTCTATTCGATGCCGCCGATTATCCTGATGACGATCGTTGGTCTGAAACAAGTGCCTTCTGATGTGATTGAAGCCGGTAAAATGTCTGGGGCCACGCGCTGGCAAATGTTGCGCCATGTCTACATTCCCTCTGCACGCACCGAGATCCTCGTCGGCCTGAACCAAGTCATCATGCTGTCACTGGCGATGGTCGTTCTGACTGCCTTCATCGGCATGCCGGGGCTTGGGGCCAAGCTGTTGGCGATGATGAATAGCTTTAAGCTGGGGCGGTCGTTTGAGATTGGCGTGACGATTGTGTTGCTGGCAGTGACGCTGGACCGGCTGAGCAAAGCATGGGTCGTCAAGCAGCCCGTTCATTTTGAAAAGGGCACTCCTTGGTGGAAACAGCATTTGTTCCTAGTCTTGGGCCTTGCTGCGTTTGTGGTGTTCATGGCGTTGGCGCAAGTGTTCCCAATTCTGGACGAAGTGGGCCGTAAGCAATCCCTGTCCATGGGCAAAGAAATCGATGTGCTAATCAAAGGATTCCTTAACCTTGAATGGGTCAAAGCAATTGCCGGAGGGATCCGATGGTTCTTTAATCTTTGGGTTCTGATCCCAACTGAGAAAGCACTGCTCTATGTACCAACGCTTGCGATTATCCTGATGGTCACTGGCGTCAGTTATGCATTAGGTGGATGGCTCCCGGGCCTCATTGGCCTCTTATTCTTTTCTGCTGTCGCACAGTTGGGTTGGTGGGATCGGGCTATGCTGACCTTGCATGCAACAGTGACAGCGGTCTTCTTGTCGTTCCTCTTTGGCTTGCCCCTCGCTATTTGGGCGGCGCGCACAGAACGGGCCTCCCGATGGATGATCTTTGTGTGCGACACGGCGCAGACCTTCCCAAGCTTCATCTATTTGCTGCCCGCGATTATGCTCTTTGGGATCACACCTGTGACTGTCATCTTTGCCATTTTGATCTACACCATGGTGCCCGTTATTCGCTACACCATCGAAGGATTGCGCGGGGTCTCGCCCGAGATCACCGAAGCTGCGGATATGTCTGGGGCCACACGGTCGCAAAAGCTGTGGAATGTTCAATTGCCCATGGCCATGCCAACGATCGCAGTGGGCCTGAACCAAGCGTTCATCTTTGCCTTTTTCATGGTCATTATCGCGGCCTTTATTGGCACCCGCGATTTGGGTCAGGAAATGCAGCGCACCCTTGCCGGGACCAATTTGGGGGCAAATTTCACGCTTGGATTTTCAGTGGTCTTTATGGCGCTGACCTTTGATATTGCGATCAATTCATGGGCCGCGCGTCGGCGCAAAATCCTCGGGCTGGATTAGATCACAGAACCAAAGACGCGCCGTTCACGGACCCTCGCGCAAATGCGCCCAAACAAAAATAAGGCAGGCTACAAAAAACAGTAGGCTGCCTGTCATGGCCCAGAAGTGGCCCACGCTTGCCACGATATAGGCCACCGACGAGGCGATGAACAAAAGCCAGCCGATCATAATCAACGCATTATTTTTCAAAGCTTGGCTTCCGTTTGTGCAAATGTCGTGGCCCCCCACCCACTGCGCGCAGGCTGGGTTAAGGGGCCACAGTCAGACTTATGCCGTCGCTGGACGGTCAGGAATATCAACAAGCTTGCCGCGCGGAATTTCGCAATCCTGATCATACATCGGTAAGCCCACGACTTCGCCTGCGTGCAGTTCGCCATCCTTGCATTTGATCTCGACAGACAAGCCAACGCCGTGGGCCGTGTCATCCATCAACCCAATGCCAATCCCGTGCCCAAGATAGGGCGAGGTTGCCCCTGCCGTCACAGTACCAATTTTAACACCATCCACGTAAATACCGCCTGAAATCAGCGGCTCGCCTGTGGCGCATTTCAGACCATGGGAACGGCGTTCTTTGGGGGCGATAGCCAGTGATGCTTTGCCAATAAAGTCGCCTTTGTCTTCATCGACGAAACGCCCAAGCCCTGCCTCATAGGGTGTTGTGTTCATGTTGAAATCGGCACCCGCATTCAGAATGCCAGCCTCAATGCGCCGAATATTCATGGCATCCAACCCAAAGATTTCCAGCCCGTACTCGGCGCCAGCAGCCTTGAGATGCGCCCAAAGCGCGTCGGCGTCGTGGTGCGGTTCAGTGTAGAATTCAAAACCCAACTCATTAGTGTAGCCCGTGCGCGTGATAATGACTTCTTGGCCGCCAAAATCCACGCGGGCCACAGCGAAATAAGTGAACTTCTCGGGCAGCCCATCTTTTGCTGCGGCTTCAAGGATCTTCAGCGCATTGGGGCCTTGAATTTGGCTAACAAAAACATCTGGATCGATAATCTCAACATCCATGCCAGCCGCATGGGCACGGGCCCATGAATAAAAATCGCCGTCAGCCTGCGCGTACCAGAACCGGTCCTTGGCCAGTCGCAATAGGATCCCATCGACCAAAAGGCCGCCGTCCTCGTAACACGCTAGGCCATAACCGCAGCGGTTCACTTTGACCTTGGTTATGTCTTTGGTGAACAATTTATCGAGCAGGCGTTCTGCATCGGGGCCGCGAAACTCTAGTGGGAATTCGCCTGTGTTCAAAAGGGCGGCCTCACGACGCAAACGCCAATAGCCGTCCTCGGTGGTATGGTCGTCAAAACAGACCGCCATCAGACGCCGGTTATAAACGCAATAATGCGCGCCTTTTGGCTGTTCATGGGCGTGAAACGGGTGGCGTGTGATCGAGTAGTCCCACCCTGCCCCGGGCAAGTCTGTGACCACACTTCTGGTATTTCCGTCGCTTGAGCGCATGTTTGTCTCCCTTAAGTTCTACAGAGGCCGTGCCGCTTGTTGATTAGATATCCTGACAGTCTGCGGACAGGATATTTGCGTCCTTGCCCAAAGGATAATAGGCTTCACACCATCACAGAAGACATTTGAAGTGCACCTAATTAGCAGAAAAACTAACTTATGACGGAATGGCTGCCCTCGTTGAATGCTTTGCGCGCACTCGAAGCGGTCGGTCGAAATCAAAGCTATCCGCGGGCCGCAGAGGAACTTGGCGTGACGCCGGCCGCCGTAAAGCAGCTTGTTGCCAAGCTGGAAGGTGCGTTTGGTCAGCGTCTTGTTGTGCGAAACGGGCGCGGCATTGCCCTGACCCCAGCTGCAACTTGTGCCCAAAGCGACCTTGCTGCTGCTATGCAATCCTTGACCAATGGGGTCCGGAAAATGCGGGACTTTGAAGCGCCGCAACGCCTGATCGTCTCGGTTGAGGCATCGCTGGCGACCACATGGCTGGTTCAACGCTTGCCGGGGTTTCGCAAGGAAAATCCGGGCATTGATGTATTGATCGACTCCACCCAAAAGATTGTGGACCTGAAGAACAGCGATGTTGATGTGGCCATCAGATACGGCGTGGCACCCGATCCCCAGCTGGTCACCGAACGCCTCTTTGATGACAGGGTTTTTCCAGCCTGCAGCCCAGCGCTGGCCCAAGAGCTGCAACAAGCCGCGCCTTCAAAGCACTTCACCTCAGCGCCATTGATTCATTGGGATCTATCGGATCAGCCTTGGGCCAAAACCACGAAAAAGTGGTTCGATTGGTCCGAATGGGCCACGCGACATCAGATCGCGACCATGGACACCAATTCAGGCCTTCGGTTCAGCGACTATGGTCTGGCGGTTCAAGCGGCGATTTCAGGGCAAGGGGTGATCCTAGCCAGTTGGCCCATTCTTCTTGATCCGCTTGAGGCAGGCCTGCTGGTCCAACCTTTTCCAAATTACGCGGAACGCCCGGGGCTGGGTTATGATCTTGTGACAACAGCAGCCTCATTGGAAAAGCCGGAAGTGATGGCCTTCAAACACTGGATGATGCGGGTCGCAGCGCACTTGGGTTCTGCAAAACAGACGCCCACCGATTGAGCGTGCCGCGAGCCGGGCCCTATATATATCCACTGCAGTTAAACCGCCGTGTCGCTACTTGGCTGCTTCCGCCAAGGCCTGATCTAGGCTTATGAAGGTCCCGTTGCTGGCGATCCCATCAAACCTGCCCCTTGTTCGGTTTGGGGATACGCTAAACACAGGTCGCCAGATTGCCCAGCATTTGCGACGCCTGCTATTCGAACCAAACAAAGTCATCCTTGCGGGTAGGTCCAGCATGGTGACGTTTTGCGTGTCCGCCGAGCTGGGGTTCAGCCTCCTTGCGCCCAAGCCACATCCAGCGAAGAACTGTCCAAGCAAATAAAACAGCAAATGGACGGCATTGCCCAAACCGCAGTGAATTTCAACATGGTGGAAGTTGGGCGGGGATACGCAAACCCCGCACCCAGCTCGATACGCTGTGCGACGTGCCTTAGCCCCGTGAAAGGCACGACCAATCTGTCGAAATTATCGCCTATTTCTTTAACTCTTCTTGCGTCGAACGGCTTACCTCATCATATTCGAATAAACGAATTTAACTGTGAGGCCGTCATGAACCAAAGTCGACGAACTTTTCTCAAGCAAGGGGCCGGACTTTGCATGGCATCGTGTTTGCCCGGTCTCGTCCGCGCTGATCTTGCTCTTGGATCTGGTACGCTCACCACTGTGAGTGACGGCAATTTAACCCTTCCGGGCAGTTTCTTGTTCGACGCCATGCCGCAAGGCGAATTGAGCAGCATTTTGGCTGATTACAATCTTGCCACGGATCAAATCACACCGGATTGTAACCTCGCCCTTTACCGCGATAGCGAAAGGACCGTTTTATTTGACGTAGGCTCTGGCCCGGATTTCATGCCAACAGCCGGCACCATCGTGGACAGCCTTGAGGCGCTTGGCCTTGCCCCCGAGGATATTACCGATGTGGTTTTCACCCATGCCCACCCCGACCATATCTGGGGCTTGCTTGATGATTTTGATGAGCCACTTTTTTACAACGCCAACTACATGATGGGCCGTGCAGAATGGGACTACTGGTGGAACCCGAACACCGTTTCCGAAATTGGCGAGGCCCGCGCGGCCTTTGCGGTTGGGGCAAAACGCAGGATGGAAGCGATCAAAGACATCGTTACCTTCTTTGAAGATGGTCAAGAGGTCCTACCCGGTATTGCGGCGCTGTCCACCCCCGGTCACACCCCCGGCCATATGGCCTTTGAAGTGCGCAGTGGATCCCGCGGTGCCTTGGTCTGTGGCGATGCCATTGGCAACCATCACGTGGCGTTTCGCAAGCCAAATTGGTTGAGCGGTTCTGACCAAGATCCCGACACTGCGGTTGCAACGCGCAACATGCTGTTTGATCGCCTAACAGGCGAGGATTTGGCTGTGATAGGCTTTCATTTACCGCAAGGTGGCATTGGCCGCGTTGACAAAATGGGCGATGGGTTCGTCTTTGTTCCGGAGGACAGCTGATGCTTTTGCGATCTCTTGCTGCCGCTTTGATGATCTGCACTGCCGCTGGTGCGGATGAGGATATTGCCGACCAATATCCGGGTTCGGCCCTTTATGCCAAACCCGTTGAAGTGATCCCAAACGTGTGGTCAGCCATTGGGGCCACAGCGCCACCTACTTATGAGAATGCAGGCCATAACAATAACCTCAGCTTTATTGTGACCGGTGACGGCGTGATCGTTATCAATGGCGGTGCGGCCTATATTCTGGCCAAAGCTTTGCACGATGAGATCAAGAAAATCACTGATCAACCGGTCAAACTGGTGATCGACGAAAACGGGCAAGGCCACGCGGTCTTGGGCAATTCATACTGGTCCAAGCAAGGCGTCCCGATCTTGGCCCATGTGGATGCCAAGCACGAGATGGAAGAACGCGGGATAAATATCCTCGATGGGATGAAGCGATATAACCGCGACAAGGCTGAGGGCACTTTTCTGGCCTTTCCCACCGAGACGTTTGAAGACAAACGTGTGATCGAAATGGGTGATTTCACGATAGAAGTTTTGTACCTCGGCCCCTCTCATAGTGCCGGGGACACGCAGGTCTGGCTGCCCGAGCAAAGCCTCGTCATTGCGGGTGACATGGCCTTTCACGAACGCATGCTGCCGATTTTTGAGGACACAATTGTCCTGGATTGGATCGAAACGTGGGACACTGAATTCGAAGCACTGGGGGCGACCTATGTTATTCCCGGCCATGGCCATCCGACGAATATGGCACAGGTCCGCAAGTATACCCGCGATTACTTGCTTTATTTGCGGGCACAAATTGGGGCACATTTGGACAATGGGGGTGACTTGGCCGAGGCCTATTACGTTGACCAATCGCCCTATGCGCAGCTGGATACGTTTGAGGAATTGGCGACACGCAACGCAGGCCGTGTCTATGAACAGATGGAATTTGAATGACCGCGATATCCGCCCTTCCTTTCTTGATCGTTGACCGCCTACTCACCCTGATCATTGTCAGTGTCGCGGTGCTGATGTTGGCCTTGGGGCAAGCACAGGCAGAGGCGCCAATCCTGTCCGCGCCTGAGGCCGCGGACAAGATGCAGTCCAATGATATGATCGTGCTTGATATTCGCTCACCACAGGAGTGGGCCCAAACCGGTGTTGCCAAAGGCGCATGGCCCGTATCCATGCACCAAGCGGATTTTGGGCAACGACTAAATGTTATTTTGCAAAACTACCGCCCGGATCAGATTGCAATGATCTGCGCCACGGGCGGGCGCACAGCCTACATCATCGACATTCTTGCCAAGAACAACATTTCGGGCGTGGCGGATGTCTCAGAAGGCATGATGGGCAATCCCAAAGGCCCGGGATGGATCGCTCGGGGTATGCCCGTCGTTTCGGACAAAGTCGCAAAAGCAGCCTATGAGACGGCCACAAAGGCTTGGAAATGATACGCGTATCTGCCTTCACTGTCTGCTGTGGCTTGGCAAGCAGCTTGCACGCCGATCCAGTTCTGGAGGTCATACAGGACTATGCCGATTTTGCCCCCTATGACGCAGGAATAATTCTACCTGCCCAGCTGACCCCAGACATCTTGGACAGCATCGCGTTTATCGACACGCGCACGGCGGACGAATTTGCCACGGATACGATCCCCGGTGCCACAAACATCGAATGGCGCAGTATATTTTCCCAACTTCAGGACATCCCCACAGACAAAAAGGTCGTGCTGTTTTGCAATACAGGCGCTTTGTCCGCCCAATCCGCGTTTGGACTGCGCGTGCTGGGGTACGAGAATGTGCTGCTGTTGCAAACGGGCTATTTGGGTTGGCTGGCGCAGCGCGCCGAAGCCTCACAGAATTAACGCAAACGCCAGATTTAATTCAGCGGCAAGCGGCTTACAGGCCAGCTGACACTGAAACCAAAGCGCCCCGAGCGCATCAATCAAATGATAAATATCCGCATCTGAATGCAGCGGCGTTGGGTGATCCGCAACCGCTCGGTCCCTTTGGACAAGGTGCTTTATCTCGCGCGCCCCAAAACACAAAGCCCCGGCAACATAGGTCGCCGGGGCTGTTTTTTAGGTGTTTAGCCGAACATGTCAGCCGTGATACCGCTGTACCAACCTTCAGATTCTTCATAGGTCGCTTTGCGCACTTCAGCACTTTCACCGGTGGCCGAGATGAACCCGTCAACCTTGGCGATCTTTTCATCGGTCGCCTCATAAGTCGCGCCCACCTTCACACCGTTGTTGGTGTCGATCAAAGACCAGCAGGTGTTCGAGAAACGTGCCGGGAACACCTTGGATCCCGTCAGCGCACCACGCACGGCGTTCGCGCATACCTTGGCCTGGCTGTTGGCCGAGAAACCAGACTTGGGCATATCGCCCTGTTGCGAGGCATCGCCCAGCACATAGACATCCGGATCCGCTTTGGTCGACATGTCTGCGGCATTCACTGGTGCCCAGTTGCCTTCGGTCACGCCAGCAAGTTCGGCAATCCGGCCGGCCTTCATGGCCGGGATCACGTTACACACGTCAACTTTGGTGACTTCGCCATCAATGGACACGGTCATCGCGCCGGGATCTACAGAAACAACATCGCCCCCAAAGTCAGAGCCGACCCAATCGATCATGCCATCGTAGTTGTCTGCCCAACCTTCTTGGAACAGCGCCATTTTGGAAAATTTCGGCTTGGGATCGGCCACGATGATCTTGGCTGTTGGGTTGTTGGCCTTCAGGTAGTGGGCCACCATGGACACACGCTCATATGGGCCCGGAGGGCATCGGTAGGGGTTGGGTGGCGCTACCATCGCAAAGGTACCGCCCTGTGGCATCGCCATCAGTTGCGCCTTAAGCAATTCGGATTGTGATCCGGCCTTGTACGCGTGGGGCATCGCGTTTTGCGCGCTTATGTCCCAGCCTTCCACAGCGCCTTCGACAAAATCGATGCCGGGGCTGAGGATCAGTTTATCATAAGACATGGATCCGCCGCCTGCCAGCGAGACAGTCTTGGCGGCACGGTCGACGCCGACGGCCCAGTCGTGCACAACATTCACACCACCAGCTGCCAATGTGCCGTAGGAATGGCCGATGTCGTCGATGTTTTTGAACCCACCGATATAGAGGTTCGAGAAAAAGCACGTGTAGTACGTGCGCGTCGGTTCAATCAGCGTGACTGCCACTTCGCCCTTGCTGTCTTTGGCGATATAGCGCGCAGCAGTTGCACCACCTGCGCCGCCGCCAACAACCACAACATGGGCTTTGGCGTGACCGGCGGCCTTAACCATTGGTGCGGCCAAAACGCCAGCCGCAGCCACGGATGTGCCTAGGAATCTCCGTCTGTTAAAAGTCATTTTAGTTCCTCCCGTTATTGCCTCAGTTTGCGAGGCTTTTAAAATACACAGCCAGGGCTGCGATCTCATCATCGGCCAAGCGGCCAGTAATCATTTGCATCACAGGGTTTTCGCGATGCTTGGTTTTGTAAGCATGCATAGCCGTGACGAAGTCGCGGGTCTCCCAACCTACGATGGCCGGAATGCCCGCGTCAGTGCCGTTTGACTGGTGGCAGGTCGTGCATTCGCTGGACAGGTATTCGCCGTAATCCACGTCCCCCACGAGGGCCAAAACCGCCTCTTCGACGGCAAACCCTGCGTCTACTGGTGCAGCCATGGCGCCGTTTGAAAACGTGGCCAAGTAAGCAATCACGTCGATGCGGTCCGCGTCTGCCTTGAGGCCCCGAAAACTCATCTTGGTTTTTGGGACCATTGCCTTGGGGTTTTCCAAGAAGCGATCCAATGCTTCGGGCGTCCAGTGCAAACCATCTTCGCCCGCCTGCACCAGCGCCTTTGAGTATTTGAACCCTTCAACAGTCCCAGCTTTGGCCGCCAAAATGTCATTGAGTACAGGACCGACCCGCTTGCGCGCATCTGCACCGACCATATGGCACGCAGCGCATTTTTTATACACGTGCTGACCACGGACGGGGTCCCCGGGCACATCGGCCCATCCAAGGCTGGCCCAGAGTATCAGACCCAAAGAGAGAGTTATTCTAGCCATCATCATCTCACTCGGAGTTTGCCTTTAGGTAGGCTGTGAGCGAAACAATATCCGCCTCCTTCTTGAGGCCGGAGAACGACATCTTGGTGCCCTTCAAATAGGATCTCGGTTTTGCCAGAAATTCGGCCAAGCTCTCCTCATCCCAAACGCGCCCTTCTTGTGCAGCAGCCTTGAACACGTTCGAATATTTGAACCCATCCACCGTGCCCATTGTCCGACCGATAAGGCCATTCAATTGTGGGCCGGACTTATTCTTGGCCCCTGCCCCCACCGCGTGGCAGGCTGCACATTTCTTGAACACTTTCTTACCAGCGGCGACCAATTGAGCGCCCTCATCTACCTGTTCCAGCGCAGGCGCGGGCGCTGCTGCTTCTTCAAGCTTTGGGGCCGCAACAGGTACAAAAGACGGGCCTGTGGCAGAAAAACTGGGCAATCCTTCAGGCTTGGCAGGATTCATCATCGAAACTGTGCCGCCCTCAGGCGGGGTTTCAACCAAGAACACCGACCGCATGGTGACTTCAGTGGCCTCTTTGCAGTTTTCCATGCACGGCTCAACCCGCCACGCCTCGTATTCAGTCGCAGGCCGGTCATCGACGACAAAGCCGTCTTTGTTGTGCATATCGAATGACGCCAAATTCTCATGCGTCAGCTCAAAGTCATCGTCGATCAGATCGTTGGAATACAGGATGTAGGCCACAATCGCATAGGTCTCGTCAGCTGTCAGTGTGCCTGCCTCACCAAACGGCATCGAGCGGTAAACATAGTCGTAAACCGTTGATAGATAGGGCCAATATGACCCAACGGTTTTCACCGGATCCTCATCCGCCAGCGTATCAAGACCACCGGCCAACACGGGCCAGTTATCCACCCCTTCGGCGAAATCACCGTGACAGGCCGCGCATTTCTCGGCAAAAACCTCTTCGCCATCATATGCGTTGCCAGTGCCCGCAGGCAGGCCGCGCCCATCGGGCAAAACATCAACGTCCCAGGCCGCAATCTCGACCGGCAGTGCTGTGCGACCCAAACCAAAGCGGCCATCGCTGGCCGGTGCAGGCGCCGTTAGATCGACACCAAGCGCCCCCCGTTCTGCGGCAGCAGCTTGGACTTGGGCGATATTCAATTCAAGCTGCGTTGCTTTTTCAGTGGCTGCTTTCGCGTGGCTCTCAACTTGGCCGACGCGGTCTTGCAAGGTTTCGATTTTGTCCGCGCCATAGTCGCGAGACGCCACGCCATAGGCCACACCTAGGGCCAAAGTTGTTACCCCAAAGGCGGGCAGGAAAATACTAGGAGACTTCGACATTTTCAGCCACCCCTTCAACGTTGACGTACCATGTTTGGATACAGTTATTGTGATAGACCGAGTTTTCGCCGCGTTGTTCGCGCAACTGTTCTTTGGTCGGCTGCACATAGCCGGTTTCGTCCATGGCGCGGGATTGCAACAGCATCGGTGCGCCGTCCCAATCCACGTCCAGATAGAACCGCGTCAGGGCTTTGGTGTCGCCCTGTTTGCCCAAGCGGGCTGTTTCCCACGTGATACCCCCATCGCGAGACACATCAACGCGAGTGATCTGCCCGTGGCCGGACCACGCCAGCCCCGAGATGACCAAAGGCCCTGTGCCATGGGTGATCGGCATTTGCGGGCTGGGCGATGTGATGACGGATTTTGCATCCATAACCCATGTCCATTTGCGCGCGGTGCCGTCTTCCATAACATCGGTGTATTTCGACGTTTCTTCACGGCTTTCAGTGGCTGCATCAGACACTTCGATGCGGCGGATCCATTTGACCCACATGTTGCCTTCCCAACCGGGCACGACCAAGCGTACGGGATAGCCATGTTCCATGCGCAGGGCTTCACCGTTGGCTTTGAATGCAACCAGCACGTCATCCAGCGCCTTTTCCATAGGGATCGAGCGTCCGTTGGACGAGGCATCAGCCCCTTCCACATAGACCCACTTGTCCTTGAGGTCGCCAGCTGCGTCCAAGCCAGCCTCAGCAAGCAACAAACGCAGCGGCACGCCGGTATATTCCATGTTGTGGATCATACCGTGGGTGAACTGCGCGCCGTTCAATTGGGCCCCGGCCCATTCCATGCCAGTGTTGGCCGCACATTCACAGAAATAGACGTGGTTTTCGCGCGGGAAGCGCTCCAGATCGGCGTAAGTGAACACCAAAGGAGTGTCCACTAACCCATTGATCATAAGACGGTAATCGTCTTTGCTCAGCTCAATCGCACCGGAATGGTGCCGCTCAAACGCACAGCCTTGTGGGGTGATCGTGCCTTCCAGCGCGTGGATAGGCGTGAAGTTGATCGACGAGATCGGTGAGGCCGTTAGCCATTCCACATTGCGCCGCACCACGTCAGATTCAAAGCTGATCGGCAGGCCGTAAGGCGTTTCATCCACGCCCACACCTGTGATTGATGCCCAGTCCTGCAATTCGGTGATCAACGGATCAGCTGACTGTGCAACCGCCGTGCCCGCGGCACTTGAGGCTGCAATCGCCGCTGTGCCGCGCAAAAAAGCCCGGCGAGAGGGTTTGAACATTTCACCCATTTTTCAAAGTCTCCACATAAAACATCACAGGCCCACGACCTTGACGCTATTGTTGTCCTCTACGGTTAACGTGCCTTGTTTGCGGATATGGTCCTCGACCACGTCCCAAATCATCGGCCCTTCGGTTCCTTCATTGACCGACGCCCAGCCAGCAACGACGTAAGACCACGCCGGATCAATGGCCTCGCCCGTTTTCAGAAGGGTCATATCGCTGATCCGCGCGCCTTGCGGTTTGGACACGTCAATCTGATAGCCAAGTCCCCCTGTGCGAACCATATCGCCCCCCTGCTGGTAGTAGGGGTCGGGGTTAAAGATGTTATCGGCCACATCTTCCAAAACGACTTTGAGGAACTCACCAGTCATTTCCGTGCGATAGGCTTCGCCGTAACTCATTGATGTAACGCCGAAAATGTCCTCCCGGGTGATGTCTTGGCCCGGGATTATGGACGGCCCCCAACGTACCCCAGGACTAAGCGCAATCTCGGCATCGCGTTCGGACAACAAAGCGTCACAGATCACGTCATCCCATGTGCCGTTAAAGTTGCCACGGCGATAAAGAACACTATCGGTCTGGCCAATGACCTCGGCCATTTCGGCCTCATAGGGGGCGCGTTGGGCGTCAATCACTTTCGCAACCTCTGGATCAGGCGTGATGACATCCGAAAAGATCGGGATCAGTTTGGTGCGATAGCCCATCATTTTGCCATCGCGGATATCCAGATCGACGCGGCTGACGAACTTACCGTTTGAACCGGAGGGCAGAATGATCGTCTGGCCTACCACCACGGGTTCCGGCAAAGCATCATGGGTGTGCCCAGACAGGATCACATCAATCCCCGGCACAACGCCGGCCATTTTCTTGTCCACATCAAAGCCGTTGTGGCTGAGAAGGACCACACATTCGGCGCCCGCTGCACGAACCTCTGCCACCATCGCAGCCATGTTTTCATCGCGTAAACCAAAGGCATATTCAGGGAACATCCAGCCCGGATTTGCGATCGGCATATAAGGGAAAGCCTGACCAATCACTGCGATCTTGGTGCCACCACGTTCAAACATCTTGTAAGGCGGGAACAGTTCAGCAGGCTCGTCCCATTCTGCGTCAAAGATGTTCTGACCCAAGGCCGCGAATGGCAATTGCTCGACCAGTTCCTGCACCCGCTCGCTGCCCAGTGTGAACTCCCAATGAAATGTCATCGCGTCGGGCTTCAACGCATTCATCACATTGACCATGTCTTGGCCTTGGGTCTTGAGACAGGTGTAAGAGCCGTGCCATGTGTCCCCGCCATCCAACAAAATCGCGTCGGGCCGGTCCGCACGAATGGCGTTGATCACTGTTGCCATACGGTCCAATCCCCCGACCCTACCGTACGCTTGGGCAAGGGCGGAAAAATCACCCGAGGACAGGGCATAGTGGCTGGGACTGCCATCGGCGATCCCGTAAGCCGCACGAAAATCAGCGCCTGTGATATGCGGCACGACGCCTTTGTTTGCGCCGACACCTATATTGATGGATGGCTCGCGAAAGTGCAGTGGCTTGAGTTGACCATGGATGTCCGTGACGTGGATCAACGAGACATTGCCAAAGGTATCAAACTCTAGCAGTTGATCCTGGGTCAAAGCCTGCTGGGCGCCAAGACGCGCCCAATTGCCAAATCCAGATCCGCCAACCAAAGCAGATGCTGCCATACTAACCTGAAGGAAATCACGCCGTGAGATCATGTGAGGGGCTGCCTTTACATATTCGCATATTTGAATTTTATGAGGGCGAAAAACCCCGCGCAAACGCTGCACGGGGGTAACGCTGCTACTAGTTACGCACTGAAGGGGATTCGACCACGAGGCCTTCACCACGGGAGGCCAAGTACAGCTCAAGCGCTTTGAACTCTTCGCCGCCCTCTTTGTAAGGCGTTGCGCGAATGTTGCTCATGCAGCCCTTAAAGCGACCATGGATCGAGTTCAGCTTGGCGTTTTTCAAACGATAGGTTGGAAAGCCGTTGATCTGCCCCTGCGACAAGTGGTCGGCACGGATCATCACGCCGTAGTTGTCTTCGTGACAGTTCGAACAGGCCATATCCAACTGACCAACGCGGGTGTAATACAGCTCTTTGCCTTTCTCCCAGAAGGAGGCTGCATCGCCGTCAATCGCTACATTCATTGGCATGCCACGGGACTGAAGGCTAATCAAACCAGTCATCCCAGTCATATCGGCACCAGACCATTTCCATTCCTTGGCCCCCATGCGATCTGTGCGGCATTCGTTCACAAGATTTTCCATTGTGACCAGTTGACCGTCCTCGACGCGCGGCAACTGGGTGCGCAGCCCTGCAAATTCGGCCACATCGCTATGGCACGACGAACACGATTTGCCCTCGGATCCGTCTGCGGTGGCCCAAGTGTCAATTGCCGTATCCACAAAGATCATGCCCGGATTATCGAAATCATCCGTTTGCAAGGCTTGGGTTTCTGGCGACCGGAACCGCCAGCCGGAATACAACGTATCGACGTATTCCATGTGCGATGGCGCGGCGACCTCCGTAACCATGGCTTCGCCATCAACAGACAGCGATGAACTGTCTTGGGCGAAGCTGGTGCTGGCCATCCCGATTGCCGCCAGAGTCATCAGTGATTTAAATTGCATCCCTTTTCCCTCCCGTTGGTGATCTTGCGCCTTCTTAGGACACTTCGATCTTTTTGCTCGTGTCGTAGACGGACCCATCATCGTCATACCAAGTGAAAGCGAACTCACCGGATTCAGGGACAACTGCATCAAACTGGAAATACGGGTTTGTCGAAATCGCAGGCTCAAGTGTGACGTCGATCACATTCTGGCCGTTAAAATCCGCCGTGAACCGGTTGATGATCGAGCGCGGGATGATGTTGCCATCTCCATCCTTGCGCTGGCCGCTTTCCATTTTGTGGCTGATCAGGGTTTTGATTGTGATCGTCTCGCCAGCGGATGCTGTTTTTGGGACTTTGACGCGGGGTTTTACACCAGATGCCATGTTCGTTCTCCTCGAAATTCAGATTAGCCGCCGCAGCCGCCGATTGTTACTTTTACGTTTGCAGATGCGCGCTGGAATGTGCCGTCTTCCATCTTGGCAAGGGCCACAACGTTTTGCGTCTTGGCCAATCGGATACGGGTGGAGGCACTGCGCGACGCGCTGAGCGGGCCGAAGTTGAACGTGGCCACTGCAGGCACTGGGTTGCCGTCCGCAAACAAAGTGATTGCAACAGCACCGGGCGCGTCCACTTGGATCGGTACGGTGTTGCCGTTTTCAGCAATCTCAGGGGCAGTCAGGTTGATCGCGCCTTCGCCGACGTCAGAGCCACCAGTGATCACTGCAATCGCCTCATCAGTTAAGCTCGCAAAAGCAGGCAAACCCGTTAAGCTGGCAAAGGCCAACGTGCCCGATCCGATGGCAAGAATTTTGCGCCGTGTAAGTTCCATTTTAGTCTCCATTTTCCAGCGTCACTCTTCTTTGAGCGTCAAAAGATAGGCCACAACGTCCTCGACCTGCTGGGCCGAGAGGATTGTTTTGCCTGCAAATTTATCAAGGGGGCGCTCGTATCCTGTGTCGATATAGAACGCGGGCATGATCGACCCTTCAAACACCATTTTTGAGTTCGTCACGATTGCGCGCAACTCTGCTTCTGTCCAGCGGTCGGCCACACCATCCATGGTAGGCCCAACTTCACCGTGAAAGCTTTGTTCGGACAAATCTTCGTTCATGTGACACGCCAAACAGTTACCCTGCTTGCGGTTGGCAAAGACCTTGCGACCATTGGCAGCATCCCCTGCTTGGTCCGTTAGGGCCGTGGTCACAGCACCATCTACATAGGCCACATCCATTGGCTTTACGCCATCAGCCTGAGCCACGGTTACGCTAAGAGCCACGGCAAAGGCCGCTTCAAAAATGTATTTCATGTGTCCTCCCGGAGGCGATTCCAACCCGCCTTTGTTGGTACACTAAGGCACACAAACAGAATGACGCAATAACAAATTCAACAAACTGAATTTTTCTATTTGTCTGCAAGTGCAGCATTCTGCGAAACTTTATGAGGCATCAACCCTTTTGTTCCGCGAATTTTCTGGCGTGATATTTTTGGAAAGGTTCATCGCCTTCGTAGCCCTTTTCGACCACCCAAGTGAGCATGTTCAATGTCGTCCAACGCCCGAATGCACCAGGCATATTGGCAACGGCTGCTTGCGGGGCCATGCTGCCTTCTGTGACCTCTTCACCAAAGAAATAAATGCTGGGCGTAAACAAGGCGCCCCACCGTTTGGCCATGTCTTTTTCGGGCAACGCTGTGCCGTCAAAATCCGTCACTTCAATGTCGCCAAACATGTTGATTTGAACCACGAAAAAGTTGTCTTCAATGTACTGTTCTATCTCTGGGACAACAAAAACTTCTTCGTGCATTTTCTTGCAATAAATGCAGCCGCGCTGTTCGAGGATGACCATCAGCCGCTTGCCCTCGGCGGTGGCCTCTTCCAGATCTTCGCTGAGGTCTTTAAACGTATCGCGCATCCAATCGGCTTTGTGCAAACCGTCATCGCCGACCTCTGCAAACGCTAGGGTAGCGGTAAAGATTGCTGCAAACACAGCGGATAAAAGTCTCATCATTGTTGGTCTCCTCCCGACTAACCGATGGTGCTGAACCACGGAATGTTTTCCAGCATCCATTGGGCAATAATGTTGATAGAATTGGTGGCAATCAGGAGCGCGAACAGGATCAAAAATGCGCCCATGACCTTTTCGATTGTTCCAAGATGTCGCCTGAAACGCGCCATCCAACCCATGAAGGGACCGATAAACAAAGCGGCCCCTATAAACGGCAAGGTCATCCCCGCCCCATAGGCGAAAAGCAACGCCGCCCCCTGCCCGGCTGTTTCTTGCCCCGCAGCAGTGAACAAGATTGCAGCCAGCACAGGGCCCACGCAGGGGGTCCATCCAAACGCAAAAGCAAGGCCAATGACATAGGCCCCAAAGTATCCCACGTTGCTTGTGGATCCTGTGTCCGCCCGAAATTGGCGGTAAAGCACTCCAATCTTAAGTACGCCAAGAAAATGCAGGCCCATGGCGAAAATGATCCCTGCTGCAACCCAGCGCAGGATGTCAAAGTATTCGCGCACCATCTGGCCAAAAACTGTGGCGGTGGCCCCCAACCCCATAAAAACTGTGATAACGCCCAGCGCAAAGCAACATGCCGCAAGAAAGGCGCGCAGCTTTACATCTTTTGGGACCTGCGCATCGGCCGAGATTTGGTTCATCCCCACCCCAGCCAGATAACTGAGGTAGAACGGCACGATGGGCAGTATGCATGGCGACAAAAAAGACAGCAAACCTGCCAGAACCGCGCCTAAAAATGAGACGTCAAACATTTGCCGCGGCCCTTTGCCTTGAGATATTCAAATATTAGATTATGTTGGGATTATCAATTCGTCAATCAAAGGTGCCACTTATGGTGCTCAAATCCTTGGCCCTATCCGCCTGCCTCTTGGCCCCCCTACCGTCTGTCGCGGACAGCATTTTGCTGATGGCCGAAGAGGATGGATGCTATTGGTGCGCGAAATGGAACACAGAAATTGGGCACATCTACCCCAAAACGGCCGAGGGTCAAGCCGCCCCCCTCCAGCGCTATGACCTGCATCACGATACCCCAAACGTCAGGTTCAAACAGCGCGTTCATTTCACTCCAACTTTCATCTTAGTCGAAGATGGACAAGAGGTTGGCCGGATCGAAGGTTACCCTGGTGAGGACTTTTTCTGGGGCCTGTTGTCGATGATGTTTCAGCAGGCTGATATTGACTTGGAACAAGCGAGCTAATTGGCTATGACGCTTCACATGACAACCTCATCCGACACATCCCACGACGCTCCGTCGAAACTCCCTGTCTTTAGCCCGGATATGTGCGCCAAAGACATGGAAAAGATGATGGAGAATGCACAGCGGGCTTCTAACTTTCTTAAGGCTATCAGCCATGACGGTCGGCTTATGATTTTGTGTCATTTGGCATCCGGCGAAAAGTCGGTCACAGAACTGGAAGAACTACTGTCCGCGCGCCAAGCTGCGGTATCACAACAGTTGACCCGCCTACGCCTAGAAGGCCTCGTCACACCCCGCCGCGATGGCAAAGCAATCTACTATAGCTTGACAGATGACCGCCCCAAGCAAATTATAGAAGTCGTCTACGACTTGTTTTGCAAAGAAGACTAGGCGCCAACCTTTCCGGTTGGGTGATCGGGGGGATCAAACGTGTTGGAGTATTTCGGCGAAGCAAATTCTGCCGCTCTTTTCGGATTGGCCGGCGGCATTGCCTTGGGTCTGGCCGCGCGGATCGGACGTTTTTGCACGTTGGGGGCGATTGAGGACCTTCTTTACGGCGGTGATGACAGACGCCTTAGAATGTGGGGCATTGCGATTGGTGTGGCCATTATCGGCGTCCATTTTGCAACCGCTCTAGGCAATTTTGATTTGGGCGAAACGGCCTACTTGGACCGTGTCTGGAACCCGTTGGGCACAGTTATTGGCGGTCTGATGTTTGGCTACGGCATGGCGCTCAGCGGGAACTGCGGGTATGGCGCGCTGGCGCGGTTGGGCGGTGGCGACATTCGATCTTTCCTCATTGTGATCGTGATGGGCCTGTCCGCTTATTTCGTGATGTCCGGCCCGCTCGCCCATTTGCGCGTTTCCGTGTTTCCAGTGCAAACCGACGCAGACACCGTTCAAGGGCTCAGCCAACTGGCCTCTCAATTCGGCATATCCCCTGCCATTACTGGATTTACCGTGGGTGGCATTCTAATCTTGTTCGCCCTTACCAACAAAGCCATGCTGCGTGCGCCGGGCCATGTTTTCTGGGGTGCCGTGGTGGGCCTTTCTATCGCGTCAGGCTGGCTGGGCACCTACTGGATCGCAACGACCGGATTCGAGGCAGAGCCTATCGAGACCCACTCCTTTGCGGCCCCCATTGGCGACACGATTTACTACACAATGACGGCCTCAGGGAACGCCTTGTCCTTTAGCGTGGGATCGGTTTTTGGCGTCGTAATTGGTGCTATCTTGGGCTCTTATTCCAAAGGGCACTTCCGCTGGGAGGCCTGCGAAGACCCGCGGGAACTGCGCCGACAACTCTTTGGTGCGGCCCTCATGGGACCCGGTGCGATCCTTGCTGTGGGGTGTAGCGTGGGCCAAGGCATCTCGGCCTTTTCAGTGCTTGCTTTCAGCGCACCAGTAGCCTTTTTGTCGATCTTTCTGGGGGCCGCCTTTGGTCTAAAGCAATTGATCGTTGGTTTTTCACCAGCAGAATAATGGCCACCCAATCAGCGTCTAATAACGCTTTTGGAGGCAAAGGCCAACCACAGCGATATCCCCAAAGTCTACCCGACAGAATCGCTGCCGTAAAAAGTGTTTGGCAAAATCAGGCTCCATAAAGAAATTCGCAGCCGTACTAGCCAAATTCCGAAAATAAGGAACTTTATCAAATACTTACCGCTTGGTACGCAACACCAGAAAAATTCCCCTATAAGTTGACCTGAACATGAGCGCCAAATAAGGTTAACGCAAATGGCCACTCGGTTGTTTCGAGATGGCACGTAAAAGAGTAATTGGTTAAACATGTCAGATAACGGCGATATCTGGATCAGCCCCGAGGACTATGTCCCACCGGAGCCAGGTCCAAAAGACCCCCTCTTTCCGCTTGTTCAAAAAAAGGCGGGGTTTTACATGCCCCTCTCTTGGTCGGCGCATTTCGACCTGTTTCCAAGCCTCGCCAAGGGAATTGATCCTGACCGTGAGTCCTTGCCCCGCCCCACTGATTTTCCAGTTGGCGAACGTGGGGAAATCTCCCTGCCCTCGCCCTTGGATGAAAACTTTATCTTTTGCCATCTGACCCTTGCCCCAGATGAGGTGGCCAAAGGCTTTAACCGATATTCCGTAAGAGCGGATTACTTTGACAACTTGCCAGACTTTCTAAGCCCGAAGATTGGCATGCAGTGCAGCGCTGCAATGAAAGCCCATTTGGAAACAGAATTTCCAGATGCTGCTTACTTCCATCCACTGGAATTGACCCATGCGGAAACCGGCCAAACGGCCCCCGCCCCCTACTACACGATTGTGCCAAGGTATTACCTTTATACCAAGGCAGTTCTGCGCAAGCGGCACGATTTGCCTCGCGCGCCGGGTGACTGTTCTATCCCGCAACATGTCACTCATATCCACGCCATTGACGGCGCTATGGAACATTTTTCCCAAGTGCCAATTTTAGACGGCATTGGGTTCAGTCGGGACGTTTTTGTTTCTCTCAAAAGGGCCGGGTTCACCGGTCTTGATGAAGTTGAATTTGGTAAAGAGTACTCTGATGAGAAGGACACAATAGGACATGCCTACAGTAAATCTTGATCGCGACGACGGATCCCTCGTCACGCGCATGAACCAAGGAACCCAGACCAATTTGAATTGGGTTCAAGATCTTTATGGCACAGGCAATTCGCAAGGCCACCACCTCATTCCTGTCAACGGTCTGCCCGATAATTTCATCGCGCGCATTGGCGAGATTGCGACCGAAGCTAACATCGCATTTGATATCAACGATGCCTCCAACGGGGTCTATTTGCCCACAGAAAACAGCGTGGGTCAGGTCAATGGGCGCTTTGCCGCACAACACCGCGGTCCACATAACGGCTACAGCGACTTTGTTTCAGACAGCCTTGAAAAGATCATTCAAGAGTACGACGACAGTATAGCTGAAATTGGCAAACCCGCTGCAGCGGCAAAGGTTTTCTCGGATGTTGATAACCTCAAGGCGTTTTTGGCCGACGGTTTGATCACTGATAACCCACGCAAACTACTGTTTATCCTCAACAATAACGACACGTTGCTACAGCAACAGATCGATGGCACGCGCTACAGTAACATCGATGCCGAAGAATTCACACGGACGCAAACAGCAGATATCGTCAACAAGTTGGACTATACCAACAAGCCGATCATCACAGTTCCCGACAATGCCCCCTACCGTCTGGAAATCACTCAGATCGATGGGCCAAAGGTCACGGTTGAGAACTTTAAACTGGGCTTGACCGCACGCTTTTTGACCAAAATTCAGGACGTCAACGTGCCCGATGGCGCAGGTGGAACATCCGTCCTCATCCTTGCCGCAACCTTGGGATTGATGATCCCAAGCACGGCCAAAGCCGCACAAGACGCAGGCTACGATACGTCCTTCTCAGGCATTCAGGACTGGGTGGAAAATTCCAACTTGGCCAGCCTGTTCGAGAACTTTGACTTCTCGGGCATAGCCCAGTCTTTGGCGATTGAAGCTGCCGTGGAAGTTGTCGCACGTCTGATCGGCGGTCCGATTTCCATCGCGTACAATATCTACGACATTGTTCAAAACTGGTCAGCCCTGCGCGGCGCGGTCGATTTCTCGGCCGAGATTTATGGCACGGACAGTGTGATCGGTCAGATCGATGGCACGCTTGACCGCCTTGAGGCGCGGTTCAGCAGCTGGTTCGGCAATGAGTTCGAGGCCAGACCGCGCGAAGAACTCACCTTGGATGAAATTCAACGTATTGAATTAATTGATGAATTGGTCGCGGACGGTCGTATTGACCTGATCCCATCTGATGATCTTCAGGAAATCCTGTCGCTGCAGGGGATCAACCCGACCACACCATTCGACCAACTTTCGGCATCCCAGCGCAGCGAAGCGGTTCTTGCCTATTTCAACACTCGTGATGAGGATGACATCAGCGCCGATGCACGCGATTTGATCGAGGCCACACTGGCTGAAAATTGCTTTGTCGCTGGCACCCAAATCGAGATGTTTGATGGAACAAGCAAGCCCATCGAAGACATCCAAATCGGCGATAGTGTTGCCAGTTTTGATGAGGCAGGTGCCCGTGTTCCTGGCTATGTCGACAAACTCTTTAGCAACGTCACTGACGCGCTTATCCGTCTGGAAATGGCAGGTGGCGAAAGCCTGATTGTGACCCCCGGCCACCGGTTTATGACGGCCTCGGGTGATTACCTTGAGTTGGAAAAAATCCTGCGGCTTCATGGTGATAGTGCTGTTTTGGTCAACGCCCAAGGCGACCTTGTGTCCGCCACGGCCGAGCGCCTCGAGTTTACAACGCAAACGGCACATCTGTTTGAAACGGCCGAGCGTGGTGCGATTGTTGTGGACGGAAACACATTGACCAAACCGGCCACTGAATTGGGGTGGAAGACCTATAACTTTGAGGTCGCACAGGTGCACAACTATGTTGCGGGCTCCATTCGGGTGCACAACGACTCGATCCTGACGCAGCTGGCCTTTGGCGATGAGTTGCTTTCCGTCAATGCAGACCTGACCACCGCTGCGATTTTGCGGGATATGAATGACGATGGCGTTGCGGATTTTGTGATCCTTGATGGCTATCGTGATCCCCTTTCGGGCAGTTTCAACACGCAGGTACAACGCGTGCTCACCAAGGTCTGGAACCCTGCGGACGGTGATCTGTCCACGCTCTTTGCGGACGAGTTTGGCGCAAGCTACGTGGATGCACAGGCCGTGCGTGACAATGTCTTTGATCCCGGAAATGGAAGCAATTGGGGCGACTTTGGCGCCAACGGCCTTCCCGTTGATGATATCGAAGAGATGTTCTGGGACGACATTGCCAATTCCAGTCTTAGCGGCACAGATCGTGCAGAAATTGACGCGCTCTACTCTGTGACGCCTATCTTGAACGGGACTGTAGTCACGCCACCTAATCTTGATAACATCACCGATGAAGTGTCTTTGTTGTTGGAATTTGCGGCACTGACTGACGCGTTCAACGCCCTTGGCCCCGTCCCTGTGACATACAATCTGAGCAATGGGGATGCTGTTGAACCGCCCTTCCAACCGTCCAGTAGTGCAGCCACAATTGCGTTCCTTTTGGGGGCTGATCTCAGTTATGAGCTTGTTGAGGCACAAACAATCGACGGTCCTTTTGGCCCGATCGAAGTCCTCCCTGCGGTGACCCTCGGTAGCTTCCTCGCAACTGCTGTGGACGATCAAAGTCAGTTCGATGTTGTCTTTGGCAACGGGATCACACCTGCGGATGTGAGCCAAGCCCAAGATGGCGATAACTTGGTTCTGACCATCGACACCGGAAACGGTGCCCCCGGAACACTGACGCTGGAAGGGGTTTACGCCGATGGCAACACCGACGAGCTTGCCTCCGTCGTCTATGCAGATGGTACCACGCAAGTCCTCAGCGATATCCCTGTCACACTCACTGGTGACGGGATCGTTTCAGGTACGGATGCAAATGACACCATCGATGCCGCTTACACTGACGTAGATGGCGATGTGGTCAGTGACGGCGACGATAGCCTTGTGGCAGGTCTTGGGGACGATACCATGGCCGCCGGTGCAGGTAACGACATCTATAACGGTGGTGACGGCACAGATACTGTGCTTCTTGACGGGGCAAACACGGCTTTTGTTTATGCCCATGACGGCACTGCTCTGACAGTGACGGACAGTGATCCTGCAACCGGGGTCGATGAAGGCACTGACACGCTTATCGATGTGGAAAATCTGACCTTCTCGAATGGTTTCACAGCGACCATTGCCGTGTCAGACCGGACAACGATCAACACGCAATCCGACGCCGGTCTTCTTGTATCGCAAATGGTTCTGGATAGCTCAGGGACATTTGCATGGTCTGACTACACGACCACATATGGGCCAGATGGCACCACCCGCACCGACACCATCGTTAATTACGATGATGGGCGCATTGCGGATCGCGATTATGATGCAGCCGGTGTGCGCACGTCCCAAACAGTGACAGACGTCGAAAACGCCTACGCGTGGTCAGACTATACGACCACTTACGGGCCTGATGGGACAACTCGCACTGACACAGTCGTCAATTACGACGACGGTCGTGTTCAGGATCGCGACTACGACGCGGCTGGTGTGCGCACGACGCAGACGTTAACGGATGTTGAAAATGCCTATGCTTGGTCGGACTACACCACAACCTATGGCCCAGATGGCACCACGCGCACCGACACAATCGTCAATTACGACGACGGTCGTGTTCAGGATCGCGACTATGACGCCGCTGGTGTGCGCACCTCGCAGACGGTCACAGATGTTGAAAATGCCTATGCTTGGTCGGACTACACCACAACCTATGGCCCAGACGGCACCACGCGCACCGATACAATCGTTATCTACGACGATGGCCGCGTTCAGGATCGCGACTATGACGCCGCTGGTGTGCGCACCTCGCAAACAGTGACCGACGTGGAAGACGCTTTTGCGTTTACTGACTACACGACCACATTTGCAGCAGACGGCACCACGCGTACCGATGTGATCATCAACTACGATGATGGTCGGGTATTGGATCGGGACTTTGACGCGGAGGGTCTTAGGACATCGCAGACCATGACCGATGTAGAGGATGCCTATTCCTGGGCCAGCTACACACAGACCTTTGATGCGCAGGGCAATTTGATCGAGACGGTCTATGTAGATGACACGCCGATTGGCTAAGATGTCATTCTAAAGAAAAGGCGCGCCGCAACGATTGTGGCGCGCCTTTTTGTTTTTGCAGTCCAGATGATCCGTCTTCCGATCCGGCCTGCTCCGCCTCAGTGACTTTGTCACGCGCGGTAGGCAGGCAATGGGGATCGATCCTGAAGCCAGATTATACGACGTAGCATTAATTCAGTGAGCTCACGCCGCGCAGTCTGTCCGGCGGGTTTGTCATACAGGTTTTCGATCTCACCGGGATCTGACGTTAAATGATAAAGCTCATGCCACTCTTCGCCCTCGCGCAAGGACATGCGATATTGATCTGTCACAATGGTTCTGACCCGTTGCGGGCGATCAAAACCAGTCATCGTACGCTGACTGTCCTCTTCAATGATCACAGCTTCTGGCGGCTCGGTTGAATGCAGGTCCCGCCCCTGAATACCGTTATAAGGCTGGACTCCAGCCCGGGCCAAAATCGTCGCCGCAATATCGATGGAGGAACCCAAGCCCTGCTCGACTTGCCCACCTGTTGGCGATGTCGGGTCGTGCCAGATAAACGGCACGCGGGTGATGCCTTGATAGTGTAACAGCAGTTTCAGCATCAGCCCATGATCACCCATGTAGTCGCCGTGATCGGATGTGAAAATCACGATGGTGTCTTCGGCAAGGCCCAGATCCTCTAATCGTTTTAAAACCCTCCCAATGGCATCGTCGATCATCGTGATCATGCCGTAGGTCAGCGCAATGATTGATCGGGCCTCGTCTTGGGTTACCGCAAATGGGTTTTGATTGTCGCGGGGATCGGTGCCGTTTTCCATCGCGTCTTGCATCGCTTTGATCGGGGGCAAGTGGCCTTTCCCAAACGTCTCGGGCAGCTCGATTTCTTGAGGATCATACATATTCCAGTAACGACCGGGTGGTGTGAACGGATGGTGAGGGTCGGGAAAGGACATCTGTAGAAAAAACGGGGCGTCCTCTCCTGCACGCTCGGCCAGCCAAGCTTCACTGCGATCCGCAATCCAATTTGTTGAATAAAGATCCTCCGGAACCGCCGTACGCCAAGCCTGCGGCGCATTAATGCGCTCGTCAGGCAAAGCATTGTCGGGACCAACCAACTGATCAAAGTCCGCCCGTTGTCCGCGCGCCCACAAAGCGTAATCTCCCGATGCTTGGTCTGCGTGATCTGCGGCGATCTCAACATGGTCAAACCCATAGAAATCCCCATCAATTCGGTCAGCCAGTGGCCGGTCCCATTTTGGCAGGACCTCAAGGTCGTATTCGGGCGTCTGACGGTTGTTCTTTTTTGCGTCTCGAAGGTGCGGGCTGGGGGTGTGCAGCCCCTCTGCAGGCTCAAACTGATTGGTCGCGGGCAGACCCGTGAAACTCTGCAAATGGGACTTGCCGATCAGTCCTGTGCGATAGCCCGCATCCCGCAGCAATTCGACAAAGGTTGTGTGATCCTTAGACAAAGGAATGCCGTTGTGCCGCGCGCCGTGGGCCGAACTCATGCGCCCCGTCATAATCGAGGCACGGTTTGGCATGCAAATGGGATTGGCCACATAGAACCTATCCCAGCGCGTCCCCTTGGCTGCAATCGCATCGATGTTTGGGGTCTTAACCGTTTTATTCCCGGCACATCCCAAATGATCAGCGCGGTGCTGGTCGGTTATAATGAACAGAAAGTTTGGGCGATTGGTCATGGTTGTGCGCCCAGACTTTGGGATCGGTTGCGCGCAATTCGAACATCCCACGCGATTAGGCCCACGCCGACCAAAATTGCGGGCACATGGATCAACGGATCTGGCACCAGCATCGTAAAGGCCACAACAAACCTGGCAGCGATCTCGGGAATCGTCAGTTTGCGGCGGTCATATGCGGACAACGCAGATGAAAAGAGCCAAATACAAAAGCACGTTCTGGCAACGATCCAAATAAACGGTAGCAAGCTGAATTCCTCGATAATCAGAATGGTTGGATAAAAGGCAAAGACAAACGGAATGATGAACTTTGCCATGCCCAGCCGAAACGACATAAAGGCTGTCATCAGCGGGTTTGCCCCCGCGATTGGCGCCGCTGCGTAGGCCGCAATCGCCACGGGCGGTGTGAGGGAAGACGCCACACCGTAATAGAACACGAACATATGTGCCGTCAGCATCGAGACACCCAGAGCTTGGATCGCGGGGCCCATCACCAGAATAATGATCAGATAGGCCGGCAGTGTTGGCATACCCATGCCCAAAACCAGTGCCCCGATCATTGCGACCAATAGGGCAGAAAACAGGCTCTCGCCCCTGATCTCGGCAATCACATTGGCCAGCTTCAGCCCCAGCCCGGTTGAATCCAGCGATCCCACCAGAATGCCAATCGCTGCAATGGCGATCAGCAGTGAGGCCCCAGATTGCGCGCCCTTCAAGAAGGATCGCCAAATCCGAAGCGGATCGGCGCGCACATCAGGATTGATGACAGACAAAACCAATAGGACAACAACTGCATAGAACCCCGCCGCAGATGTGGAAAACCCAGCGATCAACGAACCGACTATTGTGATGATCGGCCCCAGAAAGAGAACCGAATTGATCAGATCAACTTTGGTGATCCGGTCATCCACGGACATGGGTTGGACTTCGATCCCCTGCCTGCGGGATTCTACAGTGACGGCAGCAAACAGGCTGAAATAGTAAAACAGTGCCGGAATTAGGGCGGCCACGATGATGTTCAGATAGCCAACGCCTGTTAGGTCGGCCATGACCAAAGCGGCCGCTCCCATTATGGGCGGCATAATCTGACCACCTGATGAGGCAGTCGCCTCTATGCCTGCTGCGAACGTCGGCGAAAACCCACGTTTCTTGATCATCGGTATCGTGAAGGTGCCTGTCCCCACAATGTTAGCAACCGTGGACCCTGACATGGTTCCGAACATAGACGAGGCCAGAATAGCCGCGTGGGCAGGCCCGCCGCGTGTCCGGCGCGTGGCAAGGAAAGCGAACTTCAACAATGTGTCGCCCGCGCCTGTTCCCTCCAACAAAACACCGAAGACAATAAAGATAAAGACCGTGGACAGAACGATATTGGTGATCGAGCCAAAGACACCCTTGTTGGTGTTGTACCAAAGCGCCTCGGCGACCTCCTTTAGGGAAAAGCCAGTGTGCGCCATGATGCCTGGCAGATCTTGACCATAGAGTAGATAAAGCACCCCAAAGGCGCCGACGCCAAACAGGCCCCACCCCCACAGCCTGCGGCACAGCTCGAGAAACACGATCAATCCCGCCAAAGCTGGCCACGCATCAGCTTGGGTCACGTCATAGAGAGCGGTTTCCATCTGGGATTGAACAAAGAAAAACGCCCATATGGCCCACAAACCGGCGCATAACATCACCACGTCCATCACCAGATGCGCAGTCGCCATTGGGCCCGTTGGGGCACCTTTTGCAGTTCGACGGCTCCGCGAGGCCGCAATCCCCACAACCAACGCCAAGGCAAAGCCCGCCGCCCGGTGGAATTTGGGCTCTACAAGGCCAATACCCGAGCTGTAAAGCGCGATCGCTCCAAGCGCAAAACACGCAAGCGTAGACACGAGCAGATAAAGCCTGTCTAGGCCGCTGGGCGAAGTGGTCGTCGCTGCGGTCATCTCAACAGTCCTGTTCAGAGTTTAAAAATAGCGGAGGACCACAAACGCAGCCCTCCAGCGGGTCAAGATTTAGGGGCGCAGGCCTTCCGGGATCACGATACCAGCTTCGTCATAGTACTTGGCTGCACCAGGATGAACCGGCACGTTCACGGATGTGAACGCAGTTTCTGCAGTGACTTCTTTCAGGAAGAAGGCCGTTGCATGAACGTCATCGAGGTTTTCCCAGAACGCTTTGGTAGCATTATAGACGACGTCGTCAGCCACGCCTGAATGGGTGCCAACAAACTGCGTGAAGCCTAGCGCGGTGATTTGACCGTCCGTCAGTTGGCCTTTGTAGACGTCGCCGTCAAACTGAAGCATCCCGCGACCCGGGCGTCCAAACAGCGCTTGCATCGCCTCAGAGCCTACGACCTCGGTAGGGATAGACAGCACGCGGAATTCACCAGAAAGTCCAAACTGTTCGATCTTGGACGAGCCGATTTCAGCCGGACGCACCATCATATCGATTTTGTTATCTGCAAGGGCCGCATAGCCTTCGCCCCAACTTAGGCGCACTGCTTTGTAGTCCTTGCCTGCCTCATAGCCTGTGATGATTTTGATCAACGCCTCAGACGTGGCAGAGGCTGACCCAGCGGGCGGGCCGGTAAAGACTGTTTTGCCCTTTAGATCCTCCCAGGTTTCGATGCCCGAGCCTGCCAATGTTACCGGATGATAGGCCCCCGCCTTGAAACCGAGGATCGAACGCAATTCGCCTGCGGCTGCTGGCGCATCTTCTACCTTTTCGTACATGCGCTTCTGGCCCTTCATCAGGTTCACCAGCGAAGGCACAGTTGAGAAAAAGTCGATCTCTTGCCGCCCGCCCTTCAACATGGATTTGGTCAATGTTTGACCTGCATTAACCTGAATTTCGACGCCAGCCTTTCCAGCCTGATTGGCAAAAGTCACAAACATAGTGTGAACCGGATCACCAACACCGGCTGTCTCGCCTTTAAAGATATCGGCCACAGCCATTGCAGGTGCAAGAGCCGTTGTGGCCAAAACCACAGCCGCAGCTGCGACGTGCTTAAACATAAACATGATTTCCTCCCTGAATTCCGAGTAAGCCTAGCAGAGAAGTTTCATTTGATATAATCAAACATTCGATAACTCACATAAAGAATTGCTATGAAACTTGACCCAAAGCATCTTGCTCAACTCTCGGTCATTGTCGAAGCAGGATCATACCAGACAGCCGCAGATAGGCTTGGTGTGACGCAACCTGCGCTCAGTCGAAACATGAAAGCCCTCGAGGAACGGCTTGGGGCGGCTTTGTTCAATCGTGATGGCAGAAAATCCGTACCGAATGCCTTGGGTCTTAGGTTGGCGCGCAATGGCCAGTCCATTCGATTGGCCGAAGAACAGGCCAGCGTGTTGGCCAAACAATCCGCACAAGGGGCCGTAGGCGAGCTGCGGATTGGCGCCCCACCCATCGTCGCCGGTCGATTTCTGAGCAGTGCGACCGCGCGTTTCATCCGCGAAAATCCAAATTGTGTTGTCGAGATGCGCACAGGGCTGGTCCACGAATTGCGCACCATGTTGGAACTGGGACAGGTTGATCTGGTGTTGGGGCCGCGCAGTCTTGCCGACCCGTCTGATGGTCTTGCCTTCGCGCCACTGATCGACGATCGTGTCGGAATTCTATGTCGAACCGGGCATCCTTTGACCTTGCGAAGACAAGTCATGCCGTCGGATTTGGAAGCGCAGGTTTGGTTAGCGCACTCGCGCGGCAGCCTTTTACGGCAACAAACTGAGGCTGCGATGATGGCCTCTGGCGTGAAATCAATGCATATCGTGTGCGAAACGGACTCGATCCGGTCCGTTCTTGAAATCGTATCGGACACAAACCTGATCACGACTATGCCAAGGGCTACAACCGCCTCTTACCTTGAGGATCGCCTGGTTTTTCTGGATTTTGACCATCCCCAATTTCATCGCCCCTTGGGGTCGATCCGGCGATCTGGGGCTTCGGCAAATCCGATTGAAGAGCGATTTTTAGCAGCACTGACAAAATCCGACGGTGGATCCGGCACGCTATAATTTAAGGGTGCAATGTCATGTTGGCTTGCCAATCTTTTTGGCAGCTGACGAAAAACGTCTTCTGCTCGCGCAGGCAGAACACCTTTTGTCACCTCCACAATGGGTTCAAAGCGGACCTCGGATGCGTCGCTGCATACTGTAATGGAATGGCCGCCTGTGCGCAAAGCAGCCCGCCAAAATGTCCCGGTGTTCTGGCTGGGTATAAGCGGTCTCAGGGCGCTTTGCGCAAAAACGCAGACCCGGCCGCAATGATGTTGCTGCACAGCCAATATAAAACCAGCCCGGACGGCAAGCCATAGATCAGGACCAGCAGGATCAGCGCAATCGCAACGAACCGCTTAGTGGCAGAAGATCCTGCGCCGTAGCGAAAGATCGCATCCACAATTGTCACACCGGTCACAACAAGCGGCAGGACATTGATCCCGAACAACAAAGCATCGGGTGCTCCAAGATCTGGGACAAACAGAAATGGCAGGCCGCCCAATTGCTCTGGGCTCAGAACGATAATGGCCGCAATAAAGACCGGCAGCATGATAAAGAGGCTGGCGCTCAGGCCGATGCTCTGGATCGGGTGATAGCCGTGTTTGTCGTAAATCTTCTCGGTTGCATTAAAGCGCGCTTCGCCTTTCAGCGCAGGATCCAGAAGCTTCATATCGGCCGTGACTTTCTGGGTTTTGCCCAGAATGCGCTGCTCGGTGCGTCCAGCGTAGGTGCGCAGGGGCGTCATCGCCAGTGCCACAGCTCCGCTAAGCAGCATAATAGCAAAACCCATCGAGCCTGTCAGAGCGAAAAACAGGGACAGACCAGTATCGAGAACCCAGACAAAGGGAAACAGGATGATCTCGACTATATACAAGATCACCCCTTCGGCTTCAGCATGAAGATTTCCCGATCCCCGTCCTTGAGCGGTTGGCGATCCACAATGTCAAAGAGTGGGGCCAGCTCGGCCTCGAACTGCGTGATATTATAATCGTGATATTGCTCTTTTTTGTTGGTCAGCAGTTTGACGACCATCTCGTCACTGCGGTTCACAAACTCGATGATCACTTGGCTACCCAAAGAGTGTAGCCATTTGAGGAACATCACGTTGGGAATGTTTGAGGAGATACGCACGTGATGGATCAACGCCAGTGCAATCACCAGCCCCGGCTTAGTGCGCTGGTCAAAGGCGGCCCGTTCTGAGCCGCCCCAGCCCTGACTGGGAGAGATATTGGCGAGATTGAGCACCAGTGGCAGGATGTTCGAAGTGTCCTGCTCAGTTTCCCGCAGATAGAGCTGTTCGATGGCATTGTGATCGCCATCAACCGAGATCACCTGATCAGCGGTTTCAGCACACAGCCGCGAAAACGTACCGGTATTGCAGCCGATGTCCCAGACATGACCGAAATTCTGCGAAGAGGCATGTTTTTGCACAAAGGCCTTTTTGGCCTGAAAGTCAGCATCTTCATAGGAATGGGTCTTGTCGTATTGAGACCAGTCGGTGTGGGTGATGGGGGATTTCAACGAGCGTACGAGACGGCGCAGACTTTGCACCAGACCGATGACCATCGCATCGCTTTGCTTACCTGCGTCCCGCTTTTTGGCGGGCGCCCGGTCACGCTCGCGCGATAGAATCGCGTTTTCGACCCGGGCCGGCAACAGGATGTGGCTGAGCACGCCTTTCTTTAGGCGGGCCAAACCTCGGAAGAATTTGGCTGCTTCAGTAGGCGGGATGCCATCGATATAGGAGCGCAAAAGCGGCAGGTGATCCATATTCAGATGCGCCTTGAGCAACAAAGGCGTGAGGAACATCGAGCAGAACTGCCGGTAGCCGACCCATGGCTCGCCTGCAACGCGGGGCTCATAGGAAGGGATGTCGATAAACACAGGGCGGGCCGAAATGAATTGGATGTTGAAGGGGGTTGCATCCTTCATGGTCCAACCTTCTTCCAGCGCGGCTTCGATCAGGCTGAGCTGCAGCAGCGCTGCATCCTTCAGCATCGAGAAACTCCACTCATAAGGGTAGCTGACAAAAGGGACTTCGGCATGTTCCAGAACGCCGGCCCAGCCATCCCTTAAGATCTGTGCGGCATCCGGATCCTCAGCATTCAGAAGATCGGTTTTGACAACCCAACCGCGACTTTGGGCTTTCTGGTAAAAGCCCTGCTCTTGAAGGGACAGAAAATTCTGCAAGGCATCCGCATTGATGCCGCGCAGAATGCGCGTCGTACCGTCCTTGCTCAGAGCATAGACTTTGTTCACAGGGTCACGGAAGGATCCTGCCACTGGCGTTGCTGCTGCACTCATGGCTTAGTCTTTGTCGCTGAAGCGGTCTGCATCTGCCGAGGCATCACCCTTACGGAACATGCGGCGCAGCTTGTAGAAATATCGGCGAAATGTGTATCCGATGGCCGCAAACAGCCCAAGGATCGTGGTCACAATCACACTGCCAGAACCGGGATCGACATAGGCATAGGCAGGCGCAACGCTTAGCATCAGCACCATGGTGCCAACTACCAAAGCATCCATAATGGGTGCAGAATTATTCATAAATGTAGTCCTCAAAACGTCCCAAAAGCTTGGTTGAAGGGGTTGTATAGATCGCATCCCTCGGGTTCAACCTGCGAGATGCCTCCTGTCCGCCGGAAAGACAGCGCAAGATCATATGCGTCACATCCGACACAGTGACATAGACATCCGAGTAAGGCGTCTCGAACGACTGGGCGCAACGATCCTTGGGATAGACGCCGCCAAAGACGCCGTGCCGATCCTGAATGTAGAAGGTCTCGTTACCCTCAAACTCCAGATCCCGCGACAGCCAGGGCCCATGATCACCCATGATGTAAAGAATGCCTGTTGGATCTTCGGTCTTGATGAAGTCAACAAGATCGTTGAGCCACTGTTCGGTCTTCAAAGAACTTTCCAGATAGAACGCCTTATACTCTTCGATGTCAGTAGCGCGCTTATAGTTAAAGGAGGCACTGGTATGCCCGGGCGAGTAAATGTAGGCCGCAAAGACATTAGGTATATCGCTGGCCAGCCTGCCCCGCATTTCCGAAAGCAAAAAATCCAACGGGCTGAGTTTTTCCGCTGGCCCCTCACCCGGCAGCCCCTTCACCAGTGGCGCTGCTTTGCAGTAGCTGAAGAAGGACAGGGCCTGCTGATGGGGGCTGAGGAACTCGCACACGCCCAGCTCGGCCCTGTTGATCAGATACTGATCGACATGGGGCCCTTTCTCCTTGCCGAAGTAATGTGAGTTATACAGCGTGTTGGTTTGATAGCCATTGTGTTTGAAGATCTCGAACAAAGGACTGGGCTCGATGCCCTGGAACAGCAGCTTGTAGGCGCGTTTAGGTTCTTTGCTACGGAAATAGGCATCATCCAAAGCCACCAGCCTGTTCAAGGCCGGGCGCGAGGGAACGCGCTCTGCAAAGAAGTTCTCGAAACGGCGAAACTGTGCCAGTGGCGCATGATAGGGTGCCGCCTCGATGCCCATGTATTTACGCGTCAGAACCTTGGGCTGCAGAGAGTCAAACGCGATCAAATAGACGTTGGGCCGCTCCTCGAAGGTGAGCAGGCGGATATTTTCCGCGCTGGTCTGATCAGTCTGTCGCTGGGACATCTGTGCCAGCACGGTCACAGGGCTGTTCAGGGCAAACTGGACAGGAATATAGACGAGGGTCAGCAAGCCTACCATTCCAAGCAAGGGCCAGCCCAATTTGTGATATTCGGCAAAGGCGTTCAGCAAGGTAAAAAATACAAAGCCGATAACTGCAAGCATAGCCACCATGATCCACCATTGTGCAGTGATCAGCGCCTCGTTGAAGATGAGGTTTGCAGAGTAGATATTAAGCGCGGCACACAGGGACAAAAACAGGCTTTGGACCGTGGCGACCCTGTTTAAAAGTATGGCAATCAGCGTCTGCAAACCCAGTGCTACAAGCACACAAAGTGCAACACCTAGTCTATCCACGCTCGAGAACTGATCGGCGGAATTGACGAACGTGACCGCCAGCGGAAAAAGCGTGACAAGTGCCAGCGCCGTGACTTTCTTTAAAAACATCGCCCACCCCTATTCAGTGTCTGAACGTCGCTGTGCGTCAAGCGGTTGTCAAGTTAACACCATTCACCCCGTGCATCAGGCAGGGGACAGGCACACTGATCGCAAGGATATCCAGCACGTCCGAGATCAGCCCACAGAACATTTTGGACTGATACCATTGGGCATCGCACGAGGGATTGATACAAGAACACCACGCTGACACAGTCTTGCCTCGAAGATTTTTTTTATGACAAAAGGGCCCCAAACAAGGCGGGGGGCCAAGACATTGACCCAAACCATCCTATCGCAGATGGAGTGCTGGACGCACGACTGAGATATGGTTGTGGCGACCAAGGCGATGCAGAGAGGAAGACTTTTGAAAGCGGGCGCAACGGGTAAATCGAGCCCGGGTTTGATTTGTCTCGCGCTACGCGCACTGAGACGAAGCACCTCAGTCAAATTGAGACGTATGTCGTTGCAGCACTTTCACCAATCAGCTACTTTCCCAAAAGTCAGACTGTTTAAAACCGTCCAGACTGTGGCTGGCAGTTTTCAACTGTTCAAAGGGATAAGTAGCGATGCCTTTATCTGTACCTTTCATTGACTTGAAGCGTTTCGAACCAGGTTTTGAGGACGCCGTTCTTGGCAGTTTTAGCAGCCTGACGCAGAACGCACAGTTTGTCGGCGGCAGCGAAGTTGCGCGTCTAGAGAAACGCCTAAGCGAGCAGGTCGGAGTTGAGCACACAGTCAGTTGCGCGAATGGAACGGATGCAATCCAACTTGCTCTTCGGGCTATTGGCGTTGAGCGCGGCGATATCGTCCTCGTGCCAAATGTAACGTTTTGGGCGACTTTTGAGGCCGTTGTGAATGTCGGGGGGACACCTGTAACCGTTGATTGCGACATCTCCGATGGTGGTGTTTCCTTCGATGCATTTGAACAGGCCATAAAATCCAGTCGCCCGAAGGCCGCCATCCTAGCCCATCTTTATGGATGGGGCAGCGCACGTTTGCGGGAACTTCGGGACTTATGCGACCAAAACGATGTGTCTTTGGTTGAAGACGGTGCACAGTGTTTTGGCGCGGAATTCGAAGATGCCTCAATTTACGCTGGCGCATCTATTGCGACCACATCCTTCTATCCCGCCAAGGTGCTAGGTGCCGCCGGGGATGGCGGTGCTGTCTTTACCAATGACCCACAGCTGGCTGAGCGCACTCGACAACTGACCAACCACGGTCGCACTGCGCATTATGGGCATGGATTGGTAGGATGGAACTCGCGCATGGACGCGTTGCAAGCGGCTTATCTGAATCACGCGTTGGATCACATTGATGCTCGTATTTCATCTCGCCGTGCGGCAGCAGGCGTTTACGAAAACGCGCTGTCCAAACTTGATCCCGGGTGCGGTCTGGAAGTCATGTCCGCCCCCAAATCATATTCGCAAAACGGATATTGCAATGTTTGTCTGGTAAGAGACCCTTCTGTGAAAAACCGCCTTGAAGCCGCACTAAAGGGCGCAGGTATCGGATTTGGGAATATTTACCCATCAGTTATGTCCGAGCAGCCGGCGGCAGCCCAGTACCTGAAAGAACACGTCGGTGGGCGGATGGGTCAGGATTTGTGCACGTCGGTGCTGAATCTCCCGCTTTTTCCCTATATCACGCGCGCAGAGCTTGACCGTGTCCTAGACGTTGTAAAAGAGGCTTTAGATATCTGAATGTCGTCCGAAATCTTTATTCATCCCACCGCTGAAGTATCTGATGCTGCAAATATTGGAGCGGGTACAAAAATTTGGATCAATGTGCAGATCCGTGAGAATGCGAGCATCGGGTCAGAGTGTATCTTGTCCAAAGACGTCTATGTAGATCACGCCGTCAAAATCGGAGATCGGTGCAAAATTCAAAACGGTGTTTCGGTCTATAACGGGGTGACCATAGGCGACGATGTTTTTGTTGGTCCCAATGCAACTTTTACCAACGACAAAGTCCCCAGAGCGTTCAATGATGACTGGAAGATTACCCCGACAAAAATAGGGAACTGTGCAAGCATCGGCGCAAATGCGACAATTGTCTGTGGCGTTAGTTTGGGTGACTATTGCATGATCGCAGCGGGAAGCGTCGTGACCAAGGATGTAGCGCCCTACACTTTGGTCGCAGGCAACCCGGCTCGGCCAATTGGTCGGATTGATGAAAATGGCAACCGTCTGAATGGAGAACCCGAGAGTGACCTCTGATGTGATCAAAGTAGGGCTGTTGGGGCTTGGAAACATGGGACGCAATCATCTGCGTGTCCTGTCCTTGCTCGGGGGCTTTGATTTGGTATTTGTGTGCGATGATGATGCCACCGTCGCCGAGAAAACGGGCAAATCACTAGGTATCCCCGGCGTTGTCGATCCAGCACCCTATCTGGCGGACGTCGATGCAGTTGTTATTGCCACCCCGACCGTGACCCACGCGGACTATATTCGCTTATGTGCGGCTCATGTGAAAAACATCTTTGTCGAAAAACCGTTGGCCGCCACCCTTGAGGAGGCATGCGACATCCAGAGTTTTGCGCGCGAAAATAATCTGAATATTCAGGTCGGCTTTATCGAACGCTTCAATCCCGCCGTGCAGTCGCTCACTGCGGTACTGGCTCGCGCCGAGCAGGTTATCAGTCTCGACTTCACGCGAACCAATAAGGTCAGCGCTCGCATTACCGACGTTGACGTCATCACGGACCTCATGATCCATGACATTGATTTGGCCCTTTATATAAATGGCCCGGCGCTCTCGGTCGCTGCCCACGGATTCTCGGGCAGTGGAATGACCGATTTTGCTTCGGCGTTGATTACCCACGATAATGGCAGATTTTCTCGAATTCTGGCGAGCCGTATCACTGATAAAAAGATCCGGCATATTTCTGGCACCTGCACAAACATGTATGTCGATTGCAATTTGCTCAGCAAAGAAATCGAGATTAACCGACAATCACACACAACCATGAATGATAACGAGCCTTACGCGATTTCATCTGTTCAGGAGACCGTAGCCGTTTACCCCCAGGAAGCCCTGCTGTCTGAGCTGCAAGCGTTCTGGGACAGTTGTACACATCGCGGCAAAGTTGGACGTCCAGGGGTAGATGCAGGTGTCGCCGCGATGGAAGTCTGCCATCAGATCCGCACGGCAGTGGAGACAAACTGATGCGCGCAGATATCTCTGGAAGGACAATCCTTGTGACTGGCGGCGCAGGCTTCGTTGGCAGTCACCTGACCGACAGACTTATTGCTTTGGGTGCTGCACGCGTTGTGGTGATCGACAATCTTTTCGTCGGGTCTGAAGAGAATCTTGCGCTTGCAGATGCGACCGGAAAGCTGTCCTTCTATAGAGACGATGCTGAGTTTCCGACCAGTCTCAACGCAATTTTCGACACCCACGACATCGACATCGTGTTCAACTGCGCCACCAAAGCGCTCAACTATTCCTTTGTTAATCCAGCGAATGCGTTTGACACCAATGTAAAGGTCATCCTCAACCTTCTCGAGCATCAGCGTCGCGGTCAATTCAAGACTTTGTGCCATTTTTCCACCTCTGAGGTTTATGGAACCGCGGTCTATGAACCCATGGACGAGGCGCACCCCAAAAACCCGACGACAACCTATGCCGCAGGCAAAGCCGCAGCAGACTTGGCGTTGGAAAGCTATGTCCGAATGTTCGGTCTAGATGCGTTCATTGTACGTCCATTTAACAACTACGGTCCACGCCAGAACCACAAGGGTATACTGGCGGGTGTTATACCGATTACTGCCGTCCGACTATTGACAGGCGGGCAACCAGAAATACACGGTTCAGGTGAACAAAGTCGGGACTTTATCCACGTGCACGACACTGTTGATGCCGCCATCAAGTTGTATAATGCGTTGCCCGCTGGTGAGGCCGTCAACATTTCAACCGACAATCAGATCACTATCAACGAGCTCATTTCGCGGATTTGTCAGCATTTCGGGTTTTCCGGTGAAATTCTTCGAAAACCTGAGCGTGGGGCCGATGTGCTTTGTCACAACGCTAGCAATGAGAAGGTGAAGAGCATGATAGATTATCAACTGACCTCATTTGACGTCGGCCTGGCGTCGACACTCGACTGGTATCGTGACCGTATTGAAGGTCAATCGACGTGATCCGGTTGATTAAACCCTATGTAACCTTCGAAGATGTCGAACAGGATTTTCGAAATATGTTTGACAGTGGGATGTTCACTCGGGGCCAGAATGTCGAAGGTTTTCGCAATGAGCTTTTGACCTACACCGGCGCTCCCTCTGTATTTCTGGCCACTTCAGCAACGACCGCCCTTTGGTTGTGTCTGAAAAATCTCGGGATCGGAGCGGGCGACGAGGTTGTTGTCTCCGATTTTTCTTTCCCGGCCACGGCCAATGTCGTCGAAGACCTGGGCGCCCGCCCCGTCTTTGCAGATGTCTCGCCGGACACTTTCAATATGTCGGCGGAGACTCTTGACGCTGCAATCACTGCCAAGACCCGCGCGGTGATTTTTGTCGATGCATTGGGGAACCCAACAGGGCTGACCCGCATTGCCGAAATCTGCCGCGAGAAGGGGCTGCCTCTTATCGAAGATGCCGCTTGCGCCCTTGGCAGTTCAGAAGGTGGGCACCGCTGCGGGTCCATCGCTGATATGACCTGTTTCAGCTTTCATCCACGCAAACTATTGACCACAGGAGAAGGTGGAGCGATCAGCATTTTGGACGCGACCAAGTCCGATTGGTTTGATCGTAAGCTTAGCCATGGTGGTCAAGGTATGCGCGGCTATGCCTTGGACTTTGTCGACTATGGATACAATTTCCGAATGTCAGAACCTCAAGCGATCATGGGACGCGTGCAGTTGCGTAACCTCGATGAGGTCATTGAAGAGCGCAATGAGCTCCGAGCCACTTGTATCAAGCATTTGGAGCCGGTCGGTTTCATCGCTCAGAAAAGGGGGGCGAATGTCGTCCACAATGTCCAGTCTCTCGTTTTCAAAGTTCCAGACGACATCGACCGTGACCAGCTGATCGGACAGCTGCGCGAAGAAGATGTCGAAACGACCATCGGCACCTATGCAATAAGTGCAACAACCTATTACCGCGACCGCTATGACAGCGTACAACCCGTATCAGACTTGCTTTTTCGAACAACTCTCACGCTGCCCTGTTATCGGGGGTTGGATGCCGAAGATTTATGTGGCCGGATTATCAATGCTGTTCAGACCCAACGAAAACTCGGCTGACTTAAAGACGACCGGTAAGGAGCCATAGAGGTGACCAAGTCACAAAACGAGGACATCAAGAAGGGTATTTTGACTCATTTGCAGTCCCTGTGGAATGGGGACGACCTGCGTTTCGCCGACACCGAACGGACACGTCGCCTGCGGCCTAAAATCCTGATGGACCTACTGGGTCTTGCGATGACAGACGATGAGCGTGCTGCCAGCCTCGGCCTGCCCGACGGTTGCCGCGTCCGAGAGTCTGCCAAGATTATTAGTCCAGAATTACTTTCGTGTGGGGAATGTGTCTGGATTGGGGAAAACGCAATCGTTGACGCCTCCGGCGGCCTTAGTATTGGGCCCCATACTACCGTTGCCACCGGGGTATATATTTGGTCGCATTCCAGTGTCATGTCCAACCTGATGGGCGACAATACGTCCGGCAATCCTTGGATAAGACGTGCAAAGACCAGTATCGGTGCCAATACTTTCGTTGGCGGGCCTTCAGTGATCAATCCCGGTGTGACGATCGGGACACGTTGCGTTATCTTGCCGATGTCCGTGGTGACCAAAGATGTCCCGGACAATACAGTAGTCGGTGGCGCACCTGCGACCATTCAAGCAGAAATCAACGAGGCGTGGCTTGAGAGACAAATTGACAGGCATTTCAACCCGACACCTCTTTGATCTGGAAACACTAGAAGACTTCGGACATTTATGCGTTGATCAACGCTTCTCTGCGGTCGAGGTACCCCAGATAGATAGGTACCGCCTGACATGAATACCCTTCCCCCACGCGTCTTCATCGGAACAGAAGAAATTGCCGGGTACTACTCTGGTCTTGCGCAAGGATTTCGTGAAATCGGCGTGCCGGTTACCAAGTTCTTAAGCCAAGAGCACAGTTTCAAATATGAAAAGAGCTCGGTTGCTGAGCAGGTTCTTCGTAAAATTGGTCGGAAATACCGGGAAGCGTCCAAAACCGACCAAAAAAAACACATCCTAGTCTCCCGAATTCCAAGACTTGAACGATGGATCACCAAGCAGATTATCAGGCGTCATGACCTGTTCATTTTTGGGTTCATGACATCACTCGATGGAATGATGGTCGGAGGACCAAGATTGACCGACCTGAAGCGTATCAAACGCGCAGGAAAAAAAATTATCTGTGTTTTTCATGGCAGCGAAGTGCGGCCAAGGTGGTTAAACGGCAAGTTCATCGACTATTCCACAGACGATTTGCTGGCGCGTGCCAAAAAGCAAATCCAATGGCTGAGGGTCATCGAGGAATACGCAGATGCAATCGTTAGCCATCCACCAATGGCACCATTTCAGACAAGATCTTCGGCGCATTATCTTGCCATTGGCGTCCCTCTGCCGGCGGCGAAACTGATCGACACAAAGACAGCGTCAAAAACGGACAGGATTAGAATTCTACATGCGCCGTCAAATCCAGAGACGAAAGGCTCTGCACTGATTCAAGGTTGCATCGATGAATTGGTAGCCGCAGGGCACAAGATCGACTTCAAACTCCTGACAGGTGTGCCACATACTCAGGTCTGTCACGAACTCGCTCAATCAGATCTTGTTATTGATCAGGTGTTTTCCGACACGCCCATGGCGCATTTTGCGGCTGAGGCTGCGAGTTATGGATGCCCCTCAATTATCTGCGGAAACGATTTAACACGTCTAAGGGATGTTACCGACCCGGATATCTGGCCGCCTTCGATCCTCGGGCGCCCAGAAGAGTTGAAGTCAAAAATTGAATGGGCCATCACACACCCCGACGAACGCATAAAGATAGGGAAATCCGCGCAGGAATTTGTGAAAAAGAATTGGACGGCCGCCAAGGTCGCCCAAAACCTGCTTCGTCTGGCCGAAAATGATATTCCCGAAAGCTGGATGTTTGACCCAAACTCACAGCTGTTTCTCGGGGGATATGGTATGACGATAGAGCAACGGGATCGTCTAGTGTCTCGTATGATTTCTGACGCAGGGTCGGATTTTCTTGACGTTGTGCGGGAAAAGCCGGGATTTGATTTACCCATTCCTCAGACTGCGCCTTAATCATTGATATAAAGAAGTTGCGTGGTAACAGGACTAGCGGATGTAGATACCAACCTTCACAGCCCCCTCTTCTCATCGCCTAGGATTGAAAGGGATAGTCTTTGCCTTACGTGGGCGGCCCCCATATCAACCACCGCACGAGCGATCCCACCCTCCAGGCCGGAATTCAAGAATTCGACCACCGAAACAACGCGAGAGGTTGGCAAACACCACAAAGGCCCGCTTTAGTTCTTCGCTGGGCGATGGGCATCGCTTTGCACCCGGCCACCAGGGTTGTCATGTTGTAAATTGCCTGACCCGAGCGTGGCCGATAACGCGCTACCTCGCCAGAGGATCTGGCAAGCCCCTTCCCTGCAATCTATGCGCGGCCGCGAGACTGCCAAAGCCAACATGGCGAGCGTAGGGTTGCGAGTTTTGCGATATTGGTGATTCTACGTAGAATTTCCTGTGATTATGAGGCGACCTGGCCCAGCGCTAAAACCCGGATCTGCACCCGCTACCGTTCGCTTCGCTCCCCAAGAAACATCACCACGACAGGCTAAAGGGGGATATTGCTGCTAAGTCATTGAAAGAATGGTGCCCCCACACGGACTCGAACCGCGGACCTACTGATTACAAATCAGTTGCTCTACCAGCTGAGCTATAGGGGCACTGGCGGGCTGAGTACTTGCTCTTTTGCATCCTTGCAAGCCCTTTGGACCAAAATTTTCGCATTATTTTGCGAAAATACCAACCATCTATACCGGCGGTGTTCACGGCTCCTTAGCAGGTTCAATTGCACATCAATTCGAAACCGGTTTAACCTTTTCCAAAACCGCCTATAGTGCCCAAAAAACACTGTGAGATCAGTCAGTCAGCCGATGCAAATTGCTCTACATCTTGGATTGCACAATACCGACAAGGATCGCCTGCTAAAGTGTATCCTGAAAAACGGAGATGCGTTGCAGGCACAAAATATCGCAGCCCCCGGTCCTAGCAGGTACCGCCGCGTTTTGCGCGAGACGATCCAAGGGTTGGACGGGCAATTGCCCAACCCCGGCGCGCGCGATGTCATGCTGGACGCGATTTGCGACACAGACCGCCCAGACCGATTGGTTATGGCATTTGAGAACTTTATTTGTGTGCAAAACCGTGTGTTCGAGAACGCCGCTGTCTATGGTCCTGCCGAGGAAAAGCTGATCGGATTGCGCAACCTGTTTCCACTGGACGAGATCGAACTTTTTGTGGGGTTGCGCGATCCTGCTACCTATATCCCTGCCCTGTTCAATACTGTGGACGAAACAGATTTCGCGACCTTTTTGCATGGTGTTGATCCGATGACGCTGCGCTGGTCCACTCTTTTGCACCGTATTCGCGCGGTTCTGCCCGATGCAGCGCTAACCGTTTGGTGCAACGAGGACACGCCCCTGATTTGGAGCCAGCTTATCCGCGAAATCAGTGGCTTACAGGACGAAGCCAAGTTGTCAGGTGGCTTTGATCTGTTGGCTGAGATCATGTCGGGCGAAGGGATGAAGCGCCTGCGCAGCTACCTTGGCAGCCACCCTCCCCAAACCGAAGTGCAAAAGCGACGCATCATCGCGGCGTTTTTAGACAAGTTCGCCTTGGACGATGCCATTGAAGAAGAGCTGGACGTGCCCGGTTGGACAGACGACTACGTCGAACAACTCACCCAAAACTATGATGATGACGTCTACGAAATCAGCCGGATCCCCGGCGTGACGTTTCTATCACCCTAACAGGACAGGCCCCCATGGATTGGATCAAAGTACTGCATCTTTTGTGCGTTATGGGCTGGATGACGGGTGTGTTTGCAGCGCCGCGTGCCTTGATATTCTGGCGCCGTGAATATGACAAATTACAGGACTTTGGGCCTACGGGCGATCTGACCGTTCGGATCTATCGCTTTTCCTTGGGACTGGGCGTGATCGCTGTCATCAGCGGTCTTTGGCTGGCGCTGCAATGGCAGTTCCCGGGCTGGGTCTTTGTCAAACTAGGATTGGTTTTGTTGATGGCCGTGCACTACGGCTACACTGGAACATTGGTTCTAAAGGCAAAACGGGGTATTTTCCCCCATGGCGACCGGTTCTTGCGCATCTTCAACGAGCTCAGCGTCCTAGTGGCCATCGGGGTTTTGATCGTGGTTGTATTCAAGCCGTAAGGATTACATCCCCAAGGCTTCTTTATACATTTCCAAAACGGCTTCTTCTTCTGCGATGTCGTTTTGATCGCGCTTGCGCAGAGCAATCACTTTGCGCATGACTTTAGTGTCGTATCCGCGCCCTTTGGCTTCGGCCATCACTTCTTTTTGCTGCTCAGCGATGTCTTTCTTTTCGGCCTCCAGACGCTCCAGCCGTTCGATAAACTGGCGCAATTCGTCGGCAGTGACACGGTAGCTTTCTTGTGCAGCGGACTGCAGCGGGGTGTCAGTAGACATATCGGACATCGGCGGGCCTCATGAATGAATAAACAGGCCTTTGTCCTAGCCTGCCCCTTTCGGCCCCGCAAGGGGTTGCGCGGCCTGAATTGTTTGATTAGCGACGAGGCACTGAATTTTAGCAGGAGGCCCCAAATGCAGGCCCTTATATGGATTGGTGCGTTGATCTCTTTGATCGGAATGATCGGGATTATCTACTGTATCTTCAAAGTCAGCCGCGCCAAGAAAGCCAACTTGGACGACGAGGCGATGCGCGCGGCCGTGCAGGCTGTGGTGCCGGTTAACTTAGCGGCCCTTTTTCTGTCTGTAATTGGCCTGATGATGGTGGTTATTGGGATTATGCTGGGCTAGGCGGTTCTTTTTCGCCGCGATCAAAGGCCTCCCAGCCTTCGCCGCCAAACACATCGACGCCCAATTGGGCCAAGACATGCGGAAAATCGACCATTACATAGTTGTCGACAATCTTGCCATCGACCACTTTCCAAAAATCCATATAGCGGATGTTGATCCGTTTGCCCGTGGCCTCGACGCCCATAAACCGGCCTGAGTGAGTGGCTTCCTGACGGCCAAAGGCCGCCGCCCATTCGCCCATATAAAGCCTCGCCTCATCGATACAGACCTTGTCGGAAAAGGCTGCTTGGAACGGCTTTTGCCAATTGTCCTGAAATTCGCGCAGCCCCTCTTTGGTCCCGCATCCGGTGTTGCCCATCCAGCGAAAGCTCTCGCTGAAAAACTCACCGATATCCGCAATGCGGTGATCATTGAGGCCGTCGACCATGCCTTCGATCACCGCGCGGGTCGCATCGGTTTTCGACATATCCGTATCACGGCTGAGACTAGCTTGTTCGGGGCGGGATCCCTTCATGGTATTCTCCTGATGTGCGATTGCGATTTGCGACACTAGACAGGGTTTGCGAAAGGCGGCAAGGTGATTTTGCATAGGTGTGCAAAGATAAAAGGACGCTGCCATGGATTTCACCACTCTTAAACAGCAGGCCGAGCAGATTTTGCAAAACCTGGCCCAAGGCACTGCTGCCGATCAATGTTATCATCCGCAAGCCACATGGCACGGTGTGCATCCGTTTAATGAACGCGCGGGCACTGCCGCGATTGCAGAGGTTTGGCAGACCCTGCGCGCAGCTTTGCCAGATCTTGAACGGCGCACGACTTTGTTGGTGGCCGGGGAGAACCTGCCGGACGCACGCGTGAGCACCCCGCGCACGCCCCATATGATGGCCTGCATGGGCAGCTATCAGGGCACTTTCGTGGCGGATTTATTGGGCATTCCTGCAACCAAAGGTGTCGTCCATCTCAGGTTTTGCGAGGCGCACTACCTTGAGGATGGCAAGATTATGCACTCCACTGTCATGCTCGATTTTCTGGATCTGATGCGGCAGGCCGGTGTGTGTCCCCTCGCCCCGTCTTTGGGCGCAGAAGGACAATGGCAGCCCCCTGCCAATGGGCGCGGTGTCAAATTGGAGGCGACACAGTCTGAACAAGGCCACACCGCGATGTCGCGCGTTCTAGAAATGCATGCGGCTTTGGGCAGTTTTGATGGCAAAAATCTGGATAGTATGCCCCATAGCCAGTACTGGACTGATGATTTCCTGTGGTACGGGCCAACGGGCATTGGGACGACGCGTGGCCTCTCGGGCTTTCGCGCCCATCACCAAATTCCGTTTCTGCAGGCCTTTCCCGATCGCGCGGGCGTAGGCCATTACATCCGGATTGGCGATGGTGATATCGCAGTGACTGGCGGATGGCCCTCGGTCCGTGCGACCCATACCGGTGAATGGCTGGGGATGGCCCCCACGGGTCGCCGTATCGATATGCGCGTGATGGATTTTTACCGCCTTGATGGCGACAAAATTGCAGAAAACTGGGTTCCCATCGATGTCATACATATGGCGTTGCAGATGGGTGTAGATCTGTTTGGACGGATGCGCCACCGCGCAGGGGCCCACCCCACCAAGCTATAGGTCCAGATTATCAAACCCGTCGGCGGTTTTTAGGGCTTGGGCCAGAACCGCATTTGGATGCCAAATTGCTGCATCATTGTTTTCAAATTTACGCAACGCCTTTTGCATTGCGATCAGACCATGGGCTTGGGCCGAACGCATGGGTCCACCGCGCCAACGCGGGAACCCCATACTGGCCACAGCAACCACATCAAGAACCGATGCGTGGGGCGCAACATCCAGTTCCAACAGGCCACAGCCCGCGCTCAGCAAAGCGGCAACATCGCGCAATTGAATCTCGCCGCGTGAAATCGTTTGGGCCTCAAAATGGTGTTTTTTGCGCAGACCTGCTAAGGTTTGCGTCAAGGCCTCATCGGTATCAGAGGGCCTCGATGTTTCGTCATAGCTGTAGAATCCCAGTTTGGTCTTAGCACCCAAGCGCCCGGTGGCGCACATCACATCAACCAATTCCAGCCAAAACGGATCCGGTGTTTTGCGATTCAAATTCGCTTGAATCATGTCCAGACCCTCTTGATCCAGCCGTTCGAACACGCCTGTCCGATAGCCAAAATCTTTCAGGGCTTTGTCAATTTGCGCAGGCGAGGCTCCGTGCTTTAGCGCCCAAAGGGCTGCGCGGGTTTGGGCCTGCATCATGGGCTTGCGCAGCGGGGCCTCCGCCACGATCCCCAAACGGCCCAAACGATGCGAAAACCGCTGAAGGGTTTGAACGCTGCTGGGATTGGGGCGGCTGCAGGGCAGGATCTCGAAAATGCCATAAGGGGCCGTCAGCATCGTGGCGACCGATCCTTTGCGCCCTGTTAGGGCCTCCAAACGATCCGCATCCCGCGCGGCATTGAAAACGACAAGCGGTTTGATCTGCTCCCCCTCGGAGACGCTATATCGCTCGGCCAGATCCTTGCCGCTGGCCCGTGTGGCGTCGATGATCAGATCAGTCTCGGCCAAAGCCTGCGCGGTGCCCGCAAGGTTCAGCCGGGTCATGGCCTGAGCCACTTTTTCCTCGGTCCACAGGCGCAGTCTTGCCGCGTCATGCACCGATCTGACCAGCTGACCTAAACTGTCTTTGTCAAAATTCACAACGGAAACCGACATGTTCGCCAAAAGAGCATCGCGCACAATCATAATCGATTGTGGACCACCACCGTAAACCCCGAGACTATTCAAATCGGCCCCCTTGTGAAGGGCTGCGTTAATGCGCTTTTCAGCAAAAAATATGTGTTTGAGGCCCAAAAACGTCCGACTGGTGCGCACGGCCTCAAAGGCTGCTGCCTCCATCTCGATGCCCGTTTCAAAGGGCAGGATTTGAGCGGCTTCCACAAGTTGGCAAATGCTGTGTCGCAATTTAACCAATGGACCTTTGGCCTGCCCTCGCGCCACTTCAATGGCCGCCTGGTAGCCCGCAGGATCGCCCTGCCCAGCAACTTTGTCACGCGTCTGCGCAAAGCGGTCTTGCTTTGCCAGATCCAGCGCCATTTCCTGCGCCTCATCCCATAGATCGGACTGGGACAGGCGTTCGATTATGCCACGCTTCTGGGCATCCCCTGCCCGAACTGCATTGCCTTGCAATAGCATTCTGAGGGCAAATTCAGATCCACACAGCCGTGGCAGGCGTTGCGTGGCCCCTGCCACAGGCAACAAGCCCAGCTTGATCTCGGGCAAGCGCAACAAACATTCTGCAGTCGCAATCCGACCATGCGCTGCCAAGGCCACTTCAAACCCCGCACCCAAGGCGGATCCATGTAACGCTGCTACAACCGGTTTTCTGCATCCCTCGATCCGTGTGCACAGATCAAGGACCGTGGGGCTTTGCATGCCTTTGGCGTATTCCTCAATGTCCCCGCCGGACGAAAACATCCGACCCTCGGCCCAAAGGACAATGGCACTGACATCCGGGTCCGCTTCGGCGCAATCAAGCGATGTGATCAACTCGGCGCGCAAATCAACGGTTAGCATGTTGTAAGGCGGCGCATTCAGGCTGAGAACAACCAGACCGTTTTCATAGCGTTTCAGGATCAAGTCAGACATCAACACCGTCTTTCATTATTTGGCGGGCTTGGGCCTCTAGAAATGGGATCGCTTGGGCAAATGTCTTGGCTTGGGCAGGGTTGGACCCATTACCAGCCTGTGCGCGTGCCACAACGCCCTGCAAGATCGCAATCAAGCGAAAATAGCTGAAAACAAGTGCAAAACCCCATTCAGAACCAATATCCACATTGCGGTGTTGTGCGTACAGATTGACGTAGTCCGCCTCGCTCGGCACGCCCAGACCCAAACGATCCAAGCCCCCTAAACCGCGCATGCCCGCCTGATGTGGCAAGCGCAGTTGCATACATTGATAGGCCAGATCCGCCAGCGGATGGCCCAAGGTCGACAACTCCCAATCCAGGACCCCGATGACCTTGGGTTCGGTTGGGTGAAAGATCATATTGTCCAGGCGGTAATCCCCATGCACCAATCCAAAGGCGTCCGTTTCGCCGGGCATATGATCCTGTAGCCAAGTCATAATGGCCGACATATCTGCTGATGCTGCGTCAATGCTAGCCTGGTATTGGCTGGACCAGCGTTGCACCTGTCGCAAAAAATAATTGCCCGATTTGCCAAAGTCCGACAGATCTACTGAGGTCACATCCACATCATGTAATGCGGCGAGAACGGCATTCATCTGTTCATAGATTTGCCCGCGCTCAACCGGTGTCACTTCTGGCAGCGCGGGGTCCCAAAAAATCCGGCCTTCAAGAAATTCCATAATATAAAAGGCCCGCCCAAACGGGGATTGCGCGTCTTCAACCAAGCATATCACCCGAGGCACCGGGACATTCGTGGATTGCAACGCTGCCATAACCCGAAACTCACGTTCGACCATATGCGCGGATTTCAACAAGGTGCCTTCGGGTTTGATCCTAAGCACGAAAACACCGTTGTTGGTTTGCATTTTGTAGGTGGGGTTCGACTGACCTGCGTTAAACTTGTCCAAGGACACAACAGTCCCAAGGTCAGGCGCATGGCCTGCCAAAAACGCATTCAGCGTCGCAATATCCAATAAACCGCCCCCAGTCATGGGTTAATTACTAGGCAGCTTGGCGTCAGACGCAAGCGATCCTTATGTCCAAATCAAATAAACCCGCGCATATCCGGCCCAATGGCCTACCCAAACAACCCGCCTGCGGGATTGACTTGGGGGGCAGCCCTGTCACTTTGGCGCAAACCACCGCAATAGGAGCGCGCAAAGATGCAACTTGGCATTAGCCCACAGGTCCAGCCCTACCTCGAGGCCGTCCGCCAAATGGTGCGCGACGAAATTGGGCCGCTCGACAGTGAATTTCTGGCCGAGGTTGAGCTGGGCGAGCGATGGGATTTCACCCCGCGACAAACCGAGATCCTAGAGGGTCTCAAAGCCACGGCAAAATCCCGGGGCCTTTGGAATTTCTGGCTCACCGACAGCGAGAAAGGATTGGGTCTCAGCACAGTGGACTACGCCTATCTGGCGGAAGAAATGGGCAAATCTCATCTGGGGCCGGAAGTTTTTAACTGCAATGCGCCCGACACCGGCAACATGGAAGTGTTCGAGCGCTACGGAACGCAAGCTATGAAAACCAAATGGCTGGCGCCATTGATGGATGGCAAAATTCGTTCGGCCTATTTGATGACAGAACCGGATGTGGCCTCGTCTGATGCCACAAACATCAGCCTAAGCTGTGTGCGCGACGGTGATGACTATGTGCTCAACGGTGAAAAATGGTGGGCCACGGGTGCTGGCGATCCCCGATGCGCCGTTTACATCATCATGGTCCGCACAGGATCTGAGACAGCCCCAAAACACCAGCGCCATTCCATGATTGTGGTCGACAGCCAGACAAAGGGCATCGAAAAACTGCGCCCTATGCAGGTCTACGGCCATGACGATGCGCCCCACGGGCACATGCATATCCGGTTTACGGACGTCCGTGTGCCAGCTGAAAATCTGCTGGTGGGCGAAGGCCGAGGTTTTGAAATTGCGCAGGGGCGTTTGGGACCGGGGCGTATTCATCACTGCATGCGCGCCATTGGACAAGCCGAAAAAGCCCTTGAGCTGATGTGCACCCGGTCCTTGCAACGGGCCGCATTTGGCAAGAATTTGGCCAAGCTTGGTGCAAACTATGATCACATCGCAGAGGCGCGCATGCAAATAGAACAGGCCCGCCTTTTGTGCCTAAAAGCGGCTTGGATGATGGATCAAGGTGACCCCCGCGCTGCCGCGCCGTGGATCAGCCAAATTAAGGTGATAGCCCCGCGGATTGCCCTGGATGTCACTGATAAGGCGATCCAAATGTTCGGGGCCATGGGTATTTCGCAAGACACCCCACTGGCCCAACAATGGACCCATCTTCGAACATTGCGCTTGGCCGATGGGCCTGACGCCGTGCACGCAAGACAGGTTGCGCGCGCCGAGTTGCGGAAATATACCCAAGAGCCAGTTTAGTGGCAGGCTGATATTTCAACACCACAATTCTGAATGAAGACACAAGGCGTCAGGGACGGGAACATAATATGCCAATGGACTGGATATTGGGCCTCACAGGTGGGGTCATGATCGGATGCGCTGCGGCGCTCTATCTGCTGTTGAACGGCCAGATCATGGGGGCCAGCGGCATATTGGGCAGTCTCGTTGATGGTTTGGCTGGCCCGCGCAAATCAGAACGCGGGATGTTTTTGCTGGGATTGATCGGCGCCCCTGCATTGGTCGTCGCCGCTGGACTGGAAACAGAGACGCAAGCCACGTCCAATGTGGGTTTGCTTGTGATTGCGGGCCTGTTGGTCGGGCTTGGCACACGGATCGGCAACGGGTGCACTTCCGGCCATGGTGTGTGCGGTATATCGCGATTGTCGCCGCGTGGTATCGTGTCGACTTTGGTTTATATTTCCGCCGGGGCCGTGACCGTCGTCGCACTCCGCAGTATTTGGGGCGCGCTATGAGACAGCTTGTAGCATTGGCCGCGGGATCCATCTTTGGCCTTGGCTTGTTGGTCTCCGGCATGACAGACACCACCAAAGTCCAAGGATGGTTGGATTTCTTTGGCGCATGGGATCCGACATTGGCCTTTGTCATGGGCGGAGCCATTGTGCCAATGTTCTTTGCATGGCGGTGGGCCGAGACACGCAAACCGGCTTTCGCCGCTAGCTTTCCCACACGCCCTGAGGCACGGTTTGATCGTCGCCTGATCATCGGCGCCGTTTTGTTTGGCGCAGGCTGGGGCTTGGTGGGGCTTTGCCCTGGACCTGCGCTGGCCTCGCTCAGCTTTGGGGGTACATCTGGCTTTATCTTCTTAGTCGCCATGGTGGTGGGAATGTGGTTGGCGCCAAAAGCAGCTGCATGGCTGGACGGCACAGGGCGCCCGGGTTAAACCTGCGCTCATGCAAATAAACCACATTACCCCCGACTATGCCGTATCGCCCCAAGTGGCCCCAACCGATTTTGCGCAAATCGCGCAAGCGGGTTTCAAGACAGTGATCTGTAATCGTCCCGATGGCGAAAACCCAGCGGACCTTCATATCTGTGAAATGAAAGCCGCTGCTAAGGCACAGGGATTGGTATTTTTAGAAAACCCCTTCCCAAGCCCCGCTATGACGATGGATCACGTCACGGCCCAAGCGGATCTGCTAGATAATGCGCAAACGCCGGTGTTTGCCTATTGTGCGAGTGGAACGCGATGTTCAGTCGTTTGGTCTATGGTGATGGCCGGAAAGATGAGCACCGATGAAATCCTGCAAGCCGTGCGTGGTGCAGGCTACATGCTGGATGGGTTGCGCCCGCAGATTGATGCCCTGGCCCGGACGCGCGACGCTTAGACCGGCGGCCAATCCGTGAATTAGCTTGCGATTTCAGGAAGCTCTGGCAGGCCCATTTGGGCAAAGTCGAATTCCTCGTCCAGCGCATCTTCGTCCATGCCCGGCAAGTCCGACAGGTCGGAAGATCCCATGTCTGCCAATTCGGGCAAATCGCCAACATCCGGTAGAGTGGTTTCCAGATCCAAGTCCGGTAAATCTGCTAGCCCACCATCCAATGGAGCCCCAGCCAATGGCGCCGGTGCATCCAGACCTACCGCAGGCGCTGTCATGGCAGGCGCACCTGCCATCGGCAGTTTTGCTGCAGGCAAGGTGCGACTGGTCAGCCGCACTGCAAGACATCCTTCGTCTTCGCCCAAAATACCCCGTGCTACATCCATCCCGTCGCTGCCTTGCAGCCGTATGGATCTGAGGGCTGACGCTGGAATTTTGAACACATCGCCTTCTTTGAGCGCCGACACTTTTGAAACCGGCATCTCCAAGACATCCAAAACAGCGGACAAATTCGCCTCCGCCTCCTCAAGGGAGGCTTCCAACTGTTCTGCGAAATCAAAGAGTGGCGGCGCCGTCTCAGGATCATTTTCCAGTTTTCGGTCCTGAACAAAGGCAATTTTCAAACTGCCTTTTTTCGATCCAATGGACATATCAATCTCAAGCTCGAACATCTTATAACGCACGTCTTCCAGGACCAGCCCAACCAAACGGGGGCCTTCTAACATCAGGCTGGGTCGATAGCCGGTGGCCCATGCACGATTGGAAAATGGCGCCATTGAGGCGTCAAATTCATCCAGCAAAGCAGTCAAAAACGGTTCAACCAGCTTGGCGTCGGTTCGTGTCACTGTCCGATCCGTAGCAGGTGTGCGCAGCACCTTGCCCATGGTCTGCATTTCGATCAATCCGGCCCGCAATTGCAAATCCATGATGATCAGGCCCAAAACACCCTCGGCAGTACGGATGCAGTAAATGAGGTCTTGTTCCCCCGCAAAAGCCTGCAAATCAGTCAAAGTCGCTGCCACTTCGGGTTTTGGAGACACCGCCAATACAAGGTTCATGTGTTTGTCTGCAGATTTGCACAATGCCAGTTGCAGCCCGCGCGGCACAGCGGGGCTACCGTCCTCCACCTCAGGGGTCGGTTGGGAAAGCTTTCGCCTCAGAATTGAGGGGCCAGCGGCATCAGACATCTATAGGTGCACTCCGGACAGCAATTTTTGGGGCATGCAACGCATAAGGGTTAATAGCGTGCCATACGTTAATACTGCCTTACCCAGACAAAACTATTGCGCAGCTATTCGCGCGATTTGCGGCAGTTGCAGGCGAAATGCTGCCCCGCCTTGACCCGGCACATAATCAATCGTCCCCCCAAGGTTTTGCACAATCTCGCGGCAAATCGCCAATCCTAGACCTGCACCCCCGGCCTTGGATGTGTCGCCCAAGCGCGAGAACTTCTCGAAAATCACCGATTGATTGTCAGGGTTTATGCCAAGGCCGTTATCAACAAAATCAATCTCTAGCCCACCGTTGGTCTGCCGCACATTTATCTTCAAGACAGGTACGCCCGCTTCACAATACTTGGCGGCATTTGCGATCAAGTTGATGAACACCTGTGCCAAGCGGTCCGGATCCGTGTGCAAAACCACGTCTTCGTCAGCGGGGCTGCGGGTGACCAGCAGGGTGCCACGGATTGATTCCGTGGATTGCACCGCTTGGTTGATCATATCAGACAAGCGCGCATCAGACAGGTTGAGCGAAACCTGACCACTTTCCAACACACTCAGATCCAATAAATCATCTAAAAGGCGGGTCAGCCGCTGGGCCTCATCATGAATAATTGTGGCGTATTGGCTTTTGTCTTTTGTTTCGATGTCGTCCACATCGCGCAAAATCTCGGAAAAGGCCCGGATAGACGTCATGGGCGTGCGTAATTCATGGCTGATCTGGCTCAAGAACGCGTCTTTTTGCACAGACAATTGAGTCAGCTTTTGGTTCGCCTCGCGCAGCTGGCGGGCTGTGCGGGTCAATTCTTCGGATTGGAGTTCCAGCTGGTTGGAATATTCCATGATTTGAGCGGCCTCGTCAGCTACCGCCATGAGGTCCTGTACCGTAACCGACACACCACCGGCGATTTGTGACACCATGGCGTGGGCCGTGGCGGATCCCACGGACCCGGCCAATTCACGCTCTAATCTGGCAATGAAATCTGGCGTAATATCAGGGAGATATCCCAATTTTCCTTGGCCTTTGGCCTGTGCTTGGAACAGCCCCTGTGCCTGATTGGATCCAATAATCCGTTGCGCCATGACCAGCAGATCTTCTGCCTCGACTACGCGGTCGGACCAGCCTTGGGTTTTGGCCGGTTGATCCAATGCGTTGACCACTTGTGCGCCTTGCAAACGCTCCATCGGGCCCGGAAACGTCGAGATGGACACCAACGCAAAAACGCCTGTGTTCAACACCATTGACCAAAAGACGGAATGCAACAAGGGATCCATACCTTGCAATCCAAACAATGCTTGCGGTTTGAGCCAGGACATCCCCAAGGGGCCTTGGCTGAGCCAAAGCTCGGGAAAAACGATGCCACCACCAAAACTAGGCAAAAACAGCGTGTAAAGCCAGATAGCAAATCCAACGATCAGCCCACTGGCTGCCCCGGCGCGGGTCGCACCGCGCCAGAAGATCCCACCTAGGAGGGCTGGCAAAACCTGCGACACGCCGGCAAAGGCAATCAACCCGATAGACGCCAGCGCAGCGCCGCCGCCTGACAAACGGTAATAAATGTAGCCCAGCGCCAGAATGGCCGCGATGGACAGACGCCGTGCCACCAAAACCACATTGCGCACATCGCCCGAAATCGTGGCGCGGTGCACGGTTTGGCTGCGCAACCACAGCGGCATGACAATGTTGTTCGACACCATAGTCGACAGCGCAATCGAGGCCACGATCACCATAGAAGTCGCTGACGAAAACCCGCCCAAGAACGACAGCAATGCCAAGCCTTGTCTGTCTTGGCTTAGGGGGAGGGTCAAAACGAACAAATCAGGGTTCTCGCCCTCGGGTAACACGGCCAAACCTACGACTGCAATCGGCACAACAAACAGCGACATGGCCAATAAATAGGCCGGAAAGGCCCAGCTTGCTGTGGCCAAATTGCCTTCGTCCTGACTTTCGACAACAAGAACCTGAAACATCCTTGGCAGGCACAAAAAGGCTGCTGCAGACAGAAATATCAGGCCAGCCCAACGATTTGGATCAATGTCCCAGCGCGCGATGGGCGAGGCATCAATTTGGCTAAGGATTCCGCCCACACCGCCGCCAAGTCCCCAAACCACAAAGATCCCAACCGAGATAAGTGCGACCAGTTTCACCACGGCCTCGACCGCGATGGCCATGACAACACCATGGTGACGTTCATTAACGTCAAGGTTACGCGTCCCAAATAAGATCGTGAAAAGCGCCAGCCCTATGGCCACCCAAAGGGCAATGCGTGCCAAATCCGTGGCTTGATCTATGGGAGTGTCCGCAGGGGCCAATACCGCAAAGGACAGGGTCACTGATTGCAGCTGCAAGGCGATATAGGGCGTGGTTCCGACCACTGCGAGCAACGTCACCAGAACCCCCAAAACGTTAGATTTGCCAAAGCGTAGCGAGATTAAATCCGCGATAGATGTGATCCGTTGCGCGCGGCCCACTTGCACCAATTTGCGCAAAACCAACCACCACCCGATCATCACCAACGTGGGGCCCAAATAGATCGTCAGGTATTCCAATCCAGACCGGGCCGCATAGCCTACAGCGCCGTAAAACGTCCAAGCCGTGCAATACACTGATAATGAAAGTGTGTAGATCAACGGCGAGCGCAACCAGCGTGTTTGCCCGCGTTTGGCGCGGCGTTCAGCGGCCCATGCCACCGCAAACAGAATGACAACATAGGCCAGACAGGCCGCAACGATCAGATTAAACGCTGTCATCGCTGGTCTCTTCGGACGCGTCTGACTTGGCGTCCGCTGCAATATGGCGGCGCAACCGTACTGACACCAAATAAGCAAGGGCCACTAAACACGCCCAGACCCCGAATAGGTATAAGATTGCTGAAGAGGTATCCGGACGCGCTTCACCTGTCCCCCACAACATTGGCACCATCACCAGCAAAACCCCCAAAAGCGGCAACAAACGCGCTGCATCCATTGTGCGCCGTCGCCGGTACGTTTGCCGTTCCAGAAAAAGAGGGGGATCAGGCCGCGCCATGTCCAGCCAATCGCCGCACCACGTCCAACACTTCTGCATTCGAGAACGGTTTGGTCATAAAGTGGCTGGCCCCCGCCGCTGCCGCGATCTCGCGATCCTTGCTTTGACCGCGTGCTGTTAACATCAGCACGGGCAGTGCCTCAAAATCAGGCTGGCTGCGCAGGTCTTTCAAAATTTCATAACCCGACCGATTGGGCAACATCACGTCCAAGATCAGCAAATCCGGCCGTCTGTCTTCGATCACATCCATTGCGTCGGCCCCGTTGGCATGAGACAGCACGCGCCAACCATCCCGAGACAGAATAAATCGTACCGCCTCGAGGATGTTTGGCTCATCCTCTATCATCAAAACTGTTTTATCGGTCGTCCCGTTCATACCAAAGATCCCTCCCCGAACCTTCGATCAAATCCACAGCTTACTTTGACCCATCCTATGCAGGTTTGTCAAAAGGTGCAGTGTCGCATCAGACCTCCAAAATGGTAGGTTCGCGTCGTGCTGGGCAGGTGTCTTTGGGGCAAATGCGGCAACTGGATCCGACCACTTGGTCAATCGGGGCTTGCTCGCCTTCGGGCAGGGGTAGGATCAGCATAGTGGCGTGCAGCACGTTGGGGCCTGAAAACGCAAAAGGTGCGACTGGTTCAGCTACGGCATAGGTGACAAAGGCGGGACTGCCGCGACCCGCAAATTGAGTGATGCTGCGCTGAGGCTGGCGTGGTGTTGAAAACGCCGTAAATAAAGGCCACAGCGCGCAAGCAGCTCCAAATCGTGGCACAACAAACCCTTCAACAGGCTGGCGGTATGTAAAGGTTCCAGAGGCGTCGCATACGACCAATCCAACGGGCTGTCCTTGATGGGCCAAGACCGCTGCCATGCGCCGCAACGTCTGGGCAAAGCCCAAGTGGAATGCGGCCGATATGGCTGCGGGATCTGGCCCATACTGCGCCAAGGCCGCCTGCATTTGCGCACTTGGCAGGGCCCGCGCATCGACGGCATAGGTTGCAGCATAATCGTCCACCAGACTTTGCGCCTCGGGCGATAGCGACTTTGGCGGGTCGGACGGATCTTCAAGATGAAAGCCTTTGTGCTCCAAATAATCCTCAAATTCCTCCAAAGGCGAGACAACACTGGCCTCCGAGCCATCAGAGGCATCCAAATAATGCACAAGGTTTTGCGAACTATCCGCAAGACGCACCGCATCCTCATAAAGGTTGTTGTGAAAGCGGGCCTGCCAGTCTGGTTCCAGATCCTTGCTTTCGCGCAAAATCGAACTGGTCGAACGGATCGCCGTGACCGAGCTGAGGACATCATGCAGCGATTGCGACAAAAACGGGTCATGGGTAATCCGGTCTGTCAGGCCCTCGACGCTGCGTTCCAAATCCGCGATCCGCGCCTGCTGGGCGGCAATCAAACCCGACCACCCGGGAAATCGTCCGGTCAGATCCTCTGCCGGTTCTAGCGCTGCGGCATCGGCATATTGGCTTTGGGCCTCGCGCAGGCCCGTGACCAAAGTTTCCTCAGCCCCTTCGGACAAACTGGTCACGTCCGTTTCCAGAGCTGACGCAAAGTCAACAACCAGTTTTCCCGCGATTCTGCGCTTATTATGCTCGATCAAATTTAGGTAAGAGGCTGATATGCCGATTTGACGGGCCAAAGCCGCCTGCCGCACACCCAAGGCGATCCGTCTTTGCCTAATACGCGAGCCAACCAGAGACCTTTGCGGCATTGAAATTTCCTTAACTTTTCAAGGGCTTTCTGCATGTGCAAGAAAATTTATTTACAACGTATACACTAGTATTGTGTATTTCTTTACAAAAAAATTCCAAGTTTTTAAGCACTTGTTGATTTGTTTTCCACTTCAAGGCGATATTGCGACTGCGCAAGAAAATTGCGCACGCGGGTGTGTTGAGGAGTTACACATCCGCATTTCATGAAATGGGAGGACTTTATGTCTAAATTTAACCTGACACGTCGTGGTGTTATGCAAACAGGTGCCGTTGCCGGTGCTGGCCTTGCATTGCCTACGATCCTGACAGCCGGCAGCCATGCTGGTTACACAAACGCGCCGACGGGCTCGACTGTGACTTTGGGCTTCAACGTACCACAATCTGGCCCCTACGCTGACGAAGGTGCAGACGAACTGCGCGCTTATGAGTTGGCTGTTGAGCACCTCAACGGTGGCGGCGACGGCGGCATGATGAACACTTTCTCTTCCAAAGTTTTGGACGGGACAGGCATCTTGGGTAAAAAAGTCGACTTCGTAACAGGCGACACCCAAACCAAGCCAGACGCGGCCCGCGCATCTGCCAAATCCATGATCGAAAAAGACGGCGCTGTGATGATCACAGGTGGCTCGTCTTCCGGTGTTGCTGTTGCGGTTCAAGCGCTGTGCCAAGAAGCCGGCATCATCTTCATGGCTGGTCTGACGCACTCGAACGACACAACGGGTAAAGATAAAAAAGCCAACGGCTTCCGTCACTTCTTTAACTCGTACATGTCTGGTGCTGCTTTGGCGCCGATCTTGGGCGACAACTACGGCAAAGACCGTAAAGCCTATCACCTGACAGCGGACTACAACTGGGGTTACACCACAGAAGAAGCTGTTCGGACATCCACAGAAGCTATGGGTTGGGAAACAGTTGCGGCTGTTAAAACACCTTTGGCCCAAACAGACTTTAAAGACTACGTAGCCCCTGTGCTGCAGTCCGGTGCTGACGTTCTGGTTCTGAACCACTACGGCGGCAACATGGTGAACTCGCTGACATCTGCGGTTCAGTTTGGTCTGCGTGACGCTGTTGCAAACGGCAAAAACTTTGAAATCATCGTTCCACTCTACTCTCGCCTGATGGCGAAAGGTGCGGGCGCAAACGTTAAAGGCATCTACGGTTCCACGAACTGGCACTGGTCCTTGACTGACGAAGGTTCCAAAGCATTCGTTCGCTCCTTCGGTTCGAAATACGGCTTCCCACCCTCGCAGGCGGCGCACACATGCTACGTGCAAACACTGCTGTATGCGGATGCGGCTGCACGTGCTGGCACATTTAACCCATGTGGCATTGCAGAAGCTCTGGAAGGCTTTGAATTCGACGGCTTGGGCAACGGTAAGACACTCTACCGTGCCGAAGACCACCAGTGCTTCAAAGACGTGCTGGTTGTGAAGGGTAAAGAGAACCCAACATCCGAGTTCGACCTTCTCGAAATCGTAGAAGTTACACCTGCAAGCCAGGTGACTTACGATGCCTCCATCTTTGGCGGCGAGCTGGGCACCTGTAACCCAGGCGCATAAATCACCACTCTGCGCGGCTCCGTACTGGAGCCGCGCATCTTGAGCACTCACGCGACGTACTGACCAAATAAGGTTAGATCGCGCCACATCTTTGGGATCGGCAAGATGGAAGCAATCGTTCTTCAACTTCTCAGCGGACTGGACGGGGGATCGGCCTATGCCTTGATCGCCCTGGGCCTCACGCTGATTTTCGGCACGCTTGGCGTGGTTAACTTTGCCCACGGGGCGCTTTTCATGATTGGTGCGTTTTGTACCGTCACTTTGCAGCGCCTTCTGACGCTGAGCTATACGATCGTAGACGACACCCAGACCGACTTTCTGGGCAACCCGTTAAAGGTCAAAGTGCCTTATCTGCAAGACATTTTCGGTGAAGCAGCGACAGCGTCGATCATCGATTGGTCTGTGCCTCTTGCCATCATTTTCGCGATCCCTGTTATGCTGCTGATCGGCATCACAATGGAACGCGGGCTGATCAAACACTTCTACAAACGCCCCCACGCCGACCAGATCCTTGTGACCTTTGGTCTGGCTATCGTTTTGCAAGAAATAATCAAATTCTATTACGGCGCGAACCCGATCCCTGCCCCTGCCCCTGAGGTGTTCCGTGGCAGCTATGACTTTGGCGTTCTGCTGGGCTTTGAGCCGAACCGTATCATCTACCCCTATTGGCGCTTGGTATACTTTGCTTTTGCCGCAATCTTGATCACTGGTGTCTTCGCCTTCCTACAATTCACCACCTTCGGGATGGTCGTGCGGGCCGGTATGGCCGACCGCGAAACCGTAGGCCTTTTGGGCATCGATATCGACAAACGCTTTACGTGGATGTTTGGACTTGCGGCGGTGGTCGCGGGACTTGCGGGGGTGATGTATACCCCGATTAACTCGCCCAATTACCATATGGGTATGGACTTTCTCGTGATCTCCTTCGTGGTAGTCGTGGTGGGCGGCATGGGCTCGCTGCCCGGCGCTGTCCTTGCAGGGTTCGTGCTGGGTGTGTTGCAAAGTTTTGCGTCCATGCGCGGCGTGATCGAATTCCTTCCTGGCATCAACCAAGTCGTGATCTACTTGGCAGCCATCGTAATTTTGTTGACCCGTCCACGGGGCCTGTTGGGCCGCCGCGGCGTGATGGAGGAATAATCCAATGCTTGGTCTTAACGCAAAAGACACACGTCTTTTCCTCATCGTCATCTTGTTGGTCGTCTGTGCGCCTTTCTTGATGAACCCTTTCCCAACTGACAGCGGTTTGGCTCAATTCAACGCAGGCTACCCTGATCTGATGCAACGGTTTGTGATCTTTGGCATCTTTGCAATCGGGTTTAACATCCTCTTTGGCCTGACCGGATACCTGTCCTTTGGTCACGCCGCCTTCCTCGGCGCGGGCTCTTATGCCGCTGTGTGGATGCTGAAACTGCTGACGATCAACGTGATCCCGGCAATCTTGATCTCCACTGTTGTGGCCGGTGTATTTGCGCTGCTCATCGGGTTCATCTCGCTGCGGCGCTCGGGGATCTACTTCTCGATCCTAACACTGGCATTTGCACAAATGGCCTTCGCCTTGGCCGCGTCGGTGCTGACGCCGATCACCGGCGGTGAAACTGGCCTGCAAACAGCCCTTAGTGATCCACGGATCCTTGACGGTGTGGCCAGCACAGGCGGCAACATTCCGGCCCCTGATCTGTTTGGTCTTGAAATGCGATCCAGCTTTGAATGGGCCGTGGGCGGTTGGTCGTTCGTGTTCAACGCAGGCTATTATCTGGCCGGTGCCTTTATGATCCTCGCCTTTTATTTGGCGATCCGCATCTTCAACTCGCCTTTTGGCCTGATGTTGAAAGCGGTGAAATCGAACCAACAGCGGATGAACTACACCGGCCTGAACACACGCCCCTATACGCTGGCAGCTTTCGTGATCTCGGGCATGTATGCTGGCCTCGCAGGTGGCCTGATGGCTGCGATGGATCCCTTGGCCGGTGCCGAGCGGATGCAATGGACAGCTTCTGGTGAGGTTGTCTTGATGACAATCCTTGGCGGTGCGGGCACATTGATCGGTCCAATCCTGGGTGCGGGCTTTATCAAATACTTCGAAAACATCTTCTCCAAGATCAACTCAACCGTGTTGCATGAATGGTTCGCCTTCCTACCCGATGGCCTCGAAGACTTTGTGGTTACCATCCTCTACCCCTTCGTGGGCAAAGGCTGGCACCTGACACTGGGCCTTGTGTTCATGCTGGTCGTGATCTTCCTACCCGGTGGCCTTGTCCAAGGCGGCCAGAAAATCGCCGCTCTGTTCCGTCGCAAGAAGGCAGACAGCACCGAAACTTCAACCACACCTGCTGAATAAGGAGCGCTGACAATGGGTATTCTAGAAGTCAAAAACGTCAACAAGCGCTTCGGGGGCCTTCAGGCCTTGGGCGATGTGAACCTCAGCGTGGCGGAAAACACTGTCCACGCGATCATCGGACCAAACGGGGCTGGCAAATCCACTTTGCTGAACTGTCTGGTGGGCAAACTGATACCTGATACAGGCTCGGTCATGTTCGACGGTCAATCCGTGTTGGGCCGAAAACCTTTCGAGATCAACCAGATGGGGATTTCCCGTGTGTTCCAAACGCCCGAGATTTTCTCCGATCTGACGGTCATGGAAAATATGATGATACCCTGCCTTGCCAAGCGCGACGGATCGTTCGAGATGAACGCCATCGCCGCCTTGGGCAAACAAGGTGACATCAAAGACAAAGCCGAACACATGCTCGAAGACATGGGGCTGGCGGACAAGCACAATATGCAAGCCTCCTCCATGTCGCGTGGTGACAAACGCCGCCTCGAGATAGCCATGTGTCTGGCACAGGACCCGCGCTTGTTGCTGCTGGACGAACCGACTGCCGGTATGGCGCGGGCTGACACCAACAACACCATTGATCTGCTCAAGCGGATCAAAGAAGAGCGCGACATCACTATTTCGATCATCGAACACGATATGCACGTTGTGTTCAGCCTTGCCGAGCGGATCACTGTTTTGGCCCAAGGCACCCCGCTGGTCGAGGACACCCCAGACAACATCAAAGGCCATCCCAAAGTGCGCGAAGCGTATCTTGGTGAGACGGCTGCAGCGTAAGGAGCGGATGAAATGAACGTCAAACCCGACTTTTCCAAAGGCATCAATCATGCCGAAACCGCCCCTGCCTACTTGTCCGTTTGGAATATGGAGGCCTACTACGGCGAAAGCTACATCGTCCAAAACATCAGCTTCAACGTCCACGAGGGCGAGATCTTGGCGCTGTTGGGCCGAAACGGTGCGGGTAAAACCTCTACCCTTCGTTCAATCGCGCGGATGGACGAACCTGCCGTGACCCACGGCGAGATTTGGCTGGACCATCAGGCATTGCACCTGATGAAAAGCCATGAGGCCAGCCAAGCCGGTATCGGTCTGGTCCCCGAGGATCGCCGCATAATTCCTGGCCTGACGGTCGAGGAAAACCTGCAACTGGCCCAAATCGCACCCCCTATCGGTTGGTCGCTTGAGCGGCTTTATGAGCTGTTCCCGCGTTTGGGCGAACGTCGGAAACAAGAGGGCGTGACGCTTTCGGGCGGCGAACAACAGATGCTGGCGATTGCCCGCACCTTGGCGCGTGACGTTAAAGTCCTTCTGCTGGACGAGCCTTATGAAGGTTTGGCGCCAGTCATCGTGGACGAGATCGAAAAAACGCTGCGCATCATCAAAGAACAAGGCATCACTACTATCATCGTGGAACAAAACGCAGTGCGCGCGTTGGAGCTGGCCGACCGGTCTGTCATCCTAGACACTGGTGGCATTGTCTTTGACGGTACTGCCGAAGAGGTGTTGAACAACGCCGAATTGCGCGCTGAATATCTCGCGATCTAAACGGATCGCCAAAAGGCCCGCCGGACAACCGAGCGGGCCTTCATATTTACCAAAATACTCAAAGAATTTGGGACAGAACTATGTCTGACGTCAAAACCTACCCCCCTACTGCTGAATTTGCTGCCAACGCACACGCGGACAAGGCCAAATACGACGAAATGTACGCCGCTTCGATTGCCGATCCTGACGCGTTTTGGGCCGAGCATGGCCAGCGGATCGATTGGATCAAACCCTACACCAAAGTGAAAAACACCAGCTTTGAATTTGGCAACGTCGACATCAAATGGTTTGAGGACGGCACCCTAAACGTGGCTGCCAACTGCATCGACCGGCATTTGGCAACGCGCGGTGATCAAACCGCAATCATTTGGGAACCCGACAGCCCAACAGATAGCGCCTTACATATTTCGTACAAACAGTTGCACACCGAAGTGTCCAAATTCGCCAACGTCCTCAAAGAGATGGGCGTTAGCAAAGGCGACCGTGTGGTCATCTATATGCCGATGATCCCGGAAGCCGCCTACGCTATGCTGGCCTCGGCGCGCATAGGCGCCATTCATTCCATTGTTTTTGCAGGATTTTCTGCGGATGCGCTGGCTGCCCGCGTGAACGGGTCCGAGGCCAAGGTCGTGATCACAGCGGACGAGGCCCCACGCGGCGGCCGCAACACACCGCTCAAGACCAATGCCGATACTGCGTTCGAAAAGATCACTGTCGGCTCAAAAATGTTGGTCGTGCAACGCACAGGTGGCGACGTGCCGATGACGGCTGGTCGCGATTTTTGGCTGCACGAGATGAAAGAAAAGGTCAGCGCCGATTGCCCACCAGAGGAAATGAACGCCGAAGACCCGCTGTTTATTCTCTACACTTCGGGCTCGACTGGTATGCCCAAAGGCGTGGTGCATTCGACCGGCGGCTACATCGTCTATGCCTCGATGACGCATCAATACACCTTTGATTATCAAGAGGGCGATATCTTTTGGTGTACGGCCGATGTGGGCTGGGTCACGGGCCACAGCTATATTGTTTACGGACCGCTGGCCAACGGTGCCACGACTGTCATGTTCGAAGGCGTGCCTACATATCCTGACGCTGGCCGTTTTTGGCAGGTTTGCGAGGAACACAAGGTCAATCAGTTCTACACCGCTCCGACGGCCATTCGTGCCCTTATGGCCCAAGGCGATGATTTTGTGACAAAATATGACCTGAGCAATTTGAAATTGCTGGGCACTGTGGGCGAGCCGATTAACCCCGAGGCGTGGAACTGGTATCACCAAATCGTTGGCGGGGGCCGTTGCCCTATCGTCGATACGTGGTGGCAAACCGAAACAGGCGGCCATTTGCTGACCCCCCTGCCCGGCGCCACACCTGCCAAACCCGGATCCGCCACCAAGCCGTTCTTTGGGATCACTCCGGTCATTTTGGAACCAACCTCCGGCGAAGAAATCCACACAACCGAAGCTGAAGGCGTCTTGTGTATCAAAGACAGCTGGCCTGCCCAGATGCGCACCGTTTGGGGGGATCATGAACGGTTCATGAAAACCTACTTTGCCGATTACAAAGGCTATTACTTTACCGGTGACGGCTCGAAACGTGACGCCGATGGCGACTACTGGATCACGGGCCGCGTGGACGATGTGATCAACGTATCAGGCCACCGTATGGGCACTGCCGAGGTCGAAAGCGCCCTTGTCGCCCACAAAGCCGTGGCCGAGGCCGCCGTCGTGGGCTACCCCCATGACATCAAAGGTCAGGGTATTTACGCCTATGTCACCTTGATGGGCGGCGAGGAATACACCGATGATCTGCGCACCGAGCTGGAAAAATGGGTACGCGCCGAGATTGGCCCAATTGCAAAGCCTGACTTGATCCAATGGGCCCCTGGCCTGCCCAAGACCCGTTCCGGTAAGATCATGCGCCGTATTTTGCGCAAAATCGCAGAGGATGATTGCGCTACTATGGGCGATACATCGACATTGGCCGACCCATCAGTGGTGGATGATTTGATCGAAAACCGCATGAATCGCGGCTAAATCTACAAATGCACTGCAAGCGTCCCTAGATAATTGACCTAGGGGCGCTTTTCACCCCTGCACTCTTGGCCTATAACGGCCAAAACGCGCCTGCGAGTAACAGGCCAATGAGGGGACTATCGAAATGGCAAAATCCGCACATGAAAGCGACGTGGCCTTTATCAAGGCACTGGCCGAGTTGTTGAACGACAACGAGTTGACTGAATTACAGGTCAAACGGGACTACGGCGAAAACGACAGCCTCAACGTGCGGGTCTCTAAGGCCAAAGAAGTGATCGCAGCCCCAGTGATGCCCGCAGCAGCGCCTGCGCCGATTGTAGCCCCTGCCGCAGCAGCAGCCCCTGCTACCGCATCCTCAACTTCAGATGATCCAGCCAGCCATCCTGGCGCCGTGACCTCGCCTATGGTCGGAACCGTTTACATGCAGGCCGAACCGGGCACGCCGGCGTTCATCAGCGTTGGCTCTCAGGTCAAAGAAGGCGATACGCTGTTGATCGTCGAAGCCATGAAAACCATGAACCACATTCCTGCGCCCAAAGCAGGCACTGTAAAGCGCATCTTGGTCGAAGACGGCGGGCCGGTCGAATTCGGCGCGCCTTTGGTCATCCTCGAATAATCCTCCAGCCAAGGCGTTCAAATGTTTGATAAAATTCTGATTGCCAACCGTGGGGAAATCGCGCTGCGGGTCATCCGCGCCGCCCGCGAGATGGGTATCAAATCCGTGGCTGTACACTCGACTGCTGACAGTGATGCCATGCATGTGCGCATGGCCGACGAGAGTGTTTGCATTGGCCCGCCCTCTTCCACTGACAGCTATCTGTCGATCCCAGCGATTGTGGCGGCCTGCGAAATCACCGGTGCGCAGGCGATCCATCCGGGCTATGGATTTTTGTCCGAGAACGCGAAATTCGTCGAGATCCTCGAAGACCATGGGCTGACATTCATTGGCCCCACATCCGAGCATATCCGGGTGATGGGCGATAAAATCACCGCCAAAGACACGATGAAAGCGCTTGGCGTTCCCTGCGTTCCTGGCTCTGACGGGGGTGTGCCAACTTTGGAAGAGGCCGAAAAGCTGGGCGCCGATATGGGCTATCCAGTGATCATCAAGGCCACCGCCGGTGGTGGCGGCAAGGGCATGAAAGTTGCCAATAGCGCCGAAGAAATGAAATCGGCGTTCCAGACTGCCCGGGCCGAGGGCAAATCAAACTTTGGTAACGATGAAGTCTATATCGAAAAATATCTGACCACCCCACGTCACATCGAAATTCAGGTGTTTGGCGATGGCAAAGGCAAAGCCGTGCATCTGGGCGAACGCGATTGTTCCCTGCAACGGCGCCACCAAAAGGTTTTTGAAGAGGCTCCGGGTCCATCGATCACACCAGACGAGCGCGCTCGGATCGGCAAAATCTGTGCCGACGCTATGGCCAATATTAACTACATCGGCGCGGGCACTATCGAGTTTCTCTATGAAAACGGTGAGTTCTACTTCATTGAGATGAACACACGCTTGCAGGTGGAACACCCTGTGACCGAAGCCATTTTTGGCATCGATTTGGTGCGCGAGCAAATTCGTGTGGCCGAGGGTCTGCCCATGTCGATCAACCAAGAGGATTTACAGATCAACGGGCACGCGATCGAGGTTCGGATCAATGCCGAAAAGCTACCCAATTTCGCCCCCTGCCCTGGCAAGATCACGCAATATCATGCGCCAGGTGGATTGGGCGTTCGGATGGACTCCGCCCTCTATGATGGATATTCGATCCCCCCCTTTTACGACAGTCTTATCGGAAAACTGATCGTTCATGGACGTGATCGCCCCGAAGCCTTGGCGCGACTAAACCGCGCCTTGGGCGAGTTGATTGTGGACGGGGTCGACACGACCGTGCCGTTGTTTCATGCGCTTTTGGGCGAGGATGACATCCACACGGGCGACTATAATATCCACTGGCTGGAACAGTGGTTGGACAGCAATATCGCCTAGTAGTTGGGCTTGCGTTGGTCAGGGGGGTTTTGATTTTCGATGCAATCCGACCTCACCCCTGATCTGCTGCTACGGGCATATGCATCGGGCATTTTTCCCATGTCAGAGGGGCGCACTGATCCAGAAGTGTTCTGGGTGAGCCCTGAAAAACGTGGTATTTTTGATGTACCCGGCCTGCATATTTCCAAAAGCCTGCGCAAACGCCTGTCGCAACGCCAGTTCGATGTGCGCGTTGATACCGCGTTTGACGCGGTGGTCAGTGCCTGCGCAGACCGGCACGAAACATGGATAAATACAGAACTTCAAAATCTTTACGGCGCCTTAGCAGAAGCAGGCCACGCGCACTGTATCGAAATTTGGCAAAAAAATCGCCTCATTGGCGGTGTGTATGGCGTAGCCCTAAACGCAGCCTTTTTCGGGGAAAGTATGTTTTCGCGAGAAACCGACGCGTCAAAACTGGCCTTGGTTTACCTGATGGATCGTTTGATTGCGGGTGGATTTACCCTGTTTGACACGCAGTTCATTACCCCACATTTGGCCTCGTTGGGGGCATTTGAAGTCAGCAAACCAACATATGAACAACGCCTGTCTCAGGCCTTGGCGCGACCTGCCGATTTCTACAAATTGACCGAGGCGCATCCGTCCCTTCAGGACGTTTTGCAGCGCAGCACCCAAACATCATAGCGCGGGTGGTCCAACGCGTTCAGCGCAGGAGCACTTGCAACCATCCACCCTGCAAAATTCGGTTGCTGGGCACCAGCATCTTTGATGGTCAAAAACGCAAAAGCATTACCCGATGGATTTCGGCGCGGATAGCGGCAGTCATTCATCGAAATCTCTAGACGGCCCCAGCGCAGGGTTTGACCCGCTGCAATTTCGATGTCTTCAAGTTTGCCATCTGTTTTGCTGAGAACCCGCAGGACTGCAGCCGGAGCGGATGTGACTTGTTGGGCAGCAACCGGGCCGGCAGCCGTGATAAGCGCCAATCCGAGTGCGAGTACCCTCATTCCCCAGATCCAGAGACAAATTTCAAAAGAAGCGAAATAAGGCTGACCGCACCTTGCGTATCTTCGACTTCGGCGCCGGGCTCAAAGTTAAACGGCGAGCCGCCTGGAACGATCTCGACAAAGTTTCCGCCCAGCAACCCTTCAGAGGAAATAACGATGGCACTATCATCGGGGATGTCGACTTTTTGGCTCAAAGTCACGGTTGTGTCCGCACGGAATGTTTGTGCGTTCAGGTCCATGTCCGTAACGGTGCCAACTTTGACGCCTGCAAGACGCACATCGGACCCGACAGAAATGCCTTCTGCTGACCGAAAACTTGCCAAAAGGGTGTAACTGTCGCCTTGTCCCTGGATCCCAGCAAACTGTGCTGCATATGCCAGAAAGCCTACTGCAACGGCCAAAACACCCGCACCAACAATAACTTCTGTTGTGTTTTCAGCCATGTAACCGACCCTTACTCAGGCGTCCAAGCTTCGTAGTCTTGGCGGGCAACAGGCTGAACCCGTCTTATCGACCCCGCAGGGGCGTAAGCCTGAGCCGATCCCGTTAAGTTTTCTTGATGCGGTTTTTCCCATGATTTATGGGCCAAAGGCGATTTCGTGGGTGGTTCGTCCCAAGTGTGGTGAAGCCAGCCGTGCCAATCGGGGCTGACCCGACTTGCCTCAGCTTCACCAGAAAAGATCACCCATCGGCGCTTTTCATCGCGTGTTTGGTAAAAAACGTTGCCTTGTTCATCTTCGCCAACCCGCACGCCCTTGCGCCAAGTATAAAGCTGTGTGTTCAAGGTCTGGCTATCCCACCAAGCCACGGCACGCTTCACAAAGTTCAGTACACCCATTGGATCACCTTTTTTCCGTCCCGTTCGCTATGCCTTAGAAACCGGCACGCGTCCAGAGACCTTTGGCCTACACAGCCAAGATCAGCCTGCGCTTGCTGGTTCTTCAGCACGATCCCCGTGGATCATCAGCGGTGCTGCCTCAGATGTGACGGCTTCTTCGTTAACGACCACTTCGTTGACACTGTCCATTCCGGGCAAATCAAACATGGTGTCCAAAAGGATGTCTTCCATAATCGACCGCAACCCACGCGCCCCTGTTTTGCGTTCAATCGCACGTTTGGCTATGGCCGACAGGGCATCATCTGTGAAGGTCAGTTCGACCTCTTCCAGTTCAAACAGGCGCTGGTACTGTTTGACCAATGCGTTCTTGGGTTGGGTCAGGATTGTGATCAATGCCTCTTGGTCCAGATCAGTCAGGGTCGCGATAACAGGCAAACGCCCAACAAACTCGGGGATCAAGCCGAATTTCAGCAAATCTTCTGGTTCGAGCTTTTTGAATGCCTCGCCAACGCCCTCATCTGTGGGTTCGCGCACATCCGCGCCAAAGCCCATGGCCGTACCCTTGCCACGTTGAGAGATAATTTTGTCGAGGCCTGCAAAAGCACCGCCCACGATGAACAGAATGTTCGTTGTGTCCACTTGCAGGAATTCCTGCTGCGGATGTTTGCGCCCACCCTGGGGTGGAACGCTGGCAACGGTGCCCTCCATGATCTTGAGCAATGCTTGCTGAACACCTTCGCCTGATACGTCGCGGGTGATAGATGGATTGTCCGACTTGCGGGTAATCTTGTCGACTTCGTCGATGTAGACGATGCCACGTTGCGCGCGTTCAACATTGTATTCGGACGCCTGCAGCAGCTTCAGGATGATGTTTTCCACATCCTCGCCCACATAGCCTGCTTCGGTCAGGGTTGTGGCATCCGCCATTGTAAACGGCACATCCAAAATGCGCGCCAGCGTTTGCGCAAGCAATGTCTTACCACAGCCCGTGGGGCCGATGAGCATAATGTTGGATTTCGCCAGCTCGATCTCGCCGGATTTGCTGGCGTGGTTCAAGCGTTTGTAGTGGTTGTGCACAGCCACGGACAAAACCCGCTTTGCATGAGCTTGGCCGATGACATAGTCGTCCAACACTTCGCAAATTTCCAACGGTGTTGGGACGCCATCCGTAGATTTCAGGCCCGCCGTTTTCGTTTCTTCACGAATGATATCCATACACAGCTCAACGCATTCATCACAAATGAACACGGTTGGGCCTGCAATCAGCTTACGAACCTCATGCTGGCTTTTGCCACAAAAGCTGCAGTAGAGGGTGTTTTTGCCGTCGCCGCCCGAAGAGTTTGCCATTTTGTACTATCCTTTGGGCCGCAACCCATTGTCTAAATGCCGATAGGACCGACCCAGATCCTGTGTATTGATCATTAGCTTAGGCCAGCCCTTACCGGTCTACAATGTAAAATAAACACAAACATTTCGACAAAATGTTAACGATGTCGAAATATTTTTAAGGCGCCTATTTGTCATCATCGCCTTTCGAGCGGTTCTCGACGATTTCATCAATCAAACCCCAGTCTTTCGCTTCTTCCGGAGACATAAAGTTGTCCCGTTCCAACGCAGATTCGACAGCCTTAAGCTTTTGACCTGTGTGCTTGACGTAAATCTCGTTCAAACGGGTCTTCAACTTTTGGGTTTCTTGCGCATGGATCATAATGTCCGTGGCCTGCCCCTGATACCCGCCAGAAGGCTGGTGCACCATTACACGGCTATTTGGCAGCGAAAACCGCATGCCCTTTTCACCGGCAGTCAGCAACAACGACCCCATCGAGGCCGCCTGACCAATCACCAAAGTGCTGACTTTGGGTTTGATGTATTGCATCGTATCGTAGATCGACAGGCCTGAGGTCACAACGCCGCCGGGGCTGTTGATATACATGCTGATCTCTTTGGAAGGGTTTTCCGCTTCAAGGTGCAGCAGCTGTGCGACTACCAATTGGCTCATCCCATCGTGGACCGGACCATTTAAAAAAATGATCCGCTCTTTGAGGAGGCGGGAAAAAATATCATATGCCCGTTCACCGCGGCTGGTTTGTTCAACCACCATCGGAACAAGGTTCATATAGGTTTCTACTGGATCGTTCATGATGTCCTGCCTCTATTCGTTGCGCCTCAAGGGTAAGGTGCAAATGCTAATGGAATGTTAGTCTCGCGCATTGGGACCTTCAAGGGCACGCACGCAATTAAAACGGCCGTGGTGTCACATGCCTTGAAACCCCTAACGGCGGGTATATTTGCGTCACTCATGACCTTTGACCATTTCCCGCCCTCACGCGCCGCCGGGCTTGACCGGCTCAAAGCCTTTGTCCCTCACGCTGGCGGCGATTATGCCAGCGGGCGCAATTACGATATCTCAGCTGTAGACAGCGTCTGCGTATCAGGATTGTCGCCTTACGTGCGGCATCGCCTTTTGCGTGAAACAGAGGTCTTGCAGGCGGTTTTGAACCGGTTTTCACCGTCGACCGCACAAAAATTTATTCAAGAAGTCCTGTGGCGGACCTATTGGAAGGGCTGGCTGGAACTGCGTCCCAGCATTTGGGGCGATTATACCTATGCGCTCGACGACCAATGGAACGCCCTGCAAACCCAATCAGGACTGCGTCATAATTGGGAAGCCGCTTGCCTTGGTCAAACCGGGATTGATTGCTTTGACCACTGGGCAAATCAGCTGATTGATACCGGGTATATGCATAATCATGCGCGCATGTGGTTTGCCTCGATTTGGGTATTTACCCTAGAATTACCTTGGGAGCTGGGAGCGGATTTCTTTTTGAGGCACTTGCTCGACGGCGATCCGGCCAGCAATACCTTAAGCTGGCGTTGGGTTGCGGGTGCTCAGACTGTCGGCAAAACCTATCTTGCGCGCCCGGATAATATCGCAAAATACACAGGTGGTCGCTTCCGTCCGCAAGGTTTGGCTACTTATGCGCGCCCTGTTGAGGCACCCGAAAAGCCCCCTGTGACGCCTTTGATCCCAAGCGATTGGATCGACAAATCCCTCAAAACAGGAATGCTGATCACTGACGAGGACATGCATCCAAACTTTGTCCTATCCGGCCTTCCCAAAGGCTGCGCCAGTCTGATGTTGGACACCAGTGCGGCGCGGTCCCCCCTCATGGTCTGTGATCGGGTCACACAATTTACCAGCCTTAGCTTGAACGATGCCAATGAACGCCTCACCGGTGGCGCAAGCAGCACGGTCCACACGGCCCAGCAGATCGTAGACTGGGCGCGCAAGGAGGGGCTGGAACAGGTGGCTACCGCATGGGCGCCCGTAGGTCCTACGGCCACACAACTGAGCAAGGCAAAAACCTTGCTCGCAGATCAGGGCATCCGTTTGGTGCAAATCAGATCCGATTTTGACAGTCTAGCGTGGCCCTATGCAACAGCTGGATTTTTCAAATTCAAAGACAAAATTCCGATGATCCTCAACTCTTTGTAAACGGGCCACACCAGCCCAAAATCAGATGTTAACGATTGCCCAATGTGCCGCGCTATGCGACCTCTAAAGCCATAGCTTTTAACATCATTCGCAGACAGAGGGTATTCGGATGGCTACTTTTAAATGGAACAATGGAAACCAAGCCTTTTATCGCTACAACCGGTTAGATCGCTTTGATTTTGAAGAAGGCGTAGAAACCACAACAAGTATAAGCGCCACTTATAACGAAGACCTATTGGGACCATACGACCCGACCCGCGACGCATATTCTGTCAAAATCACTTTTAGAGACGCCGAACTCTATACAATCGAAGAAGGTAGCGACGCAGGCGATGAGCGGTTTATCGATGGTGAAATCACCAGTTTCAGATTTTTCGATGATGAAGGCACCGAAATTTTAAAAATCTCGGGTCTGTCCTTGTCTCTGCCAGCTGTCGAAAGCATGGCGAGCCAAGAAAACTACTATGACATTTGGACCTATACCGCAGGTGGTGGCCACAGCTTTATCGGGTCCAACGACGCCTCGGGTGCAGAGGATGATTACGACGGCGATAGCATTCAAACCGGTGTTGGCAACGACACAGTTGATGCCCGCGGCGGCGATGATTGGATTGGCGATTACGGTGGCACCGATACCTATGATGGCGGCGCAGGTTTCGACACGCTGAGCTATCAAGACTGGTTCTATAACCCTGCAGGCATCATCAGCGGCATCAACGCTAATCTGTCCACCGGTACTGTCGTTGGGCCGGACGGCCTTACTGATACTGTCAGCAAAATCGAAAGTGTACGCGGTACGTTTTTGGACGACATCATCAAAGGCGACAGCAAAGACAACACGTTGATCGGCCTGCAGGGGCGCGATATCCTAGATGGGCGCGGCGGCTTTGACACTGTCGACTACCGCAAAGACGTCGATCAGGGTGGCTTGGACGGTGTGCAAGTACACTTGGCAAATGGCGTCGCGCGAGATGGCTTTGGTCAGGTCGACAAACTGCGCAAAATCGAAGGCGCCAGCGGCACTTATACCAACGATCATTTCACCGGCGACGATAACAACAACTATTTCCGTGGCCGAGATGGGGACGATATTTTTAACGCAGGACGTGGCGACGACTATTTGCGTGGTGATGAAGGTGCTGATCTGTTCAAGTTCAAGACCAACAACTACGGCGACGATATCATCCAAGATTTTGACAAGTCCGAAGGGGACCGGATCGATATCGACAAAGCCACAAGCTATGGCGACTTGACGATCACCCAAGACGGAACCTCGGCCATCGTCGAATTTGGCACCAACCGTCTGGAACTCTATGACGTCAACGCAAGCGACCTGACAGCAGATGTGTTTGGCTTCGTGATCTAGGATCAGATACCTGCCTGAAACCGATGAAAAAGGCCCCATTGCGGGGCCTTTTTTAACAGGTTGATGGAATTGATGTGCTGAGACGACTTGTGGATTTGCTTTGTCGTACGGCAGGTTTATAAGAAAATCAAAGCAGTAGACCCCACGCATCACCTTCATAAAGGACGCGCGCCCTTGGCCTCATCGCCCGCAAAGCCCAACATTTTGATCGTCGGCCAAGCCGGTCGCCTGCAATACGAAGCGATCTTATTCGCAGCAACTCTGGCCCAAAACAGTCCTGATTTCGCAAAGGCGCTGTATGTCGCGGTGCCGCAAGCAGGGCCATTGTGGCAAGGTGACCCAACGATCAAATCACAGGATTGTCTGGATTTGCTGGCGCATCTTGGCGCCACGGTGGTCCCATTTGAAAACCAGCACTTTGGACAATCCTATCCATACGGCAACAAAATAGAGGCGCTCAAGATCCTGCCCGAAAAAGAGCCGTTCGTGTTCTTTGACACCGACACCCTTGTGACCGGTGATCTCGCCACAGTGCCATTTGATTACGGCGTGCCCAGCGCCTCGTTGCGCCGCACAGGCACGTGGCCGCAGTTGGAACTTTACGGGCCGGGCTACGGCGAGATCTGGAAATCCCTCTACGATAAATTTGGTTTGGATTTCGAAAGCTCACTGGACCTGAGCGCGCCTGATGAATATTGGCGTCGCTACCTCTATTTTAACGCGGGCTATTTTTACTACCGCTGCCCCAAGGTGTTTGGCGAACGGTTTTTGGACTACGCCCTTTCGATCCGCGACGATCCACCGGCCCAGCTGGTTTGCCAGGAAATGAACCCTTGGCTGGACCAAGTGGCGCTGCCTCTTGTCATTCACAGCCTTGGCGGCCAACGCGATGCCCTGCCCTCAGGGCTATTGGACGGGGATATCACCTGTCATTATCGCATTTTGCCACTGCTCTACGCCCGCGAAGCCGATCATGTGGTCCAAACCTTGGAAACCGTCACCGCGCCGAACAAAATCAAGAAAGTCCTCAAACAATATGAACCCATCTTGCGGATGATCTATCAAGGGCGCGGACATAAAGTCCGGGCGATGTTTGATCGCGAAAACCTACCGCGCAAAGAACAAGCGATCCGCAACCGGATCAAAAAAGAGGGCTTTTGGATGCGCTAGACGCAAGAAACCACGTCTTCGTTCCACAAACATAGATCAATCCAGAACAGCTGCCTTCGATTGCGTATCTCGTGGCGAATCCCATGTCTTTGGCCTAGATTGCGCCCAACATAGATCTAGGAGAGAATTGATGAGCGATCCAACAGGCCCAAAATACGGCTTTGAAACCCTGCAAATTCACGCGGGCGCACGGCCTGACCCGGCCACAGGCTCGCGGCAGACGCCGATCTATCAATCGACGGCTTTTGTGTTTCGCGACGCAGAACATGCCGCCGCCCTCTTTAACCTGCAAGAAGTGGGCTACATCTACTCACGGTTGACCAACCCTACCGTGGCTGTTTTGCAAGAACGTATCGCCACATTGGAAGGCGGCGCTGGCGCCGTGTGCTGTTCCTCTGGCCATGCCGCCCAGATTATGGCGCTGTTCCCACTGATGGAACCGGGCCGCAACGTGGTTGTCTCGACCCGCCTTTATGGTGGGACCGTGACCCAGTTTAGCCAAACCATAAAACGCTTCGGATGGAGCGCGAAATTCGTCGACTTTGACGATCACGCCGCCATCAAAGACGCCATCGACGATGACACCCGCGCTGTGTTTTGTGAGGCCGTCGCCAACCCCGGTGGCCACATCAGCGATCTGGATGCGATCAGCGCGATCTCGGACGCCGCGGGCATTCCTTTGATCGTCGACAACACCACAGCCACGCCATATCTGTGTCGCCCGATTGAACACGGGGCCACATTGGTCGTTCATTCCACAACGAAATACCTTACCGGTAATGGCACCGTCACCGGCGGCTGCGTTGTGGACAGTGGCAAGTTTGACTGGGCCGCGAACGACAAATTCCCGTCGCTGTCGCAGCCTGAGCCTGCTTATCACGGGATGAAATTTGCCGAGACGTTTGGCCCATTGGCCTTCACATTCCACGGCATCGCGATTGGCCTGCGTGATCTGGGCATGACCATGAACCCGCAAGGTGCCCATTATACTTTGATGGGGATTGAAACCCTGTCACTGCGCATGGAACGCCACGTGGAAAATGCCAAGAAAATCGCAGAATGGCTGGAAACCGATCCACGGGTTGATTACGTGACCTATGCTGGTTTGCCGTCCTCACCCTATTACAAGCTGATCGACAAGATCTGTCCCCGTGGGGCCGGTGCGTTGTTCACATTTGCTGTAAAGGGTGGCTATGAGGCCTGCGTGAAACTGGTCGATAATCTGGAAATCTTTAGCCATGTTGCGAACTTGGGCGATGCGCGTTCTTTGATTATCCACTCGGCTAGCACGACCCACCGCCAATTGACCGCGGAACAGCAAAAGGCGGCAGGCGCTGCCCCAGAAGTTGTGCGCGTCAGCATTGGGATTGAAGATGCCGATGATCTGATCGCAGACCTTGATCAGGCCCTGGCCAAGTCAACATCGTAGAATCTTAACGGTCTTGAACTATGCGTATCAGTAAAGGCGGCCATTGGCTGCCTTTACCCTGTTTAAACTGCCGTCTTTCTTTGCCGTGACAGCTGTTGTAACAATGGGTTAATAAAGAGTGAAAGTGTGTCAGATCAAAGCCCTAGACTTTGAGCGTTCCCAATGTTCCAAGGTGAAAGACCGTTATGAAGCCGTCCTTTGCATTATCCTTATCCGCTGATGGGATATTCCTGACGCAGAAGCTGCCCGATGGGTGGTATATCTTGGACAGTGTCGACCCGACGTCGGCTGATCTTAAGGCGGACATGGCTCAATTGCAGATCAAAGCTGCGCAAGCCAGCCCGGACCAGTTGCGCACCAAACTGATCATTCCAAACGATCAAATCAAATATATCCAGATCCCGATCAATGCCAGCAGCGAAGCGCAGCGTCTTGATCAGATTCAAACCGCAGTCTCCGGTGCTACGCCCTATGCCCTCAACGAGGTCAGCTTTGATTGGCGCATGAAAGGCGTCGACGCACAAATTGCGATTGTCGCCCGCGATACTCTGGCCGAGGCCGAAGGGTTTGCAAGCGACTTTGGCTTTGCGCCTGTGTGTTTTGTGGCCTCCCCCAACCAAGGCGAATTTGCAGGTGAGCCGTTTTTCGGCATGTCCAGCGGTGCAGCTGCCTATTTGCCTGAAGGCGAAACCGTAGAACGCGATGACAAGCCTGTGGTTCCCCTCGGCCCCTTGCCCGCGCCGCCCGAGCCGGATGTTTTGCAAGACGTCAACGTCAGTGCCGCAAGCGTTCCAGATCGTGAAGATGTGCCCAATATCTCGTTTTCCAGTACCCGCACGCAGCAGCCAGAAGCACCTGCAGCATCGCCTGCTTCAGCCTCCGACCTACCGCCTGAACCGCAGGTCGCGCGCCGCATCACCCTGAGTGATAGCGAAGCACAGCCGCTTGCGCCCGCGGCTGCCCCGCCCCCCCCTCCCGCCGGAGAGGCACCCAGCCTTGGCACGGCCTCACGGGATTTTCCACCGACCGCTGCAGTTGCACCAACAGCCTTCGCAGAACATCCTGCAGCCCCCTATAGTGCCCCACCTGTGACAGGACGATCCGCTGCGGCCTCGCCCGAGCAAGCAGCACCGGTAGCGCAATATGTCCCAAACCGCGCCGAGACGGCCACCGCTGTCGTGACACCAGATGTTGTGGCCCCTGCCGCCCCGGATTCGGATACGCCGAAAAAGGGGGGCATGTCCGGCTTAATGGCCAAGCGGCAATCCAAAAAGGCGCTCAAGAAACAAAATGCCGCTGTGGTTGCGGATGAGGCTGATAAATTCACTGTCTTTGGCGCTCGAAAATCACGTGACATCGGCGGCAAACCCAAATTTCTAGGCCTTATTCTGACCGGCGTTTTGCTGCTGTTTTTGGCGCTCGTCGCCATTTTCGCAGCCAATTGGGATAGTCCCGCAGTAAGTTGGCTGTTCGGTTCCGAGGGGGACACAACCGTTGCCGGAACGGCCCCCGCGCAACAGCCGGAAGACGCCGTTGTGATCAACGTCGCCGCCACGGATTTGGGTCTGACCCAAACCACACCGCAAACACCGTCAGTCCTCAGCCAGCCCCTGCCAAACGCACCTACCGTCGTGACCTTGGACACGCAAGAGATTTACATCTCGTCCGGTATCTGGACCGCTAGCCCGGCATCACCGCAAGCGCCCGTTCAAATACCTGATGAGTTGAACGCGCTCTATGTGGCCTCAATTGACCCTATCATCGACATCTCAGACGCTGTTGCCCTGCCCGCGCGCCGCACACTGGGCACTGATGGGCCTTACACAGTGTTACAGGCGCCGTTGGCCGCGTCCGTATTATACGCGCTGAACCCACAGGGATTGGTGATCGCCACGCCTGAAGGGGCTTTGACCCCAGATGGCTACCGCGTTTACGCTGGAAAACCCGTGTCTGTACCGTCTGAGCGCCCTGAATTTGAAGTTGAGATCGTTCAACCGATCGATCCGCGTGTTTTGGGGGTGCGGCCAAAGCTGCGCCCGGAGGGTATTTTTGAGCGCCGCCAACGCGAGGAACTTGGGGGCTATACGCGCATAGAACTGGCCAGTTTACGCCCGAAACTGCGCCCCGAAGGCCTGACCCCACTGCCTGAGGCAAGCCAGGCCACCAACCAAGCCACTGCACAGGCCTTGGCTGAGGCCACAGAACAAAGCGCCTCGCTAGCCGATCCAGATGCAATAGACACCAACACCGATCCGCTGGTCTCCCAGCCCGCTGCAATCGGTGGTACCAAATTGGCTGTTGCCGCCAGCCGCATTCCCAAAAAGCGCCCTAATAATTTTGGCCGCACTGTTGCAAAACGTCTGGAACAAAACAAACAAAACGATGCCCGTGTCGTTGCAACTGTTGCACCGCGCGCCATCAAACCTTCCGGCCCCATCAACAGTACCGTGGCGCGCAACGCCACCACGGCCAATGCCATCAGCCTCAACAAAATCAACCTGATCGGCGTGTTTGGGTCCACCAGCAGTCGCGAAGCCATGGTGCGGCTGCGCAATGGCCGGATGGTCAAAGTTCAGGCTGGCGACCGTTTGGATGGTGGCCGCGTGGCGGCTATCGGAGACGGCCAACTGCGCTATGTCAAAAATGGTCGAAATATCACGCTGAAGATGCCCAAGGGCTAACAAATCCTGCACAAAACGGGACCTTTGCGACTGCATCGATCCGAGCACTGCCCAATTTTACGGCATCACACCGCAAAGACCTGCGCTATCTGTCGAACATTCTAATGCGGGCCTGCCAAAACAGGGGAACTTAACCTATTTGGGTCCAGACTGCGCGTGTTTGGGCTGGCCGCATTGACGCTTCGCAAGTACCCTTGTGAAATCTCCACGCCTATGAGGTGCGCATGACCGAGTTCCTGATCCAAGCCTGTATCTATCTGGGCGCCGCCGTCATAGCGGTTCCGCTCGCCGCGCGGCTGGGGCTAGGATCCGTTTTGGGATATCTGATGGCTGGCATCGTGATTGGCCCTGTTTTGGGACTTGTCGGTGCCGAAACAACCGATCTGCAGCATTTTGCCGAATTTGGCGTGGTGATGATGCTGTTTTTGATCGGGCTTGAGCTTGAGCCGCGCGCGCTTTGGGACATGCGAGACCGCTTAATCGGATTGGGCGGCTTACAAGTCTCGCTGACAACAGGTCTGATCATGGGCGGCGCTATGATTTTGGGGTTAGAATGGAAAACAGCCCTCGCGGTGGGCCTGATATTTGCATTGTCCTCAACGGCTATCGTGTTGCAGACCCTTAATGAAAAAGGGTTGATGCAAACCGGCGGAGGCCGTTCAACCTTCTCGGTATTGCTGACGCAAGATATCGCTGTGATCCCGATGCTGGCCCTCTTGCCGCTATTGGCTGTCGTCAGCCCCGTCACAATCTCGGCCGATGGATCATTGAAAACCGCAGCCCACGCTGAGGATGCCCACCACACAATTTCCTTGGTCGAAGGCCTGCCCGCATGGGGCGTGACCCTTGTTACATTAGGGGCTGTGGGCGTGGTGATTTTGGCAGGTGTGTTCCTGACCCGCCCACTGTTTCGCTATATTCACATGGCTAAATTGCGCGAAATTCATACGGCAACAGGGCTTTTGTTGGTAGTTGCCATCGCCGTTTTGATGTCGATGGTCGGCCTGTCCGCGGCTTTGGGCACTTTCCTTGCAGGCGTCGTTTTGGCCAATTCCGAGTTCCGTCACGAATTGGAAAGCGATCTTGCGCCGTTCAAAGGCCTTCTGCTGGGTCTCTTTTTTATCACCGTGGGCGCAGGCATAAACTTTACCCTGCTCTTTGGTGCACCGGTTCTGATCCTTGCGCTTACCGTTGGCGTTATCGCGATCAAAGGCGGCGTCTTATTTATTCTTGGTCTGCTGTTCAAACTCAAGGGCCGCGATCAATGGTTGTTTACGCTTGGCTTGGCCCAAGCTGGCGAATTTGGCTTTGTGTTGATTAGCTTTTCTTTGCAACAAAACGTCTTGCCCCAATCCCTATCCGAGACTTTGCTGCTGGTCATTGCCCTGTCGATGCTGGTCACGCCTTTGCTGTTTATTCTCTACGAGATGATGACCAAAAATATGGCCGACACCAACGCCCATATCGAACCAGATGAAATTGATGAAGAAAATCAAATAATTATCGCTGGGGTCGGGCGCTTTGGCCAAGTGGTCAATCGTATGGTCCAAAATTCGGGCTTTCGGGCCACTGTGCTGGACCACAACCTTGACACCATCAATTTGCTACGAAAATTCGGGCTTAAGGGGTTTTTTGGCGATCCAACCCGCCCTGATTTGCTGCACTCAGCTGGGCTGGATACGGCCAAGGTTCTGATTGTGTCTGTGGACGACAAAAACGCCGCCACCCAGATCGTAAAATATGCGCGCAAACACCGCCCCGACCTGCATATCGTGGCACGCGCCTATGACCGGGTGCATGTCTATCAATTGTTTGCAGCGGGCGCAGACGACATTGTGCGCGAGATGTTTGATGCCTCGCTGCGGGCGGGCCGTTACGCCCTTGAGGCCATGGGCCTCAGCGAATTTGAGGCGCACGAGGCTGAGGTCAATTTCTACAAATTGGATCGTGCCGCTGTCAAAGACCTGGCACAGCTTTACGATCCGAACATCCCAATCTTGGAAAATGGACCCTATATAGAGCGCGCCAAAGAGATGAACCGCGATCTTGAGACAGCCTTGGCAGGCCAAACCCAAAACCCCGACGGCGAACCCGAAAATCAAAAAGCTTAGGCGTCGCTGACCCCTGCCTCGGCGAAGGTCGCCATGCCCGAATGGCAGGCCACGGCAGCTTTGACGATGTTCATGGCAAGGGCCGCACCGGATCCTTCACCCAACCGGAGATCAAGCGAGACCAATGGCTGTTTGCCCAAGGCCTCCAACATACGACCATGGGCGCCTTCTGCGCTGAGGTGCCCCGCAATCACGTGGTCCAAGGCGCCAGATTGCGCCTTGTGCAGACAGCTTGCAGCGGCTGTGCAAATAAACCCATCCATGACAACAGGGATGCGGTGGTGGCGCGCGCTGGCAATAGCACCAGCCATCGCCGCCAACTCACGTCCGCCCAAACAGCGCAATACCTGCAAAGGGTTGTCTGTGGCATGACGGGTCAGACCCTGGGTCACAACCTGCGCCTTTAGCTGCATACCGGCATCATCCACTCCGGTACCACGCCCGACCCAATCCGCGGCCACACCACCAAACAGAGCAGCACCAATCGCGGCCGCCGGCGTCGTGTTGCCAATGCCCATCTCGCCCACGGCCAACAAGTCAGCCGAGGGATCAACGGCGTTCCAGCCTGTGCTGAGGGCTGCGATTACCTCAGCTTCAGTCATAGCAGGGGCGGTGGTGAAATCCGCCGTTGGCCTGTCCAATTCCAAAGCATGCACATCCAGTTTTGCACCGACCACCGTACTCAGCTGGTTTATCGCCGCACCACCATGCTGAAAATTCAACACCATTTGCTCTGTCACTTCTGCGGGAAAGGCTGACACACCCTGTGCAGTAACCCCATGATTTCCGGCGAAAATAATAACCTGAGGCGTTTCAACATGAGGCTTATCCGTTCCCTGCCATCCGGCCATCCAGACAGCGATGTCTTCCAAGCGCCCCAAGGCAGCGGGCGGTTTGGTCAACTGCATATTGCGTGCTTCGGCCGCTTCCTGCGCCCGTACATCTGGCCCGCTTTGCGCGGCAAGAACCGCTTGAAAGTCGTCTAAAGTCGCGAAAGGAGCCGTCATCGTAGCCTCGTTGTCAAAACATCAGGTTTTGTTTAACCACTCGGGATGGCGCTGCAACAGTGGAAAGGTCATTTGAATGGCACAAAACGACATTGCCAAGTTTGATCTGTCTGATTTGGCGGCGGCCCTTGGCTTGCTCAGCAGGTTGCCTGTCAAAGTGGACTTTGACCGCGCCCAATTGCGTGGCGCGCGCGCAGTTTGGGCCTATCCTTTGGTCGGCGTTGTGATCGGCGCTTTGGCGGGTCTGGTGGGGACTTTGGCGCATTTCATCGGAGTGCCCCCCATGGCAACAGCGGCCTTAATGGTCGCCTGCAGTGCCATCACAACTGGTGCTATGCACGAAGACGGATTGGCCGATAGTGCCGACGGCCTGTGGGGAGGCTGGGACAAGGAACACCGGCTGAAAATCATGAAGGACAGCTATACCGGGGTCTACGGCGTGGTCGCTATTGGGCTGAGCCTAATCCTGCGGGTCAGCCTTTTGGCAGCTCTGGTGGACCAGATAAACCTTATCGTTCTGGGCATCGGCGTTGGGGCCCTCAGCCGCGCACCTATGGTGGCCCTCATGCACTGGTTGCCCAACGCGCGGGACGAAGGGTTATCCGCCTCAGTCGGCAGCGCACCTGCCCCCCAAACCTATGCGGCCTTGGCGTTGGGAACCGGCATCGCTATCTTGTGCTTTGGGTCATCATGCCTTGCAATACTTATCGGTACCGCAGTCGTCACCACATTTTGGGCCGGCATCGCCAAGGCCAAAATCCAAGGGCAAACTGGCGATATTCTTGGAGCCGGCCAGCAACTTTCGGCGATAGCAGCACTCTTATGCATAAGCGCCGCTCTGCACTAACGCTTTGAAAATCAAAAGGGCCCAGCGTCGCCGCTGGGCCCCCTTAAAAAATGGCTGTCGCGATTAAGCCGCTGTCACCCGCGATTGCAGGACGTCCGTGACTTCTTGACCAGCGGTGCCTTCGTCCGCACCGCTCACAGCGGCGACTTCGCGGGTCAGGCGTTCCAAAGCCGCTTCGTAAAGCTGGCGTTCGGAATAACTTTGCTCGCGTTGGTCGTCGTTGCGGTGCAAATCGCGCACGACCTCGGCGATAGCAATCAAATCGCCCGAGTTGATCTTTTGCTCGTATTCCTGCGCACGGCGCGACCACATGGCCCGTTTGACCTTGGCCTTCCCTTTGAGGATTTTCATACACTGGCTGACGATATCGGGGCTCGACAGCGCGCGCATGCCAACTTCGGTGGCTTTGTGCGTCGGAACACGCAATGTCATCTTGTCCTTCTCGAACGCAATCACAAACAGTTCCAGTTCAAATCCGGCCACTTCTTGTTCCTCGATGGATACGATCTTGCCCACACCATGGGCCGGGTAGACGACGAAATCGTTGGGGCTGAAGGGGGATTTTTTCGACTTACTCATAAAGGGTCCTTCCTTTGGCAGCGCGGTGTCTCAAGCGACAAAAAACCCGACCGGTCCAATGGAATCCAGTCAGGCGCGCTGTATGTCTCGCAATGATATCCCGCACAATATAGCACAAGAATCGCTCATTTAGAAGGGCAACCCTGCAAATGCTTGAACTGAAGGGGCTTTAGCCACCCTCGCCCGGTGCTTCGGAGAAATATTTCTCCAACTTACCCTCTTCGCCGTCGCGCTCTTCTGCGTTGGGCAGCGGGTCTTTCTTGGTGATGATCACGGGCCATTTTTCGGAATATTTGCGGTTGAACTCGACCCATTTGTCCATGTCCGGCTCGGTATCCGGACGGATCGCATCCGCGGGGCATTCTGGTTCGCATACACCACAATCGATGCATTCATCTGGGTGGATCACCAGCATGTTTTCGCCTTCGTAAAAGCAATCAACGGGGCAGACTTCAACACAGTCAGTGTACTTACACGAAATACAGGCATCATTCACGATATAGGTCATATCAAGGCTTCCAAATTCAGGTTTGCGGCATTGCTAGACCGTCCGCTGGCATCATTCAAGATGCGAACGCTTTTCGGCAATAATGTCGCGGCGATCTTTCTTGGTCGGGCGGCCCTTTCGATCGGCAAAGGGCGTTTTTCCCTCGTCCGACAGATCGCGCGGTTCGCGCACAATAGGGGCCAAATCTTCGTATAACTGCTGGGCCTCTGGAGCCGGACCGCGCCGTACACCGCAGGCGATGATCTTGATCACGCGCACGTCTTTTTCTTGCGGAAAGGTCAGTACATCCTCTGGGCCGACGCTACGCGAGGGCTTGGACACTGGCGTGCCGTTAACCCGGACTTTGCCCGCGCTGACCAGCTTGGCGCAGAGGCCACGCGTCTTAAAAAATCGCGCTTGCCATAGCCATTTGTCCAAGCGAATGGACGCAGCAGGGCTGTCCGCCCCGCTCATCAGTCTTTCTTGAGGCCCATTAACGCCGCTGCAAACGGGTTATCAGGATCGATCGGCTTTTCTTTCTTGGGCGGACGGGCTTGGAAAGACTGTGCTTTGTTGCCACCACCTTTGCCGCCTTGTTTGCCACGGGGTTTGCCACCCTGTTTGCCTTTGGAATTGCCCTGTGGTTTGCCACCGCCGCGACGTTCCCCTTGGGGTTTGTTGCCACGGTTGCCGCCCCATGCGAAGGTGTAAAACACTTCCATTTCGGGGGCTGCAGGGGTCTCATCCTCGGTCACTGGAGCCGGTGCAGGCGCAGGTGTTTCGCCCTCAGGCACCACTTTGACTTTCTCGCGCTCGCCTTTTTCGGCTTTATAGCCAAGACCCATCATCAGATCTGCAAACTGTTCCAGCGTCATACCTGTGATCGACAGCATGTCGGCCTTGGCTTCAAACCCGCCACGGCTGTCTTCAACCCGCAACTGATCGGCCAAGCGTTCCAACATATCGATCCGGATCGAGCGCTGCCCCGCAGGCCGGTAGCCCGATTGCAAATAAGTACCTTCCGGCAAACCATCGATCACTGGGATCGTCACCAAACCGGGCGGTGGGCTTTCGGGAAACTCGCTCAGGCCCTTGGACATAGACCACAACACCAAACGCAACCGCGTCGGTGCAGGTTTCAGCAACAAAGGCATAAAGATCGTGAACTGGCCAAAGCGGATGCCATGCTTGCGCAACGCTCCGCGGGCCTCTTGATCCAAGGATTTCACATCATTGGCCACGACGGCACGGTCCAGAACGCCAAAGTTCTCGACCAATTGGAAGGCCAAACCACGGGCCAAACCGGTGAGCGCCTCATCTTTGGACAGGGCCAACAAGGGCTCAAGCAACGTTGCAACCTTGCGGTCAATGAAATGCTGCAAACGGCGCGCAACTTTTTGCGCCACATCCGGTCCTGCCTCTTCATCGACAAAGGCCTCGACAGAAGGTTTTAAAGCGTCGCCACCCGGCACCAGCTTGCCCACAGCCAAAGTGCCCCACATCAGGCCACCTTGTTCGGTGAAGTCCATCTCTGTGTCGGGCGCATTATAGAACTTGTCCGCGGCCAAATGGAAATGCGGTGCCAAGGCCTGAAGGCTGGCTGCCTTGAGGGTTTTGGCCTCATCCGGGGATTTGCTGGCGTCTTGCTTGAACCGAAAGCCTTCAAGCTTGCCGATCAATTCGCCTTCTACGGTGACTTCACCTTGGTCGTTTACTTCAGCCACGAGGGCCTCCTTCTGTTTTAACCGGCGCAACAAAACCGATGTACGCCGGTCAACAAATCTTTGGGTCAGGGCACCGTGTAGCGCATCTGACAGTCGGTCTTCTACAGTGCGCGTCGCCTCACGCCAATGGGATTCGTCGCGCACCCATCCTTTACGCTGGGCCACATAGGTCCAAGTGCGGATAAACGCCAAACGTTTAGACAGGGCATCAATATCGCCATGGCAGTTGTCAATACGTTTGATCTGACGGGCCAGCCAATCATCGGGCAAACGGCCTTTTTCGTGCAAATAGTTGTAAATCTGGGACAACAGCCCCGCATGTTCCGAGGTGCTGATATCGCGAAAATCCGGAATCCGGCAAACATCCCACAACAACCGGACCGAGGCCCCATCGCTGGCCCGTGCGGCGACTTCTGGATCGACACTCAGCGCTTTGAGCGCAATCAGATCGTCACTGTCGCGCACCCTCGTCAGCCAATCATCATCCGTGCGTTCTTCCAATGAGCGGATCAATGCGCTTACGGTTCCAAATTGCAGCCGATTGTTGCGCCATTGCAGTTTTTTGACCGGCGCAAAGCGGTTTTCACAGATTGCCAGCGCTGTTTGATCATCCAGCGCTGGCGCTTCCCCGGTTACGCCAAAGGTGCCATTGTTCATATGACGCCCCGCTCGGCCAGCGATTTGCGCCAGTTCATTGGCTTGCAAATGCCGCATCTTGCGCCCGTCAAACTTGGTCAGACTGGAAAACGCAACGTGTTTGACATCAAGGTTCAACCCCATCCCAATAGCATCGGTGGCCACCAGATAATCCACATCGCCATTTTGATAGAGCTCAACCTGCGCATTCCGTGTCCGCGGCGATAGAGCGCCCATAACCACGGCCGCCCCCCCCTTTTGACGGCGCAAAAGTTCTGCCGTGGCATAAAGACTATCGACCGAAAAACCAACGATTGCAGATCGTTCGGGCATGCGACTGATCTTTTTGCTGCCCGTATGGGTCAGGGTCGAAAAGCGTTCGCGGTGCAGGAACTCAGCCTTGGGAATATTTGCTGCAATCGCCGACTTCATCGTGCTTGCGCCCATAAACAGCGTCTCATGCAAACCGCGCGCGTGTAGCAATCGGTCCGTAAACACGTGGCCCCGTTCGGGATCCGCGCAAAGCTGAATTTCGTCTACCGCCAGAAAATCACAGCCCATGCCGTCTGGCATCGCTTCCACGGTGCACACCCAGTATTTCACCCGCTCCGGTACGATCCGTTCCTCGCCCGTAACCAACGCCACGACCGAAGGGCCTCGAATAGCGACGATTTTGTCGTAAACCTCACGGGCCAACAGCCGCAAAGGCAGGCCAATAATGCCCGTGCGATGGCCCAACATACGCTCAATCGCGAAATGGGTTTTACCTGTGTTGGTCGGGCCCAGAACCGCAGTGATTCTGCCCTGAAGGGAGCTGCTCATAACATCGCAGAGTAGACCGTGGCGCGACGCGCTTCACAAGCCGAATTTGGTCTAAATTTGCAGCCTAAATATCCTGCCCCTGCACGGATTTCTCCAACCGGTCTATCGCCTCGATTACATCAGGCTTTTGCGGATGGATACGGTTGGCGGCGCGGAAGGCTTCTAGGGCGGATGCCTCGTCACCAAAGCCTTGGAACAACACACCCAGACCAGTCATAGCCCCGTAGTGATCGGGGTTCAGCACCAAAGTCTCTCGCAGATCATCCAGAGCCGGGCCCATCATCTCGAGGTTAAAGAAGGCCGTCGCACGCCCGTAATAGCCTTCGGCAAAAGCAGGGGCATGGTCCACAAGGGCAGTGAAATGTTCAATCGCCTCATTGAACTTGCCCGTTTCCAATGCATCGCGGCCCCGCTGCAACAACAAATCCATCGCTGGCGATCCTGAATTGCCCCAAGCCAATTCCACTTCTTTTTCGATCACTTTGTAGGTTTCGGGCGTCGCGTTGCGCAAACGGTCCAATAATGCGCCCGTGTCGGCCTGTTGTGCCGTAGCGTCACTGCCAAAAGGTAAGGAAAACCCTACTGTCAGCACGAATGCCGCAACGGTACGAAGGATCAAGGACTGTCTTATTCTCATAACTTCGCTAACTATAGCGCAGGCGGGGGCGAATGCACCCCCTCAGGCATGACAAAATGGAGAGCACGGTATGAGCGACATTATCAACAAGGCGGTAGAAGTTCTGAACGAAAAAATGGGCGGCCAAGGATTTGACGGGGTGGCAAAGTTTGTCATTTCCGAAGAAGGCGCATTGATCATTGATGCGGATGGCTGCCGCGCAGGGGACGACGAGGCCGACGTGACGCTGACCGCGGATACAGAGACATTCCAATCGATCTTGGAAGGTGATCTGAACCCCACGGCGGCCTTCATGACCGGCAAGCTAAGTGTAGACGGTGACATGGGTAAGGCCATGGCACTGGGAACAGTACTGGGATAGTTATGCTCGATTTGGGAATGATGGATACGGATATGGGTCTGACAGACGCCCCTTTCTTTGCAAATGTCGCACAAGGCCCCGAGGGCAGTGCCGCTTATTGGGCGGGCACTGCAGACGGCGTGCGCATTCGCCTTGGTCATTTCCCAGCAAGCCCACAAGCCAAGGCGCGCGGAACCGTTTTGATGTTCCCGGGCCGCACGGAATATGTTGAAAAATATGGCCGCGCCGGAAAACTTTTTTCCGACGCAGGCTATCATACACTGGCCGTCGATTGGCGCGGTCAGGGACTGGGGCAGCGTTTGGTGTCAGATCGGTTGATGGGTCATGTGGGTAAATTCACGGACTACCAACATGATGTGGCCGCCGTTGTGGCCGCAGCCCGCGAACTGGAACTGCCCGAACCCTATTACATGGTTGCCCATTCCATGGGCGGCTGCATTGGTCTGCGCGCTGTGATGGAAGGCCTGCCTGTAAAGGCTGCTGTGTTTTCCGCACCCATGTGGGGCATTGTGATGAAACCTGTGCTGCGGCCAGTGGCTTGGGTCGTCTCAACAGCGGTGCGACCGACACCATTTGCGCGGTTCTATGCGCCCTCTACTGTGCCCGAGCCTTATGTTTTGAAGGCAGCGTTTGATGACAACATGCTGACCACAGACGAGGATATGTTCGGATATATGCGCAGCCATGTCTCGTCACACACAGATCTGCAATTGGGCGGACCCAGCCTGCAATGGCTCAATGAAGCCCTGCGTGAGATGCTGCACCTCAGCAAACAGCCCAGCCCGGACCTGCCGATGCACTGCACCTTGGGCAGCAACGAACGCATCGTCGAGGCAAGCCGCATCAAGGACCGTTGTGAGCGCTGGCCAAACGGCACCCTGACCATCGCTGATGGGGCCGAGCACGAAGTGATGATGGAACGCGACGACGTCCGCCTGCCGTTCTTTGAACGTATGCTTGCTTTGTTTGAGGCCAATCGCTAGGCCGTCACGTGCACTTGCGCTGTGCGCAAAGCTGCGGACATCCAACAAACGCCCCTTCGCGCCGCTCATCCAATCTCGGCAAACCGCCAGTCTCTTTAGACAAGCCTGCTGGTTTGCACTGCGCTATCAACACCTGAACAAGTCCCTTGGGCAAGGCACAGTCCATTTGCCCGCTAAAATCGCTGGGATGTGGTCGCCCCCCTCCAAATAAAAATGAAAAAAATTAGATCGCACTGAAACTATCCGCCGCTTCCTTTCGTGGCTGAGATCAGAACGCATTCAAAACGATGCACACCTTGACCACCTTGAAAGGAAATAAACATGAACACTCATGCTCTTGTAACGTCCCTGATCGCGCTGGCAGCCAGCCCAGCTTTTGCAGCAGGTCACGCGGCCGTTTCCGGCTATGCCTTGGCAAATAGCGGTGCAACGCTTGTCGTGATGGGCGATGTGGATGCGCCTGCAAACGTGATGACATATGCCTTAGCGTCGCCCCTGAAAGCGATTGCTTGGCGTCCTGTTACGGGCGAGTTGCTGGGGTTTTCCGATGGGATGGTCGCAACGATTGATCCGACGTCTGGTAAAATGACTGATTTGAGCGCTTCTTTTATGGACGACGCGAAGATCGCAGACGACACAATGGTCGCGTTTGACTTCAACAACAAAATTGACGCTGTGCGCGCGGTGACATCAGCCGGTGACAACCTCGTTTATTTCCCACAAGGCTTTGGTGACAACGACGAACGCGCAGGGTCCGTGCGTCGGTTTACGGGTCTGGCTTACGCCGAGGGCGATCCCATGGCGGGCAGCACTCCGATGATCTTTGCCAATGCCTACACCAACGCCATCAATGGCAAAGCCGCAGGCACCACATTCCAGTATGCGCTGGATGCTGGGACCAACACGCTGGTCAGCTTGGCCAACAACGCAGGCACATTGGAAACCATCGGCAAAATTACCGTGGACGGCGCGGCAGTCGATCTGGCGCCAATGGGCGGCTTTGACATCATCTCGGCATCGGAAGGCGAGAATATGGCGCTGGCAATTTTACAAATGGAAGGCGCTGCATCAGCGGGGCTCTATCTAATCGATCTTGAAACCGGTGCAGCCACGATGAAGGCCGATCTGGGGATGGGCGGCATCACAGGCTTTGCGGCGTCGCTGGGCATGTAATCCGTTAAAGTTGGTTACTGAGTTTTTGGTTAATAGTACGGGATGGTCCCGGCGGCAGGAGATTGCTGTTCGGGGCCATTTCTGCCACGCAAACAAATAACGAAATTATTTGAACCAGTTAAGGCATAAATGACCGACCGTCAGCATATCGAAGAGTTTATTGGCAAGGTCGCACTTGGCGAACGAGCAGCTTTAGCAGCACTTTATGATGCCACCAGCGGGAAACTTTTCAGCGTCTGCTTGCGTGTCTTGAAAAACAGATCAGAGGCCGAGGATGCTTTGCAGGATGTGTATCTTAGGATTTGGGCCAAAGCTGACCGGTATGCGGTCACAGGTCATAGCCCAATGACATGGCTGATCACTGTTGCGCGAAATATAGCGATCGACCGGCTACGGGCCAAAAAGGAAAATCATGTGGACCTCGACAACGTCGGTGAACTGGCCGAGACGCGTCCCGGCCCTGAGGCCGCAAGCATCGCCGCATCCGAGCGGCGGCAAATCAGCCTTTGTTTTGACGAATTACCTACGGACCGTGCGAATGCCGTGCGTGCTGCCTATCTTGATGGTGACAGTTACCAGGCGCTTGCTGACCGCTTTGATGTGCCACTGAACACAATGCGAACTTGGCTGCGGCGCAGCTTGATATCTTTGAAGGAGTGCCTTTCGCGATGAGCGATCAACAGGACATATCGGGAGACGAGGCACTTGCCGCCGAATACGTCTTGCGCCTGCTTGACGCGGACGCACACAACGCATTCGAGGCGCGATTGCAAGATGAACCCGCCCTGCGCGCGCATGTCTATTTTTGGGAAGCCGAGTTCGCCCCCCTTGCCGCAGATTTGCCCGCCGAAGTGCCGAGGCCTTCGGTTCGGTCCAAACTCCTCGCCGACATCAGTGGCGGTGCCGCAAGCTCAAAACGCATCTGGACCTTTGGCTGGCTGACATTCCCCGGCTTGGCGGCTATTGCTCTGGCCGCATTTTTTGTCTTTGGTCCGATGCTGCGCGCCCCCGCGTTTGATCCGTTGCTGCATGCCACCTTGATTTCACAGGATGGTGCAGTGCACATCGAGGCGGGATATGCGCCAGACGGCAATTTATTCAAAGTGATCCCAATAGATGGTGGGCCTGCAGCGGGGCGCGATTTTGAACTTTGGGTTATTGGTGCCAATGCCGAGGCGCCTTTGTCATTGGGTGTAATTCCCGCCGACCGGGAAAGCCTGTTTGAAATCACACCGCAAATCGCGGCGCTGATCGACGGCGGAATATTGGCCGTCTCGGACGAACCGCAAGGTGGCTCGCCCACAGGTGCGCCAACTGGGGCTATTCTTGCCACCGACGAATTCTTCGATGCGGATTTATTTCAAGCGGGCTGAAACCCTGCGATGCATCTCTGCGCAGCTTCTCTCATAACCGCACAAATTTGCGGACAATACTTAAAGAGTAAATCCATATGAAACTTGCATCAAAGCTGGCGAGCATCATTGCAGCCTTAACATTTGCCACCACGGCCCACGCTGAAATTCCAATGGTCGGCGGCGCGACCATGTTCGAGACAAAGAGCATCGTGGAAAACGCCGTGAACTCGGCAAATCACACAACGCTAGTCGCTGCGGTTCAGGCAGCAGGCCTTGCGGAAACACTGCAAAGCCCCGGACCATTTACTGTATTTGCACCCATAAATGATGCCTTTTCTGCCTTGCCACACGGCACAGTCGAAATGCTGCTAAAGCCCGGAAACAAGGACATGCTGGTCAAAGTTCTTACGGCCCATGTGGTGGTGGGTGAGTGGTCCGCGGCCAAGATTGCACGCAAAGCCCGCGCCTCATCAGCATCCAGATAGCGCAGCCACGCAGCCAAGGCTTTGCGCTGAAAAAGCCAAAATCGCGAAACATACGACGGGTCATTTTTCAGATCGAGTTCCGTTATTGACGGATTTTTAGAAGTAAACTACCGTTAACGAGTTCGGGGACCACCCAATAGGATGGGCGGATTTGTGTCCCACCCTTATGAATTTCAAGAACCGCGTTTTAAGCATCTCAAAGTATTGCCAAAGGATTTATTCCATGAAGACCAGAACACTTCTATTAGCCACAGCCTGCGCCCTTAGTCCTATGATGGCCTCTGCGGCCTCTATCACTTTCACCGAAAGTCTACTTCAAACCGTCACCCCCAACGCTACGAACACCGAGGCGACTGCAACAGCGGGTGGCGTGACCCTGACCGCAAAAACGACAGACGGGCGGGTGGACTACTATGATGACAACGGCGGTGGCGGCAACGGGCTCTATATAGGGGCGATCATCCGGGGCGAAAACTACGGGACCAGTACATCGGCCCCCACATCCGGCAAATATGAGCTGAACTTTGACAAAGCGATCAATTCTATCAGTTTCGAATTCGACTGGCTGACCAATCGCGATCCCGCCGAGGCCATCACCGGTTGGGCCACCGAATTTGGCAGCATCGACATCGACTACACCAGCCTGCGCGCCACTGATTTCGACGACACCACAGACACCATTACCTCCACCGGCAGCCTTGGCAGCGGCATTGTCACCTACTCGGGTGCGGCCTTCACCAGCCTGTTCTTTGACCACACGCAAGCCGCGCGCAACATCGGCTTTGTGATCAACGAGATCACGATCTCACCGGTTCCAGTCCCCGCCAGCCTGCCCTTGGCGCTTGCTGGCTTTGGGATTTTCGGGGTCATACGGCGCAAGCAACGCCAAGCCTAAGAGTTTTACCAAAACCACAGCCAACCCCGAACAGATGTCGCGGTTGGCTGTTTGCATGTAGCTGATCTGGTTTACGATCCTCGCGCCCTGCTCCAGCCCAAGGACATACCACTCGGCCTCGCCTTCGAAACGAGCAGCCCAAAGGTTGCCGCCGGCTGTTTTTTTCTTCGAGCCAAATTCTTCAATCACCAATTGATATCCAATCAAGACGCATTTGCGCCTAGATAAAGCGGTCGAGGTGCGATCCTCAGATAGGTATCACCTTCTGCGGCGCCTCAAATCCGAATACACCCATTATCAGCCCAATCAAAAGGGCCCTGTGCAAGAACCGCAAAATCAACACCTACAGCTCATGAATGCCCGCTGCCGCCGTGCGTGCGCCTTGCAGCATCCACGCGTGTTCAGACGCGATAAAGAACACGCTCAGCCCGTATTTTTGCCAGTCCTGGGCCTTTGCCGCATCAGGCACGAAAGTCACGTAGGCTTTGCCTGCCGCCTTAGTCGCCTCGCCGACACGCTGCAACGCATTCATCAAATCATCCGAAGTCTGATGTTCGTGTCCATAGGCCACGGACAAGTCCGCAGGACCTAAGAACAGTGCGTCAATGCCATCAACAGCCGCAATATGAGCGGCGGCATCCACGCCCTCAGGCTCTTCGATCTGGGCGATGACCACAGTCTCATTGCGCGATTGTTCCAAGATCTCAGGCATGGGGCGCGTCGCATATCCGGCCCAGCGTGACGAGCCTGCATAGCCCCTGCCCCCATGGCCATAACGCGCGGATTTCGCCACCGCCTGCGCCTTTTCCACACTGTCCACATGGGGCACCACAAGGCCCACCGCCCCGGCATCCAAAGCCTGCAAAATCTCGCGGGGGCTGCTGTCACCGACACGCACTAACATCGGAAAATCCAAGGCCCGGGCGACCGCCATGCAGCCATCCATACGCGCCCGATCAAATGGCGCGTGCTCGCAATCCAGACAGAGGAAATCCAAACCAGACTTGGCCAAAACCTCGATGATCTCAATCGATGGTGTCTTTAGGAACGTTCCAGCAAGCGGCGCCCCTGACAGCATCTTTTCACGAAAACCGGCAAAACCCATGGGTCAAATCCTTTGTTGTTTGGGCCGAAACTACACCCATTGCATACCATTGCAAGCAGGCTTTGATGGGCTATCATTTGATCATGGCCGAACTTCTGACCTTCACCGAAAAAGGCATGTATTGCCCACAGGGGGATTTCTATATCGACCCATGGCTGCCGGTAGAGCGCGCCTTGATCACACATGCCCATGCTGACCACGCCCGCTGGGGACACCGGCATTATATGGCCACGGCCAGCTCGGCCCCTGTGATGCGGCACCGATTGGGTGACATCAATCTGCAGACCACGGATTACGGCACCACCACGCGCATCGGTGATGTGGATGTCTCGTTTCATCCCGCAGGCCATGTGCCCGGTTCCGCCCAGATAAGGATCGAACATCAGGGGCAGATTCTGGTGGCTGCTGGCGATTACAAGGTTGTGGATGATGGTCTGTCCGAGCCGTTCGAGCCCGTAAAATGCCACGCCTTTATCACCGAAAGCACCTTTGGCCTACCGGTGTTCAAATGGACGCCTCAGGACATCCTCGCCCAGCAGATCAACGATTGGTGGGCGGCTAACGCTGCCGAGGGGCGCGTTTCGATCCTGACCGCTTATGCTTTGGGCAAGGCCCAGCGCCTGTTATCACTAGTAAACCCAGACATCGGACCAATCCTGTGTCACGCGGCGATCGAGAACACCAACGAGGTGCTGCGCGCCCAAGGGTTCCACTTCGCCACGACCGAGCGGGTGACGAAAGACACTGACACCAAAACCCGCCGCAACGCGTTGGTACTGGCCACGCCTTCGGCCCTTGGCAGCGGCTGGGGCAAGCGGTTTGGCGATCATTCCACGGCCTTTGCCAGCGGCTGGATGGCCCTGCGCGGGGTACGGCGGCGTCGGGCGGCGGATCGCGGATTTATCATGTCCGATCACGCCGATTGGGACGGACTGAACACGGCCATCAAGGCCACAGGGGCCGAGACGATTTATGTCACCCACGGCTATACATCCGTCTTTTCCAAGTGGCTGGCCGAGCAAGGCTATGATGCCCGCGTTGTGCAAACCGAGTTTGGCGATGAAGATGCAGACGATACTGAGGCGGAAACAGAATGAAACGTTTTGCCCAGCTTTTCAACGCCTTGGACCAGACCACGCGGACCAGCGTCAAAACCAAAGCCTTGCGCGCTTATTTCGAGGAGGCAAGCGAGGATGACAAGCTGTGGTGCATCGCCCTTTTCTCCTCGCGACGTCCCAAGCGGGTCATTACAACCACACTTCTGCGCCAATGGGCAGCGGATCGGGGTGGTATTCCGTTGTGGCTGTTCGAGGAAAGCTATCCGATTGTGGGCGATCTTGCCGAAACCATCGCGCTTGTGCTGCCCCCACCGCAATCCATTTCAGACCATTCCCTGACCCATTGGATTAAACGGCTGCAAGACCTCAGCACTTTGGACGAGGACGGCAAGCGCACAGGCGTTTTGGCGGCGTGGGACAGTTTGGATACCACAGAACGGTTCCTCTTTAACAAACTCCTCACAGGTGGGTTCCGTGTTGGCGTTTCCACCAAACTGATGACCCGCGCCTTGGCCCAAGCCACGGGGCAGGATGAAGCGGCTCTGACCCACAAATTGATGGGCAAATGGACCCCTGCCACAACCAGCTATCAACACTTGGTATTGGATGACGACCCATCGGCGGATCTGTCGAAGCCCTATCCGTTCTATCTGGCCTACGGACTTGAGGCGGCGCCTGAAACCCTTGGCCCGGTCACCGACTGGCAAGCCGAACACAAATGGGACGGCATTCGCGGGCAGGTGATCCTGCGTGAGGGCGAGCATCATGTCTGGTCGCGCGGCGAAGACTTGATGACCGACCGTTTCCCCGAATTTCAACACTTCCTTAACTTTGTCCCCGCAGGGACGGTTTTGGACGGCGAAATCCTCGCTTTTGCCGATGAAAAACCACTGTCTTTCAACGCCCTGCAATCACGCATAGGCCGCAAGACTGTGCCGAAGAAACTGCTGACCGAGGCCCCTGTGATCCTCATGGCCTACGATCTGCTGGAATGGCAGGGCGAAGACATGCGCCAACGGCCCTTGGCACAGCGACGTAAGCTGCTTGACGATCTGGTCCAAAGCCTGCCCGCCCAAGTGCCCCTGCGCACCTCGCCCCCCATCCAAGCCAAAACCTGGAAGGATCTCGCGACGGAACGCGCCAAATCCCGCGAAATTGGCTCGGAAGGCCTGATGCTGAAACGCTTGGACAGCCCCTACTTGGCTGGCCGCAAGAAAGGCGATTGGTGGAAATGGAAAGTCGATCCCCTGACCATTGATGCGGTTATGATCTATGCCCAAGCAGGCCACGGCAGGCGGGCAAACCTGTTCACTGACTACACTTTTGCCGTTTGGAAGGGTGAGGAACTGGTGCCCTTTACCAAAGCCTATTCCGGTCTCAAGGACGAAGAATTTCGCCAGATCACCGCCTGGGTGCGCAAGAACACGTTGCAACGCTTTGGCCCCGTGCGCCAAGTCACGCCGCACCACGTGTTCGAAATCGCCTTCGAGGGCATCCAGAAAAGCCCGCGTCATAAGTCCGGCGTTGCCCTGCGCTTTCCGCGCATGCTGCGCTGGCGGCAGGACAAACCATTGGCCGAGGCGAATACGCTGGACGATCTGAACGCGATGTTGGAACAGTACGGCTGAAAGGACGCCATCATGACCCTGCCCCAAGGCCCTGCCCCATTGCCCCTACAGCCGCCGCTGGACCGCGCGCCCGATGGGGCCTGCGACGCCCATGTGCATCTGATTGACGGCTCTGGCGCGTTTCCCTTGTGGGACAAAAGGGTCGAGGATCCAGCACCATTTGATTTGGACACATGGCTGGATATGTACCGCGCCCACTTAGAGAATTTAGGCTGCTCACGTGGATTGATCGTGCATTCCATTCTGCATGGCGCCGACAATTCGGTAACGGTTGAGGCCGTGCACCGGATGGGCGAAGGGTTCAAAGGTATCGGCCTTGTGACCGATGCTGCACCCGACGCCGAGTTGGATCAATTTGTAGACTGGAACATGGCTGGCGTGCGCTTGAACTATGTGCATGGTGGCGTGTTGTCATGGGAGGGCGTGCAAACCATGGCCCCGCGACTGGCCGAACGCGGCTTGCATGTGCAAATGCTGATGAACGCCCACAATCATATGGACCAGTTAGAGGCGGGCGCGCGCGCGCTTCCCGTCGATCTGGTCTTTGATCACATTGGCTGGCCCGATGTCCCTGCTGGACCAGATGAACCCGGATTTCAACGCCTCCTTCGCCTGTTGGAAACCGGTAAAATCTGGATCAAACTCTCGGCGCTTTACCGGTTCAGCCAAGCGCCCTACACGCAAACCGATCCACTGGTCGCAACACTGGTCGCCGCCAACCCAGAACGCTGCCTTTGGGGATCTGACTGGCCGCATTTGATGCTAGGCGACGCAGACATGCCCCAAACCGCCCATATGCTGGACGCGTTCCACCGTGTCGTCACATCCACGGCACATCGCGAACAAATACTCGTGAAAAACCCTGCTCAGCTCTTTAAGTTTTAATCCTCTCTTGAGGGTTTGCTGCCACAGCCTTACCTAAGACAGACACATTACCAGAAGGTTCCTCGCCCATGTCATTCTTCAAATACCCCCTCTTTGATGCCAACGCCTCTGCCGCCTCAGGCGAATTTGGCGACTTGCCAGAATGGGATTTGAGCGACCTGTACCCCGGCCCGGACAGCCCCGAACTGGCCCGCGATTTGGATTGGTTGGAAAAAGCCTGCGCTGATTTCGCCAGCAGCTATGAAGGCAATTTGGCCAACCTAGACGCCGCTGGCATGCTTAAATGTGTGACAGACTATGAGGCCATCGACATCATTGCAGGGCGCATCATGTCCTTTGCAGGTCTGCAATATTACCAAATGACCACAGATGGTGACCGCGCCAAGTTCATGGCCGACATGCAGGACAAAATTACCAATTTCACCACGCCTTTGGTCTTTTTCTCTCTTGAATTCAATCGCTTAGACGAGGGCAATCTGGCCGACCTACTGGCCGAAAACGCCGATCTGGCCCGCTACAAGCCGGTGTTTGACCGCATGCGTGCGATGAAACCGCACCAACTGTCGGACGAGTTGGAACGCTTTTTGCACGACCAATCCACTGTCGGGTCTGCCGCGTGGAACCGCTTGTTTGACGAGACGATGGCGGCTCTAACCTTCACCGTTGGCGGTGAAGAGTTGAACATCGAAGGCGCGTTGAACCTGCTGACCGATCCGGACCGTGCCAAACGTGAGGCCGCCAGCCATGAATTGGCTCGCGTTTTCCAATCCAACATCCGCCTCTTTGCCCGCGTTCACAACACATTGGCTAAAGAGAAATCCGTGGAAGACACTTGGCGCAAAATGCCCAGCCCGCAGGCTGGCCGCCATTTGGCCAATCACGTAGAACCCGAAGTTGTCGAGGCCCTGCGCAACGCCGTCGTCGCCGCCTACCCCAAGCTCAGCCACCGCTATTATGCGTTGAAAGCCAAATGGTTAGGCCTTGAAACTATGGAGACTTGGGATCGCAACGCACCCCTGCCTATGGACGACCCTAAGCTAGTGGATTGGACCCAAGCCCGCGAGACGGTGATGGACGCCTATACGGCCTTTGATCCGCGAATGGGCGCATTGGCCGAGCCATTTTTCGACAAAGGCTGGATCGATGCAGGTGTGAAACCCGGCAAAGCACCGGGGGCCTTTGCGCACCCTACAGTGACGACGGTACATCCTTATGTGATGCTGAACTACTTGGGAAAACCGCGCGATGTCATGACCTTAGCCCATGAACTGGGCCACGGCGTGCATCAGGTTTTGGCCGCTGAACAGGGCGAGATGCTGTCCTCCACACCCTTGACCTTGGCTGAAACTGCCTCCGTGTTTGGCGAAATGCTGACCTTCCGCAAATTGTTGGCAGGGGCCAAGACCAAGGAAGAACGCAAAACCATGCTGGCAGGCAAGGTTGAGGACATGATCAACACGGTTGTGCGCCAAATCGCCTTTTATGACTTCGAATGCAAACTCCACGCCGCCCGTGCGGAAGGTGAGCTGACACCAGACGACATCAACGCGCTTTGGATGTCTGTGCAGGCCGAAAGCCTGGGTCCTGTGTTCAATTTCCAAGAGGGCTACGAGACGTTCTGGGCCTACATCCCACACTTTGTGCACTCGCCGTTTTATGTCTATGCCTATGCCTTCGGCGACGGGTTGGTAAACGCACTTTATGCAGTCTACGAGGAAGGCGATGCCGACTTCCAAGACAAGTATTTCGACATGCTCAAGGCAGGCGGCTCAAAACATCACAAGGAACTGCTAGCGCCCTTCGGCTTAGATGCCAGCGATCCCGCGTTCTGGGACAAAGGCCTCAGCATGATCAGTGGCTTGATCGACGAATTGGAAGCGCTGGAAGATTAAAGCCTGCGTGCTATCACATAGTGGCGCGCCAAAGGTCCGTCGTCTATGTGGGACTGGAGGATTTCGAACCCCGCTTGGGTCAGGCGGGCCTCTAGGGTCGCTGCATCATCGAACCGAACAAACGGCGCTTTGCCCAACCATTGGGCAAGGGGCAACACGGCCAAAATCAGTTTGATCTTCAGTGGCAACCGTCCCGCAGGTTTGGTGACTGTTTTCGAGATAAACAGTCCGCCGGACTGGGTGGCCTGCACAACATCTGCCAAAGCCCCTTCAATGTCATCGACTAGATGCAACAGGTTCAGCGCCAAAACCACATCAAAAGGCCCTTTGGTCGCCGCCTGAGCCGGGGTTGCCACAGCACAGGTCAAATTGTGTATATCTGCTTCGGCCTGACGCTCGGCTGCGATCTCAATCATGCCCTTTGCAAAATCCGTCGCCAGATAGTCCGCCACCAATGGCGCCAGTTCAACCGCAGTGCTACCGGTTCCGCAGCCGAGCTCAAGAACACGGTCCGTTGGCTTCAAGGCCTCTTTGGTCAATTCCAAAGTATATGCATAGGCTTTTGGATCAGCGATGGCCGAGGCCGCGTATTTGCGAGCTGCCTTGCTCCAAAAAACTGCATCTGATGCCATGGGGTTAGTCCAATTCGGTCCAAGGCCATGGTTTCACCTCAGAGGCCGCCGTTTGATAGCGCGCAGCCTTAGCCACCCAAATCCCCAGATCTGTGCCAAAATCCGCAATCCTTTCATTGGGTTCGCGGTTATTGAGCAGCATAATGATGAATTGCACGACAGTCACAAAACTTAACACCGTTTGCGCAAACGACAACATCACGGCGATCACAATCATCCAAATCAAACGCATCAACAGGCTCTCTTTGACCTGCCCCTCGCGCGGTTCGTTCATCTCAAATCCATCGTCCATTTTAAATATCCTTTTTGGCGGCCTCAAACACCCGGTCAATCATCAACTGGGTGCCACGAGCCTGTTCCAAAGTCCACGCATAAGGCGCGCCTGTGCGGACCGACTGGCAAAATGACTCGACCTGCAGTTTGTAATGATTGTCTGAGGGAAACCGCTCGACGCGTACGGCGTTGCCCGTCTGATGAATTTCAATCTTTGCCCCATCAAAAACATTGGGATTGAACGGCGCGGTTAGACGTAAAATCCCCTCATCCCCGTGAAACGTCATGTCTTGCAAAGGGTGCATGCGCATCGAGTTGACCCAATGGGCGGTAAATCCATCAAATTGAGCAGAGACCCGCGCGACGACATCCACATCGTTTTCCCAAGTGAGGTCTGCATGGGTGATCGCCTGCGGTTCCTGATCAGTCATAAACCGCGTGGCCCCGTAGGTGTAGACACCGATATCTGGAATGCCGCCGCCGCCTACATTTGGGCGATTGCGAATATTTCCCACGTCTGCGGCGTTGTTGTAGGTAAACACCCCTTCGACATGCATCAGTTCGCCTATGGCCCCGTCCTGCAGCAAATGCTTGGCGCGCTGCCATTGGGGGTGGTGCACGATCATATAGGCCTCGGCAGCCAGCAACCCGGTTTTGTCGCGCAAAGCAATCAGTGCATCAATCTCGTCTGCCTGCAGCGCAATCGGCTTTTCGCACAAAACATGCTTACCCGCCTCAAGGGCCTTGTGAGCCCATTCGATATGCAGATGATTGGGTAGAGGGATGTAGACAGCATCTATGTCCGACGCGGCCAATAACGCTTCATAATCACCAAAAACCTGCAAATCTGGCTGAAACGCCACAAATGGGGCGGCTTTTGCCGGATCCGATGTGGCAAGCCCTGCCAAAACGGCGCCATCTGCTGCGTGAATCGCGGGGGCCATATGCTGGCGCGCGAACTTTGAGGCCCCCAAAACGCCCCATCTTACTGGCTTTTCCATAGCAGTCCTCATGTGGATGATCTCAGCCTACCAGCCTATGTCTTCTTTGCAAAATTTATCCCCGCCGGAAGCACCGACGGGGATAAATTTTTCAATCTTTGATGAACCTTACGCTGCGGGCAAAAGGCCCTTTTCAGATGCCAGTTCAACCATCCGCGCCTGCAATTTTTCAAAGGCACGCACTTCGATTTGACGGATCCGCTCGCGGCTGACGTCATATTGGCCGCTGAGATCCTCGAGGGTCACGGGTTTATCGGCCAACCGGCGCTGGGTCAGGATATCTTTTTCACGATCATTCAACACGTCCATAGCGGCCGCCAACATTTCGCGACGTGTGTCCAACTCGTCTTGTTCGGCATAATCTGTGGCTTGATCGGCATCTTCATCTTCCAGCCAATCCTGCCATTGCATTGTACCTTCGCCTTCGGAGCCCACTTGCGCATTCAAAGAGGCATCGCCACCGGACATGCGCCGGTTCATCGACACCACTTCGTCTTCGGTCACGTTCAGCTGCTGGGCAATTAGGGCCACGTTTTCGGGACGCAGATCCCCCTCTTCCAAGGCGCCGATTTTGGCCTTTGCCTTGCGCAGGTTGAAGAACAACTTCTTTTGCGCAGAGGTCGTGCCCAATTTGACCATGGACCAACTGCGCAGCACATATTCCTGAATGCTGGCGCGGATCCACCACATTGCATAAGTCGCCAAGCGGAAGCCTTTGTCGGGGTCAAAACGTTTGACTGCCTGCATAAGGCCAACGTTTGCTTCCGAGATCACTTCGGCCTGAGGCAGGCCATAGCCGCGATAGCCCATGGCAATCTTAGCGGCCAAGCGCAGGTGTGATGTCACCATTTTGTGGGCCGCCGAGGTATCTTGTTCCTCAACCCATGCTTTGGCCAACATAAATTCTTCTTGTGGTTCCAGCATCGGGAACTTGCGGATTTCCTGCAAATAGCGGTTCAGGCCGCCCTCTGGTGTGGGTGCCGGTAGATTTGCATAATTAGCCATAAGTCAGTCCCCCTTTTGGGTCGATGTTTATCTCGTTAACATCGATATGGTGAGCGCCTCCGTCCTTTTCAAGACGTTAACGCAGGTTTGTTACTCTTGGATTAAGAAATGGTGAATTTTCAGTCAGTTTCCAGTGACTGTAATGTGCATTCACGCGCAGTTGACCTGCGGTTAGGCCGATATTGCGCGCAGCAATTCCGTCAAATCCTCTGGCAAAGGCGCCTCAAACCTCATATTTTCAAGGCTTATCGGGTGCTCAAACCCTAACACGGCCGCATGCAAGGCCTGCCGCGGAAAATCGCGTATGGCCACGTGCGCCGCCTCTGACACAGCTTTCTGCGGCAGTTTGCGCCGTCCCCCATAGGTTGGATCTCCGACCAATCCGTGCCCTGCGTGGGTCATATGCACCCGGATTTGATGGGTCCGTCCGGTTTCTAGCCAGCATTCGATGCGTGTCAGAACCTCAGGGTTGCCAAAGGTTTCAACAATACGCGAGCGGGTGACCGCATGCCGACCACCGTTAAACAAAACCGCCTGGCGTTGCCTGTCCGTGCGATGACGGGCCAGTTGCGTGGTGATTTTCATAATATTTCCGCGTTCAAAACTGACGCCCTTCACGCCGCGCAATCGCGGATCGTTTGCGTCGGGAATACCGTAGACAAGGGCCGTATATTTACGCTCGACCGTATGGGCCTCAAATTGTTTGGCAAGCCCGTGGTGGGCGGCATCGGTTTTGGCCACAACCAAGATACCACTGGTGTCCTTGTCGATCCGGTGCACAATTCCGGGGCGTTTTTCACCGCCCACACCGGCAAGGTTATCGCCAAAGTGGTGCAACAGCGCGTTGACCAATGTGCCACTTGGCGATCCAGGTGCTGGATGCACCACCATACCCGCAGGCTTGTTGACGACAAGCAAATCATCGTCCTCAAACAGAATATCCAGCGGGATGTCTTCCGGGCCGATATGGCTGTCGGCGGCCACGGGCACGTCGATCTCTATCGCGTCGCCTGCGGCGACTTTTGCCTTTTGATCGCGCACCACAGTGCCATTGACTTGCACTGCGCCACTTTCCAGCAATTTGGCGAGGCGGGACCGGCTGAGAGATGCTGCCTCTGGCACATCACGGGCCAAGGCCTTATCAAGGCGCTTAGGCGGCGCATCCGCGATGGTAAATGACACGAGACTGGACATGGACGAGACCCCAACACCGGTGGAACCGGCCAACATTCGGTTTTTACGACGGTTGGTCACTGGCCTGACCGCCGTCATGATTGTGGGCCTTGTAGTGATGATTGCGCTCTTTGTCATCCGCTTCTGGGGTGGCGCACCTGCGGTGACCCTGCCCGATCAAATCACATTGCCCGACGGAGTGCGCGTCACTGCCTTTACCCAAGGCAGTGACTGGTATGCCGTCGTCACAGATCAAGACAAGATTATGATCTTTGACCGCGAGAGCGGCGCGTTGCGCCAAACAATCGCAGTCAAAAACTAGTCGTAGCGCAGTTCGGTCGCCTTGCCGCGAAAGATATAATAGCTCAACGCAGTGTAGGCCAAAATTGCTGGCAATACGAACAAGGTGCCCACCAAAATGATCATCAGGCTTTCCGGGGCTGAGGCACTTTCGTAAATCGTCAGCTTTTCAGGGACCACATAGGGGTAGAAACTATAGGCCATACCGCCAAAGCTGAGCGTGAAAAGGGCCATAGTCGCTGCGAACGGGGTCCAGACATATCGATCCCCGGCCATGGGCAGACGTTGTAACTTCCACCACAAAAAGCCCAGCAAAGCTGCCGACAGGATCGGGAACGGCGCAAGATACAGCATTTGCGGAAAGTCAAACCACTTGTCAAAAATCCGCGGGCTCACATAGGGCGTCGCCAAAGAGATGGCTCCGATCCCCAGCAACAGCCCCCAGATGCCACCCTTGGCCCATCGGACTGCTTTTTCCTGCAACGGCCCATCGGTTTTCGCAATCAGCCATGCGGCCCCAATAAAGCTGTAGCCGACGGTCAGGAACACAGCAGTGAGCGTGGCAAAAAACACGTGGTTCCATGTCCATGTCAGACCCATCACATACATACCCAACATGAACCCTTGGGAGAGTGACGCCAGCAGCGAGCCACCAAAGAACATCCCATTCCAGAACGTCTTTTGCTGAATTGGCGCCTTGGCCCGAAATTCAAAACTGACGCCGCGCAGGATGAGGCCAACCAACATCAGGGCCACAGGCAAATAAAGCGCCGTCAAAATAGCCCCGTGCGCCGCCGGAAATGCCACCAGCAAAATGCCAATGGCCAGAACCAGCCATGTTTCATTGGCGTCCCAAAACGGACCGATTGAGGCCACCAGACGATCCTTTTCATCATCTTCCGAGAGCGGCATCAAAAGGCCAACGCCCAAATCAAATCCGTCCAAGACCACATAGATCAGGATCGACAGCCCCATTAGGCCTGCAAAAGTCAGGGGTAGCCAGACGGCGGGGTCACCAAAGAGTTCCATCATTTATTCCCCCGGTTGCAGGAGTTGAAGTTCAGCCTCGCCCGAGCGGGGATATTGACGCGTGCTGAGGGGCTGACCCTTGGCCGCTTTGTAGGCCAGATAGGTGATTGTCCCCATGTAGGCCAAAATCAGCGCCGCATAGACCGTCAGGTAGATGATCAGTGTGGTCAGAACCATCGGGGCGGGGACTGCGGCCACGGCCTCTTTTGTGCTGAGAACACCTTGGACCAGCCACGGCTGACGGCCAATTTCAGTGGTGTACCAGCCTGCCAGTGTTGCGATCCAACCAGAGAAGGACATGGACGCAAAGACAAAGAGCACCGGTTTGGGCATATAGGCTGCACCGCGACGGCGCAGCAGGTAAACACCACCCCAGCTCAGTGCCAGCATCGCCATACCGGTACCAACCATGATGCGGAAGCTCCAGAATACAGGGGCCACGGGCGGGTGCATGACTGTGCCATCTTCTGCGACAAAGTCGTTGAGCCCCGGGACGACGCCCTCTGATTTATGCTTGAGAATGATAGACGCCATATTCGGGATACCAACCTCAAAGCGGTTCTCGCGCGCCTCCTCATCAGGCAAAGCGAAAAGCAGCAGCGGCACATTGCCTTGGGTCTCCCAATTGCCTTCCATGGCCGCGACTTTCTGAGGCTGATATTCCAGCGTATTCAAGCCATGCATGTCGCCCATGAAGATCTGAACAGGGATCAGACCTGCGGCCAGAATGATACCCACACGCAGCGCACTTTTTACGCTTTCCTTGCGGTCATTCCACAACAGGCGCAGGGCCGAGATACCAGCAACGAGGAACGCCACGGTCAAGCCAGAGGCCAGCAACATATGGATTAATCGATAGGGCATCGACGGATTAAAGATGATGGCGAACCAATCGGTCGCATGGGCCACACCATCGCGCATTTCAAAGCCAACCGGGGTATGCATCCATGAGTTCAACACGATAATCCAGAAGGTCGACATGGTCGTCCCAAAGGCCACCAAAAAGGTCGCAAGGGTATGCACCCAGTTGGGAACGCGACTGGCGCCAAATAGCATGATGCCAAGGAAAACTGCCTCTAGGAAGAAGGCTGTCATCACTTCATAGGCCAGCAAAGGCCCCGCAATGTTGCCGACTTTTTCCATAAATCCGGGCCAGTTTGTGCCGAACTGGAAAGACATTGTGATGCCAGACACCACGCCCATTGCAAAACTCAGGGCGAAAACCTTGACCCAGAACAGGTAGGCCTCCATCCATTTTTGGTTGCCCGTGGCGTTAAAACGCAGCTTAAAGAACAACAAAACCCAGCCCAACGCGATGGTAATCGTTGGGAAAAGGATATGAAACGAGATATTCGCACCAAACTGAATGCGCGACAGCAGTAGTGTTTCCATGGTTTGGGCCTCATGCGGCAGAATTTCGGTGCCCCATAGATAAACCATATTCCTTACCATACATCACCAATGCGACAGAATGCGCATGCGACATTAGCGCCTTGTGATTTGTTACTTTATAAAATAACAATTTTGACAACTTGGAGGATGAAGATGCGCAAACAAGCAGCGATACGGCAGTCTGATGTGTTGGGGGTTCTCAAAGCACAAACCAAGCCCATGACCGCCTATGCGATCCTCGATCAGATGAAACAATCCGAGCCTGACCTGGCCGCCCCTACCGTGTATCGTGCGCTTGCCGCCCTTACGGACCAAGGGCGGGCGCATAAGTTGGAATCGATCAAGGCCTTTGTGCCGTGCAGATGCACCCACGCCGATGCAGTGCCAGTTTTGGCCGTGTGCAACACCTGCGGTATTGTCGAAGAACACGACGGCACCTCGTTAATTGACGATCTCACTGCACTTGCGACCCAATCTGCGTTCAAGCCCCAGCGTCACATCGTAGAAATCCACGGGCTGTGCAGCAGCTGCCAGTCATAGCCTGTCCCAATACCATCAACCTCATTAGACCCAAAGGATTCTGTCCATGAAACTCTTCCCCCTGCTTGCTGCCACGACCTGCATCGCCACGACAGGATATGCCGAAGACACACGTGAATTAGACGCTCACGAGCACGGGGTGGGCGAACTGAATATCGCAATTGAAGGCCAGCAGGTTGCAATGGAATTGCATGTCCCCGGGGCGGATATCGTTGGCTTTGAATATGAAGCAACCAGTGCTGAGGATCGCGCAGCTATCGAGGCCGCTGTGGCCAAGTTGAACCAACCATTGTCGTTGTTTGAGATGACTGATGCGGCGGGCTGTACCGTTGTGAAAGCCAGCGCAGGTCTGGAGACCGAAGAGGATCATGAGGATCACGACCACGATGATCATGACGAGCATGGGGATGAGGATCACGCCGACCACAAGGATGACAAGGATCACGCAGATCATGATCACGAGGGTCACGGTGATGAGGATCACGCAGATCATGAAGATGAGGCTGGTCACACAGAATTTCATGCAGAATATCTTTTGACATGCGCCAACCCGTCAGCTTTGGACGCCATCACATTTGCATATTTTGACGCCTTCCCGAACGCATTAGAGGTTGAAGTGCAGTTGGTATCCGACAGTGGCGCGCAAGCGTTTGAAGTTGAACGCGACGCGCCGGTCCTTGACCTCAGCGACCAACTCTAGAGCCTGAATTTGCCCCAAAACCCCGACCCGATCCTGCAACTGAGCGCGGTCCAGTATTCCTGGATCGGCTCTGGTGGCTTTGGCATTACCGTGCCGGACTTCAGCCTAGCACCTGCCGAAAGCGTTCTACTGCTGGGGGAAAGCGGGTCTGGGAAATCGACACTATTGTCGTTGATTTGCGGGATAGTTACGCCCCGTTTAGGGTCGGTGCACATCGCGGGCACGCAATTAGACGCATTGTCAGCAGGGCAACGTGATCGGTTTCGTGCGGAACATATTGGGCTGATTTTTCAGCAGTTTAACCTGCTGCCCTATGCCGGTGTTCTGGACAATATCGCCCTCCCGCTGGCCTTTGCACCACAACGCAAACGACGGGCAGCACCTGTGCAAGACACAGCCCTAAAGCTTTGCACCGAATTGGGATTGCCCGCTGGAGTGACCCAAGCCAAGGCCGGAAACCTTAGTGTCGGGCAACAACAAAGGGTGGCCGTCGCCCGGGCCCTGATCGGCATGCCGCCGTTGATTGTCGCAGACGAGCCGACATCGGCCTTGGATGCCTCTAGTCAGGAGGCTTTCCTGAACCTGCTTTTCACCCAAACCAAAGCCATGGGATCGGCCCTGTTGATGGTCAGTCACGACGCGCGCTTGGGCGATAGGTTTGATCGCGTGATCCAAATGTCTGATATTGCCCAAACCACTCGTGAGGCGGCATGATCCTTCGTCTGGCCCTTGCATCACTAGCCGCGCGGGCCTTGACCGTGGGTATGACAATTCTGGCGATTGCCCTGTCGGTTGCCTTGTTCCTTGGTGTGGAAAAAGTGCGCACAGGGGCCAAAGCCAGCTTTGCCGATACAATTTCTGGCACGGATTTGATCGTTGGCGCGCGTTCGGGGTCGGTTCAATTGCTGCTCTATTCAGTTTTTCGGATAGGCAACGCTACAAACAACATTACATGGGACAGCTACCAAGACATCGCAAACAGGTCCGATATCGATTGGATTGTTCCTATTTCATTGGGCGACAGCCACCGGCAATTTCGCGTTATGGGGACCACCGTCGATTTCTTTGAGCGCTACAAATACCGCGCGGGCAAATCCCTTGCTGTAGCGGATGGGGCAATCATGGCGGACTTGTTCGATGCGGTCATTGGTGCAGATGTAGCCGAAACCTTGGGCTATAGCATCGGGGACCCTATTGTTGTGGCCCATGGTCTGGCGTCCTTTACAGAACACGAAGATCAACCCTTTCGGGTCGCAGGCATTTTGGCAAAGACCGGCACGCCTGTGGATCGCACTGTCATTGTCAGCCTGCGCGCCATCGAGGCGATCCACGTGGACTGGAAAGGCGGTGCGCAGATCCCCGGGCAATCGACCCCGGCTGATGTGATCCGCCAGATGGAACTGGAACCCCAAGCCATCACCGCAGCCCTCGTCGGCGTCAAAAGCAGGCTGCAAGTCTTTGGATTGCAAAGGGTCATCAACGACTACCCGCAGGAACCCCTTTTGGCCATTTTGCCCGGGGTGGCTTTGCAAGAGTTGTGGCAGATCGTCGGGATCGCGGAAACTGCTTTGATCGGGGTGTCGGCCATGGTGGTGGTCACAGCCTTGATCGGAATGATGGCGACGATATTCTCAAGCCTCAGCGAACGACGCCGCGAAATGGCAATTTTCCGGGCGATGGGCGCGCGACCAAGGACTATTCTGCTGTTGCTGGTCACAGAAGCTACCGTGATGACCGCCTTGGGCGCTATATTGGGGCTCGCGCTGCTCTATCTTGGCTTGTGGGGCGCGCAGCCCTTGATCGACAGTGCCTTTGGGCTTTGGTTGCCGATCACAGCGCCAACGCGCCGTGAGGTCTGGGTTGTGCTGTGCGTGGTGGCCGCTAGCGCAATTGTGAGCTTGATCCCTGCATGGCGCGCCTATCGGATGTCGCTGGCAGATGGTATGGTGGTCAAAATCTAACTATTGAGGCCATGACCCATGGACTTTACCCGCCGCAAAATGCTGTCCGCTGCCGCCGCATCCGCGATGCTGCCACAAATTGCCCGCGCCAATACGGCCACGGAAATCAAATGGGACGATTTGATCCCACCCGGTGTCGCTTATTCAGAGATCATCGGCGAAGGCATTATGGACGAACGCAATGACACATGGCGGCCGGTCTTTGACGCCAATGCAACCAAGCTGAACCCAGCACTGGACGGCGCATACATCAAAATGCCGGGCTTTATTATCCCGCTAGAGCAAAACGCAAAAGGCGTCAGCGAGTTTGTCTTGGTGCCTTATGTGGGGGCCTGCCTGCACGTGCCCCCGCCGCCAGCCAATCAATTGGTCTTTGTGAAGGCCAAAAACCCTTGGCCCAATGATGATCTTTGGGAGGCGGTTTGGGTCACTGGCCGCATGCGTCACCAGTTGCAGTCGATGGAATTGGCAGAGGTTGGATATGCAATGACCGCTGATGCAATGGAAACGTACATTTGGTGAACCCGCTTATGGACCGTCGGCATTTTATGATCGGCCTCGGGGCTGGCCTAGGCTCTGTTACTGGCGCGTCCGCCTTGGCAAATACGAATGCCTTTGTGGACCTTGGGTGGAAGGATTTGTTGCCGAGGGGTCAGACCAGCATCCCACCATCCTTGCGTAATCTAATCGACCACGATCAGGCTCCGATGGCCAGCCAACAGCCACAATCGACCGGTGTGCGCAGCGAATGGAACGAACAGGTTGTACGATTGCCGGGGTTCGTTGTGCCGCTGGATTATTCTGGCAGCGGGGTAACCGCGTTTATCCTTGTGCCGTTTGTGGGGGCCTGCATTCATGTGCCACCACCGCCTGCCAATCAATTGGTCTTTGTGACCACGCAAACGCCGTATCAAAGTGGCGGGCTCTATGAGCCGGTCGACGTTATTGGCGAGCTGCGCATCGGGACAATGAACACGCAACTTGCTGAAATCGCGTATACAATGACTGCTGACAGTATCAAACCCTATCGCTGACACAGGCACCCTTGGGGATCATCGCAAACACATCGCGCACCCTTAGCCAGCGGCGATTTCAAGTCAAAGCATACGTTCTAGCTCATCCAATTGCCGCCATCGACATTCAACGTTTGCGCAGTGATATAACGCGCAGCATCCGAGGCAAGGAAAACGCAGGGATCTGCGATGTCACGCGGATCGCCCATGCGTCCCAAAGGCACGGCTTCGCCAACTTCGCGCTTCTTTTGACCTAAGGCTTTGTTTTCATAGGTCGCAAATTGTGCATCCACCACATCCCACATCGGCGTATCCACAACGCCCGGCGCAATTGCATTGACACGAATATTGTCACCGGCCAATTCCAACGCCAAGGACTGGGTCATCGAAATCACCGCAGCCTTTGTTGCGCAATACAGGGTGATGTTCGGTTCACCGCGACGTCCGGCTTGACTGGAGAAGTTGATAATCGCCCCGCCGCCGCGTTTCTTGATAAAAGGCACTGCGGCTTGGCACGCAAACAGAGTGCCGCCCACATTCACATCATATTGGCGCCGGTAATCTTCCGCCGTGATTCTGTCGATCGAGGCCATGTTGAAAATGCCAGCATTATTGACCAAAATATCAATCCCGCCCCGTTGATCCGCCACGTTTTGCATCTGATCCGCGAGCCTGCCGAATTGAGTAACGTCCATCTCAACAGCCAACCCGTCAAAGTCCCGCGCGGTTTCGCTGGCCTCATGTAAGTTCAGGTCGGCCACTACGACCTGTGCGCCAGCCTCTGCCATCGCATGACATATGGCACGGCCAATCCCACGCGCGCCGCCTGTGACCACGGCTACTTTACCGTCCAAAACCTTCATGGTTCTGCCCCTTCGTTCTGTATCCCTCTATATGTGACACCATTCGGTCGCACAGCAAGCACCGTGCTGTCTGTTTCGTCCATATTTTAGGGGTTTGAAGTGGTACCACCTCCTGGGCTCGAACCAGGGGCCTCCTGATCCACAATCAGGCGCTCTAACCTACTGAGCTAAGGCGGCACTGGCAGTCGGATTACAGAGCCATGCAACAGATTGCAAGAGGGTTTGCACGGCAATCGCTTGCCAATTTCATTTGTTTTGACTAGGCATTTGGCCGATCAGCAGGAGTCACCCATGAGCATCAACACAGAGCGCGATCTAGAAGCCAACTTGCAAATCGGTCCAACCGATCAAGGCATGGTGCGTTTGTTCATTTTTGCGGGTGAATTAGAGATTCCTATGGATTTTGAGCCTCAAGAGGCCAAAGACATCGCTGAAGAAATTTTGGCAGCCGTCAAAGCCGCAGAAACGATCAAACCCGGCAGCTGATCGGCGCCGGACGTTCCGCGCCTTTCTTTCACCAATCCAAAACCACCCCCGGATCGCGGGCCAGATGCCACCGCTGTGCGGCGTGTCTTGCAAATTTCTGAACCATCACTTTGCGACGTGCCGGGGCCAATTTGGCCTCATCGGGCATGCGAATAATCTCGGCATCATAGCTATCTGCAATAATCAGGCCGCTGTCATGGGGCAAAAGTTCCGTCGGAAATGTTTCGTCCACGGCCCAAAAATAACGATCACACCAGTCCAGATAGCCTTCCCATTTGCTGTCTGATTGAAAATCCGCACGGCTGGATTTGCATTCGATAATCCACACTTCCCCTTTGGGACCCAAGGCCATCACGTCGACGCGCAGACCGCTGGTGGGCACCAATTCCTCAACAGTAACAAAGTCGTGACTGGCCAAATGGCGGCACACGCCACGGGCGAGCAATTGGCCGGGTTTGGGGGTCTTGAACTGATCTTCAGGCATGGATCAAACATGAACAAACCATAAACAAAAATCAATCCTGATTTTCACCTACTTAGTCTTCTCTGCCGGCAAAATACCGCCAATTGGCCCCGAAGCCCCTTTTTTGGCGAGTTTCCACTGATCCAATTGCACGGAACTTATCGCAAATGACAAATTTTTGCTCAACCTACCCCTTTTGACCCCCGCAGCTTCCGGTTGCATGCTAGCTGTGCGACGCGGGCTTCATACTTCTGACACATCACGTAAAGGACGATGAAATGCCACATACTCCTGTTTCTACGAACAGCATGACCGATATCGTTGATCTGGTTCTCAGCGACCCGGGATTGACCGTTAACATCAGACAAGCCGACATCGATGGCGGCGCTGATGCAGCGGTGTTGATGAATTCCGTCATCTTGCAGGCGATTGAGGCCACTGGCGTTAATGCAGACCGTCTGATTACCCCGGACGAATTGCGATCGGTCAGCGACTACATTCGCGCCGATTCCGCGCTTTATGCCAGTTTCGTCGAAGGTCACGGGGATGACGACGGCAATGATGAAACCGGCTTTCATTTGGTCCAAGGCGATGGTGGCGCCTATCAGTTTCAGGGGCGAGATTTCATCGATACGGTTGCCGATGCGATCTACCACATCGGCTTTGAATATCAGGAAGGCCGCTTTCGCAACGAAGACGGCAACGCTAATGAAACCGTGGATGACGTGGCCGGTTGGCTGAATTGGTACGTGAACGGGCAAAACATCGTCTTTGGCACGGCTGAGGGCGAGACATTGCGATCCGGTCACTACAGTTTTGTGTTCGAAGAAGCGACCCACGAGATTTTCCAAGCGGGTGCTGGCGACGACAAAATTTGGGCGGGCATTGGCGACGATTGGATTTACGGGGGCGATGGAAATGACACCTCCGGCGGTGATTATGGCAATGACCGTATGTACGGCGAGGACGGCAACGATCATCTGTGGGGCGATGAGGGCAATGATCGGATTTGGGGGGGCGACGGCGATGACCGCCTTGGCGGCGGAACGGGCCATGATCTGCTCAAGGGTGGCGCGGGCAACGACATAATCGGCGGTGATGAAGGGCGCGACAAACTGATCGGCGGCGACGGCGATGACCGGCTTTATGGCGAAGAAGGTGACGACACACTTAAAGGGGAAGACGGTGCCGACACACTGGGCGGCGGATCTGGCGATGATCTGCTTTATGGTCAAGCAGGCGACGACAAGCTGCACGGCGACGAGGGCCGCGACAAGGCCTATGGCGGCAGCGGCAACGACAGTGTCAGCGGCGGGGACGGAGACGACAAACTTTGGGGCGATAAGGGCGATGATAGCCTCTATGGCGGGGAGGGTGACGATACAATGTGGGGCGGCAGTGGGTCTGATCGTCTCGATGGCGGCGCGGGCGACGACATGCTCAAGGCGGGCAAAGGCGACGACAGCCTCAAAGGTGAGGACGGCGATGACCTGCTTTATGGCAGTTCAGGCAACGACACACTAACCGGTGGTGAAGGCGCCGACATCTATGTGGGCGGCAGCGGGGCTGACATGATGTACGATTGGGAAGACGTCGACGCCGCAGATATATTTGTCTTTGCCTCGGGCGACAGTGGCACCAGCGAAGGCACACGCGATATCATCAAGGGCTTTAACAGCGGGGTCGACAAAATCGACCTGACAGCCTTTGAAGACATTAGCTTTATTGCCGCCGATCTCTTTAACGCAAATGGCGGTGCCGAGGCACGGTTCCGCAACGATATTTTGCAGGTTGATGAAAATGGCGACGGTGTCGCAGATCTGGAGGTCGAGATCTACTGGATCGATGCGCTGACTACTGCTGACGTTTTGCTTTAGTCCCGCATTTATAGCCTATGAAAAAGGGGTAGGTTCAAACAATCTTGCGCTTGCCCCTTGTCGTCGAGGCCTCTGCGGCATAGCTAATGCCTTGGCGGGTTCTGCCCTTCTCGTGTTTAGGTTAAATTCCAGTGGCCTTAAGCAAATCCGAGGGAGCTGGCTCTGTTTGGACCCTGGTTCTTTTATCTGGCACCCACCTGTATATACAGGTCCTCGGGAATTCATCACCTCACGGTTGCGTACTTTTTGCGGGCCCGCCACTTTATTTTTCAACTATTTCCGCCGAAACGACGGACTTTCAGCCGTAGCGCGTTATATCGTCCTAGATAACGCTCTAGGAGGCCCATGATGATCTTGTCCAAACTCCCTTTATCCGCAGCGGCTTTGGTCCTGTGCACGTCACTTGCAGCACAGGCAGATGTGACGGTTCGCTTCATTGAAAGCGCCCCTAAGGACAGTTTTGTGGTAACAAACACCAGCGCCTGCGCCCTGCCCGCCCAAGTTTTGACACTGGATCTTAGCACCAGTGCCGCAGGCCTGATTTTTGACGTGACCGATCAAGGTGCCGGCGTTGAGGTGTTTCAACCGTTGGAATTTGTGCAAGGCCAGCCATTGGTCCAGACGGTCAGCCAACCCATGGACGGTGACCAGCAACTGGTGATGAGCCTGAACGCCATGCAACCGGGCGAAGTTCTGCGTCTGACAATCGACTTAGACGACACGCTTGCGGCGGGTGAATTGGGCCAAATCCGGGTGTCCGGATCCGAGATTGAGGGCGCGCAGGTTCTGCAATCCCTCGGCAGTTTCGAGCCAACGATTGCCAGTTTTAACAGCAAAGGGATGGCAACAGTCGCCACCCCCGCGTGCACGTCCTAAGTAGGCATGGCCAAGGCGCTTTGTGCGCTGACCAGTTTGTCCAACCGCGCCGCTGCAAAAGCGGCGTGGGGCCATGTACCGTTGTAGTTGGCCGTTTGTGATTTGGGCATGACGCCTGTACGCAGGCTTGCATTCATCAAGACGTTGCCAAGGTTCACATCAATCCAATCTGACTGAACTTCAGGCTGCACAACGTCACGCTGTTTGATGTAGGAACATTCCGCATCAATCAGCTTGAGCAACAGGGACTTGTCCACGCCCGGACCAACAATACAATTGAGCGAAGGCAGCAATTCACACAGTTCGTTCAGCCCTTCGTCGGCCCGTTCAGTTACAAGGATCGTTACAACATCGGCCTTCTTTTGTTCGGCGATCAGGGAAATCGTGTGGGTCAATCGCCCCTCCAGCCGTTCCTCCATCAACACCAGATCAAACGCCCCGACGCGGGAATAATCCTGCGCCTCTTCAAGGTTGGCAGCGCTGACCACAGCAAAGCCATGGCCAAGCAACGCCAAGGTATGGATTTTGCGAATTTCTGGGTCAGAGTTGAGGATCAAAGCTTGCATATGGACGGTCCTAACGAGGTTGCAGTGTGTCTGCTCACTCTATCGGCCGGTCTTTTAAAACTTTCCTAAACTGCTGCCTGAATTTGCCATAAAATCGCGTAAAATTTGAAAGGCTTTGATTTCAATCAGAATTTTTTTGGCTGCGCTTCGCGAGCCATGTGGTCTAGCACAGCGTTGACGAATTTCAGCTCTTTGCCATCGTCAAAAAATGCACCTGCAACCTCAACGAATTCGACGATTACGACCTTTGGCGGTGTATCGCATGCCACCAATTCGGCACCTGCAGCCCGAAACAGGGCACGCAGAGTGGGATCAATCCGCGCAATCGGCCATTTGGCCACCAAAGCGCGGTCGGTCATTTGGTCAATCTTGGCTTGGTGATTAACGGCCTCTTCTGTCAGGAGGCGAAAGTGATCCACATCGCCTTCTTGCATCTCAACGCCGTCGTATATTGCGCCAAAACGGTGGTCCTCAAATTCTGCGCGGACCGCAGAAAAGCTTTGATCGGAATGTTCCATTTGAAACAGGGCCTGCACCGCGTAAAGCCGCGACGCTGATTTCATTTTCCGTTTTTGATTATTCGAAAGGGTCATGCCGTAGAGGTGCCATCTGTGTCGCCCGCAAGCAGGATATCTGAAGTAAAGCCAACGCCTTTGCGTGGAGCCGCCCATTTGCGCCCGATTGCCACAAGATGCAAGGCAGCAGCCGCTGCTCCGCCACCTTTATTTTGGTCGGAGGTCTCAGCGCGCACTTCGGCCTGCTTGCGGTTTTCAACGGTTAGAATGCCATTGCCAATGCACAGCCCCTGCAGGCCTAACAGTTGCAAGGCACGACTGCTGTCATTGCACACAGTGTCATAGTGCGTGGTCTCGCCGCGAATGATACAGCCAAGGGCCACGTAGCCATCAAAATTGCTGGTGCGCTCTGCAATGCCCACAGCCGTTGGAATTTCCAAGGCGCCGGGTACCTCAACCAAATCCCATGAAGCGTCGCAGGCTTCAATCTCGGCCTTGGCGCCAGCAATCAAGTTGTCGGCGATGTCTTTGTAATAAGGTGAGACGACGATCAGGATTTTGACAGGTTTGTCAAAGCTGGGACGCGGCAAGATATAGTGCTGTTCTGCGGTTGCCATTAACCGATCTCCGAAATTTTCTGGGTGCCGACGATGTCCAAACCGTAGGCATCAAGCCCCACGACTTTGGGTGTTGGCGAGTTGGTCAACAGGATTAAATCCGACAGCCCAAGCGAGCTGAGGATCTGTGCCCCCAGACCGTATTGGCGCAGGGTTTGCGGGGCATCTTCTGCATCTGCAGTCAATTCCATATGCACATCGCGCAACAAAACAACAACACCGCGGCCCTCTTGGGCAATCAGTTCCATCGCGTGGCCAAATTCGGCCGCGCGGCCTGAACCACCAACGCCGACCATATCAAGCATCGGGTCCAATGCGTGCATGCGGACCATCACGGGCTCAGGGGTCGTGATATCACCTTTGATCAAGGCGATGTGTTCCGCCCCTTGGGTCTCGTCAGAGTAAATCCGCATGGTCCATTCGCCGCCAAATTCCGATGTAATCTGTTCCTCGGAACGGACTTTGACCAAATTGTCATGGCGACGACGGTAGGCGATCAAATCACTGATGGTACCGATTTTGAGACCGTGGAGTTGGGCAAAGCCGACCAGATCCGGCAAGCGCGCCATTTCCCCGTCGTCTTTCATGATCTCACAGATCACACCAGAGGCATTCAGCCCAGCCAAGCGGCTGATATCCACGGCGGCCTCGGTATGACCTGCGCGTACCAAAACTCCTCCATCGCGGGCGCGCAATGGGAACACATGCCCCGGAGAGGCAATATCAGCCTCAGTTTTCGACGCATCAATAGCCACAGCCACCGTGCGCGCACGGTCATGGGCAGAGATACCGGTGCTGACCCCTTCCCGCGCCTCGATGGACACAGTGAACGCAGTCTCGTGGCGAGATGAATTATGCGACGCCATCAGCGACAGGCCCAGCTCGTCCAGCCGGTTGCCTGTGAGGGTCAAACAGATCAGCCCCCGCCCGTGAGTGGCCATAAAGTTGATCGCCTCAGGCGTGGCCATTTGCGCAGGGATCACCAGATCACCTTCGTTTTCGCGATCCTCATGGTCCACCAACACAAACATGCGGCCGTTGCGGGCCTCTTCGATGATTTCTTCGATCGGGCTAATCGCCTCAGCCCAGTCCTGTTCAACTTGGCCCGGGTTTTCATAATCGGGCATCAGCGCGTCCCTTCATCTGTGGGATTTGAGTATTTAGAGAAAAAAGAAATCATGGGTCACGCCCAGTCTTGCAAGCGAGCCACGTAGCGGGCCAATGTGTCGATCTCTAGATTGACCAGATCGCCTGTTTTTGCGTCGCCCCACGTGGTGTGCTGTTTGGTGTGGGGTATGAAATTGATGCCAAAGTCACAGCCGTCGACTTCGTTGACCGTAAGGGACGTGCCGTTGAGGGCGACGGATCCTTTGGGGGCGATAAATCGGGCTAGCGCGTCTGGTGCCGTTAAGGTCACGCGAGTGCTGTCCCCCTCATCGGACATGGCGCTGATTGTGGCCACACCGTCCACGTGGCCCGACACGATGTGTCCGCCCAATTCGTCGCCCACTTTCAACGCGCGTTCAAGGTTCAGACGGCGGCCTTGGGTCCAATCGGTTAAATTTGTTTTCGATACAGTTTCCGCCGAGACATCTACATCAAACCAGTCCGGCCCCATGGACACGACCGTCAGGCAGACACCGTCGCATGCAATAGACGCGCCCAAATCGATGGTCTTTGTGTCATAGCCCGTGGTGATCCGCGCGCGCAGATCGCCGCGTTGGTCCAACTGCGTTACATGGCCGATGTCGGTGATGATGCCCGTAAACATGAATTCCCCTTATGCTTGAGCGTTGAACTAGCTTTATCTGTGCCACGGGGCAAGTCGCCATAGGCGGTTTGACCTTTGGGAAATATTGAGGATTACGTGCGAAAAGAGCCTCATACGCCATATTTTTGTCAAACCGACTGGCTAAACACTGAATTAAAGCGCAATTTTCATAAAAACCGCGCAAAAACTGAGGCAATGATGCGGACTATCACCGGAGAAAATCGCAGGGTCCTGTTTCTGCAAGGCCCACATGGACCGTTTTTCCATCGTTTGGGGAAAATGTTGCGCCTTGCCGGTGCGCAGGTGTGGCGCGTGGGGTTTAATGCCGGTGATCGTGCATTTTGGTTTAGCCCAAAAACATATATTCCGTTTCGCGGCACGCCAGACCTTTGGCCCAGTACATTTTCACAGCTGATCACGGACAAGCAGATCACCGATATCGTGCTTTATGGTGATACGCGTCCCATCCACGCCCAAGCCATCGAAATTGCCAAGGCCGCTGGCCTCACCGTTCATGTGTTCGAAGAGGGGTACATGCGCCCCTATTGGGTCACCTACGAGCGCAACGGAACAAACGGCAATTCACGCCTGATGGATATGGACATTGCCGAGATGCAAACGGCGCTGGCCCAAAGCGATCTGGATGTGCCCGAGGCCCCCGCCCATTGGGGCGATATGCGGCATCACATCTTTTATGGGGCGCTCTATCATTGGTTCGTGATGTTTCGAAATGGCGACTATCGCAACTTCCAACCTCATCGCTCACTTACGGTGGCCAAGGAATTTCGTCTATACATCAAACGTTTGCTCCTGATGCCGTTCCAATCCATCGAGCGTATGATCGCAACCCTGCGGGTCAAAAACGGCGGTTATCCCTACCATTTGGCGCTGCTGCAGCTGGAACATGACGCGAGTTTTCAAAAACATTCGCCCTTCACGGCTATGTCGGAATTTTTGGACGTGGTGATCAGTGGATTTGCCAAAGGCGCACCGACCCATCACCACCTTGTCTTTAAGGCCCATCCACTAGAGGACGGGCGCGCCCCGATCCGGCATGATGTCCGGCGCTTGGCGCAGGCCTACGGTGTGCAAGACCGCGTGCACTACATTCGCGGCGGGAAATTGGCACGATTGCTGAACCAGACCCGCACAGCTGTCACTGTAAACTCTACCGCGGGCCAACAAGTGCTGTTTCGCGGTATTTCCCTCAAGGTTTTTGGCGACGCGGTTTATGCCAAGCCCGAGTTCGTCTCGGACCAGCCCTTGGGCGAATTTTTTGCCCGCCCCAAACGCCCCGTAAACCGGGCGTTCAAGGACTATCGACGCTTCCTTTTGGAGACATCGCAAATACCCGGCGGATTTTATTCCGCCCGTGGCCGCAGACAACTGTTGCGGCAAGTTGTTGATATGATGCTGGTAGATGAAGATCCGTATGATGCGCTGAAGGCTGGAAAAGCTGCCCATCGGCAACAGTTGCGGTTGATCCGCTAATAGCCACAATCTGTAGCGGTAGATTTTCGGATCAAAACAGGCTACACAGGTGCTAATAAGCTTGGAAAACAAGCGACTTGAGGCAGAGTTATAAGGTCGAAAGGACCAAGGCAGTGAAAATCAGCAGCAACCGCTGGGCCAAAAGCGCAGCCATTTTAGCCGTTTTGGCTGTCGTTTCGGGGTGCGGATTACCGCGCTCGGGCCCAAACAAATCCGAAATCTTTGCAGGCAGCGTGTTGAACGAAGGCGATGCCTTCATCGTCTCGGTCAATGACCGTGTGACCCGCGCCACCAGTGTTACGCCCGCGTTGGGCTTTTCACAGCAGTTTAAATCCGCGGGCGTTATTGGGTCCGATACCATTCGTCCAGGCGACGTTTTGGGTCTGACGATTTGGGAAAACGTTGATGATGGCCTCTTGGCCAACCAAGGCGCCAACGCAACCGTCCTTGAAGAAGTACAAGTCGACGGCTCGGGGCATATTTTTGTGCCCTATGCAGGCTCGATCCATGCAGCGGGCAAAACCCCAGAGGCGTTGCGCCAGATCATTACACGCAAACTCAACAGCCAAACCCCTGACCCACAGGTCCAAGTGCGCCGCATCGCTGGCGATGGATCCACAGTTTCGGTATCTGGCACTGTTGGTGCACAAGGGATCTACGCGATTGAACGTCCGACCCGCACACTCAGTTCAATGCTGGCGCGGGCCGGTGGTATCGCTGTAGAGCCAGAGATTGCTCAGATCACTGTGGTGCGTGGCACCATGCGCGACACAATTTGGTTCGAAGACCTCTATGACAATCCCGAACTGGACATCGCTTTGCGCGGCGGGGATCGGGTTTTGGTCGAGGCTGATACACGCAGCTTTACCTCACTTGGGGCCACTGGCACCCAATCGCGCGTCCCGTTTGAAAGCCAAGCCCTCTCTGCGATTGAAGCGATTGCCACTGTTGGCGGCCTGCAAACCAATGTGGCAGATCCAACCGGTGTGTTTGTCTTCCGTAACGAGCCTGCAGAGATTGCCAATTCGGTCATGGGCCGCGACGATTTGGTCGGGGATCAGCGTCTGGTGTATGTTTTGAACCTGACAGAACCCAATGGTATGTTCCATGCGCGCGATTTCTCGATCCGCGATCAGGACACTGTGTATGTGACCGAGGCCCCGTTTGTTCAATGGAACAAAACCATTTCGGCGTTGACCGGGTCACTGGGAGCCGTCAACACATTATCCAGCCTTGCTGGCGGCGGCTAACATTTGATGTCTGAGACGACAACAACCGCTGAGGAGAAATCACCGCAGCGGTTGTTTGTATATAACGGTGGCTTTCTGACCAGCGGTAGGATCAAACGCATCCTGCAACTCTCTGGTTTTGAAGTTAAAATTGGCATGCCGGGCGAAAACGATTTGGTCGGCGTCTGGGGCAAAAGCCCAACCTCCCCCCGTGGCGAAGCCGTGGCCCGCTCAAAAGATGCAGCCATTTTGCGGGTAGAAGACGCCTTTTTACGATCCGTTCATCCCGGACGCAGTGGTAGCCCGCCGTTGGGTCTGTTTCTGGACAAACGCGGCGTGCATTTTGATTATGCGCAGCCCTCTGATCTAGAGGTCATGCTGGCGACCCATCCGTTGGATGATACGGCCTTACTGAACCGTGCGCGCGCCGCCATTGACCGGCTAAAGCGCGAAGATCTTAGCAAATACAATAGCTTTGAACCAAAAACCGAAGTGCCCAAGCCCGGTTATGTTTTGGTGATTGATCAAACCAAAGGGGACGCATCGATCAAATATAGTGGTGCCGATGCCAATAGCTTTCGTGAGATGTTGTATTATGCGCGCGAGGAAAACCCCAGTGCCCGCATCGTGGTCAAGACCCATCCCGAAACCCAAGCGGGCCACCGGGAGGGACATTTTGGGCCCGACATAGAAGACGGCAAAACCACGTTATTTGATGGCGCTGTCAGTCCTTGGGCCCTGCTGGACGGGGCCACGAAGGTCTACACAGTGAGCAGCCAGTTGGGGTTCGAGGCGATTTTTGCTGGGCATAAACCGCACGTGTTTGGACGGCCCTTTTATATGGGTTGGGGGCTAACGGATGATCGCAGTCCCCTTGATCGCCGCCAGCGTCGCCTGACGCGAGCGCAACTTTTTGCAGCCGCCATGATCCTGTATCCCAAATGGTATGACCCTTTTTCGGATGAGCTGTGCACGCTCGAGCGGGCCATCGACATCCTCAGTGCAGAGGTGAGGTGTTACCGCGAGGACAAGCACGGATGGGTCGGCCAAGGCATGCGCCTTTGGAAACGCCCGCATTTGCAGGCGTTTTTTGGTGCCCATCAGCCAATGCGGTTCGAAAGACCCGCCATTGCTCCGCAACGCAGCATGGTCTGGGCCAATAAGATCCAGCCCCAAATGGAGCCGGTGGTCAGGGTCGAGGATGGGTTTTTGCGCTCGCGGGGATTGGGCGCGGATTTGATTCCACCGCTGTCGTTGGTCTGCGATCAACGCGGGATATACTACGACCCCTCCGCCCCCAGCGATCTGGAGCTATTCATCGAACGTTCCGTCGACTTGGACATCAGTGCGCAGGACAGGGCCGAACACTTGCGCCGGCAGATCCTGAAAAACAACCTTAGCAAATACAACCTTCGACGCAGCACGTTGGATTTGCCCAAAGGCTATAACGTGCTAGTGCCCGGTCAGGTCGAAGACGATGCTTCGATCCTCAAGGGGACATCCGCAGTGCGCAGCAATCACGCTTTGCTGGAGGCCGCACGAGAGGCCCACCCAGAGGCAAACATTCTTTATAAACCGCACCCAGACGTGGAGGCTGGCCTGCGGGACGGTGACCTAGATGCAGGTGATCTGGCCGATCGGGTTTTGGCCAAATCCGATCCTATTGCCCTGCTATCGCAAGTAGACGAAGTTTGGACGATGACATCCCTACTGGGGTTTGAAGCGCTGATCAGAGGCGTCAAAGTCACCACATTGGGCGCGCCGTTTTATGCAGGTTGGGGACTGACCACCGACCTTGGTGACGTGCCAAGCAGGCGCCGCGCGCGGCCCAACTTGCAGCAATTTATCCACGCCGTTTTGATCGACTACCCGCGCTACTTTGATCCAAAGACCGGCTTGGCTTGTCCGCCCGAAGTGGTGGTCAATCGTCTTGCACAGGGCGATTTACCAAAACCACGCATGGCTCATAGGGCTTTGGCTAAGTTACAGGGCGCTTTCGCCAGTTATGCCTATCTGTGGCGCTAAATCAGCGGTGTTTCGCGGGTCCAGATGTGCAAAACATCCGCACCCAATTGGCGATGTGAGACCAGTGTAAAGCGCGGCGCATCTGCTAATCGATCTAGGCCCAGCGCCCCCAGGGCAGGCTGCCCCTCGGCCCCAATGGCCAAACCAGCAATGTACCCCATCAGATCATCCACCAGATCCGCTGCCAAAAGGCTTGCGGCCAAGGCCCCGCCCCCTTCGCAATAAACAGATGTCAGGCCCGCGGCCCCGAGGTGCTGCAAGGCATCGACCATATCCACTTGCCGACCCGCCAGTTTGCACGCCACCGTTTTGGCCCCCAAACCTTGCCAGGCCGAGCTCAAATCAGGATTAGCGTCGCTACCATGACACAGCCACAGCGGTGTTTGGTTGGCGGTTTTGGCCAATTTCCCGTTCAGCGGAATGTCCAACTTGCGACTGACAACGATGCGCACCGGTTGACGCGCCACAGGCCATCCTCGAACAGTTAACGCAGGATCATCTGCCCGGGCCGTGCCGCCACCGATCATCACAGCGTCATGACCCGCGCGATCTGCATGCACCTGCCTGCGAGATTGGGGGCCAGTGATCCATTGGCTTTCGCCAGCTCCCGTCGCAATGCGCCCATCAAAACTGCTGGCTAGTTTCAAACTAACGCGCGGTCTCCCCAGCTTTTGACGCATCATGAAGCCGCTATGCGCTTTCAGCGCCTCAGGGGCCAATACGTTTGTAATAACGTCGATGCCCGCCGCGCGCAGGAGGGCCAGACCACCGCCGTCAACCCGTGGATCAGGGTCTTGCACTGCGACCACAACGGTTTTTACACCCGCCGCAATCAACGCCTCGGCGCAGGGCGGCGTTTTTCCGTGATGGGCGCAGGGTTCCAGCGTGACATAAACAGTGGCCCCGCGTGCAAAAGCGCCGGCTTGGGCAAGTGCCACGACTTCGGCATGGGGTCTGCCGCCAATTTGAGTCCATCCACGGCCAATAATGCGGTCATCCTTGACAACCACGCAGCCTACGGACGGATTGGGCCAGGTTAGGCCAGCCCCGCGCGCGCCCAACCCAAGGGCAAGCCCCATATAGGTCTCATGGCTGCGGGGCATGGCTATTCTTATTCTTCAGGATCATCCGGGCGCAATTCCGATACAAATTTGTCGAAATCATCCGCCGCTTGGAAGTTTTTGTAAACACTGGCAAATCGCACATAGGCCACTGTGTCGATACGGGCCAGAGCCTCCATCACGATCTCGCCGATTGTGCCCGACGGTATGTCTGTCTCACCCATGCTTTCCAGACGCCGGACGATGCCACTTATCATTTGATCCATGCGCTCGGGCTCAACGGGGCGTTTTTGCAACGCGATCCGAATAGAGCGTTCCAACTTGGGTCGGTCAAAGTCTTCGCGACGACCGTTTGACTTGATCACGATCAAGTCGCGCAACTGGACGCGTTCATAAGTCGTAAAACGCCCGCCGCATGCAGGGCAGAACCGACGCCGCCGAATGGCCACGTGATCTTCCGCAGGACGTGAATCCTTTACTTGTGTATCGATATTTCCGCAAAACGGACAGCGCATGGCCTATCCCCTATTTTAAACTGCCTTTGGGGGTCTTTGCCCCCTTTTATGGCACCACTATAGGGCGTTCCCTATAGTTTGGGTAGTGTGGAAATGCATACGCAGGATGTTGATGCTTTTGAGGCGCAGTTGGCCCAGACGTCAGCCAAGAAAATACTCGTTCACACTGATCCCTTCGACCAAAACCGATCCAAGATCCCATTCCACCAGCATATCTTCGCCCACGTTGGTAAATACCAGATCCTGATCAGCGGGGTTAAAGACCAAAATATCCTCGGCCACGTCAAAATCCGTGATCCGATTGGCGCCCGCGGCCCCAATGAATTTGAAACTATCCGCTCCTGCGCCGCCAGTCAGGATATCGTCGCCTTCGCGGCCGATCAATTCGTCATCGCCTATGCCGCCGCGCAGTTTGTCGTTGCCATCGTTGCCATCAAGCTTGTCATCGCCGGAGCCGCCATTGATCACATCATCGCCCGTGCCGCCAAACAGCTTGTCGTTGCCGCCTTCGCCCCAGATTTTGTCGTTGCCCGAGCCGCCCGAAACCTTGTCAGCACCTTTGCCTGCATAGAGCTTGTCATTGCCGCGTTCCCCAAACAGAACGTCCGCACTGATACCCGTGCTAATCTCATCACGCCCCTGCCCGCCCCGTAGATTGTCTTTGCCAACATCCGAGAACAACTGCGTTGGGCCATCAAGAAGACCCACTGCCTCCAATAGGCCAGATCCAAACCCAGACAGCAGCAGTTCCTCAAGGCCCAGCGAAAATCCAAATCCGGTCAGCTGCTGTGAGCCGCCAGAGATAACCTCAATATTGGTAACGGTTCCGATAAAGTCCTGCGGGTTCGATCCAGCGCCCACATCAAAAAAGGTGCCTGTCAGACGGATTTCCATGGAGGTGCCATCCCCATCTTGGCCCAAAAAATCCAATTCAGAGCTTGAGGATTTGGCAATCGATGAAAAGATAAAATCCTCGAAGTCCAAAAACGAAAGGTTGGTCGAAAAGAAAGTCATACAGATGCCTCAGTCTAGGGCGTGCCCCGAAATTGGGCGTGATTAACCAGAATTCAAAAATTGCGCCACGACAGTTCGTTGATGCGGTGCGGTTCTGTGTTCCATAATATAAATCCCCTGCCACGTGCCAAGGGTTAATGCGCCATCCAGCACCGGGATGGACAGATGCACAGGCAGCAGGGACGCTTTGATATGAGCCGGCATGTCGTCGGGACCCTCATAGGTGTGGGTCAAATAACTCATACTGGGATCAGTGGTGGGTGGCACCAACCGGTGAAAGAAATTCCGCAGATCCGTCTGCACTTCCGGATCGGCGTTCTCTTGGATCAAAAGGCTGGCGGAGGTGTGTCGGATGAACAGCGTCAACAACCCCGAGGCCCGCGGCACCCAATCAGCAATCTGGCCGGTGATCTCGAAAAGGCCGGGTCCGTTGGTTTGAAAACTGAATTGAGTGTGCATCGCATAAAAAAGGCGACCCGAAGGCCGCCTGTTCTAAATCATTGATCCAAAAAGCTGCGCAATTTGCGCGAGCGGCTTGGATGTTTGAGTTTGCGGAGCGCTTTGGCTTCGATCTGACGGATACGTTCGCGGGTCACGCTGAACTGTTGACCAACTTCTTCCAACGTGTGGTCGGTGTTCATCCCGATCCCAAAGCGCATGCGCAAAACACGTTCCTCACGCGGGGTGAGCGACGCCAAAACGCGCGTCGTGGTTTCCTTGAGGTTTTCCTGAATGGCGCTGTCGAGCGGCAAAACCGCATGCTTGTCCTCAATGAAGTCGCCCAATTGGCTGTCTTCTTCGTCACCAATGGGGGTTTCCAATGAAATCGGCTCTTTGGCGATCTTCATCACCTTGCGCACTTTTTCCAAAGGCATTTGCAGCTTTTCTGCCAATTCCTCGGGCGTGGGTTCGCGACCGATCTCGTGCAACATCTGGCGACCAGTGCGGACCAGTTTGTTGATCGTTTCGATCATATGGACCGGAATACGGATCGTGCGGGCCTGATCCGCGATAGATCGCGTGATCGCCTGACGAATCCACCAGGTTGCATATGTGCTGAACTTGTAGCCGCGGCGATATTCAAATTTATCCACGGCCTTCATCAGGCCGATGTTGCCTTCCTGAATGAGATCAAGGAACTGCAGACCGCGGTTGGTGTACTTTTTGGCAATCGAAATGACCAATCGCAGGTTCGCCTCGACCATTTCCTTCTTGGCCTGACGGGCCTCTTTTTCACCCTTTTGAACCTGCTGCACGATGCGACGGAATTCAGGGATATCCAAACCGATGTATTGACCCACTTGCGCCATGTCGCCGCGCAGTTCTTCGATTTTATCGGTGGATTTTTCCAACAACGCCTGCCAGCCGCGGCCGGCTTTGGCAGACATTTCTTCCATCCATGTCGGATCCAATTCGCGACCACGATACGCATCGATAAAGTCACGACGGTTGATACGGGCTTGGTCGGCCAGTTTCACCATGGAACTGTCGATGGACATGATCCGGCGGTTGATGCCGTAAAGCTGATCAATTAGCGCCTCTATCCGATTGTTATGCAGATGCAATTCATTGACCAACATCACAATTTCAGAGCGCAGCTTTTGGTATTTCTTTTCTTCTTTTTCAGAGAAGCTGGCGTCTTCGTTCAATGTCGCCGAGATCCGCAAATCCTGCATTTCAGACAAAAGCGAATAATCATGGGCAATCACGTCCAGCGTTTCCAAAACGCGCGGCTTGAGGGCGGCTTCCATGGCAGCAAGAGACAGATTTGCCTGTTCATCCTCGTCGTCGTCATCATCTTTGGCAATTGGATTGCCGTCCGCGTCCAATTCCTGTTCTTCGGTATTTTCTGCAGCGACTGGGGCAGCCGCACCGGGTGCGACAACGGTTTCTTCCTCGCCGTCCTCGCCCATTGTGTTGCCAAATGTGGTTTCAAGATCGATTACATCGCGCAGCAAAATGTCTTCGTTCAGAAGTTCGTCACGCCAAATAGTAATCGCTTGGAAGGTCAGCGGGCTTTCGCACAAGCCTGCGATCATTGTGTTGCGGCCAGCCTCGATACGCTTGGCAATCGCAATCTCGCCTTCGCGCGACAAAAGTTCAACGCTGCCCATCTCGCGCAAGTACATACGGACCGGATCGTCCGTGCGATCCAGTTTTTCTGTCTCGCCGGACCCCAGTGTGATTTCGCGCGCACCAGCCGTGGTGGCCACAGCAGTGTTGCCTTTGGCTTCTTCTTCTTCGGCTTCTTCGTCTTCGATGATGTTGATGCCCATCTCGGACAGCATCGACATCACGTCCTCGATCTGTTCCGAGCTGACCTGCTCAGGTGGCAGCACCTCATTGAGCTGATCGTAGGTGATGTACCCCTTCTCACGGGCGTCCGCGATCATCTTTTTGACCGCGGCTTGGCTCATGTCCAGCGAGATGTCGCTGTCTGAAACGTCAGATTTGCGGTCGTCTGTGTCTTTGGCCATGTCTTGGCTCCCCACTGGCGCGATGCGGCCTAAAAATAGGCCCATCGTTGGCTATCTACTGATTCGTTTTTCCACGTTTGGCGAATCATCACGTTTTTCCACTGATTCGACCAGAGTGGTAGAGGCATTTCTTTAGGATTTGGTCACCAAAACCACAGTTTACCGTGCGAATCGGTCTATTTCTTATTTTTGCTAAAACTGATCCCGTCTAGGAGGGCGTTCAGCGCATCTCGTTCTGTTTTGGCGACTTTTGCGCCATTTGCTCCGATGTCGTAGCTGGCCTGATCGTCGTTCTCTGGCGCTTGAGTGGTATCTAGGGCCGCGGCGGCCTGTTGCAAGCGCCATGTAAGACCTTCGTCCACCAAACCATCCATATCCTCCAAGGCCTCGGACACTTCACGCGCATGGCCGCGGTGGGCGGACAATTTCGCTAGCTCCTCGGCGACACACAGCGAGGCGGTTTGCGGATCAGGGTTTCTAATTGCAGGCACAATCGCCAAATGGGATTGCCCCAACAGAGTTTCAACCCGTTCGCCGCCGACACTGTCATAAAGCGCCTCTTTGAACGCATCGCCCGCCTCGACCAAGTTTAAAATGGCATCCCGCAGATGGGCGCTGTCGGCATTTGAAAATTCCAGGTCCTCCAGAGCACCGGCAAATTCAGGCAAGACTTTGGGGTTTTGGATCAACACAGCCAGGATAACTGCCTCGCGCAGCGCATCATCGGTTGTGCCCGTGGCTTGGGCCAAGCGGCTACTTTTGGTGGTCGCTTGCGGTTGGCTAACTTTCCATGCAGGCGTTCCGCGCGGCACATACTGGCGTTTTGCACCGGGTTGATAGGCGGGACGTGCGCCACGAAACAGTTGATACCGCAGTTCTTTGATGGCCTCGCCATAGTGATTGCGGATCGATGGATCCTGTATCAACTTCAGCTTGGCCCGGAGATCTTTGTCGAGAGCAGCCTTGCGCTCAGGACTGTCGAACACGCGCCCTTCAGTTTCGCGCTGCCACAAAAGATCGACCATTGGCATCGCGCCATCCAGCACGGCCTGCACTGCTTCGCGCCCTTGGGACCGTATCAAATCATCAGGATCTTGGCCCTCGGGCATCACCGCAAAGCGCAAAGACTGGCCCGCCTCCAATAACGGAAGGGCCAGATCAATCACACGCATGGCCGCCCTGATCCCGGCCTTGTCCCCGTCCAATGCGATGATCGGCTCGGGTGAGACACGCCACATCAGGCGCAACTGGTCCTCGGTGATTGCCGTGCCCAATGGGGCCACAGCCGCGCCAAAACCGCCCTCAACCAAGGCGATTACATCCATGTATCCTTCGGCCACGATCAGGGGCTGCCCTTTGCCTGCGGCCTCGCGCGCAGGCCCGTGATTATACAGGCTTCGGCCTTTATCAAACAGTTCGGTTTCGGGTGAATTGAGGTATTTTGCGTTGTCATTAGGATCCATGGCGCGCCCGCCAAAGCCAATGCAGCGCCCCCTTGGATCCCGGATCGGGAACTGAATGCGGCCGCGAAATGTATCGTAAGGCTTGCCACCTTTGGTGGATGGCTTGGCCAATCCGCAGGCCAAGATATGGTCTTCGGGTACGTCTTTGCCACGCAAGTGATCCCACAGCCCCTGCCAGGCATCCGGCGCAAATCCGATGTCAAACTGGTCCAGCGTTTGCGGTTTTAGCTTGCGACCCGCCAGATAATCCCGCGCCGCAGCGGCCCCGCCTGTTTTCAACTGCAGTTTGAAATGCTGCACTGCCATTTCCATGACCTTGGATAGTTCAGTGCGCCGATCCGCCTTTTCCTGAGCCTTTGGATCCGATTGCGGTACGGTCATTCCCGCCTCAGAGGCAAGAATTTGGATTGCCTCCATAAAGCCGACATTCTCGGTCTCACGTACAAAACTGATGGCATCGCCCTTGGCGTGGCAGCCAAAACAATAATAATAGCCTTTGCGGTCATCTACATGAAAACTAGCAGTTTTTTCATGGTGGAACGGACAGGGAGACCACATATCGCCCTTGCCTTGGTTCGATTTGCGCGTGTCCCACATGACTTTGCGCCCAACGACCTGAGAGATCGAGACACGGGTGCGCAATTCATCCAAGAAACCGGGTGGCAGACTCATGCACCCTATATTGGGCCTCTCAAGGCCAGAGTCTAGCGCTGAGCAACACTTTGCATGGCACGCTCGACATCGTGCCAAAGGGTCTGCGTCATCGAGCGCATGACCATAAGTTCAAACTGATCGGTGCCCGTTCGGGTCAGTGCACCGTTCATATGCTGGATCAGTGTCCGGGCGGTCTGGCCTATGCCAAACTTGGATAGACGCACATCAACAGGCACAAGACGCGCCAAAACATCCTCACATTTGGCCCCTTGTAGGGACACTATGCTCCATCCATCGCTTTGATCAGAAATGGCTGCATGCTTGGCCATTTGCGGTGCGGGGGCGGCTCCGATCAAAAGGTAGGTTCCCCTGCCGAACCACTGCACTGTTTTGGTCTGCTGGGTTGTGGTTCCATTGGGCTGCGGCAGTTTCATCCCGATCTGGGCCTCAACCGCGCTGGCATGGCCTTTGAATGGCATGATCTGCGTTATCTGGCCCATGTCCATCAACGACAACCGACAGTCGCCGTGGGTGACCTCAGAACGGTCTAAGGTGGCGCGTGCACTGAGCTCAATCACGAAGGCGTCCCCCATCAGGATCGTAAAACACTGGATCACAGACCTCACAAAGCGCTTCGATACCGCGCAAGTGATCGACCATCTTGACCTGACGACCGATCCGTTCGGGTCCATTTTGTAAGAAGCCCTGACCAATGGAATGGCCCAAAGTAGGCGAAAAACAAACCGATGTCAGATACCCTTTATCATTGGCACTGATCGCGGCATCGTTTGGATCAAAAAGATGCGCGCCAGCAACCAATTGCTGGACAGCGCCAATGGGTTTAAGCCCAACCAGCCGTTCGCGCGCAGGATCCATAAGGCCCTCGCGTTGCGACATCACCTTGCCAATACAGTCCTTCTTTTTGCTGACCAAAGCCTGCATGCCGATATCAAAGGCCGTCGTGCGCCCATGGATTTCAGCATGGGTTATAAAGCCCTTTTCAATGCGCAAAACATTGAGCGCCTCCATACCGTAGGGGCCGCCGCCTTCGACTTCAGCCAACGAGACCAGTGTTCGGAACAAGCTGTCTCCGTAGCGCGCAGGCACCGCAACCTCGTAGCCCTTTTCACCAGAAAACGAGATACGGAAAATACGCGCGGGCACGCCCGCAATACGGGCTGCACAACATCCCATGAACCCAAGGCCGTCTGCATCTGCGGTACTGTCCAATACAGCATTGATCACATCTTGGGCCTTGGGCCCTGCCACGGCAAACTGCGCCCAATGTTCGGTCACCGACGCGAACCGAACGTCCCAATCGGGCTTTAAAACTTGCGTGACAAATTCAAGATGGCGCATGACCAATCCAGCCGCCGCCGTGGTGGTTGTCATCAGATAATGCGTCTCGCCCAGTCGCGCACAGGTGCCGTCATCCATGACATGCCCGTCTTCGCGCAACATCAAGCCATAGCACACGCGACCAATTTTGAGGCTGCTAAAGGTATTCGTGTAGACAAAATCCAGCAATTGGGCCGCATCGGGGCCCTGAATATCAATCTTGCCAAGGGTCGAGACATCGCACACCCCAACGGCGTCGCGCACATAGCCCACTTCGCGGTCGCAGGATTGCCGCCAATGATCCTCACCTTTTTGCGGGAAATATGAAGGCCGGTACCATAGCCCCGCTTCAATCATCGGCGCCTTTCGTTCAAGACTGGCTGCATGGCTGGTCAAAAACCGCTCGGGCGCAAGGCCTTTGTCCGCACCCCCTGCCCCCAAGGCAGAAATTGGCACGGGAACAAATGGCGGCCGAAACGTGGTAGTGCCTGTCTGCGCGATCCCGCGACCCGTGGCATCGGCCAAAATCGCCAAAGCGCCAACATTGCTGTTTTTGCCCTGATCCGTGGCCATGCCTTGGGTCGTGTAGCGTTTCATATGCTCGACCGAAGTCATATTTTCGCGCGCGGCTTGCCTGATATCCTTGGTGGTGACATCGTTTTGAAAATCAAGCCAAGCACGCCCTTTGGCAGGCACTTCCCACATGGGTGTAATGTCGTAGGCCTGTGCATCTGCTTGCTGCCGTGACGCATCAGTCGGCATTTTGCCAAGGGCCTTTGCCACATTCCGACCCGCCTTTTGGCCTGACTGTAAACATCCGGCTGTATCAAACACTCCAGCCGCGGCACCGCAGACAACCATGTCTGGATTGGCCTCAGGATCCGCCAAAAAGCAGTTAAGTGTGCCGTCCCAAACCGGGCGGCCACCTTTGTGACAGGTCAAATGGATGGTCGGGTTCCAACCGCCCGTCACTGCAAGGCAGTCCGCCGGTACTTTGTGGCTTTTGCCCTGCGCCGTGTAACTGACATGGCTCAAACTGAGACGACCATGGGTCGCCTCAACCTGTTCGCCCTTGCGTGCGTCTACAACAATCGCCTCCACGCCTGCATCACGCAGATCTTGCGCAGTGCGCTCAACATCCCCGGTGTTTCCGAATACAACGACTTTCTTGCCCGTAGCCACGCCCCAACGGTGCAAATAGGCCCGCACAGCACTGGCCATCATCACACCAGGCCGATCGTTTCCAGCAAAGGCAATCGGGCGTTCGATAGCTCCTGCAGCCAAAATGCAGCGCTGCGCGGCAATGCGCCAAAAACACTGAGGCCCGGACACAGGTTGTTCTAACGCACCAAACGTCCCCTGATCATAGGCGCCAGTAATGGCCGTGCGCGGCATCAGCCGCACGTTCGGCATCTGCGCCAAATCTGCCAGAACTTGTGCCACCCATTGGGACGCTGGCTGGCCATCGATCTGTTCCTTTTCGCGGATCAAGCGGCCGCCCATTGCGGTGTCCTCGTCAGCCACGATAACGTCCAGCCCCGCAGATGCAGCCACTGTGGCAGCCATCAGTCCCGCAGGCCCCGCGCCAACCACCAATACATCGCAAAACCCATAGGCCTTTTCAGACGGGGTCTGATCCGGGGCATCCGGCAGTGCCCCCAGACCTGCGGCCTTGCGGATAAACGGCTCATACAGCCGCTCCCAAAACGCTTTGGGCCACATGAATGTCTTGTAATAAAAGCCCGCGCCCAAAAATGGGGCCACCAGATTGTTGAGGCTGAGTATATCAAAGGCCAAAGAGGGCCAGCGGTTTTGACTGACCGCCACCAAGCCATCGACCAAAGGCACAGTCGTGGCGCGCAGGTTGGGCATGGCTTTATCTCCAATGCCCACCGTGACCAAAGCGTTCGGTTCCTCTGACCCTGCGGTCATAATCCCCCGAGGCCTGTGGTATTTGAACGACCGTCCGACCAACAAAACATCATTGGCCAACAAGGCCGAAGCCAATGTATCACCTGCAAACCCCGTGTACCGCCTGCCATCGAACGTGAAGGAGAGCGGGGCGGATCTGTCCACCTGACCCATTGCGTCTAATCGCATGTTGCCACCTCGGTGACCGAGAAAATCTCGTGGGTCCGCGTGTCGCGCTCGACCCGCAGCCAAGCGCCACATCCCGCCTCGTGCATCCATAAATCAACTGTCCGGCCTGCAGGATTATCGCGCAGATGCACAAAATCGTCCCATGCCTCCGCGCCTGAGTCAGGTTCAGGGCGCGTCAGAGCCACGCCGCCATAGTAAAACTCACGACGATCCCGATCGCCGCAATGCGGGCAGGTCAGACGCATGGGTCCCGCCCTTTTTCTTTGTCAAAAAATCCCCGCCTCAGGCATCCAAACATCTCAAGTCTTCCTAATGCAGATTATGTTGGGCACCGGTGCCCTCTTCATCCATCAAACCTCGCCCCGTTCGGAACCGATCCAACCGAAATTTAGCAGCCGGCCCGTGATGTTGGTCAGTGGCCATCAAATGCGCAAAGGAATAGCCCGAGCCCGGAACGGCCTTGAACCCGCCATAGCACCAACCACAATCGATATAGAGGCCGTCCACATGGGTCTTGTCGATGATCGGGCTGCCGTCCGGCGTCATATCCATAATGCCGCCCCAACTGCGCAACACCTGCGCCTTGCCGATCATGGGCATCAGCGCCATGCCCGCTTCCATCACATGCTCTTTCATCGGCAAATTGCCTCGCGCAGCGTAAGAGCTGTAGAAATCCAGATCGCCGCCAAAGACCAGCCCACCTTTGTCGGATTGGCTGATATAAAAATGTCCCATGCCAAAACTGACCACGTGATCGATGCAAGGCTTGAGGCCCTCGGTGACAAAGGCCTGCAACACGTGACTTTCGATGGGCAGGCGCATTCCAGCCATGGCCGCCACTTGCCCTGAACGACCTGCGACCACGATACCAACCTTTTTGGCCTTTATTGCACCTTGCGTCGTTTGAACCCCACGCACCACACCGTTTTCAATGTCGATACCCGTGACTTCGCAGTTTTGAATAATGTCGACGCCGCGCTGGTCCGCACCGCGGGCATAACCCCAGGCCACCGCATCATGGCGCGCGGTTCCGGCGCGTTTCTGCATCAATCCGCCATAAATTGGAAACCGTGCGCTATCGTAGTTCAGATAGGGGAGCAGACGTTTGACGTCAGCACGGCCCAGCAATTCAGCATCGTCGCCTTGGTTGCGAATGGCATTGCCGCGGCGCACCAAGGCATCGCGTTGCCCGTCAGAATGGCACAGCATGATCTGGCCCCTCTGCGACATCATCGCGTTAAAATTAAAGTCTTGCTCCATCCCTTCCCAGAGCTTGAGGGAATGGGAATAGAATTCGGAATTGCCTGGCAGAAAATAATTGGCGCGCACAATGGTCGTATTGCGTCCGACGTTTCCGCCCCCGATGTAGCCTTTTTCCAAAACTGCGATATTGGTAAAGCCGTGGTTTTTGGCCATATAATACGCCGTGGATAGCCCGTGACCGCCACCACCTATTATGATCGCGTCATACTCGGCCTTGGGTGCAGGAGACCGCCAAAGCGGGCCCCACCCTTTGTTACCGGTCAGGCCCTGTTTTAGGATTTGCAGTGCAGAAAAGCGCATCGTGCCCCAGTGTTTCATGCGTGTTCTGCTGAAAATGACAAAAGGGGCCAGTCAGCACCAGCCCCTTTTGCGACATATAACGGACGGTGTACGTCCGTTTGGGGCCTACAGCCCTTTTGCTTGATAGCTTGAGGCCACTTTGCCGATTGAGACCAAATACGCCGCCGTGCGCAAATCGGTAACGTCATCCCGGGTACGCCAGACTTCCGCCATGGATTGATAGGCCACCCGCATCGTGTCGTCCAAACCGGAACGGACCAGTTCCAATTCATCGGCACCGCGCAGATACTTGTCCTTGAAATTGTCGCTGAGGTTCCATTCCAACCCTTTTTCCGAGGACAAACGTTCGAGTTCGTCAATCAGCAGTTGGTGACGACCTTCTTCTTGACGGCGCTGCATGCGGCCAAACCGGATGTGGCTCAGGTTTTTGACCCATTCGAAATAAGACACCGTCACGCCGCCTGCGTTGGCATACATGTCTGGAATGATGACGCAGCCTTTCTCGCGCAGGATACCATCCGCCCCGGCTGTGACAGGGCCGTTTGCCGCCTCGATGATCAAAGGCGCCTTGATATTGGCCGCATTGGACAGATTGATCACGCCTTCTAGTGCCGCAGGGATCAAAATATCGCAATCTGCCTCCAGCAAGGCAGCCCCATTTTCATGGTGTGTGCCGTGGGGATATCCCGTCACGCCGCCATTTTTGGCGATCCACGCTTGTAATGCCGGCACATCAATGCCGCCTATATCTTCGATCGCACCGTCGCGTTCGATGACAGCGACAATCTTGCATCCATCTTCTTCGGCAAGGAACTTTGCAGCATGAAAGCCCACGTTGCCCAGCCCCTGCACGACGACGCGTTTGCCATCTAGGGTTCCGGAAAGGCCCGAGGCCGCAACGTCATCAGGATTACGGAAATATTCGCGCAGCGCATATTGCACACCGCGCCCGGTGGCCTCGACCCGGCCTGCGATGCCGCCAGCATTCAAAGGTTTACCCGTGACACAAGCCTTGCCGTTGATGTCGGTTGTATTCATGCGCATGTACTGATCGGCCATCCACGCCATCTCACGCTCGCCAGTTCCCATGTCGGGTGCCGGGACGTTTTGCGACGGATGGATCAGATCGCGCTTAATCAACTCATAGGCGAAACGCCGAGTGATCAATTCCATTTCATGTTCATCGTATTGGCGCGGATCGATACACAGCCCGCCTTTGGAGCCCCCAAACGGCGCCTCAACCAACGCGCATTTATAGGTCATCAAGGCGGCCAGCGCTTCGACCTCGTCCTGATTGACCCCAAGTGAGAAACGAATACCGCCCTTTACAGGTTCCATATGTTCAGAGTGAACGGATCTATACCCAGTGAATGTTTCGATTTTGCCGCGCAACCTAACACCAAAGCGCACCGTATAGGTTGCATTACAAACCCTGATCTTTTCCTCCAAACCCGGTGGCAATTCCATCAACGCAACAGCGCGATTAAACATTAGATCGACAGAATCGCGAAAACTGGGTTCATTTGCCGCTGACATAAGAGAGCCTCCTCAAGTTTGGCTAGGACATAGATACAAGAGTACTATGCCGCCTTTATGCCCTATTGGTTAATCCTTTGAAGATTTAATTGCTCGTTTTTTATGCAGTTTATAAACTTTTGGAAAATATCTGTTTCCAATAGACGACTTAGCACCCGATTTATCGCTAAAGTTGTGAACAAATAGCTTCCCGACCTAGTTATTGTCCCGAAATTGGACAGGCTGGCTACTGAAAGGCCCCCTTTCGGTCATATTTCTGCCCCAGATCAAGGATTAATACCACCAAGCCCGAGGTGCGTCTGCGCTTTGGCGAAAGGTGGAGTGATAAGATGTTTTGGACTGAAAAGACTGATAAAGCAAAGAGAAGCCGATCTCTGCGAGCGGCATCTGCTCGGTTTGCAAAAGAAGAAGACGGGTCATTGACCATCTTTTCGCTGTATATATTCATTATCATGGTGTCGCTGGGCGGCTTGGCCATGGACGTCATGCATTTCGACACTGTTCAAACAAAACTGCAAAACACGGCTGACCGCGCCTCACTGGCCGCAGCCGATTTGGATCAGTCGCTGAACGGCTATGCCGTCGTGAATGACTATTTCGACAAAGCAGAAATGTCGAAGTACCTGAAGGCCACTGATGTGCGAGGCGGCATCAACTGGCGCGAAGTAGAAATCCACACAGAAGCGGTCATTCCGACATATTTCATGTTCTGGACATCAGACGCGCACCAACTGACTGCGAAAGCCGACAGCATCGCCAGCGAGAAAGTCACTGACATCGAAATTTCGCTTGTCATCGACATCTCTGGCTCGATGGGCAGCAACAACCGCTTGCCGCGTTTGAAAGTTGCCGCTGGCGAATTTTTCGACGCCGTGATCAAGAACACCACTGACCCGAACCTGGGCATCACATCCGTATCCATTATTCCCTACAACCACTCGGTGAATGTTGGGCCGGACATCTTGGCCCATTACAATCCGACCACAAAGCACAACGAAAGCTACTGCATTCGCTTTACGTCGAACAACATGAAATGGCGCGGGCAGTCGACGACAAATAGCCTTAACCGGATCGCTCACTTTACGCAGAACGACCAAGGCATTTCCAGCTCGACTGACATGTACAGAGTGCCCGATAGTTGGGAATTCTGGTGTCGCAATGACAGCCGAACCGAAATCATGCCGTTCCAGTTCGACAAACAGAAGCTTAAAGACCATGTGAATGCGTTCTACGCCAGCGGCTGGACCGGTATCGACAATGGTATGAAATGGGCCAGCATCTTGCTTGATCCCAGCTCGCGCCCCGTCATCACCAACCTGAAAAACGCTGGCAAAGTGCCAACGCTGTTGGCCGGACGCCCTGTGGGCTATGACAACAGCGAGAACATGAAAGTCATCGTATTGATGACAGACGGTGCTAACACCCTGCAACGGGACCTGAAGTCTAAGTACAAAAACAACAAATCAGACGTTTGGTATTCCCCCAGCCGCGATGAATGGATGGTGAAAATCAAAGCCAATACGAGCAGCAAGCGCTGGTATTACCCGTATGATGCGGACACTGGCAGCGATGACGTCTATCGCAGCTATAAACGGTCGGATGCCATTCGATACACTTACCAAGACCTGTACAAAATCTGGGGTGTTGATGATTTCTCGGACTACTTTTATCGACGCTCGAACACAGCGCTTTACGAAGAGCACAATGATGTGGTCGAGACATACATTGAAAACGGCGATATCGATGACAACGTCAAACTGATTTGTAACGCGGTGAAGGCCAAGAACACATCAATCTTTGCGATTGGCTTTGAGGCCCCGACCCGTGGACAAGACATCATGCGCGAATGTGCGTCAAGCGACGGACACTACTTTGATGTGGACGGGACCGAAATCACGACGGCGTTCAAGGCAATCGCCAGCCAGATCAATCGCCTGAGGTTGACACAATGATATCGTCACGTCCTTTTTTGCAACGGCTCAAACGCTTTCAGCGTGATGAAGACGGCAATGCCACAATCGAATTTGTGATTTTGTTTCCGTGGTTTATCTTCATCATGATGATGTCGATCGAGGCAGGCCTTGCCTCGTCGCGCAATGCGATGCTGGAACGCAGCCTGGAACAGACCGTGCGAGCGATCCGTATCAACACAGCCTCGCCCCCCAACTACAATCAGGTCAAAAAGATGATTTGTGACGGGGCTCCAATTTTTGCCAAATGTGACACTCGTCTTTTGTTGGAAATGGAAGAAATCGATCCACGTGCGCCTTTGACAGTGAATAAAAACACCCAGTGCAATGATGATCCCGAAATCATCAAACCCACACGGGGCTATGCCACAGTAGGCGACAACACTTTGATGCTGTTGAGGGCCTGTATCATGACCAAGCAATTCTTTGTTGTGAACGGCATTGGCTTGGACATGCCGCGTATCAAAGGCGGCTTTTATGGAATTGTAGCAACCACTGTATTTGCGAGTGAACCATCATGATCTGGGCAAGACTGACAACACGCATTCAGGCGTTCGCCAAGGATGTACATGGCGGCCTTTCTATCGAGACCGTACTGATGTGGCCTTTGCTTTTGTGGGCTTACGGCGCCATGTTCGTCTTCTTTGACGGGTTCAAGCAACAAAACCTGGCATTAAAGGCCACCTACACTGTGTCCGATACCATCTCTCGTGAGATGAACGCGTTGAACACGCAATACATCGACACAATGCACGACTTGATGAACATGCTGTCGCGGGCCCGGCTGGATACAAAGCTGCGTGTGACAATGGTCAAATGGGATGGCGTTGCCAAAAAGAACAAAGTGGTGTGGTCCGAGGCACGCGGCCCGGGTATTGTAAAATACAACACCAATTCACTGCAGGCTGTTGCAGATCGAATTCCTGTAATGCCTCATGGCGAACAAGTGGTCTTGGTCCAATCCTGGTCTATTTTTGAGCCCTTCATGTGGGTCGGATTTGGCGGGATCACCTTTGAAAATCTGGTGACAACGCGACCGCGCTATGTGGCCCATATCTGCTGGACCCAAGGCGGCACGCTGACCTGCGGCACCTGAATGCTACGCGCCCCAGGCATTAGGGGGCGCGTTTGACCAGCAGTAATTCGATCTGCTCGGCCATGAATTTGGATTGCCCCGCGGGCACAACGCCCCCGACACCAATGCGTTTGCCAGTGCACCACCACATGCCCGGCGCCCATTTGCGCGGATGGCGATGGGCAAGATGCACCATAAAACCATTGGATGGTTTGAACGCGAAAAGACCGCGGTCGACTTTGGTCATATCAGCCGTTTTGGCCAAGACAGTTCCGTTCATGTCGCTCAGCGCCGATGTCGTTAGGCGCAACCCTGTGGCCGTAGCGCGCCACAAACGTTGGGCAGAAATCAACGAAAACACGCCGGCCACCAGCAAAAAGACGATATAGCCAAAGCCAGAGGGCGGATTCGCAATCGCCAGATAAATCAACAAAACGCCCAAAACCCCTTGTGCCCCAACTGCAAAGATGCGGCGCGCACCCGAGGCTTGAATTTCGGCTAAAACTGTATCTTGTGACATGTGATATCCCTGGTCGCGCAGCCTGCACAGCAGGCCATGCGATGGGATGTGTCAGGCTTGACCGCGTTTGACAACCACTTCAGCCCCAGCAGCCTCTGGTTCGTCATCGTGCATCTCGGCGGGAAAGCCTTCAGCGCGAATGTCCAAGCCCGTCGCATCCTCGAGCCTGCGGATGATATTCGGCGACAGCTCGCGCGGGCCGTACCGGTCAATCCCGTCCTGGAAGATCTTGATCATAAGCGGGTTCATTTCCAATGGAATACCTGCGCGGTCCGCAACATTTTGGAATAGACCAATGTCTTTGGCCACCAAATCCATAGTGAAGGAAATATCGCGACTGCCATTCAAGATCACCTGACTTTCGGTTTCATGGACAAAGGATGTACCGCTGGACATTGCGATGGCCTCATAGGCTGTGGCCAGATCCATGCCAGCCCCTTTAGCCACCGTCAGAGCCTCGGCGCAGGTGATCAGATTGGCCGTGGCCAGATAATTGGTAATCACCTTGAGAATGGAGGCAGAGCCGATCTCACCCGTATGCAACACCCGACGCCCCATGACTGTAAGCAAGGGCAGTATCCGATCAAATGTCTCGCGCGTGCAGCCCGCAAAGATCGAAATGTTGCCGGTGTCCGCACGGTGACAGCCGCCAGAAACAGGACAATCTACAGCCGCCCCTCCAGCCGCAATAACCAAAGCCGACAGGCGCTTAACCTCAGCCTCGTCCGTGGTCGACATTTCCATCCAGATCTTGCCTGATGTGACTTCTGGCAACATTTGTTGCAACACGGCGTCTGAGGCCGCAGGGGACGGAAGACAGGTGATTACGGCATCGCAGGCCTGCATTACATGGGCCGCATCGCGGCCAGCCTTTGCGCCCTTGGCCACGGATGCCGACACAAGATCTGCATCCAGATCAAAGACCATCACATCCTTGCCATTGCGCAACAAAGACCCCGACAGTTTGCCACCAACATTTCCTAACCCGATAAACCCTACCTGCATTTCTGCCTCCCTTTTGGCGTTTTCCAAAGCTTTGCGATGATTCCACCCATCGTCCGCTCTGTTTGCGACCAAATCATTTTCTTTTTTCTAAAAATACTCAATCTCGACTGGATCCAAGCTGCGCATCTGCACACAATTTTTGCGCAGGACTGCCAAATTGAACTGGATCCCCGTACCCTCTAGCTAAGGATCAAAGGAGAAACATCATGTCACTTCGACCAACACTAGAGACGCGCAAAGCCCAACCTACCCTCGAAGGGGCAGGCGTCAAATTGCACCGCGCCTTTGGTTTTCAAGATCCCAGCGAGTTGGACCCGTTCCTGCTGTTTGACGATTTCCGCAACGACCGCCCAGAGGACTTTGAGAAAGGCTTTCCATGGCACCCGCACCGCGGCATCGAAACCATCACCTATGTACTATCCGGGACGGTTGAGCATGGCGATAGCCTTGGCAACACAGGCACCCTTGGTGCAGGCGATGTTCAATGGATGACGGCCGGATCGGGGATTTTGCACCAAGAAATGCCCAAAGGCGACCCACGCGGCCAGATGCACGGCTTTCAATTGTGGGGCAACCTGCCCAGCGCGCAGAAAATGACAGATCCGCGGTACCAAGACGTAGAAGGCAAGGAAATCCCAGAAGTCATCGATGACGACGGCACCCGCGTGAAAGTTGTCGTGGGCTCGTTTTGGGGCAAAACCGGGCCTGTGGATGGTATCGCGGCAGACCCGCAATATCTGGACATTTATGTGCCAGCCGGTGTGCGCAAGACCTTTAAGATCGACACTTATCGTCGAGCATTTGCCTATGTTTTCGAAGGGGATGCGGCTTTTGCCGATGCTTCAGACCCGTCGGGGATTTTGCTGGAAAAAGAAGTGGGTGGCGAGGAAGTCAACATTCGTGACATGTCCGGAGATCGCACGTTGATCCGCTTTGGCACTGGCGATGAAGTCACAGTGCAAGCTGGCGAACAAGGCGTACGGTTCTTGCTGATCTCAGGTGCGCCGATCCAAGAGCCGGTTGCCTGGCACGGGCCCATTGTGATGAACACCCAAGAGGAGCTGATGCAAGCGATGCGCGATCTGCGCAATGGGACGTTCATTAAGCCTGCTCACTAAACCCAAACCAAAAACCATTGAGGTTTTGCGCTTGGCCTACGGCCAATCGCTGGGGGGCGGGGGCGCTGCGCGCCCCCGCCCCCTAAAATGTTGCAAATTTTCCAAATAGATTTAAGCGAGCTGCGCTTTGACCAAACCACCAACTTTGGAAAAATCCATCTGACCGGTGTATTTTGACTTTAGCGCCCCCATGACCTTGCCCATGTCCCGAATGGATTGGGCCCCTGTCTCGGCAATCGCCTTTTCAACGGCTGCGGCGCTTTCTGTCTCGTTCAATTGCTTGGGTAGGAAGTCTTCGATTACTGCAATCTCAGACAGTTCTTTCTCCGCCAGTTCAAGACGCCCGCCTTCCTCATAGGCACGCGCCGATTCCTGCCGTTGCTTTACCATTTTGCCAAGGATTCCAAGGACATCACTGTCGCTGACGCTGACCTCATCACCCGAGCCGCGCGCCGCGATCTCCCGGTCCTTGATAGCTGCATTGATCAGCCGTAACGTGGACAACCTATTGCCATCCTTGGCCCTCATCGCTTCCTTTAGCCCAGTGTTGAGCTTGTCTCGCAAAGTCATGGTCATCTATCCCCAGAGTTTCATGAACGCCCCAACTTAGGGGCAAAGCCTTTGGAAGACAAGAGAGAGGCTATTTTCTAACCCATTGAAATTCCATGTGATTACATTTTGCACCGCCCTTGACCCTGACCGCTTGCAGGCATAGTTTCCGCCACGTTTGCACGCCATATTGGGGATCCCTTGTTCATGTCTCAGCCATCGAAAACACCCCCGACAGCCTGTCTTGCACTGGCCGACGGCACTTTGTTTTATGGGATCGGGTTTGGGGCCACAGGGCAAACCCAGGCCGAGCTGTGCTTCAACACAGCTATGACGGGCTACCAAGAGATCATGACCGACCCGTCTTATGCGGGCCAAGTGGTTACGTTTACCTTCCCACATATCGGCAATACCGGCGTCACAGACGAAGACAACGAAACGGCCCAGCCCGTGTCCGAAGGCATGGTGGTCAAATGGGACCCAACCGAGCCCAGCAATTGGCGCGCCACATCGGATCTGCAAACATGGCTGGCCAAACAGGGGCGCATCGGTATTGGCGGTGTGGATACTCGGCGCCTGACCCGTGCGATCAGACAACAAGGCGCGCCGCATGTGGCATTGGCCCATGACCCCGAAGGCAAGTTTGACATCGAGGCTTTGGTCGCGGCAGCCCGCAGTTTCGAAGGCTTGGAAGGTGTCGATCTGGCCAAAAAAGTAACCTGTGCGCAATCCTATCATTGGAACGAGATGCGGTGGGCCTGGCCCGAAGGGTATGTAACCCGAAGCACGCCAGGTCATAAAGTGGTGGCCATCGATTACGGCGCCAAACGCAACATTTTGCGTTGTCTGGCCTCGGCTGGATGCGATGTTACAGTCTTGCCTGCGACAGCCACGGCCCAAGATGTGCTGGACCTGAACCCTGATGGTGTCTTTTTGTCCAATGGTCCGGGTGATCCGGCGGCAACGGGTCAATACGCCGTTCCGATGATCCAAGAGGTTCTTGAAAAATCTGATATTCCGGTTTTCGGTATCTGTTTGGGCCATCAAATGCTGGCTTTGGCCCTCGGAGCGAAAACGATCAAAATGAACCACGGGCATCATGGCGCGAACCATCCGGTCAAAGATATGGAGTCGGGGAAAGTTGAAATTACTTCGATGAACCATGGTTTTACTGTCGATACGCAAACACTTCCTGAAGGTGTCGTGGAAACCCATGTGTCCTTGTTTGATGGGTCCAATTGCGGCATTCGCTTGAGGGATCGGCCAGTGTATTCGGTGCAATACCATCCCGAAGCCTCGCCAGGTCCACAAGACAGCTATTATCTGTTTGAACGGTTTGCAGCAGCCATGGCCGAACAATCTGCATAAGGCCTGTCGCCTGCGCTGTGCGAAACTGACAAAATTAACCTGTCATTAAGGCTGTTTAGGCCAATCTGTCCCAGTAGAATTTGCGGACAGCAGGTCTTGTTAAAATGAATGCAGCCACACGGCTCTTTGCACATCCACCAGCCGCCCGCGCACGGGTCGCAGAACCTGTGCCACAAGACACAGGTTTGCTGGATGCATTGCTGCAACAGAACGTGTTGTGCGCCTCAGACTGGATGAAGGCGCGGGTTGCGGGGCTGACACTGGAACATGATCAGGCCCAGTATCTTTTGACCCACCGCATGGTCAAAGAGGCAGATCTGATGCATGCGTTGCACCTGCGCTATGGCATTGACGAGGTCAATCTGGCCAGCACCCCTCCAGACACACGCTTGATCGACGCCTTTGGCCTGCAAAAGTGCATCAAACACGGTGTGCTTCCATGGCGGCAACTGGGCAAAACCGTGGTCGTGGCCACAGCGCACCCAAATCAGTTTGAGCGGCTGCGCAACAGCTTGCCTGCCCCGTTTGACACAGCCCTACTCGCCCTCGCGTCGGAACGTCAGATCCAAACCAGCCTCTTGGCAAACCGTGAGAAAAAGCTGGCTGAAATGGCCCAGACCCGTGTGGCCCCAGAGGACAGTTGCCGCGATTGGTCGGCCACGCGATTAAAGGCGCAGGCGGCACTGCTATTTGCCATGATTTGCACGGCGTTTTGGGTTGCGCCCACACTCAGCTTCGCAGGTCTATGTCTTTGGGCCAGCATGTTTTTGATCACAAATACATGGCTTAAGGCCCACGCGGCAGGATTGGTTTGGTGGCAGGGGCCCGTGGCCCCACCGCTCAAAACCACCCATATGTTTCGCAAGCCCGTGGTCTCGATCATGGTCCCGCTTTTCAAAGAGCGGGAAATTGCGAGCACGCTGATCACACGGCTGGAACGTTTGCGCTATCCCAAGGCACTGCTCGATATCTGTCTGGTCATAGAGGCGGATGATGACACGACCCAAGCGACCTTGGCCTCAACAACGCTTCCTGTTTGGATGCGGATCATCAAGGTCCCGCAAGGCGCGCTAAAGACAAAGCCAAGGGCGCTAAATTATGCGCTGGATTTTTGCCGCGGACAGATCATCGGGATTTATGACGCTGAAGACGCGCCCGACCCGGATCAAATCAACACCGTGGTGCAACAGTTTCATAACAGCCCGCCACAGGTCGCCTGTTTGCAAGGCATTCTGGATTTCTATAATCGCCACAGCAACTGGCTTTCGCGTTGTTTCAGTGTGGAATACGCTACTTGGTTTCGCGTCGTTTTACCGGGCCTGTCGCGCCTTGGATTTGTCATTCCTTTAGGGGGCACCACTTTGTTCTTCCGCCGTGCGGCCCTAGAGGATCTGGGCGGGTGGGACGCACACAACGTCACCGAAGACGCAGATTTGGGGGTGCGATTGGCCCGCCATGGTTATGAAACCCACCTTGTCGCCAGTGTGACCCAAGAAGAGGCAAACTGCCGAACATGGCCATGGATCAAACAGCGATCACGCTGGCTAAAGGGCTATGCGATCACCTACGGGGTGCATATGCGACGCCCCTTAAAACTATGGCGTGACCTTGGGGCATGGCGCTTTTTCGGATTTCAGGTCCTGTTCCTCGGGGCCCTGAGCCAATTCGTTCTAGCCCCGATACTATGGAGCTTTTGGTTGGTGCCCTTGGGCCTTCCTCATCCACTGGACAGCGTGTTGCCGACTTGGGGGTTTTGGGTTGTGGGTGGATTCTTTGCCCTCTCCGAGTTGGTTAATATTTTGGTGGGCATGTTTGCCGTGTCGGAACGGTCGCACCGTGATCTGATGAAATGGGTGCCTAGCCTCCATTTCTATTACCCCTTGGGGGCGCTGGCCTCGTACAAGGGCCTGTGGGAAATTATCACCAAACCGTTTTACTGGGATAAAACGGCTCACGGTATTTTTGCGGAAACCTTGGTGAAGTCGCCTACTCAGCCGCCTGAGCCGAGGCCGCGTCAGACTTAAGTCGTGTTTGAAACGCGATAGAGATATGATCACGCAGCGCCAAATGCGCCGCCTCACCATCGCCTGCTTCGATAGCAGTGACGATCGCTTCGTGCTCTTGCAGCGCCAATTCCCCGCGCCCATCCACAGCCAGTGAAGTGGTTGCCAACAAAGCCATAGAGCGGTGCACCAGATCCAATTGCTGCACCAAATAGCGGTTGTGAGAGGCCAGATGAATCTGTTTGTGGAACCGCCGATTTGCCCGTGACAGGGCCTGCGGATTTCCAAGCAGGGCCCGGTCCTCGCTCACCATTTCACGCAGTACACGCACTTCTTCAGGGGCTGCGTGGCGAGCAGCCAAACGGGCGGCCAGCCCTTCCAACTCGGATCGGACGACATAAAGCTCGGCCAGTTGATTGTGATCCAATGAAGCCACGATCAGGCTGCGGCCATCGCGCGCCAGCAAAGACTGTGTTTCCAAACGCTGCAACGCTTCGCGGATCGGGGTGCGAGACACACCAAAACGGTCTGCCAACTCGCTTTCGACCAATCGGTCGCCCGGCTTATAGACGCCAATATCAATAGCGTCCAAAATCATGGAATAGGCGTCTTTTTGCGTCGGTTTCAGCATATTCATACTGGGATCCAAAATGTGATTTTTGTAAACTTTACCTAACAGACGCATGTCAATCAAGTATTACAGTTGGCGAAACTCCGGGATCACTCTAAAAAATTACTATGAACTTATCATCTTTCCAAGCTGTTCGGACATGGGTCTTTGACCTCGACAACACGCTCTATCCCGCATCATCCGCCCTTTTTGATCAGATCGAAATGAAAATGCGGGAATTTGTGGCGGACTTTCTGAAGGTTAGCCAAGACGAAGCCGATCAACTGCGCGCCAGCTATTGGCGCGATTACGGCACTACTTTGGCTGGCTTGATGCACTGCAACGACATGCCCCCCGAGCCTTACATGACCGCGGTGCATGATATTGATTTCAGTGTTTTGCATAGGGATCCAGCGTTAGCCGCTTATATTTCCGCCCTGCCGGGACGCAAAATTATCTATACAAACGGCTCTGCGCCCTATGCACGCCGGGTCCTAGAGGCTCGTGGACTGTCAGGGTTGTTTGAGAGCGTTTACGGGGTTGAACACGCAGACTGGCACCCCAAACCCAGTCGCGTGGCCTTTGAAACCGTGTTTTCAAAGGCTCAGTTTGATCCAGCCACAGCCGTGATGTTCGAGGATGACATTCGCAACCTGCAAGTACCCCACGCCATGGGGATGGGCACAGTCCATGTGGCACCAGTTCAGGCCGACCATGACCATATCCACTTTCACACCAGCGACCTGACGGATTTCTTGTCGCAGGTCATCAATCAGGCTTTTCCAAACGCCATGCCGGACCTACCTATGGCTCATGAATAAGATCGAGACAGATATTTTAGTGTCCGGCGGCGGCATCGCCGGACTGGCAGCGGCCTATGCATTTGGACAGGCGGGGTTCAAAACCATTTGCGTGGATCCCACGCCCCCGGTTGTAGATCGCGACACGGCTGGCGCCGACCTACGGTCTACGGCGCTGTTACAGCCTGCTCGGGATTTTTTGGATCATATTGGCCTTTGGTCCCGCCTTGACGATCACGCCAGCCCCTTAGACGTCATGCGGATCATTGACGCCGGTGGGGCCAACGGGGAGGCGCGTCTGACCAAGGATTTTGTGGCCACCGATATCTCGGATCGCCCCTTTGGCTGGAATGTGCCAAATTGGTTGCTGCGCCGTGAGATGGTCGCAGCACTAACCCAATTGGACACCGTCGACTTTCGATCAGGGTGCGCCACCAAAGCTGTGCTGACACGCCAATCCCATGTCCTGGCTACGCTGTCAGATAGCACTCAGATCCGTGCAAAACTGATCATCGCCGCAGACGGCCGGGCGTCCTTTGTGCGACAGGCCGTCGGGATTGATGTTCAGACAAAGCGCTACGGACAAAAAGCGTTGGCTTTCGCGGTCACGCATCCCATCCCTCATGAACAGGTTTCGACCGAAATCCACCGGACCGGAGGGCCATTCACCCTTGTACCCCTGCCCGATCATAAGGGGCGTCCATCCTCGGCGGTGGTTTGGATGGAAAGTGGGCCGAACGCGCAGCGGTTATTTGAGATGGATCCGTCTGATTTTGAGGCCGCAATGTCCGAGCGATCCTGCCATGTTTTGGGGCCTCTGACGCTGGCCTCGGATCGCAGCATTTGGCCAATTATCAGTCAAATTGCAGATCAATTCCATGGCCAACGTGTGGCCCTGATTGCCGAAGCCGCACATGTAGTGCCACCCATCGGGGCCCAAGGACTCAATATGAGCCTTGGAGATGTGGCCAGCCTATTGGCACTGGCTCAAGAGGCGCCAGATGCAGGCGACGCAGCTCTTTTGGAAAGGTATCACAAATCGCGATACAGCGAGGTCAAGCTAAGGGTGACAGGCGTGGATGCCCTTAACCGCGCATCGATGATGTCGGCCCAACCTATGCGAGACCTGCGGGCGCTGGGATTGCAAGGCTTGCACGCGGCTGGACCCGTGCGCAAAACCTTGATGAAGCTTGGCTTGGGAACCAGTCAGAGCACCTGATCAACAACCCGCTTGAGACGCGCCAGCGTTGCTGGAACATCATACAGTTTGTCGAGGCCAAAGAGGCCCAAGCGGAAGGTTTGGAAATCCGCCGGTTCGTCGCATTGCAAGGGCACACCAGCAGCGATCTGCATGCCGTGGGCGGCGAATTTAGCACCTGACTTGATCTCAGGGTCAGATGTATAGCTGACCACGACGCCTGGCGCGCCAAAGCCTTCTGCGGCGACAGAAACGACGCCCTTGTCCGACAACATTTTGCGCACGCCTGTGCCCAGCGCCCATTGCGCCTCAGCCAGTTTGTCAAAACCAAACTCGCGCGTTTCCAGCATCGTGTCGCGAAAGGCCGTCAGACCATCTGTGGGCATTGTGGCATGATAAGCATGGCCACCGCCCTCATAAATATCCATGATGCTGGCCCATTTCGCCAGATCGATAGCAAAGCTGTTGGAGTGGGTGTCAGACAGGCGCGCCTTAGCCCGCTCGGACATCATCACAAGGCCAGCCGACGGTGTGCTGGACCAGCCCTTTTGCGGGGCAGAGATCAGCACATCCACACCGGTTGCCTTCATATCGACCCATGCACAGCCCGACGCGATACAATCGAGCACCATCAGCGCGCCAACCTCATGGGCGGCCGCGGCAAGGGCACTGATATAGTCATCCGGCAAAATCACACCCGCCGATGTTTCCACATGCGGGGCAAAAACCACGTCCGGTTTCGCCTCACGGATCTGGGCCATGACCTCGTCTATCGGGGCTGGCGCAAAGGGGGCCTGCGCACCGTTGCCGGTCTGGCGGGCCTTCATCACTGTGGTTTTTGCCGCGAAATGGCCCGCCTCAAAAATCTGGCTCCAGCGGTAGGAAAACCAACCGTTGCGCACAACAAAGGCGTGCGTGTCGTTGGCGAACTGGCGCGCCACGGCTTCCATGGCAAAGGTGCCGCCGCCCGGAACAATTGCCACTGCGTCCGCGTTATAAACGTCTTTGAGCATGCCCGAAATATCGCGCATCACGTCGCCGAATTTGGCACTCATGCTGTTTAGTGATCTGTCTGTAAAGACCACTGAAAATTCTTCCAGTCCGTTTGGATCGATCGTGTCTAAAAGCGCGCCCATGGCCACCCCCCCGTTTCATTTGGGTTTGGGTAAGGCCAGTAGCATCAATTTGCAAAGTCTTCTTTGGTATACCGGCCCAAGCGTTTCACAATGCCGCAGGTCCAGGGCCGCACGTGCAAGGACCGATCACGGTGCAAAGGACCTGCATGCAACAGCAAAGGGATTAGGCTTTTTTGCGGTCGGCCCGAACCATATCCAGAGGAAAAACAATTTTGTTTCGACCGGTTTCTTTGGCCCGGTAAAGCGCCGTATCAGCCAGTTTAATTGAGGCATCCACAGATTGTGCGGCCTCTTTGAGTGATCCACCGATGGAAACCGTCACCGAGATTTGCGCGCCATCCGACATAGCTGGATTGGCCTCAATATCAGTGCGAATTTTCTCGGCGATTGAATTGCCTTCGCTTAAATCGGCTTGGTGTAGGAAAATCACAAACTCTTCTCCGCCAAATCGACAAACGATATCTTGGGGCTGAGTTTGCGCTTTGATCAGTCTGGCCACATGTTGAATGACCGCATCGCCTGCATAGTGGCCATAGGTGTCGTTGACTGACTTAAAATGATCGATATCGACCATTAGGGAAACGCCATAGGCATGCGGTTCAGCCTTCATTCGGTCAAAAAAATAGTCGCGCGTTGCAACGTCTGTTAGCCTGTCGCGATCAACGATGGCCTGCAACTCCATGTTTAACTTGAAAATATGGAGCTGGCTGCGGGCCACCATAACGCAGGTTGGGAGGGTCAAAATTCCTGTAATTGACATACTCAACGGGATTTCCCACCACCAGTCTTCACGCGGATAAATCCACATAATGAGCGCGCCGACGACGGCCATAAGACAAATGGTCGTGCCAATCGCAAACAGCCAGACATCTGATAGAGAACGAATTTTCATGAGTTAATCAAAATCCCGCTTAGGTTGGTGGCTGAGCCACACTGATCAGATTGACCTTGGGTCAAGTTAATTGTTTTTTGATTACACAAGTGCGGCATCAATACGCCCAATAGTTCTAATTCGCGGCATTTGATCAGTAGCCTGCGGGACTCTGTCACCGGGCAATCTGCGCTCATAAAGGCGCGTTGCCCATGCTTAGCTATATGCCCCCGTCGCGTTCTCCCGGCGGTCTGCGCGCGGTGGAAAAACAGTTTGGTTCCGCCCCGCCTCTTTGGCGCGATAGAGGGCGGCGTCGGCCAATTTAATCGACTCGTCTAGATCCCGCGCGGCGTCCTTTAGGGACCCTCCAATCGAGACAGTGACCTTGATGTTGTCACCTTCAGACGGCGTCGTATTTGCCTGCACGTTGGAGCGAATTTGTTCCGCAACCTCATGGCCCTCTGCCAAGCCTGCCTCATCAAGGAAAATAACGAACTCTTCCCCACCAAAGCGACAAACGATATCCTTCGAACGCGTGTTTTCTTTGAGAACATCGGCCACCTCGCGGATCACTTTATCACCCGCAATATGCCCGTAGGTGTCGTTCACATTTTTAAAGTGATCAATATCGATCATCAGCGAGACGCCATAGGCCTCGGGGGCGGCGTTCATCCGATCAAAAAAGTAGTCGCGCGTGGCTACATCTGTCAGCCGGTCGCGATTTACGATCCGCTCTAGCTCATCACTTAGGAGGGTATTTTGACGTATCTTGGACCCTACGAAGTAGCATATGGGTACGGACACGCAGATAGTGATGATCGTTGTGCCGCGCATGGTTTGGGGCAAGATTTCAGGATCAAAGACCGCGATGTTCAAAACCTGCGCCACAACCAGCGATAATAGGCCGATTGACAGGGCAAAGCCGTGAACCCCAACTGATGATCGTAGCTTCATTGCACCCTCAAACATGGTTCGATACCCCGCGTACTAGGGCGTAAAAGCAAACATTCGGTGAATAGCTGTCTAAACTTCTAGCCTACCCCAACATTGGCCCCGCAAGCCGCTCTTCACTGAGCAGCACGTTCGCCTCGACGTCTCCAACCCCGGGCAAGGTCATGACGCGGCGACGCAAGACCCGCTCAAAATCAGCAAGATCCTGCGCCACAACTCTCAGCCGATAATCATAGAGCCCAAGCACGTGATCGACGCGTTGCACTTCGGGAATAGCGCTGGCGGCACGTTCGAAATCCTCAAGGCTGACGCGACCCTTGGTGGCCAGTTTAACGCCCAGAAATACGGTCACGCCAAAACCTGCCTGTTCAGCATTCAACCTCAGCCGTCTGGGCCGCAGAATACCTTCGCTCCGCAGCCGTCGAATACGGCGCCATGTTGCGGGCTGGCTTAGCCCCAGCCTGCGCCCAAGGGCCCCCGCATTTTGCGTGGCATCGGCGTTCAGGGCGCGGATCAACTGCCAATCCAAAGCATCCAGATCGATCACAAAGGTAACCCCACGTCAGATTTTACGACCGCAACCTGCATGAGCGCCTCGATATCGGCGATATGCGGCAGGGTCAAAATGGACGTGCGATAGAGTTGCTGATAATGCGCCATGTCCCGCGCAATCACTGACAGACGCACGTCAACGCGCCCTAGAAACGTCTGTATTTCGATCACTTCCGGCACCTTTCGTGCTGCCGCGATAAAATCGTCAAAGGCGCGCGATTGAGTTTTATCTAAAGTCACACGCAACGAAACTTCGGCTGAATATCCCAGTTTCGCCCAATCCACTTCGTGCCCCAGACCTTCAATCACCCCTTGCTGGGTCAAATGATCGATGCGTCGCGCGGTTTTGGTGGGTGTTTGACCCAATTGATCTGATAATTCACTAACACTGAGGCTAGGATCAGACTGCCACATCCGAATAAGCCGGCGATCTGCATCCTCTAGCATGATTATTCCACTTATTTATGATTCTACGAATGATTACATCGAATATTGGAAAAATACCAGCACATGTGATCTGCCAATCACGCAAAAACCCCCTATGGTGCCATCAATCGAAACCAAACCAAAGGAGACGCCCTATGCGCGTTTATTATGATCGCGATTGCGACGTTAACCTCATCAAAGAAGCCAAAGTCGCCATTCTTGGCTACGGCTCGCAGGGCCACGCCCACGCGCTGAACCTGCGCGACAGTGGTGCCAAAAATGTTGTTGTCGCTTTGCGCGACGGCTCTCCTTCAAAAGCCAAAGCCGAAGGCGAAGGCCTGAAAGTTATGGAAATCGCCGAAGCAGCCGCTTGGGCTGACGTGATCATGTTCACAATGCCCGACGAATTGCAGGCAGACACCTACAAAAAATACGTTCACGACAACATCCGTGAAGGTGCAGCGATCGCATTTGCCCACGGTTTGAATGTCCACTTTGGCCTGATTGAGCCAAAAGAAGGCATCGACGTGATCATGATGGCGCCCAAAGGCCCCGGCCACACCGTACGCGGCGAATACACCAAAGGTGGCGGCGTGCCTTGCCTTGTTGCTGTGGACAGAAACGCATCCGGCAAAGCACTGGAAATCGGCCTGTCCTATTGTTCTGCTATCGGTGGCGGTCGTTCCGGCATTATCGAAACAGACTTCCGCGAAGAATGCGAGACCGACCTCTTTGGCGAACAGGCTGTTTTGTGCGGCGGTATCGTAGAACTGATCCGCATGGGTTTCGAAACTTTGGTCGAAGCAGGTTACGAGCCTGAAATGGCGTACTTCGAGTGCTTGCACGAGACCAAACTGATCGTTGACCTGATCTATGAAGGCGGCATCGCCAACATGAACTACTCGATCTCGAACACAGCCGAGTACGGCGAATACGTCTCCGGACCGCGGATTCTGCCCTACGCTGAAACAAAGGCACGGATGAAAGACGTTCTGACAGACATCCAAACCGGTAAGTTTGTGCGTGACTTCATGGTCGAGAATGCCGTTGGCCAGCCATCATTCAAAGCGACACGTCGCATCAATGACGAACACCAGATCGAGCAAGTTGGCGAGAAACTGCGCGGCATGATGCCTTGGATTTCTGCTGGCAAAATGGTCGACAAAGCCAAAAACTAAGCCGCATTGCGCATACAAAAGCTGTACGGGCAGGTATCCACTAGGGTCCCTGCCCGTTTTCATTTCTGGCCGGTCGCGTTCCGCGCACAGCTGCGACACAGGCGACCTGTTTTTAAATCGCCATTCTGAGGCCCGCCTGTTACCACAGCATAAACCTGCGCAAGAGCGCCCTTTGGACCGCCTCAATGATACAAACTCCAACCCTCAAAAACTGGATATTCCTGATCACATTGGGGATCATTTGGGGTGCGTCGTTCATGGCTGTGGATTTGGCACTGACCAGTCTTGGCCCGCTGAGTGTGGCCGCAGGACGGCTGACCTTTGGGGCCATTGCACTTTATGTTTTGATGCGTTCGCGGGGGGCGCGATTGCCGCCCCTTGGGCGCGTTTGGATCTATATCATTGGCATGGGCATTTTCACCAATGCTTTGCCATTTTCACTGCTCAGCTGGGGGCAACAATCGGTGCCGTCGGCCTTTGCTGGTGTGTCTATGGCGGTTGTGCCGCTGTTCACGCTGCCCCTGGCGTTCCTGTTTGTTCCCGGTGAGACCCTGCCACCGCGCAAGATCATTGGGTTTATCGTGGGCTTTGGCGGCATGCTGTTGTTGATCGGGATCGCCGATATCCAAGCAGCCCTCAGCACTGGAACACTGCTGCCCAAGCTTGCCTGTGTTGCAGCCGCCGCGTGTTATGCAGTGGGATCAATCCTGACGCGTTTGTCCCCCAAGATCCCACAAATGTCGTTTAGCGCAGGCGGGTTGCTGGTGGGGGCTTGCATATCCTTTCCGCTGGCGCTGGCCTTTGAGGGGATCCCAAACCAGATCACAGTGACCGCTGCCGGTGCGCTGGCCTTTTTGGCGCTTTTCCCCACAGCTTTGGCGACGCTTTTACTGGTGCAGGTTATCCAAAGCGCAGGCCCCACTTTTATGGTGCAGGTGAATTACCAAGTGCCTGTCTGGTCATTGATCTTTGGCGTGACCTTTTTATCCGAAACCCTGCCGCCAAACTTTTTGATCGCCTTCGGTCTTATTTTGGCAGGGCTTTTGATCAGTCAATCTGGTCGGCGGAATTTTAACCGGCCCGCATGACCCAACCGACCCCCCAGAACCCCGGTCTTTTGAACTGGCTGTTGATCATCGTCTTGGGCATGATTTGGGGCGGGGCCTTTATGTCTGTGCGATTGGCGTTGGACGGGTTTGCCCCCCTTACAGTCGCAGCCCTCCGCGTCTCTATCGCCGCGCTTTGCCTGTTGATCATTGGTCAGATCCTTGGCCAAGGGATTGGGCGGGTCAGCCGCGATGCGGGGTCATTGGGCTGGCGGTTTGCCGTGATCCTAGGGACCGTCTCGATCGCAGCCCCTCTGACATTGCTCAGTTGGGGGCAACAGTTCGTCCCCTCAGCCCTTGCCGGTGTGGCCATGGGGGCCGTTCCATTGCTGGTGCTGCCCCTTGTCTATGTGTTCTCCCCAGAGGAAGGCATCGGACCGCGCCGCGTGTTTGGCATTGTTTTGGGGTTTTGCGGATTATGCTTGCTGATCGGACCATCGGCGTTTGGAGGCACTGCAAACGCATTTGGGTTTTGGGGAGGTGCGGCCTGCATTATCGCAGCCTGCGGCTATGCAATCGGATCTGTCGTAACACGACGCGCGCCAACGATGCCGCCGATCACATTGGCCAGTGCAACGCTGTGTGTCGCTTCTGCAATTTTGGTTCCGCTGGCCCTATGGTTTGATGGCTGGCCCAGCAGTTGGCCTGCAAAGCCAACGCAAGCCATTCTTTTTGCAGCTCTTTTCCCGACAGCTTTGGCGGCTGTTATCCGTGTGCGCGTGGTCACAACTGCAGGCTCCCTGTTTATGAGCCTGACCAGTTATCAGGTGCCCGTTTGGTCGGTTATATTTGGCGTTACGTTGATGAACGAAAGCTTGCCGCAGAACGTATTTCTGGCCTTGGCACTCATCCTCACAGGTATCGGCATCAGCCAATCGCGCAGCCTTATCAGCATGTTGCGACGTAATTAAACAGCGGCTGCCACCTCGGCCACGACGCTGTCGACGACCTGCACCAGCAAATCAGGATCCTCACATTCGGCCATAACGCGGACCAAAGGCTCGGTCCCCGATTTACGAATGAGCAAGCGCCCCGATCCAACCAAGGCCGCCTCAGCCGCCTTGATGCTGTCTTGCACCGAAGTGGTCAGCAATGGGTCAGCCCCTTCATAACGCACATTCTTTAGAAGTTGCGGCACCGGCTCAAAGCTGCGGATCAGCTGGCTTGCCGGTTTATTCGTGCGGGCCATTTCCGCCAAGAACTGCAGACCGGCGATCAGCCCATCGCCCGTGGTCGCGTAGTCCGTCATAACGATATGGCCCGATTGTTCACCGCCCAGATTATAGCCGCCCGATCGCATGGCCTCGACCACATATCTGTCCCCAACGCCGGTGCGATGTAGCACCACTCCCCGGTCGTTCAAAAAGCGTTCCAACCCTAGATTGGACATGACCGTGGCCACCAATGTGTGCGACAACAACCGCCCCTGTTCGGCCCAACGCGCCGCCATCATCGCCATGATCTGATCGCCATCTGCGACCTGACCGTTTTCATCTAAAATCATCACGCGGTCGGCATCGCCGTCCAAGCAGATCCCCACATCCGCGCCATGAGCGACCACGGCTGCTGCGGCTGTATCCGTGTTGGTCGATCCGCAGTCACGGTTAATGTTGAACCCATCTGGCCCCACACCTATTGGGATCACATCAGCCCCCAATTCCCACAAGACATCAGGTGCCGCCTTGTAAGCAGCCCCATTGGCGCAATCGATCACGACCTTCAGACCGGCAATGCGCACATCACGATCCACAGTGGTCTTGGCATATTCAACATAGCGCCCACGCCCATCTTCAATGCGTTTTGCACGCCCGATGTTTTCTGGCTGGGCTGGTATAATTTCGGCTGCAACGATGGCTTCAATCTCGGCTTCAGCTTCATCCGACAGCTTGTATCCATCAGGACCGAAAAACTTGATCCCGTTGTCATGGTGCGGGTTGTGGCTGGCGGAAATCATAATCCCCAGATCAGCCCGCATAGACCGCGTCAGAAACCCGACTGCAGGGGTTGGTACAGGGCCCAGCAAAAGTACATTCATCCCCGTACTTGTCAGACCAGCGGTCAGGGCGTTTTCGATCATGTAGCCCGACAATCGGGTGTCTTTGCCAATCACGACACGATGCTTGTTCAAACCATCGGTTCGAAAGTATTTTCCTGCAGCGGCGCCCAGTTTCAACGCCATTTCGGCAGTCATGGGAAAGGTGTTGGCCTTGCCGCGCACCCCGTCTGTGCCAAAGAGTTTAGTCATGTTCACTGCGTCCTCGTACAACTGCCTCGGTGATATCCAAGGCTTGCTTTGCGGGCAGGATATCATGCACGCGGTGCAACTGCACCCCCTGAGCGTATCCTTGCAGCGTAACCGCCAATGTGCCCGGCATGCGGTCCGCCGCATCCGGTGTGTTCGTGAGGGTCCCGATAAAGCGTTTGCGTGAGGCCCCTAGCAAAACCGGGCATCCCAAAGCGTGAAAAACCGCCAATCCACGCAGCAACGTCAGATTGTGTTCCAAGGTTTTGCCAAAGCCAATACCGGGGTCGACCACAATGCGATCGCGCGCAATGCCAGCGGCCAGACATGCCTCGATCCGGGCCTCAAGAAAGTCATAAACATCCAGCAAAACATCAGAATACTGCGGCGCGCGCTGCATGTCCTTGGGCTGGCCCTTGGCATGCATGATACAAACCGGAACATCGGCTTTTGCAGCCACATCCGCCAGGGTCGCGTCATAGGTGAAGGCGGCCACATCATTGATCATCTGCGCGCCAGCCTCGACCGCCGCGGCACCCACAACGGCCTTACGGGTGTCGATTGAAATCGGGCCAACGCCAGCTTTTGTCAACGCAGCAATGACTGGTTGGGTGCGGGCGACTTCTTGCGCACTATCGACGGTTTCGGCCCCCGGGCGGGTACTTTCTCCCCCAATATCGAGGATATCAGCGCCTTCTTCTTTCAGGCGCGTTGCTTGGGTCACGGCATCATTGGTGGCCAAAAACGCACCACCGTCGGAAAAGCTATCAGGAGTGGTGTTCACGATGCCCATTAGGTTCGGTCGGGTCCAATCCAGCCCAGCACAGGCCGCGCGCGGGGCGCTGAGGGCCTTCAAGACCGGCACCGGCAAATCTGCGGCGGGTATTTGGACAGGATCAGCGCTGCGCGTCAAAATCTCGACCCGGTTAAACCATGTCCACCCCGAGGCCAGCGTGACAGCGTCATTTGGTCGGGCCATATCCGTTTGCAAAAGCGGACGATAGTATTCAGACGGCATAAAACATCCCCCTCATTTACAGATTAGTGATCCGTGGGTGGTTCGGTCAGCCAATTGACCTCATAAGCCCCATCCGATTGCTGGGGCGTCCCCAGCCCCCAAACCGCCGAGGCCGTGAGGCGCTTAGCAAACCACTGCACCATGTCCATCGGATCTGTGATCCTTTCCGGTGCGCCCTCTATGACGTCGGCTACAATTTTGGAGGGGGCCCAAACGCTGATTTGGTGGTTCTTCAGGCCCCAATCCAGTTCCGTCAGGCTGCCAACAACTTGGATCCGGGGATCATAAGCCGCCAAAACACAGGCGCTTTGATCTATCGACAACAGGTCAATGCGCCGCTGCAACAGCGTGTCACCACACTGTGGGCTTTGATCCGGCGCCGCCTCGGTGACCAAAATAACCGGGGTTTGCGAGACGTCAAAATGGTCAAGCCAAGCACCCAAATCGCTGTTGTGCATTGTACCGAAAGGCACGAACATAACGATGGGTTGCACGGTCAGGGCAGTTCCGATCTGGCCTGCGTCAGCCCTGCTGCGCATAATCTCAACACCCAAATTTCCGGGACCACGGTCCAGCTTTTCAATCCGGACAAACACACGGGCTGCTTGGGGTTGCACCAAAATCTGATCCGCTATGTTTTCAGCGAGGGTTTCAAGCAGGTTCAAACGACCATCAGCCAACTGGGCGGTGATCGCCTCTGTCACACAATCGTAGGACAGGATCCGGTCAACATCATCGGCCGCATCGTCGGCCAGTGGATAAACCTCTACCACGACATTGAACCGTACCCGCTGGGTGGTCCCCCGTTCTGCCTGAAACGCGCCAATTTCCACATGGACCACGTGATCTCGCACCGAAATCCGGTCCAGAACGTCAGGCGACATTGCCTCAGAGCGCGCCGAAGGATGCGCAAACGCCATTTCTATTTCACTGGTCATAGGCCCTCACCACAGCAGATGTGCCCGCTTACAACAGGGTTGCTGCCGGACCAAGCAGTGAATTTAAGATTGTTTGTAGAAGTGGTGGTAGCCGATGGTCGAAGTCCGTGGGAATACGCGCGCCCAGCGCGGATTGACCGACTTGGTATGATAATGGGTCGCGCCAAATGTCAGACGCTTAGGCGCGCCGTCTAGCATTGTACGAGCGATCTTACCCACACGCTCGAAGGCCCGCGGTTCGTTGATCACTTCTTTGCGGCCGTCACAGGTATATGTAAACTGACAGGCGAACTTGCGCCCTGTGCCTTGATTGATCACACCGCATACAGTGTTCGGAAACCTACGGCTTTTAACGCGGTTCAAAATGACTTCGGCCACTGCAAACTGGCCTTTGATGCTTTCGCCACGTGCTTCGAAATACAGCGCCTCTGCCAAGCACCGCCATTGGGCATCACCACGCGGCTTTGGCTGCTGAGAGACCCAATCCTTAGTGTACTGAACCGAAATGAAATTGTGCGGGCGGGCAACCGGCGCCAAAGATGTGCGCGGCGCCAAGCTGAGCTCGTCCAGACGGACTTTGTCCAGTTTCGACACAGCGATTCTATCGGCTTTTAAAAGGCTTGCCAGTTGTACTTCAACCTCGGGGTCCTGTGCCAAAGCAGCAGGTGCCACCCCTAAAAAAGAGCCTATTAACAAGGCGCAAGCGCACCAAGCTTTCAAATCGAAACCTTTAAAAAACATATCCCACCCAATTAGCGAAGCAGTGGCAGCCCCTTCAAACTGAAGGTGTTCTTAATGTAAAATTAAGTTTGCGTCCAGTTTTGCCCCTTGAGCCAGATTGGCGCAGGGCAAAAACGCTAAATCAAGCACGTCGTGCAAAGGGTTGGTCTATCAGGTTTTTCTGTCTTTAAGGCTGTCGCGCAACGCCAATTGGGCCGCCGCCAGTCGTGCCACGGGCACCCGAAACGGTGAACACGACACATAGTCAAACCCGGCAGCCCGGCAGAACTGGATGCTGTCCTCGGTTCCGCCATGTTCGCCGCAAATAGACAGGGTCACATCAGCCCGCGCAGCCCGCCCCCGTTCAGCGCCTATTTGCAAAAGCTCGCCCACACCGTCCTTATCCAAAGTGTGAAAGGGATCCTCAGGATAAACACCCTGCTGCACATAGGAGGACATAAAACGCCCCGCATCATCGCGCGACAGACCATAGGTCATTTGGGTCAAATCGTTGGTCCCAAAACTCAGGAACGTCGCGTGCTGCGCGATGTCACCGGCGCGCAAGGCAGCGCGCGGTGTTTCAACCATGACGCCCAGTTTGAAATCAAAGTCGGCGCCGGTTTCTGTCCGCACGGCTGCGGCGACAGCTTCGATACGCTTTTTGACGATTTCCACTTCCCGTTTGGCACTGACCAATGGGATCATAATCTCGGGCACAATCACCATGCCTTTGCGGGCCGCAGCAATGGTCGCTTCAAAAATCGCGCGGGATTGGACATCGTAAATCTCGGGGATGGTCAGGCCCAAACGCACGCCCCGCATGCCCAACATCGGATTGAACTCGGACACGGCTTCCACGCGTCGTGTCACATCCGACAGGGCAAGATCCAGCGCCTCGGCCAGTTCACGCATCCCCTCGCGGGAGGAGGGCAAAAACTCGTGCAGTGGCGGATCAAACAGACGAATGCAAACGGGTAGTCCTTGCATAATATCAAAGAGCTGCAGGAAATCAGCCCGTTGCATGGGCAACAAACGATCCAAGGATGCTTTGCGATCTTCAGGACTGTCCGCAAAGATCATCTCGCGCATCACCGACATCCGGTCAGCTTCAAAGAACATGTGTTCTGTGCGACAAAGACCAATGCCCTCGGCCGCAAAATTGCGGGCCGTTACAGCATCTGCGGGCGTGTCTGCATTGGCGCGCACACCGATATCGCGAAACTGATCGGCCCAGCCAAGCAAGGTCTGGAACGTATTATCAAGTGCGGCCTCACGCATGGGAACTTGGCCTGCCAAAACCTCGCCCTTGGTGCCATCAACCGTGACCAGATCACCCTCGCTAAACACGCGCCCGTCGGCTGTGGTGATGGTCTTGGCGCCGACATCCAACGTCCAATTGCTGACGCCGACGATGCAAGGCAAGCCCAGACCGCGCCCGATCACCGCCGCGTGGCTGGTCATACCGCCGCGTTCCGTAACCACAGCTTGGGCTGCGTGCATACCGCGAATATCCTCAGGGGTGGTTTCCGGGCGTACCAAAATGCAGGCTTCTTCCTGGGCTGCATGGGCTTGGGCATCAGTCCCGGAAAAGACCAATTTACCGCAGGCCGCACCGGGGCTGGCCGGGATCCCACGGGCAATTGGGTCACGTGTGGCGGTTGAAGCCACTTGGCGGTGCAACAACTCGTTCAAAGCGCGCGGTTCCACCCGCAAGACGGCCTCGGGTTGGGCAATAACGCCATCATCGGCCAAGGCGACGGCGATACGCACGGCCGCTTGGCTGGAACGTGGCAAGCGCACGCTGTCAAGGATCAGCAATTCGCCGTCTTGGATGCAAAACTCCATTTGCATTTCTTCGCGCAAAAATTGACGCCCCTGCGCGCCATGGCGCAACAAATCACCAAAAACATTCGGTAATTTCTCTTCCAAGGACGCGCCGCGACTGTCCTTGGTCAAATACATCGACGGCATATCGGCCTGCAGCGCATCACGGCCTTGCGATTGCGGCAAGTAACGGCCTTTGACCAAAGGCTCACCGGTGATTTCGTCAACGAATTGGATCACGCCTGACCCGCTTTCAGCTTTGCCCAGTCCCAAGGCCATAGACTGGATGACCAAGCCCAGGCCCGCATCAGCCGGCGCGCCTTTAGCCTGCCGCAACAGCCGCGCTGTGGTGCCTTCCCAAGCCCGCGCCATGGATCGCAAAACTTCGGCCAGTTGCACCTGTGGATTTTGCGGAAACGGTGTGCCTGCCTCGGAATCAAAAGCATCCAAAGCGGCTTTAATGGTGTCCCGGTTCGGTGTTTCGGGCAGTTCGAAATCATCGGGGTCCAGACGGGCCACGTGGATCGCATAAGACCGAATAAACCGCTGATAGAGCCTGTCTGCCAGCGGATCCCCCAACCTGTTGATCAACTCAACATGCCGCGCGTCGTTCATCCCTATGTTGAGGATAGCACTGGGGCCGCCCCAGTCTTTGTCTTGGCTCGACGGACGGACTGACAACAGAGGCGATTGCCCAAAAGGTGACAGTAAAACCGAGGTTTCCGGCATCTGTCCTGCGGCAATTCCTTTGACGCACGCAAACGATAACGCAATGGTTGTAGGGACCGGCATTTCCAGTCGTATCAACCTTTGTAGACACTTTGCCCGTCCACCGTACGTGTCAGCTGACATAGCTGCCGTTGGGGTGATCAGAGTGAAGTCTTTGAAATCGCTATGTTTTTGCATTTTGCTGCGCTGCGGCGTCCTCTCGTTGCCTGCAGCATAGACTGTAAACGATTCGTAACAAGGAAAACGTTAAGATCTGGCAGCGATTAATGCTGCAACGCAGCGTCAGCCGTCGATTTTGCTGAGGTTGGCGACCGACGCACATGTGGCCCGGATCCGGTGCAACAGGTTCAAACGGTTGCGGCGCACGATCTCGGTATCAGCGTTAACTTGAACGGCCTCAAAAAACGCGTCAATTGGTGCGCGCAAGGATGCCATTGCTGACATGGCTGTGGTGAAATCCTCGGCGGCCAATGCAGGTTTGATCGTCTCATCTGCCAAATCCAGCGCTTTGAACAAGGCCACTTCCGCGCCTTGCTCGGCGAACTTGATGTCGGCCCCAAAGGAGTATTCGACGCCGTCCTTGGCTTCTGCTTGAGTGAGGATATTGTTGGCGCGTTTGTAGCCTTGGATCAGGTTTTTACCGTCCTCAGTTTTCAGAGTTTCCGACAGGGCCGTGGCTCGTTTCACAAGTAAGGTCAGATCATCGTTGCCGTCCATCTCTAGGCAAGCATCTATCACATCATGGCTGATCCCGCGATCGCGCAGATAGACCTTCAGACGGTCTTGGGTGAATTTGAAAAGGTCATCGGGGTCAGAACCTTCGTAACCTTTGCCAAAGGAATCAATCAAATTGAGGCGCAGATTATTCTCAAGCACCAACCGGATCACCCCAAGGGCCGAGCGGCGCAGGGCAAAGGGGTCTTTGGAACCTGTGGGTTTCTCATCAATCGCCCAAAAACCAGTCAGTAGATCGATTTTGTCGGCCAAGGCCACAGCAACCGAAACAGGCGTTGTCGGCACGTCGTCTGAGGGACCGAGCGGAGAATAATGTTCCTCACAAGCGGCGGCAACATCAGCGTCACGGCCCGCAGCCAGCGCGTAATAGCGGCCCATTAGGCCCTGAAGTTCGGGGAATTCATAGACCATTTCAGACGACAGATCCGCCTTGGCGATCATGGCCGCCTGTCGGGCTTTGTCAACGTCCGCGCCCACGGACGGGGCCAGTTCAGCGGCCAGATCCGCGATGCGCGTGATCCGTTCGGCTTGGGTGCCCAATTTGTTGTGGAAGGTGACGTTTTCCAGCGATTTGGTCCATGCTTCCATACCGGATTTGGCCGTACGCAGGTCATTTTCCCAAAAGAATTTTGCGTCGGCCAACCGCGCCGAAAGGACCTTTTGGTTACCCGCCAAAATCGTCGCCCCATCATCGGCGGTTTTAACATTGGCTACGGTGATAAACCGTTCAATCCGGTCGGTCTTGGGATTGCGAACAGAAAAGAATTTCTGATGCTCTTTCATGGAGGTTTGCAAAACTTCAGCGGGCAGTTCCAAAAACTCCGCGTCAATCGAGCCCATCAACACCACGGGATGTTCCACCAGCCCTGCGACCTCGGCCAGCAGGCCTTTGTCTTCGACCACCTCTAACCCATTGGCAAAGGCTTGGTTCGTGGCATCAGCCCAGATGTGATCTGCCCGCTCGGTCGCATCCAACATCACATGAGCGCGTGCCAATTTCGTGGCATAGTCGTCAAAATCACTGACGGAGAACGCATCCGGCGCCATGAAACGATGGCCACGGGTCTGATCACCAGAGACAATGCCGTCTACATCCAAAGGCACAACTTCAGCGCCGTCTTCACGGGTCAAAATGCACAGGATCGACTGCAAGGGCCGCACCCAACGTAAGCTGCCCGTCCCCCAGCGCATGGATTTGGGCCAAGGGAACACACGAATGGTTTTTTCCAAAACCTCAGCCACGATATCTGCCGCAGGACGACCGGGTTTTTCGATGACAGCGTAATAGGTCTGGCCCTTTTTATCGTCGCGCACCTCAAGCTGGTCTTTGGTCAGACCTGCGCCGCGCAAGAACCCGTCCAACGCCTTTTCAGGGGCATCGGTGCGCGGGCCTTTGCGTTCCTCTCGGGTATCAGGCGAACGGTCCGGCAGATCCGCAAGCGCCAGCGTTAGACGGCGGGGTGTGGAAAAGCTGCGCGCGCCTGCATAGGTCAGACCTGCGTCAACCAAGCTGTCCGTGACCAGTTTTTGCAGATCAGCGGCTGCTTTGGATTGCATCCGCGCCGGGATTTCTTCGGAAAAGAGTTCAATCAGCAGATCAGACATCAGCGTAGGCCTTCTGGGGGTGTGGGGCAGTCTTCTGGGGCGGGCTGGCCGTCGAACACGACTTCACCGCAGGCGTTTATCTGATGCCACGCAAAGCCGCGACCATCGTCAAACACAGCTATCACACGGTCGATCCCGTATTCGACGTTTTCTGTGCCCATAAAAACCACGGCTTCGCCAGTTTCGATGGCCGCACCGATGGCATCAGCGTCAAAACACTCGAACCAGCCCGGAGCGACGCGGGGTTCTGCAACCTCATAGGTGACGTAGGTCTCGGTCATCATCGAAATCGATTGAGGCGTGGTAAAACAGGCGCGGTAGCGCAGGGGCGAGCTATCGGCATCGATAGCCTCAAACGCCTCATAGAGGATCGGCTCGGGGGCATTGCCGACAAGGGTGGTCATTTGCACCGACTGCTCTGGCACGTCCGAGACCGTATCGTAATAGGCATAGACCTGCAGATAATACATCGCAGCACCGGCGATCAAAGCTAACACAAGCATACCCCCTAAAAGTATCCGGGCCATCAGGCCGCCCCACCCGCGCGGGTTTGCACAAAGGCATCGGCGCATTGTTTGGCTAAGGCCCGAACGCGCCCGATATAGGCTTGCCGTTCGGTGACGGAGATCACGCCGCGCGCGTCTAGCAAGTTGAACAGATGGCTGGCCTTGATGCATTGGTCATAGGCTGGATGGGCCATGATGATGGTTTTGCCGGTTTTGGGATCCAGATGTTCGTGGCCAAGAATTGCCTGACATTCCGCTTCAGCATCTTTGAAGTGTTGCAACAGATCGTCCGTATTGGCCACGTCAAAGTTCCAGCGCGCATATTCTTCTTCGGTCTGTTTGAAGACATCACCGTAGCTCAGCGCGATAGGCGCGTCGGGATCATTGAATGGCATGTCCATCACATGATCGACGCCCAACACATACATGGCCAGTCGTTCCAATCCATAAGTCAGCTCGCCCGAGACAGGTTTGCAATCGTGACCACCGACCTGTTGGAAATAAGTGAACTGGCTGACTTCCATCCCGTCGCACCAAACCTCCCAACCAAGACCCCATGCGCCCAAAGTTGGGCTTTCCCAATCGTCCTCTACAAAACGTATATCGTGCAAGGCCATGTCGATGCCGATGGCCTGAAGGCTACCCAGATAAAGCTCTTGCAAATCGGGGGGGCTGGGTTTGATCAGAACCTGATATTGATAGTAGTGCTGCAAACGGTTTGGGTTTTCGCCGTAGCGGCCATCCGTAGGACGGCGCGACGGTTGCACATAGGCCGCAGCCCAAGGGTTTGAGCCAAGCGAACGTAGCGTTGTCGCCGGATGAAACGTCCCAGCGCCCACTTCCATGTCATAGGGCTGCATCACAGCACAGCCTTTTGCAGCCCAATAGGACTGCAAACGAAGGATGATTTCCTGAAAACTGCGGGGCTTTTCAGCAAGGGCCATGAGGGTCATTCCAATGAGACGGCATAATCGCCTCCCTCCTATCGGGGTGGGCAGTTGGGGTCAATTGCGGGTGCGCATTTGGCCTCAAAATCGCCGGTTAATGCCAGCCAAGCAAAATGTCCATTTCAACCTAAAGATGCTCGGCAAAATTCATGTAAAATTTAGCGTGCACCAGTGGCAAAACATGGTGGTCTTTGGCAGGTTTAGCACTTATCTTTGCGGAAATTTAAAGACACGCTGGGCCGGGTCAAATCACCAAGGGATAGCAATGCAACGCGCCACTACGATTTTAGTATCTTCATTTGTTTGGGTTTTGTTTGCCTTTGGCGCTGCTGCACAAACCGTTTGGGTTCAAATTGAAGCCCAACCCACCTTGGCCCAAGCCCAGGAACGTGTACGCGACTATTCCCGTTTTTTGCCTGATGTTAACGGGTTTGCCTTGCCCGGCGGGTGGTACGCCATCGCACTAGGCCCCTATGAACCAGACACCGCGAGCCAACGACTGCGTCAGTTGCGCGCGGGCGGGGATGTGCCGCTGGACAGCTTTGTGGCGTTGGGCACCGCATTCCGGCAACAGTTTTGGCCAATTGGCGGCGCTGCGGCCGTAGTTCAGCCGCAACCACCAGCACCGGAAACCGTGACGGAAGAAGTGCCCGTCGCCCAAGCCGAGCCCGAGCAACCCGTTATCGAGATCTACGAACCTGATGAGACCGTGCAACAGGCCCGCCGCAGCGAACGCGCTTTGGGCGTTGAGGGCAAGAAACGCCTGCAAGAAGCATTGAAATGGGCCGGCGTCTATGGCGGGGCTATTGATGGTCTTTATGGCCAAGCCACACGCAGCTCCATGGCGGCCTACCAAGCTGAACAGGACTGGCCCGCCACGGGCGTTTTGACCGCAGGTCAACGGGCGGTACTATTTGCCGATTATAACGCCGTACTCGAAGGGCTAGGCTTAAAAATTGTCGAAGATGTTGATGCAGGTATTTCGATCAATATGCCCACTGCATTGGTGAAATTTGACCGGTTCGAGCCACCCTTTGTGCATTATTCAACAGCAGATGCGACCGTCCCCAAGGTGCTATTGATCAGCCAGCGTGGCGATCAGAATGCCTTTTTGGGCCTTTATGATATTCTGCAAACTCTCGAAGTTGTGCCATTGGACGGGCCTCGCAACCGGACCAATTCCAGTTTCGAAATCAACGGTTCAAATGAGACTTTGACGTCTTTCACCTTCGCCGAGCGCCGCCGCGACCAGATCAAGGGCTTTATCCTTGTCTGGCCCACAGGAAACACAGCGCAGTTTGACCGCCTGAAAGCCGAGATGCGCGCAAGTTTCCGCGCCACAGAAGGCGTCTTGGACGAGGATCTCAGTGATCCTTCGGCACAAGCCCCTGATTTGCTGGCTGGTTTAGATATTCGACAGCCTTTGATGTCGCGCAGCGGTTTTTTCGCAGATGCACGCGGTACCGTAGTTACCACGGCCTCTGCCATTCAAAGCTGCGGGCGGATCACTTTGGACGACACCTACGAGGCTTCAGTTTCCTACTCGGACGCAGCAAGCGGAATCGCCGTTTTGACGCCCACAACCGAACTGGCACCCGCCAGCTTTGCCAATTTTCAGTCTGAGACCCCGCGTTTGGCCTCGGATGTTGCGGTGTCGGGGTACTCTTACGACGGGCTATTGGGTGCGCCGACCGTGACCTTTGGTATACTTGCCGATATTCGCGACTTGTCGGGCAATACCAAACTGGACCGATTGGCGATGATGGCCTTACCCGGAGACGCAGGGGGCCCGGTCTTTGACCGTGGTGGCGCCGTATTGGGGATGTTGTTGCCCCGCGACGACAGCACTGGCCGCCAATTGCCACAAGACGTGCAGTTCAGTGTCGACGCCAGCGAAATTGGCGCAGCATTGACCCAAGCAGGCAGTGCACCCGTGCAAGTGGCCCGCGCACAAAACATCGCCGCCGAAGATTTGCGGGATCAGGCGCGCGGCATCACTGTCTTGGTCAGCTGCTGGGAATAGCCCTAGTCCGTCACTGCAGGCGTCATATGGATCATGGTAGGCCCGCCTGCGGCAAAACCTGCAACTATGGCCTCTTGGAATTCAGCGATCGTGGTTGGGCGAACGTAACCCATGCCGTAGGCCTGTGCCAATAGATCGAAATCGGGATTTTGCGCCACCACAGCATTTGGGGCAATCTGCGCGCCGCGCATGCTATCCTCGATTTCCTTGAGCTTGCCGTTGTCCCACAGCAAGATCGGCAGGCTCAGCCCCAGCTCAACTGCTGTTGCAAGTTCCTGCACTGTGTATTGGAAACCGTAGTCGCCGATAATGGCCAAAACCGGATCCGCCCCTCGCCCCACTTTGCCGCCAATTGCCGCTGGAACAGCGTAGCCAAGGGTCCCAAAGCCGCTAGGATGATGCCAAGATCCGGGTGTGTTTTGCGGCATCACTTCTTTGGCGACATAAGCAAATTGCGTCATATCCGAAAACACCATGACATCCTCGGGCAGGACTGCGGCCAAGGCCTCGCATAGTGGAACAATGCCCGGGCGTTCTGCATCGGTTTCACCGCGCCACCTTTGTCGGGCCGCCGCAACCTCGGCCTGCGACCAGCCAGTGCTGGCGGGCGCGTCATAGGATTGCACAACACGGTTCAAGGTGTCTTGCGCATCGGCCAAAATCGACAATACCGGCGCGCCTTGCTGATCGCTTAGAACCGCCGGATCAATATCCACGCGGATCATGGGCGCCGTATGGCCAAGTTTATCGCGCCACAGATCAACCTCGGACAGATGGCTGCCGATAACGACAACCAAGTCAGCCGAGGCAATGATTTCAGCGCTTTGAGGTCGCGCCAATGTGGCATCAAAAGCCAGCGGATCCTGCGGATCCACCACACCGCGCCCAGCGTAGCTTACAAAGGATGCAGCGCCTGTGGCCTTGAGCAGGGCACGGGCCGGATCGGCCGCAGCAGCAGACCCGCCACCAAATATAAACAACGGTCGCGTGGCCCCTGCCAAAAGATCGCAGAACTGCCGGACATATGCCTCGGATGTCGTGGGCAGATCGCCCTCAGGGGCCGCCTGAGGGGCCGCAGGTGCTGCGGCTTGCAACACTTCAATCGGTACTTGGATATGTTTTGCCCCGGCACGCTTGGTCTGGAATTCCATCAAGGCCCGGTCAATCAATTGATAAGCACTCTGGGCGTTCATTGCGGTGCGTGACCAGTCACAAACCGTGGCTGCAGCCCCCTCTTGATCGGACATCTCGTGCAAACGGCCCCGCCCCATGCCCAAATCAGCGCGGTTGAGGCAACTCGACAGAACCAAGATCGGGACACTGTCAGATGTGGCCTGCCCCATGGGGGTCATGATGTTGCACAGCCCCGGCCCCGTGATCACGTAAGCAACGCCCGGACGCCCAGTTGCGCGCGCATAGCCATCGGCCATAAATCCCGCGCCCTGCTCGTGACGGGCCAGGACATGGGTCAAACCCGCCTCTTCTATGCCGCGATACATTTCTTGGTTATGAACCCCGGGGATACCAAAGATCACGTCCACATCACGCGCCTTCAGCATGTGCGAAATTTGGGCCCCCAACGCGCATGTTTCAGACATCAGCTTCTCCAGAAATGAGTGGTTAGAATGGCGTAGACCGCCAACAGCTCTAGTCGGCCCAGCAACATTGCCACTGCCAAAATCCATTTAGCCGCATCATTCAGCCCGCCAAAGTTTCCTGCAGGACCAATTTCCAACCCCAAACCGGGTCCGATATTGGCCAATGCAGCTGACGCGCCGGACACAGATGTGATAAAATCAAGACCCGTCATGCCCAGCAAAATCGCAATCACGCCAAGGGTTACAACAAAGAGCAACAAGAATGACATGACCGAATTGATCACATCGTCACCCACGCGCCTGCCATCATAGCGCGGCACAAACATCCCGTTGGGCGAATGAATTTTGCGGATTTGCGCACCTACAGAGGCAAACAGCAATTGATAGCGGAAGATCTTGATCGAACAGGAGGTCGAGCCCGCACAGCCGCCGATCAAGCCTACAAAGAAAAATAACATAACGGCAAAACTGCCCCATTGCATGTAGTCCGCGCTGGCATATCCGGTACCGGTCAGGATCGAGGTTACATTGAACAGGGCTTTGCGCAGGCCCACTTCACCGCCCTGCTCTTGGTTCCAAAGATACAATGTCATAACGACAAACAAGACGGCCAAGGTCGTCAGGAACCCCCGAATTTGACTGTCTTGAAACGGGGCCCAAGGACTGCCTGAGATAAGCTGGACGTAGCGCACAAACGGTAATGCTGCGAGGATCATAAAGATTACAGCCACATATTCCGCAGCAGGTGGTAGGGCGCTAAAGGACTGATCATAGGACGAAAACCCGCCTGTGGCGACAGTGGTCATTGCATGAACGGCACTGTCGAAAAGCCCCATACCAGAAGCACGATATGACAGGCCGGCAGCAGCAGTGACTGCAAAGTAGATGACCGATATTCGACTGGATATTTCTGTGGCGCGGGGCAGGATTTTGCCAAAGGTATCAAAGCCTTCAGATCGGAAAATCTGCATCCCACCGACGCGAAGCTCGGGCAGGAACACCATGGCCACAACAATAATCCCGATGCCGCCCAACCACTGAAGGATCGCGCGCCACAAAATCAATCCGCGCGGTAACTCTTCCAAACCGGAAAACACAGTGGATCCCGTAGTCGTTAGACCAGACATCGCCTCGAAAAATGCGTCGACAAACCGAGCGTCGGTGGCACCGATGACAAATGGCATGGATCCAAACAGCGGCAGCGCCAGCCAAACACCCGTGGTCAGTAAGAAAGTCTGCTGGATTGTCAGCCCTTTCCCCACCCCGTTTGAGCAGGCAATGGCCGCCAAACCACCAGTGACAAAGGTCAAAATAGCGCTTTCCAGAAAGGCATAGGCGTTGCCGTTGGCGTCGTACCAATCAACAATCGCTGGCGCCAACATAGTCACGCCCAGCACCGCCACCAAAAGGCCGATCACATATCCAACAGGGCGTAGATCAAACATGGGGCTAGGGTTGGTCCAAGCCAGTCAGACTGTCAAGCAGGCCAATGGGCCTAGCCTACATGGAACAGTGTGTTGAACAGCTTGGGATCAAGGCTGTGGGCTGCAAATGTTGGGCCTTCGGTTAACACACTCACTGCGTCATGGCTGTGCAGGCTTTCTTGATGGCTCGCGATCACGCGAAAATCGCCGATCCGCGGATCTTGCTGTAGTTTTTCACAAAAAAGCCGCGCGGCGTCTTCGACAAAAATTGGATTGGCCGCGTTCAATTCAGCAAAAGCCTGTTCGTCCTCGCGTTTGACCATGACCTGGGTCTCGGTTGGGACGGCAGCGCGACACATGTCGATCAAATCCTCGAACCAAAGGCGTTCACACGCAGGCGTCATTTCAACCGATACGCGCGCCACAGAGCGTTGCGAATGCGGCGTTGCAAGCTGGCCACGAAACTGGCGTGCATGCTCGCTCAGTTCTAATGAACAGGGGCAGGTCGAGGAATAGACATAGTCTAAATGGATAAACTTTTGGCGCACGCCATCTTTTTCCACCAATTCGAGCGCTACATCGTAATATTGAAAGCCTTCAAGGCCAGACCGCAGGGATTTGACCCGCATAGGGTAGGAAAATCGCATTTGTATACGGGCGTCGAAGCTTTCCAAATCGGCCTTATAGTCCTCAAGCGCGCTTTCGATGACGCCTGTGCTAAAGGTGCGATCCGCATATTTGTAGAAAGTGCGCATGATCCGCGACATGTTGATGCCCTTCTTTTCTGCCTCTAGCGACACGGTGCCGGTGACCGAAGTCTCCAACTGAATGTCGCCCCCATCGCGGGCCCGAAACCGGATCGGCAGGCGGAAGTTAGAAATACCAACATGCTGGATTTGTTGCTGCGCCCCTTTGATCAAGGACGATGGCCCGTTTTGCAAATCCGGCAACGTCGCCTTGTAGGCATCGTCTACGGCGAAATCCTCGGGATAGGCGCGGGCAAGGGCGGGATAGTTCAGCAATTCCTCGCGTGGGATCAGTTTGGACACCAAAGGATCCAGTTCCGCGATTTCACTGTCCGATGAGACATCAGCCCAGCGCCGAAGGGTCGCCAAAGCGGCCTCTGCCTCTTCGCGACTTGGATCTTGGTCCAGTTCAGACGAATGGATGTTCATAAGCGCCCCCCTTAGAGCCTGCGCACCCCCTAAGATAGGCATAAGCCCCTAGGATTTCCAGTTTTACCTGCAAAATCGGCACAGGCAGATCCTAATCAAGGCAGTTCAACGCCTGTTGGAAATCTTCCAGCAAATCATCAGCATCTTCCAGTCCAATACTTATGCGCAACAGGCCCGGCGTGATCCCAAGCGACGCGCGCTGGTCCTCGCTAAGGCGTTGATGCGTGGTGGTCGCGGGATGGGTGACAATGGATTTGGCATCGCCCAAATTGTTGGAGATCGTGAAAATCTGCAGTTTATTCATGACCTTAAAGGCGGCCGCTTGCCCACCCTTGACGTCTAGCGCTACAACAGTCCCACCTTTGTCCATCTGGGCCTTGGACAATTCATAAGCCGGATGGTCCTGCAAATGTGGGAAGATAACATTGGCCAGCCCGACGTGCCCCTGCAGTCCTTGGGCAAAATGCAGCGCCGTATCGGCCTGCGCATTTACCCGCAATTCCATGGTTTCTAACCCCTTGAGCATGATCCAAGCGGTAAACGGACTCATCGCGCCACCAGTGTGTTTGAGATAAGGCTCAACCGTTTTGCGAATAAACTCGCGGGTGCCCAGAATTATGCCCCCCAAAGCGCGGCCCTGCCCGTCCATATGTTTGGTTGCAGAATAGACGATCACATCAGCGCCCAGTTCGGCTGCTTTGGAAAACACAGGCGTTGAAAAGACGTTGTCGACAATAACCGTGGCACCCACAGCATGGGCCAGATCCGAAACGGCTTTGATATCAACAACGTCCAAGGTCGGGTTTGAAAGAGATTCAAAGAACACCGCCTTGGTGTCGGGCCGCAGGGCCGCTTGCCAAGCAGCCAAATCATCGCCATCGACAAAGGTCACATCGACGCCATATCGTGGCAAAATATCCTCGAGAATATACAGGCAAGACCCAAACAAGGCCTTTGACGACACAACATGGTCGCCGGCCTTTAGCATCGATGTCAGTGCACCGTTGACCGCCGCCATGCCGCTTGCGGTGGCAAAACCGTCTTCGGTGCCTTCCAAAGCGGCGGCCCGTTCTTCAAACATCCGAACGGTTGGGTTGCCGTAGCGGGCATAAATGAACTCGTCGTCGCCAGACTGCAAAAACCGTGCCTCTGCGGCCTCGGCAGTCTCGTAGACAAAACCTTGAGTGAGAAAAATAGCCTCGCTGACCTCGCCGTATTGACTGCGACGGGTGCCAGAATGGACAGCCTTGGTGCGTTTCTTCATCGCGATCTTCCTTCTTTCCGGCCATTAGCCACAAAAAAACCCCCACCGCACAATAGACGCCGGGGGCAATCGCCCTGACCTCTTTAGCAGCATATTTAACGTGGCCCGCAATCCGGTGAAACAAATCGCCACGGTACGAGTGGGATAACGTTGGCGCATCACAGGGTCAAGAGGCCTTGGAGCGCACTGTGCCTTAATAAAACTCTTACATAGGCCATTTAAACCCGCGCTCAGGGACAAAAGAGGACTACCATCCAAGGGAGACCGTCCCATGACACTCTTGCATTTAGACGCGGTTGGCACCCAGCCCAAAATGGCCGATGGGACAGATGTGGCCACGGCCTTTGCGGCCTTACCAAGCGGTTCCAGCACTATCATTGTTTTGCTGCATGGGTTTCGATACGCACCCACGGCCCCGCATAATTCACCCCATTCCACGCTGTATTCCTTGACGCCAAACAGTCGGCTCGCCCGCGCCAATGTCAGTTGGGTCGGTGGGTTGGGTATTGAGGCCGAGGCCACAAATGGCAACCTATGCATAGGCTTCGGCTGGAATGCGCGCGGCACCATTTGGCGGGCCAACGCCCAAGCCCAAAGTGCCGCCATTGCCTTGCGGACCACCTTGCGGCTGTTGCGCGCACGCTTTGCCCACCGGCCCATTGCAATTCTGGCCCATTCGCTGGGCGCACGCGTTGCACTGGAAAGCCTTGAAGGCCTGTCCGCAGACACAGTGGCCCGTATGGTTCTTATGTCACCTGCGGTTATGCAACAGCACGCGCAAACTGCCCTGAAAACACCAGCGGGGCGCAGTACCGAGGTGATCAACATCATCAGCCGCCAAAATGACCTTTATGATGCCGCGTTGGAATGGATGCTGCATCCACGCGATGTGCAGGCCAAAGCGCTTGGCGATGGGTTGGGCCATGCTCAAAACAATTGGCTGGATATAGAGATTGATCACCCCCAAGTGTCACGGGCCCTCATGCAGATCGGCCATCCATTGGGCCCCGCGCCCGCAACGGTCTGTCACTGGTCCTGCTACACCCGCGACGGAATTTTCGATTTGTATAAGGCGATGCTCTGCAAACCGCGCGAAACGCCTTTGCCCTACTTACGCCGGCATTTGGGCCAGCCTGCAACGCCCCGGTGGTCACGATTGATCAACCCTGACCTGCGACGTATGCTCTTGCCCTTTGCGCTAAAATCCTGAAATCTGCCCGCCTGACGCATTGATTAGGACAGCGTAATGCAAGACCCGATTGACCTTTATTTTTGGCCAACCCCCAATGGCTGGAAAATTTCCATCGCCCTAGAAGAAATGGCGCTGCCCTACACGACACATTTGGTGAATATCGGTAAAGGCGATCAATTTGATCCAGCGTTTCTGGCGATAGCACCGAACAACCGGATGCCCGCGATTGTCGATCCTGATGGCCCCGAGGGCACGCCGGTTTCGATCTTTGAAAGCGGTGCTATTTTGCAATATCTGGCGCGCAAGACGGGTCAGTTTTACGGCCAAACTGCACGCGACCAAATTACTGTGGATCAGTGGTTGATGTGGCAAATGGGCGGCTTGGGGCCTATGGCCGGTCAGGCCCATCACTTTTTGAAATATGCCCCAGCCCTGGATCCTCCCAACGATCTGCCCTATGCCAAAGACCGCTACCGCGCGGAAACTGCGCGTCTTTATGGCGTTTTAGACCGACAGCTGGCCAAATCGGAATATGTGGCAGGTGACTTCTGTTCTATCGCGGACATGTCGATTTGGGGGTGGGCCAGCCTTTGGGAAGGCCAGCAGCAAACCCTAGAGGACAAACCCAATATGGCCCGTTGGTTGGACCTGATAGGCGCGCGTCCGGGCGTAATCGCAGGACGCGCCCTTTATGCCGAGTTGCGGGCTGATTTTCGCAAAGACAGTCAGGCCCAGAACCAGCTGTTCAAAAAATAGGCAAAAAATTCTTGTCTTGATCTTATTTTGGGTATTTGGTTTCGCGAAGATCACATTGCGGGGATAAATGTTCGAGACCTTCTTTGCGCCAGAAAATCTAGTGTTGATTGCCGGTGCTATTTTTACGCTGGCTTATTTGATCATCCATCAAGTTGCGATGCGCATTATCCTGCTATTTGGCTCTGGATTTTACATTTGGTATTACGCTGTTATTGCGCAAACCCCTCTGTGGGAGGCGATCTACACCAGTATCGTTATGATTTTAGCCAACGTTGTGGGATTGGTTTTGCTCTATGCACGTGGCTCGCGGTATTTTCTGCCTAAACAACATCGCGATATCTATCCCCTGTTTGATGAACTTCAGCCCGGCGATTTTCGACAGCTTCTTAGCCTTGCGGACCGCCGCGTGCTGCAAACATCCGAGGTTCTGACCCGCGAAGGTGCGCCAGTTGAAAGGCTATTTTATGTTATCTCGGGAACCATGACGATTGATAAACTGAACAATCAGTTTCGCATGCCCGCCGAGGTTTTTGTAGGCGAAGTTGCCTATCTAACCAACCGCCCTGCCACCGCAACAACCTACTTGCCCGAAGGGGCCGAAGTGTTGGAATGGGATGTGCAGGCCCTGCGCCGCAAAGCATCGCGCAAGCCGCGGTTCAAAATGGCCTTGGAGGCGATGATTTCACAGGATTTGGCACAAAAGGTTGCCGTAGCCGTGGCCCCTGCCATAGCAGAAGACCTCATGGCTGCACGTCCCGTCCGTGCGAAACGCGCGACCTAGTCTTCAGTTTCAGGTTCGATCATATATTTTTGTAGCCCGATAATCTGGGTCCACAAAAAGACGAACAACAGGACCGGAAACGCAAAGGTTTCTATCTTGACCCAAGCATCCGTAGACATCGTGCGCCAAACAATTTCATTCGCCACCGCGAGCACTGCAAACCCAAGGCACAAGCGCTTTGTTAAGATCATCCAGCCTTCGGGGTGCATCGGCATCATTTCAGCCATGATCCATTCCAGATAGGATTTGCGCTGCAACAGGCCAATACCAAGAATAATCGCAAAAATCCCATAAATGATGCTGGTTTTCATCTTAAAGAACCGCTCATCGTTGAAATATGCGGTTAATCCACCAAAGAAAATGACCATGAATGCGGTAAAGATCTGCATCCGGCTGAGTTTACCGCTGAGGAACCACATAACCCCCATGGCAAGCAAAATGATCGGCACAAAAATGAGGGTCGCCACGATAAACCCACTGTATTCCGTTCCGCCGATAACAAAGGTGTCTTCTTTGATCCGCAAGTAGATCACAAAAAAGATCAGAGTTGGACCAAGCTCCAGAACCTGTTTGAGAATTGGATTGATTTTACGTTCGCTCATGGTGTCCTCGTCCTATCCGCCCAGTTCCACTATCACAGCGCCCAGCGCAATCAATGCCATCAGGCCCGCGCGTTTTGGGCCGACCGGCTCTTTTAGGAACAACCAGCCGATAATGGCGGCAAAAACTGTGGATGTTTCGCGCAGGATAGCCGCCTCGCCCACCTTATCAAGGCGCGTGGCCAACATGATCGAGCCAAAGCTGGCAAAGGCCATAAATGCGCCGATCACACCGCGTGTCATCAAAGGGCCCAAAGCCGGTCGATTAGGATCTTTCAGCCATAAACGGGCGGCCACAACGGGCATAAACACACCATCAATTACAAAAAACCATGCCAGAAACGTGAACGGATCTGCTGTGGCCCGGATCCCATAGGCGTCGAAGGTCGTATAAAGCGCCACGAAGAGCCCAGTCACAAAGGCGATGCCCAACGCCGCGATAAGGATGCCACGATCCAAGACCGTTTGGCGCAAATTATATCCTGCCAGTCCAAAGATCCCCATAAGCAAGACAGCGACCCCACCCCACTGTATCAAGGTGAAGGTTTCCTCAAACAACAGATAGGCGCCAATCACCGTAAAGAGCGGCCCCGTGCCGCGCACCACGGGATAGACCACCGTGTAGGCCCCTTTGGAATAGGCCCAGCTTTGCAAGACTTTATAGGCGACGTGTATGACGAAAACGCCTGCAAAGATTGGCCACATATGCGCCTCGGGCCAAGGCACCACGAATAATGCAAACGGCAGGGCCATTGCAAAATAGCTGATGTCGATGGCACCACGGGTCAGCCAAGGATCATGGCGACCCTTTTGTAATGCGCCAAAGCCTGCGTGCAACACAGCCGCCAGTAGCGCCAGCATAAGGGCGACTTGGTGACCTTGCGCGGTTCCCTCTAGACTGATCAGCCATTGGCTCATGAAGCATCCGTATGGATTTAGGTATTTTAGACTAAAGAAACCTTAGTCGAGCCCTGTCAAAGCCTTCGCAAAGTCTTCGGGATCAAAGGGGGCCAAATCATCAATTTGTTCACCCACGCCAATGGCATGAATGGGCAGGCCGAATTTATCCGCCAAGGCCACCAGAACACCGCCTTTGGCCGTGCCGTCCAGTTTGGTCATCACAAGGCCGCTGACATCTGCAAGCTTTTGGAAGGTTTCGACCTGACCCAGCGCGTTTTGGCCCGTTGTGGCATCCAAGACCAGCAAGGTGTTGTGCGGCGCTGTTTCATCTTTTTTGCGGATAACGCGCACGATTTTGGACAGCTCTTCCATGAGATCTGCGCGGTTTTGCAATCGCCCAGCTGTATCGATCAGCAACAGATCCGCCCCGTCGGTCTCGGCTTTAACCATGGCATCAAACGCGAGACTTGCGGGATCAGATCCCTCAGGCGCGGTGAGAACCGGAACACCGGCGCGATCTCCCCAGACTTGCAATTGCTCCACAGCGGCGGCGCGGAATGTGTCACCTGCGGCGATCACAACTGATTTTCCAGCTGCTTTGAACTGGCTTGCCAATTTGCCGATGGTTGTGGTTTTGCCCGAGCCGTTGACACCCACGACCAGTACAACTTGCGGTTTGCGCGGATAAAGCGGCATGGGTTTTGCAACGCTTTCCATGATCCGCGTCACTTCGGTGGACATCAGTTCCTTGATCTCGTGCGTGCTCAGTTTGGTGCCAAACCTGCCTTCGGCCATGTTGGCCGTGACCCGCAAAGCTGTATCCACGCCCATGTCGGCGCTGATCAACAACTCCTCTAATTGCTCAAGCATGTCGTCGTCCAACACCCGTCGTGTGACAACCTTAGTGTCCTTGCGCCCCATGAGGCGTCCGAAAAAACCAGGCTTTGCGGGTTTTTCGTCTTTGGGTTCAGGTACTGAAGTTGTTGCAGTCGCAACAATTGCGGCGGCAGCAGCAGTGCCAGTATCGTTGCCCGAGTTAGTGCCCGTGTCGGCGCCTGTGTCGGCACTCGTGTCCGCCAAGGGCGCCGGTTTTTCAGCAGGCTCAGCCCCTCTCGGCGCATCCGTTGGATACGCCTGCCGGTCGGCGGTCTCGGCAAGGCCGACACCTTGCTCAGGCTCAGCCCCTCTCGGCGCATCCGTTGGATGCGCCTGCCGGTCGGCGGTCTCGGCAAGGCCGACACCTTGCTCAGGCTCAGGCTCAGGCTCAGGCTCAGGCTCAGGCTCAGGCTCAGGCTCAGGCTCAGGCTCAGGCTCAGGCTCAGGCTCAGGCTCAGGCTCAGGCTCAGGCTCAGGCTCAGGAGACGGTTCGATTTGCGCTATGGGGTCAAGTGGTATTTCTTCAGCACCGGGCGTTGGATCTTCTTCTTGCGGTGCTTCAACTATGTCTTGAACAACCTCTTGCTCACCACCATCCTCAACGATCGCGTCCAGACCTTCTTCGATTTTAGAAGAGGACTTGAACAAACGTTCCTTGAGTTTTTTGAAAAACGCCATCGAGGGACACCCTTATTGCTGCATCATCCACCTAATACGCCTGATCGGAATTGAAAAGATTACAGGCATTTTAGTTGCGATCTCTGACGATCGTTTACCAGATCGAAACGTAGTGTCCCGCCTATTAGATGATCTAGGACTCTGTGGATGGCTCGCGGTCGGGTATCTTACAGGTCACATTTTTGGAGCTGCCAACATGACCCGCCCGGTTTTGGTGTTTGCAGCCGCAACCCTTGTGCCCGTGGCTCTGCTCGCCTGCGGTGCACTGATGGGCGGCGGCTGGCTTATCGCCGCTTGTCTGTACCTGACGTTGTTCACCGCAAGTCTGGATGAATTGATCCAGTTTGCAAGCGAAGACGCGCCTGATGGTGCTGAATTTCCAGCAGCAGATGGGCTGTCGGCGGCATTGGCACTCAGTCACTTTATGCTTTGGCCACTTGCAGTTAGCGCCATTTCTGGGGCGAATGGCGCGGCCAACTGGGAACAATTTCTAGCGTTGATTTGCTTTGGTCTGTTTTTCGGGCAAGTGTCCAATTCTAACGCGCATGAGCTGATCCACAAAACAAATTACACCATGCACAGCCTTGGGAAATGGGTCTATATTTCGTTGCTTTTTGGCCATCACACCAGCGCCCATGTCTACATTCACCACCGGCATGTAGGCACCCGCGACGACCCGCAAACGGCCCGTTTTGGCGAATCGTTTTACCGATATGCCGTGCGGGCATGGCGCGGATCCTTCAAACAAGGGCTGATCGCCGAGAACAGAATGCAACGCATGCGGTACCAACGCCTAAAATTTAGCCACCATCCCTACACGCATTATTTGCTGGGGGCCTTAGTCATGTTGGGCTTTTCGCTGGTTATCGGTGGCTGGGCTGGACTGGCTGCATTGTTGGCTTTGGCAGGCTACGCCCAGACGCAGCTTTTGCTGTCTGATTACGTCCAGCATTACGGCCTGAAGCGGCAGATCATGGACAATGGCAAGGTCGAACCTATCGGGATCGAACACTCTTGGAACGCGCCGCATTTCTTTTCCTCGGCGCTAATGCTGAATGCGCCACGCCATTCAGATCACCACGCCCATCCCAGCAAAAACTATGCCAGCCTCGCTCTGCCCGGCGCTGACGAAGCGCCGATGTTGCCGCGCAGTCTGCCTGTGATGGCTGTGGTCGCTTTGTTCCCACCGTTCTGGCGCAAGGTCATGGATCCGCTGGCGATGCAATGGCAGCCGGAAACGCGCGACACGTTATCAATTGCTGCGCAGTAGCTGCTTATTGCTGATGCACGCAATATTGACTGGCCTCATCACATAAAGCCCGCCATGGTAGCGCTATGAAACAGCTTATTAGTGTAGTCTTGCTTGCCTTGAGCACCTTCGCAGCACAGGCCGAAACCCAGCTTAGCCCTGAGGAATTTGAGGCCTATGTTTCGGGCAAAACCCTTTATTTTGCCTCTGAGGGTCAATTGCCCTACGGCGCCGAACAGTACCGGGCGGACCGACGCGTGCGCTGGTCGTATCTGGACGGTGAATGCAAAGAAGGGCAATGGTTCGTAGATTTGGATTTGATCTGCTTTGTCTATCACGACAGCCCTGAACCCCAGTGCTGGAGCTTCTATGCAACAGAAAATGGCCTCAAGGCCCTGTTTGAAAACGACCCAGATCAAACAGTGCTGTACGAGGTCTCCGAAGCAAGCGGCCCCTTGCAGTGCTACGGTCCCGAGGTAGGGGCCTAATCAAACAAGCTTCCCTGATCAGGCTTAGGTGTGCTGGAACGCCGCTTGGCCTTAGCAGTTGTGACCGCCTCGCCCAAGGCCACACGGCCATCAGAAAACTCAACTTCCAGCGATTGCGCGGCTTTGGCGGCTTTGGCGTTGGTCACAACAGCCCCGTCGCCGCGCACGATTGCATATCCACGGGCCAGCGTTTCGTTCGGACCAAGGCTTTCGCGCAACCGCTCAAGTCCCGCTAAGCGGTCCTGCGCCTGACGCAGACGGCGCACACCCACACCTTGCAAACGTTTGAGCATCACATCCAAATCCCGCGCCTTTTGCGCTGTGTCCCGTTGCAACACCTCTAACCGCAGCCGTTGTCCAACATCCGATAAACGTTGGGCCTTCATCTGGTTGATCCGCTGCATGGCGGGCCGCAACCGTTCTGCGCGATCTTGAACCCGGCGCAAGTCGGCCGCAATCGGACGACCCAACAGGCTGGGTTTTAGCGCACCGGCGCGTTCCGTAAGCTGGAGTTGCTTGCGCGCAACTGCAGCGGTCAGGGCTTTGGGCAAGCGCCCGTCCCATTGATCAAAGCGTTGTTGCGCCCCTTGGATCAAAGCCGCCGGCGTCCCAAGGCCCCGGGATACATCACCCAAGCGTTGTTGACGTTGACGGACTGCAGATAGAACCGAACGCTTGAGCCGTGCGTCTTGTTCTTCGACCCATGCCAGCAATTCCATGCGCACAGGCACCGCCATTTCGGCCGCTGCCGTGGGTGTCGGCGCGCGTTTATCCGAAACAAAATCGATCAAGGTGGTATCGGTTTCGTGGCCCACCGCAGAAATCAGAGGGATTTGGCTGGCGGCAGCCGCGCGCGCGACGGCTTCTTCATTAAAGCCCCAAAGGTCCTCAATCGCCCCGCCCCCACGGGCCACGATCAAAAGATCAGGCCGCGGGATCGGATCAAGCGGACCAAGGGCGTTAAAACCTGCAATGGCGCGCGCCACTTCTGGCGCGCAGGCCTTGCCTTGAACCGCCACAGGCCAGATCAGCACGTGGCGCGGAAACCGGTCTCGCAAGCGGTGCAAAATATCGCGAATAACAGCCCCAGATGGCGAGGTGATCACCCCAATGACATTTGGTAAAAACGGAATTGGCCGTTTGCGCGCAGGATCAAACAGCCCTTCAGCCTTGAGTGCTGCTTTGCGTTTCTCCAACATAGCCAGCAGCGCGCCTTCGCCTGCCACTGTCATTTCATCCACGTTCAAATTGTAGCGCGACTGCGGGCCAAACGCCGACAGCTTGCCGGTCACGATGACCTCCATCCCTTCCTCAGGACGGACACTGAGGCGGGCGGCTTGCCCCTTCCAAGTGGTGCAATTCAAGACGTTACGATCATCTTTGACATCATAATAAAGGTGACCAGACCGGGCCTGAACGACGCGCCCAATCTCACCTCGAACACGTACCCGCCCAAAGGCGCCCTCAAGGGCCTTCTTCACCGCCCCCGAGATTTCAGAGACGGAATATTCCGGTGTGTTTTGTCCCGGTGACGGCTCGTCAATAAGATCCATGCAGTGCTGCCTTGTGGTCGATTGGCTTGCACCATAGAACGAGGACAAACAAAGGCCAAGCAAGGGGTGCGATCCGATGAACATTCTTATTTTGGGAAGCGGTGGGCGCGAACATGCGTTGGCATGGGCCGTGTTGCAAAACCCCAAATGTGACCGCCTGATCGTGGCCCCTGGCAATGCGGGGATCGCAGAAATCGCAGATTGCGCGACGTTTGACATCAACGATGGCGCCACGGTTTGCGCATTTGCCGAAGAAGAGGCCATCGATTTCATTATCATCGGACCAGAGGCCCCTTTGGCCGCAGGCGTCTCTGACGATTTGCGCGCCGCTGGATTTTTGGTGTTCGGCCCCTCCAAAGCCGCAGCCCAGCTAGAGGCCTCAAAAAACTTTACAAAATCGGTCTGTGATGCAGCCAATGCCCCGACGGCAGACTACGGCCATTTCACAGATGCAGCCGCCGCAAAGGCCTATATCGCCGAACAAGGCGCTCCGATCGTTGTCAAAGCTGATGGATTGGCCGCTGGCAAAGGCGTGATCGTCGCCATGACACTAGCCGAAGCGGACGCCGCCGTGGATGATATGTTTTCCGGCGAGTTTGGCGTGGCGGGCGCTGAAGTTGTGATTGAAGAGTTTATGGAAGGCGAAGAAGCATCGTTCTTCGTTTTATGTGACGGCACCGACATTTTGCCAATTGGCACCGCCCAGGATCACAAGCGTGTGGGCGACGGCGACACAGGACCAAACACAGGTGGCATGGGCGCCTATTCCCCTGCCCCGGTTTTGAACGATGACATTGCAACCAAAGCCATAGAGCAAATCGTCAAGCCGACAGTGGCCGAGATGGCCCGCCGCGGCACCCCCTATCAAGGGGTGCTCTATGTGGGCTTGATGATCAAAGACGGACAGCCGCGACTGGTAGAATACAACGTCCGCTTTGGCGATCCCGAATGTCAGGTTTTGATGATGCGTTTGGGCGCGCAGGCGTTGGATGCGTTGCAAGCCTGCGCCGAGGAACGTCTTGCGAATATGAGAATCCATTGGGCAGACGATCATGCGATTACTGTGGTTATGGCCGCTGATGGTTATCCGGGCAGCTATGAAAAAGGCAGTGTGATCAAAGGACTAGACAACATCACAGCCTCTAGCAGCCAAATGGTATTTCACGCAGGCACAACAGAAGTGTCTGGTGCAATCACGGCCACAGGCGGGCGGGTTTTGAACGTCACAGCCCGTGGTCCAGACCTGCAAACGGCACGGGATCGCGCCTATGCACTGTGCACAGACATCGACTGGCCGGATGGGTTCTATCGGTCGGATATTGGATGGCGCGCGCTTTAATCTGGGCGCTGTTCAGCAGGCCTGTGCTTGCCTTACAGAGGCCACGCCGTTGAAAGCCCCACGATCTGTTTGAGTGATCCCCTGCGGGCCGAAACCCACCTCGATAATGCGCTGCCATCCTGCATCAACCATAACCATCGTTGATCCTGTGCTGCAGGTGCGCAGACCGCTGGTGATGAAGTCTTCGCCGATCCGGTGGTTTGTCAGGCCGGGCTGATCGACGACATGGCGCAATTCACCGCCCTGATAGCGCCAAATGCGCAGGGTTTTGGCAAGGTGGGGCCGGTCGATATAAGCAAGTTCAGTCGCGCCGTCGCCATCAAAATCGGCTGCACCAACAGGTGCCAACCAACGATTGCGGCGTCCAATAAACGGAGTGCTGGCGATTTTACCACCAGGGCCATAGATCGCCAAAGATCCACCAAGCTCCTGATCGCTTTCGATGACGATGACTTCGGCCGCCCCGTCGCCATCAAGATCCTGGACACGCGGTGCCAGATCCTCAAAGACGCGCGATTGCGGCAATCGGATCAAAACGTTAGGGCCGCTGGACATGTGCAATCGCAGCGCCCCATATTCAATGGCATCACCTAACACGCCATGGGCATAGCGCGTTGTCGGCTCGGTATATTCAGCGCGTATGATGGTCTGGGCCGTCAGTGTTGTGGCAGATAACGCCAAAGCGCAGACCATCATAAACGCGGCTGACAGGGTCATGGTCTAGATCTGCTTTTCAGGCATTTGAACAATGAGGCCGTCCAACGCGTCGGTGACTTTTAACTGGCAGGTCAAGCGCGATTGCCCGGGCTTAGGCTCGTAGGCGAAATCAAGCATGTCCTCTTCCATCGGGTCCATCGGCGTCAGTTTTTCGACCCACTCAGGGTGCACATAAACATGACAGGTGGAACAGGCGCAGGCACCGCCACAGTCGGCTTCGATGCCAGGGATATTGTTGTCGCGCGCGCCTTCCATGACAGTCAAGCCCGTGTCAACGTCCACCACATGTTCGGTACCGCCATGCTCAATATATGTAATTTTTGCCATTGCTTGATCTCCTGAGTGCATCTGTTGGTCAAAAGCATTAAATCAGCCTTTTAGATTCTGCCAGCATCTTGCGTTATCGATAATTTGTTCTATTTTTGTTCTTGTCATGGAAGTCACCAACGCCCCTAATAATTGGCCCAAACCGCCTGCTGCTATTCCCGCAAATATGCTGGCTGATCCGCCTGTGGGGGCAAAGGTCGTTGTGGCTGGGCTGGTGCTGGTGCGACAGCGGCCTGGAACAGCCAAAGGCGTGATCTTTTTGACCCTCGAAGACGAGACCGGCACATGTAACGTTGTTGTTTGGCGCAAGATTTATGAACAGTACAGACGTGCCGTGATCGCTGGCAGGTTGCTGCGGGTTGCGGGGCGCATGCAACGCGAGGCTGGTGTGACCCATATCGTCGCTGAGCACATCGAGGACGTGTCGTATATGCTGGATGATCTGTTGCGCACGGAACCCGCACGGGCCGCGGATCAGCCGTAACTGGCCCAAAACAAAGGCAAAAGCCCCAATTCACTGGTCAAACAGCCTCATTTGCGTTAATCGGGGGACAAAGGGCAATAGACCCTAGAGGCAAAGAACGCAGTGATGCCAACCAAAAAGCTCTTAACTGGCGTAGTTTTCGCCAGCATTCTGTCAGGCTGTGTCGCAGGCACAGGCGCAGATGTTGCGCCCAGCCCGCAAGTCACACGGGCCTTGGCCAGCCCGCCACCCGGCGCGGATCCAGCGGCCTGCTGGGGGCGCGACGCCACACAATCGGTTATAGAAGATCGCGAAAAGCTGGTCTTGGTACAACCGGCACAGATCGAATTGGATGGCACCGTGCGCCAACCGCCGATCTACCGCAACGAAGTCCGCCCAACAGTGATCGTTCCGGGCCGTGAGATTTGGTTTGAGGTGCTTTGCCCTGCGCAGGTAACGCCGGAATTTGTGGGATCTGTGCAACGTGCCCTCGCGGCGCGCGGGTTTTACAAAGGGCCTATTTCACAACGTATGGATGCCCGCACCCTGCGGGCCGTGCGCAAATATCAATCCCCGCAAGGCTTAGACAGTTCAGTGTTATCCCTTGCTGCGGCGCGCAAACTGGGCCTTGTGGCTTTGCCACGGGATGAACAGATTGATCTGGGCGCGTTGATAGAAACCCAGCCAGCGCCTGCAAACTAAAAAGGGCGCATCAAAGGATGCGCCCCTAATTCGTCGGTTATCCGATGGTTATTGCAGAGCTACCGCCACAAAGCGTGGCTCGCCAGCGCGCCGGATCAACAACAAAAGCGATTTACGGCCAGAGTCTTTGGCGCTTTGGATGCGGGCCTCAAGATCCGCAATCTCAGCCACTTTTTGTTGACCAGCCTCGGTAATCACATCGCCTGCACGCAGACCTTTTTCAAAGGCGGCACTGGCCTCGTCCACAGCCTTTACGACCAAACCTTGCGCCGTTTCTGGCAGTTCAAGCTGCTCACGCAACTCGTCCGTCAGCGGACTGACAGTCATGCCAAGCACCTCTTTTTCGGCGGGCGCTTCTGGTTCGGCAGGGGTGGCCACGGCAGGCACTGCGCCTTCGGCGGTCTCACGACGACCCAAAGTCACCAACAAAGTTTGCGTTTTGCCGTCGCGGTGCACCAAGACGCGCACGGCTTTACCGACTTCTGTGTTGCCTACTTTTTTGACCAAACCACGCGTATCGCCAACTTCAACACCGTCAAAGGACATGATCACGTCGCCTGCCAGCAGACCTGCTTCTTTTGCAGGGCCATCCGGGACATCTGTGATCAACGCGCCGGATGCTTTTTCAAGACCGATGGCTTCTGCAACATCCTCGGTGACGTCTTGGATGCGTACACCCAACCAGCCGCGACGCGTTTCACCAAACTCTTGCAATTGGTCAACAACCCGCGTGACAACGCCAGATGCCATGGCAAAGCCGATCCCGATGGACCCACCATTTGGCGACAAAATAGCAGTATTTACACCGATTACTTCGCCATTCATGTTGAACAACGGACCACCCGAGTTGCCACGGTTGATGGCGGCATCGGTTTGAATGTAGTCATCGTAGGTGCCGCTAAGGGCCCGATTACGGGCAGAAACGATGCCAGCGGACACGGAAAAACCTTGGCCCAATGGGTTACCCATTGCCATGACCCATTCACCGACGCGTACAATGTCGCTATCGCCAAATGGTACGAACTTTAGTGGGGCATCGCTTTCGACCTTAAGAAGGGCGATGTCGGTGTTTTTATCAGTGCCGATCACTTCTGCAGGCAATTCAAAGCCTTCGAAGAATTCGATCATGATTTCATCAGCGCCTTCGATGACGTGATTATTGGTAACGATATAGCCGTCCTCCGAGATCACAAAACCCGAGCCCAATGCAGATGAACGGCGCGGAGCACCGTCTCCACCATTGGGCAAGTTGTTAAAGAAGTCTTCAAAGGGGCTGCCTTCGGGGACCACGCCCTGTGGTCCGGTACGTCCAGCCACAACTGTTGAGGTCGTGATATTGACCACGGATGGGCTGATCTGTTCTGCCAGATCAGCAAAACTTTCTGGGGCACCACGGGCTGCGGCCATCATGGCCTGAGCCAAAAATAGGGCCACACCCAATACAAGCACGGTCAAACCGCGCAATGCCGCAGGTGCGGTTAGTGATTTCTGGGGTAAAGTGATTGCCTGAGGTTTCACCGAGCTCTCCTTTTTCATGTCTATGCGGACCGTGCCGCCTGAACCTAATAGAAAGGTAGGATGGCAGGGATGCAACGCCAAGTCCCCTAACGCATTAACACTTGCCCGTTACGAAGGTGTGAAGAATTTTAACGATATGTTTCAAAAACCCAAGGATTTTGCGGCCCAAATCAGCACAACACCAAGTCCAACGGCGCCCAGCCCCATGTACCGACGTGTCTCAACTGGAATTTTTCGGAAGGTTTCCAGCAAGTCTTCCAAACGGGAAGGGGCCAGTGCGAACACCAGCCCCTCCAATACCAATACCAGCCCAATTGCCAGCAGGACGATCCCCATTACTGTGGCGTGTCCGATTTCAAGTAGTCAAAGAACTCGGAGTCTGGTGACAAAATCATGGTCGAGTTGTTGCCCTGCAGCGCACGTTGGTAGGCCGTCAGCGAGCGATAGAATTCAAAGAATTCTGGATCACTGCCAAAGGCACCGGCGAAGATCGCGTTACGTTCTGCATCCGCTTCACCACGGGCGATTTCGGCCTGACGCTGGGCGTCTGAGGTCAATTCCACCACGGTTCTATCCGCAAGGGCGGTGATCCGTTGCGCGGCCTCACGACCACGGGCCCGTTCATCCGTTGCTTCCCGTTCACGTTCTGCGCGCATCCGCGCGAAGGTGGCTTCAAGGTTTTCACGTGGCAAGTCGGTGCGCTTCAAACGCACGTCAATGACTTCGATGCCCAAGGCACGCGCCTCGGAAATCGCACCGTTGCGGATGCGCAGCATCAGGGCAGCACGGTCTGTGGACAAGATATCGTTGGACGACACCGAGCCCAAAACTTCGCGCAATTCAGACCGCAAGATACCGTCCAGACGACGGGCCGCAGCGGCTTCGCCACCCGTACCCACCGCTTGGCGGAAGAGTTCTACATCAGTGATCCGGTAACGTGCAAACGCATCGACAACCAAACGACGATCATCCAGCGGTGTGACCTCCAACGGGTCCACATCGCGGCTGAGGATACGGTCATCATATGTGACGACCTCTTGGATCAGCGGGATTTTAAATGCCAAACCCGGATCTTCTTTGACCGAGACAACCCGACCAAACTGCAAAACAAGCGCCTTTTGACGTTCATCAACGATAAAGATCGACGAAAGCAAACCCGCAATCACGATCACAATGATGGGCAATATAAGAGTAGAGCGGTTCATTAGTTTGCCCCCGTGTTGGATCTACGAAGTTCGTTCAAAGACAGGTAAGGCACAACACCTTGGCCGCCGGCACCGCCAACGCTCTCGTCCAGAATGATCTTGTCGACGCGGCCCAAGACCTCTTCCATCGTTTCAAGATAGAGACGTTTTCGGGTCACTTCGGGCGCCTTCTGGTATTCCCCCAGAACAGCCGTAAAGCGGCTGGCCTCACCTTCGGCTTCGTTCACCACGCGGGCACGGTAGCCTTCAGATTGTTCCAACAGTTGTGCAGCTTCACCGCGAGCCTGCGCCAGAACACGGTTCGCGTAAGCGTCCGCTTCGTTTTGCAAACGGTCGCGTTCCTGTTCGGCCGCTTGAACGTCGCGGAATGCGTCGATCACGGATTGTGGCGGGTCGGCTTTGTCAAAGTTGACACGCACAACGTTCACGCCAGAGTTATAGCTGTCCAACGTGGATTGGATCAGATCCTTGAGCCGGTCCGCAATTGCACCCCGGTCCCTGTTGAGGATCGGCGCTAATTCGGACTGTGCGATAATCTCGCGCATCGCAGATTCCGATACGGCCTCAATGGTTTGTGGCGGTGCGGCAAGGTTAAACAGATATTGTGAGGGATCGATGATGTTCCAAACAACTTGGAAATCGATGTCCACGATGTTTTCATCCCCCGTCAACATCAGACCCGCATCGGACCCTGCCCGACCAACGCCCACGTCGATGGTTTGTTCGCGGGTCACTGGGATCACTTCTGCTGTGACCACGGGCCATGGCGCAAAGTTCAGGCCCGGATTGCCGACACAGGGGTCAATACATTGGCCCAAAGTCAGCTCGACCGATTGTTCTTCGGGTTTGACCGTATAAAAACTGGCCCAAGCCCATACGAGCAAAGCGCCAACAGCCGCAAGACCGATTGTTCCACGGGTCAGCATCGGGCCTTGGCCACCGCCACCGCCCATGCCGCCACGGCCATCACCACCGCGACCGCCCATGAGGACGCGCAGTTGATCCTGGCCCTTTTTTACAATCTCATCGATGTCGGGGATGCCGTCGGGCCCCTGCCCGCGTCCACCGCGTCCACCGTTATTTCCTCGGTTGCCACGATCATCATCGTCGCCATTTCCGCCGCCGCCGCCCCATGGGCCGCCGTTATTTCCAGCCATATGCTTGATAGTCTCCTGAAGTGGTCTGAAATCGTCCATTATCTTGGTATAGTAGTTGAGTGTGTTTGTCAGTTTTTCAAGGTGTGGCCATGCTCTAGTCGGTCACACGAACCGGTGATTTCATCGTCACCAGTTCTTCGGACATAGTTGGGTGCACTGCGCAAGTCTGGTCAAACTGTTCTTTTGTTGCCCCCATTTTGACAGCGATCCCTGCCAGTTGGATCATTTCACCCGCGTGGGGGGCGACAATATGACAGCCCAAAACAACCCGCGTTGCCTGTGAAACAACCAACTTCATCAACACCCGATCTGTGCGGCCCGCAAAGGCCTGCTGCATGGGTTTGAAGGATGTGGCGTAGATCTCGACCGGTTCTTGGTCGCGGGCCTCTTCTTCCGACAGGCCGACTGTCCCCATTTCGGGTTGAGTGAAGATCGCTGAAGGGATCAATTCGTGGTCAACCTTTGTTGGATTGTCTTTGATCGCGGTCTCTACAAACGCCATACCTTCGCGGATGGCAACAGGGGTCAGTTGCACGCGGTTCGTCACATCACCCACGGCATAGATGTTTTTTACATTGGTATGCGAGTAGTCATCTACAACAACCTCTCCGCGACGTCCCAATTCAACACCAACCTCGGCCAAACCCATATTGTCAGTATTGGGTGAGCGACCCGTGGCGAACATCACGTGATCAAAGACCTGTTCATCACCATTGGTGGCTTTGACCCAGATGCCTGCGTCACGCTTTTCCATCTCGATGATGTTACAGCCAGTATGCAGTTTCACGCCACGCTCACACATCTGGTCTGCGACCATACCACGTGCCTCGTCATCAAAGCCGCGCAAGATTTGAGCACCGCGGTAGTATTGCGTCACATCAACGCCCAAACCGTTTAAAATACAGGCAAATTCAGAAGCGATATAACCACCGCCGACAATCAGCATCGTCTTAGGCAGTTCTGTCAGGTTGAAAATATCGTTCGACGTCAAACCGTGCTCGGCACCGGCCATATCAGGCACAACGGGACGCCCGCCCATGGCCAGCAAAATGGTTTTTGCTGTGACAGTCTCGCCCGAGGACAATTCAATCGTGTGGGCGTCTTTTAGAACGGCGCGGGCATCATAGGTGGTCACGCCAGAATTTTTCAGCAGGTTTTGGTAGATCCCTTCGAGGCGATCCAGTTCCGAGTTCATGTGGCCGCTAAACGTTTTCCAGTTAAAGCTGCCGTTTTCCAGCTCCCAACCGTAAGCGCGGGCATCTTCGAACATTTCAGAGTATTCCGAGGCAAACACCATCAGCTTTTTTGGAACACATCCACGAATGACGCAGGTCCCGCCCATCCGGTATTCCTCGGCAAGGCCAACTGTCACACCTTCGGCAGCCGCAACCCGCGCGGCACGAACACCGCCCGAGCCACCCCCGATGACAAAGAGGTCAAAATCATAGGCCATAGCAGTCTTCCTTAGTCGCTTAGGTCGCTGAACAAATTGTCGTTGTCCAGAAAGTCAATTTTATCTGTTTCAACCGTGCCTTCGTTGATGTCGCGCACTTCTACGCGGCCATCGCCGTAGCCGATCACCACTGCGTCACAGATATCAATGAATAGTCCATTTTCAACGATGCCTGGAATTTGGTTGATCACAAGACTGAGTTGGCGCGAATTGGCGATGCGGTTAAGGTGCATATCAAGGATGTAATTGCCTTCATCGGTCATAAAGGGCGTGTCACCATTCAGGCGCAAAGTGGTCGTACGGCCCATGACATCCATTCCGACCAATGTCTCTTCGATCAGGGCTTTGGTGGTTTGCCAGCCAAAGGGGATCACTTCCACAGGCAACGGAAAGGCACCGAGGGTTTCGACCTGCTTGCCAATGTCTGCGATCACCACCATGCGATCACTTGACGTGGCCACGATCTTTTCTTGCAACAACGCACCACCGCCGCCTTTGATCAGGTTCAAATTGGCATCATATTCATCCGCCCCGTCAATGGTCAGATCCAACCAACGGGCCTCATCCAGCGACGTAATCTCGATCCCGACCTCGCGGGCCAAAGCCGCTGTGCGCGATGATGTGGGCACGCCAGTAATTTTGAGGCCCTCTTCGCGCACCATCTCGCCAAGGCATTTGACCAACCACGCCGCTGTCGATCCGGTACCAAGCCCAACTTTCATGCCGTTTTCGACATAATCCGTTGCACGTTTTGCCGCGACGAATTTGGCTTTGTCGATGGGCGACAGATCAGATGGCATAGCAGCGACTCCTCAAACGAATGCCGCCTTATAGGCCAAGGCCGCTGGCGATGCGACCCACCCAGCTTCTTCTTTGTTAAAAATCCCTTCAACAGGCCGTCAACACACGCCACATGTCGTTTTTAGCGGTACGCCCAGAGCGTCCGTGCCATAAAGCAAAGCAATCACTAGAGGCGCATGAGCATGTTTTTATCGGTTTTTGAGATGTTCAAGGTTGGGATCGGACCGTCGTCCTCTCACACTATGGGGCCTATGGTTGCCGCCGGCCAGTTCCTAGAGACATTGCGCGCGGCACCTTTTGCTGTGCATGGGCTCAAGGCGTCGCTGCACGGGTCATTGGCCTTCACTGGTGTAGGTCATGCCAGCGATCGTGCGGTTGTGCTGGGCCTTGCCGGATTCTTGCCCGACACCTACGACGCCCAGCGCGCCGAAGCCGCTTACCAAGACATTCAAGCCAACAAAGTCGTCGCCCCTCAGGATCTGCCAGTGTTGGCGTTTGATCCTAAGGCCGATCTAACTTTTGACTACGGCCCCAACCTGCCCGGCCATGCCAATGGGCTGAAACTGCATGCGACAGATGCCCAAGGCGATATTATCCTGTCAGAGACCTATTATTCGGTAGGCGGTGGCTTTGTCTTGACCGAGGCAGAGTTGGCTGCAGGCAAAGACAGTGACGATGGTCCAGCAGTGCCACACCCGTTCAAATCCGCCGCAGAAATGTTGGAGATGTGTCGCACCACCGGCCTCAGTATCGCAGCCCTCAAACGCAAGAACGAGTTGTCGCGCATTGGTCCTGATGCTTTGGACAAAGGTCTGATGCGGATCTGGGACGTGATGAACGCCTGCATTGACCGTGGCATGGCCCGTGACGGTATCCTTCCTGGTGGTTTGGGGGTGAAACGGCGCGCCAAGGGCATTCACGAGGCGCTGATGGCCGAACGCGGCATGAACCTGACCGCCCCCCATACAATTAACGACTGGATGTCGCTTTATGCTATGGCCGTGAACGAGGAAAACGCAGCCGGAGGCCAAGTCGTCACAGCGCCCACCAACGGGGCCGCTGGGGTTGTGCCAGCCACCATCCGCTATTGGCTGGACCACGTGCCCGGCGCCGCGGCCTCGCGCGTGCCTGAATTTTTGCTGACTGCCGCCGCTATCGGTGGACTGGTCAAACACAACGCCTCGATCAGCGGTGCCGAATGCGGGTGTCAGGCAGAAGTCGGCAGCGCTAGTGCAATGGCCGCCTCAGGACTTGCGGCCGTAATGGGTGGCACGCCTGAGCAAATTGAAAATGCCGCCGAAATCGCGTTGGAACATCATCTGGGCATGACCTGCGACCCGGTCAAAGGGTTGGTGCAGGTCCCTTGTATCGAACGCAATGGCTTGGGCTGTATCAAAGCGGTCTCTGCGGCGTCTTTGGCGCTGCGCGGTGATGGCACGCATCTGGTGCCGCTAGATGCCTGTATCGAGACAATGCGCCAAACCGGTGAGGACATGTCGGCAAAATACAAGGAAACATCTCTGGGCGGGCTGGCTGTGAACGTGCCCAACTGCTGATGCGCGCTGATCGTCCCCTTCTTGGTATTTTTCTGATGATCGGCTTTGCGGTGTTTGCGCCAGGCATGGATGCTATGGCCAAACTGGTGGCCAGTGATATCCCCGTAGGCCAGATCGCCGCCTTCCGGTTTTCAATCCAAGCCGCCCTTTTGATCCCAGTGGCCATAGTTTTAGGCCACGCACACTGGCCCACGTTTCACGAAGCTGGCTTGCACCTGCTGCGTGCCGTTTTGATCGTGGTCGCCACCAGCTGCTTTTTTTACGCGTTGCGCTCTATGCCGATTGCCGATGCCATTTCGATCTTCTTTGTCGAGCCTTTCATCCTGACCCTGCTCGGTGGATTGATTCTGAAGGAGGCTGTCGGCCTGCGCCGTATTATTGCCTGTCTCGTGGGCTTTGGCGGCGCTTTGCTGGTCATCAAACCCAGCTTTGCCGAACTTGGATTGGTCGCGGCTTTGCCCTTGGTCACGGCCCTATTGTTTGCATTTTATATGTTGCTGACCAGAAGCATGGCCCAAAAGATGAACCCAATCGCCCTGCAAGGCTATACCGCCGTGGCCGCTATGATCATCGTTTTTCCCAGCTTGGCCCTGATGGATGGCACCGGCTCGGCTCTTTTGGACCCTGTCCTGCCCACATCAAACCAATTGATCTGGCTCGTGGGCGTCGGGGTTATGGCCACATTCACCCATATCATGCTGTCCTTCGCGCTGGCCTTTGCGCCCGCCTCAACCATTGCCCCGCTGCAATATATCGAGATTATTTCCGCCACCTTGTTAGGCATGTGGATCTTTGGCGATTTCCCTGACGGGCTGACCTGGATTGGTATTGCGATCATAGTAGGGTCAGGCATTTACGTGTTTCATCGCGAACGTCTCGCACAATCCGCAACCTGAACCGCCAAGGCAAAGCACACTTGCCGACTATAGGCTTTTAAATCTGCGAGCAGCGCGGTAGCCAATACCATGTCACAAACTGACCGCCCGTTGCTTGGTATCGCTTTGATGTTGGGCTTTTGCTTGATGGCCCCTTTGGGTGATGCGATGGCTAAAATCCTTGGCACAAGTATATCTGTGGCGCAGATCTTGCTGGTTCGGTTTGCGGTTCAGGGAATCGTGTTGGTGCCCATCTGCTGGATCACAGGCCGCAGCCTGCGCTTGGCCCCTAGGGTGCACCGACTGGCTTGGGTGCGCGTCGTGCTGCATGTGGTTGGAATTGGTGCAATGTTCACTGCCCTCATCTACTTGCCACTGGCCGAAGCCATCGCAATTGCCTTTGTCATGCCATTTATCCTGCTGCTGATGGGCAAAGTGTTCCTGAACGAAGACGTCGGCATCAGACGTCTCGCTGCCTGTGGGGTCGGATTTATCGGCACGCTTTTTGTCATCCAACCTAGCTTTGCTGAAGTCGGTGCTTTTGCGATGTTGCCTTTGGTGGTCGCCGTGGTCTTTGCCCTGTTCATGGTAGTAACCCGCAGCATCGCCAAGGAGGTCGACCCAATAGCGTTGCAGGGGCTCAACGGGTTCATGGCTTTGGCCATATTGGTGCCTTTGCTCTTGTGGGGGCACAGTAGCGGGATCGCAGGGGCGTCTTGGCGCGCGCCTGATATGGCCAGTTGGACATTGCTGATTGCTGTTGGCGTTCTGGGAACAATTGCCCATTTGTTCATGACTTGGTCTTTGCGGTTTGCGCCATCCACAACCTTGGCCCCTATGCAATATCTTGAGATCCCTTTTGCCACGATTATTGGCTGGCTTGTGTTTCAAGACTTGCCAAATGGCCTTGCCGCCGTTGGTATTGCGATCACAATGGCCGCTGGTCTTTACGTTATCCTGCGCGAGCGTCAGACCAACGCGGTGCAGCCGTAAAGGGCGTAATCACTGATCTGATCTGGCAGGCTGGCATAATCGCCAGCATGGCCGGGGCATCCATCTGCAATTGAACAGGCCCGACACTCCTGTTCGACGTGCCGATCATGGCACCCGGTGCGAACTCAAGCCCGTCTATAGGCCATTCCAATCCCTTGGACCGCCCCGACACACTGTCCATTGGAAACAACGACAACCGTGAATGCACGGGCGGTTCAAAAGTTATGACCGGCGGCACCACAAAGGCCAGATCGGTCTCACCCAGCAGGATCACTGGACGATGGGCATAGCGAACCAAAGCATTAAAGCAGGCTAAGGAATGATCGATGCGGTTTCCCAAAAAACCGACGGCCACGAACAAAGGGGCCGTGACCCGTTGCAGCACCTTCTCAAAATCTGTGCTGTTTTGTTCGGTCAGGTGGATGACGGCATCTGGATCCAGTTTCGACCGCTCGGCTTGATCCAAACTATCCATATCGCCTATAGTTAGATCAGGAGTAATGCCAAACCCCAAGGCGCTGGCCGCCCCTCCATCTGCTGCAATAGTTCCATTTGTGAGCGTTAGGGCAACCTTAAAGGTTGATTGCGTAAGCTGGCCTGCGCCAACTAAGGCGATAGGATCCAATTTATGAACAATCTCTGTCTGCATAGCCGCACTATTGCCGGAAATAGAAACAGTCCACAATTGGGCCATGAAATAATACCGGAATAAACCGCCTTTTGTGCCTAATATGGACGCAATAGTTGGTAAATTAAGTGTTGCTGGAAACGGGAGAAAGCGAGCAGAGCAATGGTAGAAGGTAACAAAATCCTCACCGTATCGTATGGGACATTTTCATGTACCCTCGAAGGGTTTGAGGATTCATTCACCACGATGAAGGCCATCGCAGAGTATTTTCGCGATCTGGCGTCCGATGACAGGTATTTCGGTGCAGAACCACCGACCCCTGATGCCGCTATGTTGGCGCGCATTGCGGAACGCGAGGTTGCGCGCCGTGTAGAAGCAACCGTTGACGGCAACGATGTTATGTTGCGCACCCAAGCCCCGGCAATTGTTGCTGATCTCCAATCTAAGGACGACGCATCAGTGGCGGCTGACCAGCCTGCACCTGTCGTGGAACCCGCGCCAGAGACCGCCGATCTTGCTGCGGCATCCGCGGATCAAGAAGCACCGGAAATCCCTGCGCAGGTTTTGCCATTGGCACAAACAGCTACGGCCACCACTGCTGACGACGCCGAATTGGAAGACGCGGCAACCGCCGCTGCCATGCAAATGCGATTGAATGCCACCACGGCAGCATCAAGTGCTGCAATTGCAGCCGGCCTGGCGTTCCCACCCGCCGCACTTTCTAATGAGCCTCAATCACAGGCTTATGACGAAACGTCAGACCACCAAGATGACGACAGTTCCATCGATGGCATCGACACTGACAACATTCAACACTTGGACGAGCAAGCTGACACTCCAGAAGAAGCGTCACCAGAGTCTGGCTCGGTCAGCGCAAAACTGCAGCGCATTCGCGCCGTTGTAGCCCCAATTTCCCAAGGCAGCGAAGAGGCCAGTTACACCGAAGATCAGCACGCAAATGATGATGTCTCGGTCGACTCACTTTTGATCGATGAGGCAGATGCGAGCCTATTCGCCGAAAGCCTGCAAGATCAGGACCCTTCTTCGGAAGACGAAGACGCCATCGCGGAAGCAATCAATTTTACCGCGCCTGTTGAAGACGATATGTCTTCGGTCCTAGCAGCCATTGCGGACGACGAAAATACTGCAGAAATCGATCTGCCAGTTGACGTGGCAGCGGCTGAAATTCTGGATGAAGACGGCGCAATCGATCCTGACTTTGCAGCAGCCTTTGAGGGCGACGATGCGCTGACCAAGACAGAGGTTGCAGAGATCGAGCAACCTCTCGAAGATGACGACATCTTGGGCAATATCGCAGCTCTCGATGATGCGGACCCTGCCGATGCAGAACCTCTGTCGGCTGATGCCACTTCGCCAATCGCGCGGGTGATCAAGGTCAAACGCAAGGACTTCGAAGCGGCTCTGGCAGCTGGTGATCTGGAAGAAGTGGACACCTCAGAAGAGTTCGAATTTCCGCCTGAGGAATTGATCGAAGATGTGGTCAATGAGGATGAGATCGCGGATCAAGTGGCCTCGGCTTTGGGCGAGACATCCCTCTCCGACGAAGACGAAGCCGAACTGATGGCTGAACTGGCCGCCGTGCAACAAGAAGTTCAAGAGGACGCGGTTTCTGCAAAATTATCAGACGCTCCGGTATTGGACGAGGATGCCAACACAGCTGAAGAGACCGAAACACCGCAGATCCTTGATGACAACGATATGGCACTGGCCGGCGTTGCTGCCTTGCTTGACGAGCAAATCGAGACTGAGGCTGGCTCAGACGACATTACCATGTCGCCAGAGATTGACGCAGAACCACAGCCATTGCTGGATACCGCCGTGAACGACGAAGACGATACCGTTGACCGGTTGATGTCCAAGACGCAAAGCGAATTTGACGCGCCAGAGACTGGCCGCCGGCGCAATGCGATCGCACATCTCAAGGCAGCGGTCGCAGCGACCCGTGCGGAGCGTGATTCCCAAGGCGAATTGGTAGAAGTGGGCGATCAAACTGACAGCTACCGCGATGATTTGGCCCAAGTTGTGCGCCCACGACGTGCAGAAAAGCCAACAAAACGTTCGGAACGCCCTGTCGCCAAGGTACCACCACTGACTTTGGTCGCCGCGCAACGCGTAGACATTCCAGAAGGTAAAGCCGAGGCCGCAAAACCTGCGCCGCGCCCTACCAACGTACGTCCGCGCCGTGTCGCTAAAAGCGCCCCAAAGGTCAATTCCGAAGAAATCAACAGCTTTCAGGAATTTGCCGAAGCAAAAGGCGCACGCGAACTGCCTGATTTGCTGGAAGCCGCCGCAGCCTATGCGGCCTATATCAAAGGCGAGCCTAACTTTACGCGTCCTGAATTGATGCGCAAAGTCAGCGACATGTCTGATACCTCCAGCCATTCTCGCGAGGATAGCCTGCGGTCGTTCGGGCAACTGTTGCGCGAAGGCAAGATCGTCAAAATCAAAAAAGGCACATTTACCGTTGCCGAAGATACGCGGTTTCGCCCCAACGAAGCCCGTTTTGCCGGAGAATAAACCGGCACATTAAGACCAAATGAATTTTAAACTGATTGAGGCCGCCCCATACTTGGGCGGTCTCATTTACTGTGGATCTTGCGGTGCGTCAGGATCTGCCTGCCCCACACCTTTAAAAATCGCTTTGAACGGCAAAGCCCACAAAATCCCCAAGGCCACGTAGACAGCAAACTCTACCCAAATCGGTGGGCGGCCCAGCCAATTCATAATCGTGACCGAGGCCACGATATAAAGCGGCAAGCCGATCAAAAGAAGTAAAAGCGCCCAGCGGCGGCGGGATTTATATGTCAGTGCCATCAGTCTGCAAAAGGATCCGTTACCAAAATTGTGTCATCCCGTTCGGGTGACGTAGAAACTAGGGCAACTGGACACTGGATCAACTCTTCGATCCGGCGCACATATTTGATCGCGGCTGCTGGCAAGTCGGCCCAGCTGCGCGCGCCCGCTGTAGAGCCTTCCCAGCCTTCGATGGTTTCATAGACCGGGGTGACACGGGCCTGTTGATCTGCGGCAGTTGGCAAATAGTCTAACCGTTCCCCATCCAATTCATAAGCGACACAGATCTTAAGCTCGGGCAAACCGTCCAACACATCCATTTTAGTCAAAGCGATTCCATTGACGCCTGAAAGCGCACAGGTCTGACGCACCAAAACCGCATCAAACCAACCGCATCGACGGCTGCGTCCCGTAACCGTGCCTTTTTCGCGGCCAACCGTGGCCAAATGTTCACCCACGTCATCAAACAATTCGCAGGCAAAGGGGCCTTCGCCGACCCGAGTTGTGTAGGCTTTGACAATCCCCAGAACAAAGTCGATGGCCCCCGGCCCCACGCCTGTGCCTGTGGCCGCCATTCCCGATAGCGTGGTGGAAGACGTCACAAATGGGTATGTGCCAAAATCCACATCCAGAAGTGAGCCTTGCGCCCCTTCAAACAAGATGCGCTTCCCAGCCTTGCGCTTTTCGTTCAGAACCTTCCAAACCGGAGCGGCAAATTTGAGAATTTTCGGAGCAATTTCAGACAGTTTCTCCATCAGATCGCCACGATCAACCTCGTCCAGACCAAGACCACGGCGCAGCGCGTTGTGGTGCAGCAGCAAACGGTCCACCCGGGCTTCGAGTGTGGCTGGATCGGCAAGATCGGCCACGCGCACAGCACGTCGTCCAACTTTGTCCTCGTAGGCCGGGCCGATGCCGCGCCCAGTCGTGCCAATCTTGGCGATGGAGACCTGATTTTCACGCGCCCGGTCTAATTCACCGTGAACTGGTAGGATCAAAGGTGTGTTTTCTGCGATCATCAGGTTTTCGGGCGAGACAGGCACACCTTGTGTTTCGATCTTTTCGATCTCACTGACCAAAGCCCAGGGATCCAACACAACACCGTTGCCGATGACGCCCAATTTGCCATCGCGCAATATGCCAGACGGCAGCAGCGACAGTTTGTAGACGGCCCCGTCGATAACCAAAGTGTGGCCCGCGTTGTGTCCACCTTGGAACCGCGCGATCACATCTGCGCGCTCGGACAGCCAGTCTACAATCTTGCCTTTGCCCTCATCGCCCCACTGTGCGCCTACAACAACTACATTCGCCATGTCTCAGTCCCCTGCCTGATCAAACCCGCGTCCGTATATCGACACGTGGCCCAAGGCGAAACCACTAAATCATGCTAAATCGCGCTTGCGAGCCTTGGACCTAGCCCCTACATAGCTTCAAAGTGTTTTGCAAAAGGCCAACGCCCCTATGGAAAATGTCATTCTGATCGTTCATTTGCTTTTGGCCGCAGGCCTTATTGGCGTTGTTTTGCTGCAGCGTTCTGAAGGTGGCGGCTTGGGTATGGGCGGCGGCGGCGGCGGTGGCGGCGTGATGTCGTCACGTGCAGCTGCCACGGCTTTGGGCAAAATCACATGGTTCTTGGCCACTGCATTTATTGTGACTTCGATCACATTGACGGTGATTTCGGCACAGCAATCTTCCTCCAGCTCAGTTTTGGATGGGGGCGATGGCCTTCTGCCACCGGCCACGACACCGATCTTGCCCAGCGCAACAGATGGGTTGTTGCCGCCAACAGGCGACGCAGGTCCATTGCTGCCGACAGCAGACTAACCACCAAGGCTAGTTTACCAATAGTAACCCACCCCATTATGTTGTGGGGTGGTTGCCAAATCGTTGCGAATCCTGTAGTAGTCAAATCCCGTGATGATGCGGTTTTGGCGGCCAAATTCGTCGACACAAAATGCGCTCGCGGGGGATTAACGACAGCATGGCACGATATATTTTCATCACGGGTGGTGTGGTTTCCTCGTTGGGCAAAGGGCTGGCCTCTGCTGCTTTGGGGGCGCTTTTGCAGGCCCGTGGCTTTTCCGTTCGCCTGCGCAAACTTGACCCTTATTTGAACGTCGATCCCGGCACCATGTCACCCTTTGAACATGGTGAGGTTTTCGTCACAGATGACGGGGCTGAGACGGATCTGGACCTTGGCCATTATGAGCGTTTCACTGGCGTGGCTGCACGAAACACTGATTCCGTCAGTTCCGGGCGGGTCTATTCTACAGTGTTGGAAAAAGAACGCCGCGGCGATTACTTGGGCAAAACCATTCAGGTTGTCCCCCATGTGACCAACGAAATCAAAGATTTCATCAATGTTGGCGATGATGAAGTTGATTTCATGCTGTGTGAAATCGGCGGCACCGTTGGCGACATTGAGGGCCTGCCGTTCTTTGAAGCGATCCGTCAATTTGCCCATGACAAGCCGCGCGGCCAGTGCATTTTCATGCATTTGACACTGTTGCCCTATCTGTCCGCGTCGGGGGAACTCAAGACCAAACCGACCCAACACTCGGTCAAAGAATTACAGTCAATTGGCATCGCACCCGACATTTTGGTCTGCCGTTCAGAACATCCGATCCCGGAAAAAGAGCGCGAGAAAATAGCGCTGTTTTGTAATGTGCGCAAAGATGCGGTGGTCGCAGCCTATGATCTGAAATCGATCTATGAGGCACCGCTGGCCTATCATGAACAAGGTTTGGATCAGGCGGTGTTGGACGCTTTTGATATCTCGCCTGCACCTGCCCCTAACTTGGCGATCTGGAATGATGTAAAGGACCGCATCATAAACCCGGAAGGCACTGTGCGCGTGGCCATTGTGGGCAAGTACACGCAATTGGAAGACGCCTATAAGTCGATCAAAGAGGCGTTGACCCATGGCGGTATGGCCAACCGCGTCAAAGTGGACGTCGAATGGGTGGATGCCGAAGTTTTTGACAGCGCCGATGACGTTAGTCCACATTTGGAAGGCTTTCATGCGATTTTGGTGCCTGGTGGATTTGGCGAACGCGGAACCGAAGGCAAAATCAAAGCGGCTCAATTCGCGCGCGAGCGCAAAATTCCCTATCTCGGGATTTGCCTAGGGATGCAGATGGCGGTGATCGAGGCTGCGCGCAATCTGGCCGGCTTTGATGATGCCGGATCCGAAGAGTTCGACCATGAGGCCGGCGGCAAGCGCTTTACGCCCGTGGTCTACCACCTCAAGGAATGGGTGCAGGGCAATCACAAAGTGCGGCGCAAGGAAACCGACGACAAGGGCGGCACAATGCGACTTGGGGCGTATAACGCCACGCTTGCCGAAGGATCCAAAGTGGCCCAAGTGTATGGCACATCCGCCATCGAAGAACGTCACCGTCACCGCTATGAGGTTGATATCAAATACCGCGAAAAGCTGGAGAAATGTGGTTTGACCTTCTCGGGCATGTCACCAGATGGACGTTTGCCGGAAATTGTCGAGATCAAGGATCACCCTTGGTTTATAGGGGTGCAATTCCATCCGGAACTGAAATCAAAACCGTTTGAACCACATCCGCTTTTTGCTGACTTTGTCCGCGCGGCAAAAGAAACCAGCCGACTGGTGTAACTCAAAGGATACGACGATGCCCAAAGGCTATTGGATCGCAAATAACATCATCACCGACGCCGAGACCTATGAGGTCTACAAGTCCAACAACATGAATATCCTGCCCAAATATCAGGCTAAATTTCTTGTGCGCGGCGGCCAACAACAAACACCCGAAGGCGAAAGTTACCCTCGAACAGTTGTAATTGAATTCCCCAGCTACGATGTCGCACTGGAGGCTTACAACAGTGCAGCCTACCAAGATAACATCAAAATCCGCCAAGCCGTGGCCGAAGGGCGCCTGGTAATTGTGGAAGGCTATGGAGACGACAATGTTTGACAAAATTCTTGCAATCTTTGCTTCGGAAACGCCCGAGGCATTTGACCCTGAGGATGCGCGCGTCGCCATGGCAGGACTGTTGGTGCGCATTGCGAAATCTGACGGGCAATATGATGCCGAAGAATTGGCGCATATCGACCGTGTTTTGGCAAAACGCTATAATCTAAATCCCGTGGAGGCCGCCAAGTTACGGGTTGTTGGTGAAGATTTTGAGGCGCAAGCCCCCGATACGGTTCGTTTCACCTCAACGATTAAGCAGGCTGTGCCTTATGAGGATCGAGAAGGCGTGGTAGAGGCTTTGTGGGATATTGTGCTGGCTGACGGCACCCGCAGCATCGAAGAAGATGCCATTTTGCGCACCGCGTCAAAGTTCCTTGGTGTCAACGATCGTGACAGCCATTTGGCCCGTCAGAGAGTGGAAGCTGCACAAAAAACCTAAGGACTGCGGTGCCTGGATTGCCATTGTGCATCGCGGCTTTGACAGTTCCGCAGGGCTCTACACTTTTTTGTGAACAGAAATGATTTTCCAGCCTTTGATCAAGCAATCAAAGCCCTGTTGCGGTGTCATGTGGTCTGACCGCTTGGAATCCCAGAGTTTTTCAATCGTGCCACCAAATGGTGTCGCCCCCAATCCTGCTGCTTAGACAGAGGTGCGCCCCCGTATCCAACAATAGAAATCTCCAAGGAAGTCAGGTCACGTCTTGCATCCTGTGGAAATTTGATTTTTGGTTAACACGCTGCTTTGTCTGGGAAACGCATGACCTCCGTCATTGAACTCAAAAATATCTGCAAGAGTTATGATCAACTTGACGTGATCAAGGGCGTCAGTATCCGCGCAAACCGCGGCGAAGTGATCTCGCTTATTGGGTCCTCCGGATCCGGGAAGTCGACGCTGTTGCGCTGCACGAACCTGCTTGAAGACAGCCAGTCAGGCGACGTGTTGTTTGAAGGCGAGCCTGTGGCATGGACCGGTGAAGGTTTGCATCGCAGGCCTGCAAAAAAGGACCAAGTCACACGTATTCGCACCAATCTGTCGATGGTCTTTCAACAGTTCAACCTGTGGTCGCACATGACTATTTTACAGAATGTCATGGAGGCGCCGATCACTGTTTTGGGGCGGTCTGCAGCGGATGTGGAACCTGCCGCACGGGCCTATTTGACCAAGGTTGGCATCGGCGACAAATGCGATGTCTACCCTGCCCAACTGTCTGGTGGACAACAGCAGCGGGCCGCAATTGCCCGTGCCTTGTGCATGGAACCCAAAGCGTTGTTATTTGATGAACCAACATCTGCTCTGGATCCTGAACTTGAACAGGAAGTGATCAAAGTCATCAAAGATTTGGCAACAGAGGGGCGCACGATGCTAATTGTGACCCATGACATGGCTTTAGCGCGCGATGTGTCCGACCACGTGGTTTTCTTACACCAAGGGTTGATCGAAGAGGAAGGGCCTCCCGCAGAGGTATTTGACCGACCCAAATCCGCTCGACTTCAACAATTTCTGTCCGCTGGCAAGACGATTTAGACCACCAACTTGGCAGAATCCGCAAAAACGAATAGACTTTTCTTGGGAAACAAGAAAAATAAACTCTTCAACTCTGGGAGACACAATATGATGAAGCTTACTTTTGCCACGCTTGCGCTAACACTCAGCGCCGGTATCGCAATGGCACAAACGGTTCGTATGGGAACCGAGGGGGCTTATCCTCCCTACAACTTTTTGAACGATGCTGGCGAAGTTGACGGCTTTGAGCGCGAACTGGGCGACGAACTGTGCAAGCGGGCCGAATTGACCTGTGAGTGGGTCACAAATGAATGGGACAGCATTATTCCCAATCTGGTATCTGGTAACTACGACACAATCATCGCAGGCATGTCGATCACAGCCGAGCGCGACGAAGTCATCGATTTCACACAAGGCTACACGCAGCCCGATCCGTCTGTATTTCTGGCCATGTCCAGCGATGTTGACCTCAAAGGCGGCGTCGTTGCTGCCCAAACCGGCACCATCCAAGCCAGCCACATTGCATCTATGGGTGCCACAGTGGTTGAGTTTGCAACACCAGAAGAAACCATCGCAGCCGTCAAAAATGGCGAAGCTGATGCGGTTCTGGCAGACAAAGCATTTCTTATGCCGATTGCCGAAGCAGAAGCTGACTTGTCCATCGTAGGTGACGACGTCTATCTGGGCGGTGGTGTTGGCATGGGCCTGCGCGAGTCCGATGGCGAATTGCGCGGCAAGTTTGACGCAGCGATCCAGTCAATGAAAGACGATGGATCCCTGAACGCCTTGCTTGCCAAATGGCTGCCAGACAGCGGTCAATTCTAAACAACGCACGTGGCGGTGGGTAGTCTCCTGCCGCCACGGCCCTGCCGAAAGGCCATGACATTTTTTCGTATTGCGCCGATCCTGAAGGCCTGCAAACCGCTGCATGGTTCAGTTGCTACCTGACAACAGGTAAGCATATAGCGTTTTACACGTCCTTTCTCACCGTCATCTGCTTGCTTGCGATCACTGCGCCGACTGCCCTTTTGTTTGGGTTTGCTGGCGCGTCTGCGGCGCGCAGTGCCTTGGCCCCATTGCGTTGGATCGGCAAAGGCTACATCGCTGTCGTGCGCGGCGTGCCTGATATTGCATTCTTTTTGTTCTTTGTGATCGCCTTGGATCAAGGGTTCGAGTGGCTGCGTCACAAGGTTAATTGCCCTGATTGGACGGATCCCATTCGCCAAGGCAGCGACTTTGTTGTCTGCGATGCGGCCAAAATGCCCCTGTCTTCCGCTGCCAGTTGGGTCCACGAGACCTATGGATTCATGCTGGCTGTTCTGACCTTTGCTATCGTTTTTGGGGCCTTCGCCGCAAATGTGTTGTTCGGCGCCATGCGTGCAGTGCCCAAAGCCCAGATGGAAACCGCCGCTGCCTACGGGATGACCACACGCCAAAGCTTTTGGCGGGTCTTGGTGCCGCAAATGTGGGTCTATGCCCTGCCCGGCCTGTCAAACCTATGGATGGTCTTGATCAAAGCCACGCCGCTTTTGTTCCTACTGGGGATTGAGGATATCGTTTATTGGGCGCGCGAATTGGGCGGCACGAAAACCCCACGCTTTACAGACTACCCCCACGGCGACTGGCGCGTTTGGTACTTCTTGGCACTGTTGGTGTTCTACCTTGGCTTTACCTACCTCAGTGAACGGGTATTGGGCCGCTTGACGCGCCGCTTGAATAAAGGCCAAGCCACAGCAGTCGGTGACGCGTTGCGAAAGGCAGCAGCATGAGCTGCCTGCAAACCATCCAAGACTATGGGCTTCGGGCGCTCGGATTTGGTGAGCGACTGTTGCCACGGTCCGATTTTACCTTGTGCGAACAATTTGTTCTCATAGGCTCCGGCATGATTTGGAACGTCTATTTTGGCCTTTTTGCGCTGCTGCTGGGCTTTTTCTTTGCCACCGCGCTGGCCTTGGGCAAAGCCAGTTCAAACCCAGCCTTCCGACTGCCCAGCCGGGCGTTTATCTTTTTGTTTCGAGGCTCGCCCCTCTTTATTCAGTTCTTTTTTGCGTATTTCTTGTTCCTCAGCCTGAAGTCGCAATTTGATTTTTTTGCCCCCTTTACCGCCGCTTGGCTTGGCGCGTTGATTGTCTTGTTTTGCAATACATCAGCCTATGCGGGTGAGATTTTCTACGGCGCGTTGCAATCGGTCCCCCGTGGCGACAGTGAAGCCGCCGACGCCTACGGGTTGACCGGCTGGCCGCGATTCAAACGGATCATCTGGCCCACCATGATGCGCCTCGCTTGGCCTGCCTACACGAATGAAGCGATCTTTTTATTTCATGCGACGACTTTGGTGTTTTTCACGGGCTTTCCCGCGTGGCAGCAGCGCGGCGATGCGCTCTATTATGCGAACTATTTTGCCGACAAGACGTTCAACCCATTCATCCCATATCCGATTTTGGCAGGTTATTTCATACTACTGACCTTGGTGGTGATCGGCGTATTTGGGGCGATCAACCGCAGGCTAAACCGCCATCTACCGCAAGAGGCACGCCGCAAATTGCGCCTGCGCCCGCAATTGATCCGCTGACACCATGGACCTGACCCAGCTCCAAACCTTCCGCGTGGCCGCTGTTGATCTGAACGGTCAATTGCGCGGTAAACGCGTGCCATCCAGTTACGCAGGCAAGCTGGAAAAAGGGGCTGTTCGCTTGCCCGTCTCGACCCTAAACATGGACATCAGTGGCGCCGATATCGAAGGCAGCCCTTTGGTTTATGAGACCGGCGATGCAGACGGGATCCTTTTGCCCACCTCACGTGGGCCCGTGCCCATGCCGTGGCTGGAACGGCCCAGTGCTTTGGTCCCGATGTGGATGTTTGATGAGGCAGGCCAGCCCTTTGCCGGCGATCCGCGTCACGCTTTGGCACGGGTGCTGGATCGGTTTGACGCCCGCGACTGGCAAGTTGTGGCCGCGACCGAGTTGGAATTTTATCTGGTTGACCGCAATGGTCTGAGGCCCCCTATTCAGCCGAAAACCGGCGAAGTTCTCAGCCGTGCCAATGTCTATGGCCTGTCGATTTTGGACGGGTTTGAAGCCTTCTTTGATGATCTCTATGATGCTTGCGAAGCTATGGAGATCCCCGCGCAAACCGCACTGGCCGAAAGCGGGCTTGGGCAGTTTGAGGTCAATCTCAACCACCAAGACGCGATGAAAGCCGCAGACGATGCGATGTTGTTCAAGACCCTTGTCAAAGGCTTGGCGCGGAAGCACGGGCTGTGTGCCACGTTCATGGCAAAACCTTATGAAACGGATGCAGGTAACGGGCTGCACGTGCATTTTTCGGTTTTGGATAAAGCCGGTCAAAACGTCTTTGATGACGGCACGGATGCAGGCACTGATGTGCTGCGCTATGCGCTGGCAGGTTGTTTGGACGCGATGCAGGACTGCACCTTGTTGTTTGCCCCCCATGCTGGCAGCTACCATCGACTCGTCCCGAACGCCCATGCCCCAACAGCCGTGTGCTGGGGATATGAAAACCGAACGGTAGCCCTGCGTGTGCCGGGCGGACCGCCTGTGGCCCGACGCATCGAGCACCGCGTGGCAGGCGGCGATATCAATCCTTATCTGATGTTGGCCGCGATCCTTGGGGCTGCGATGAACGGGGTCGACGACGCTCGACTGCCCCCTGCCCCAATCATCGGCAGCGCCTATGATCAGAGCCTTCCACAGCTGGCGCCGAGTTGGTCGAACGCCATTGACCGATTTGCATCCAGCCCCCATATCGCGCGCATTTTTGATCCCATGATGATCGACAATATGGTGCGCACCAAGCGCCAAGATATGGCAATCGTGTCGCAAATGACCCCAATAGAACAGGCAAAGCTTTACCTCGAAACGGTCTAAGTCTAGCGTGTGCTTCATGAAAATTGGTATCCTACAATGCGGTCACGCGCCCTCTCAGATCATGTCTGAACAGGGTGACTATTCCGATATGTTCGAAGTCTTCTTGGCAAAGAGCGGCTTTTCATTCCAGACGTTTGATGTGGTCGACATGATCTTTCCGGAGGCTGTGGAACAGGCGGATGGTTGGCTTATCACCGGCTCGAAACACGGCGCTTATGAGGATCTGCCGTTTATTCCCCCGCTTGAGGATTTTATCCGTCAGATCTATGCGACAGGTCGCCCGATGGTTGGCGTGTGCTTTGGCCATCAGATTGTTGCGCAGGCTTTGGGCGGCAAGGTCGAGAAATTTCAGGGCGGCTGGGGCATCGGGCGGCATGACTATACAACGCCTGATGGGCCGCTGACGTTGAATGCGTGGCATCAGGATCAAGTGGTGGAAAAACCCTTGGATGCAGAGGTTTATGCAGGCAATGATTTTTGTGCCAACGCGGCCCTGTCTTACGGGCAGCGCGCCTTTACGATCCAACCCCACCCCGAGTTCAACGCTGATGTAATTGAATGTCTGATTGATTATCGCGGTTTGGGCATCATTCCCGAAAACCAGCTGCAAGAGGCCCGTGATGGCCTGCCAAAACCTGTGGACAACCCATTCATGGCGCAAAAGATCACTCAGTTTTTTAGAGATGCTCAGACTGTTACGGATACCCCGTTATGAGTAATTGGAAAGATGCCCTGCCTTCTGCGGCCTTTGACTACATAAAGGGTCGCAAACTGGATGAGGTCGAGTGCATCATTGCAGACCTTCCCGGCGTGGCGCGTGGCAAGGCGGTTCCAGCCGCGAAATTTGAAAAGCAATCCGAGTTTTTCCTACCCAATTCTATCTTTTTCCAGACCCTAACGGGCAGCTGGGGTGAGGCCGCAGGGCCAGAGGGTTGGATCGAACCGGATATGGTTTTGAAACCCGACATGAGCACAGCCACTGCTGCCCCCTGGACCGGTGATTGGACCTTGCAAGTCATCCACGATGCCTTTGGACGCGATGGTGTAACGCCCATACCTATGGCGCCACGAAACGTTCTAAAACGCGTGGTCGACCTTTATCATCAAAAGGGCTGGACCCCAGTGGTCGCCCCTGAAATGGAATTCTTCCTTGTGGCGCGCAATCTTGATCCCGCGCAGGCGATCACTCCTATGATGGGGCGCTCGGGAAGGCCTGCAGCCGCGCGTCAGGCCTATTCGATGTCAGCAGTGGACGAATACGGACCGGTGATCGACGACATCTACGATTTCGCCGAGGCGCAGGGTTTTGAGATCGACGGGATTACACAAGAAGGCGGTGCCGGTCAGGTCGAGATCAACCTGCAACATGGCGACCCGATCAAGCTGGCGGATGAAGTGTTTTATTTCAAACGCCTGATCCGAGAAGCAGCACTGAAACACGACTGCTTTGCCACCTTTATGGCGAAGCCTATTCAGGATGAACCGGGCAGTGCGATGCATATTCATCACTCAATTTTGGACAGTGAAGGCAACAACATCTTTACGGGTCCACAGGGTGGCGAAACCGATGCGTTTTTTCATTTTATTGCAGGGCTGCAAAGCCATTTGCCCAGCGTTATTGCCTTGCTGGCCCCTTATGTGAACAGCTACCGGCGCTATGTCAAAGATCATGCAGCGCCTATAAATCTGAGCTGGGCACGGGACAATCGCACCACGGGTATTCGCATTCCAATCTCAGACCCTGCCGCGCGGCGGGTGGAAAACCGATTGGCGGGTATGGATTGTAACCCTTACCTTGGGATCGCAGCGTCACTGGCCTGTGGCTATCTTGGTCTGATCGAAGAAGAACGCCCCGACAAGCAGTATCGCGGCGATGCATACGATGGGGACGAGGATATACCGGGCGAGTTTCGCGTCGCTCTGGATCTGTTCGATGAGGCCCATAAAATGCATGACGTTCTGGGTCCTGAATTTGCCCGCGTCTATTCCATTGTCAAACGCATGGAATACAGCGAATTTCTGCAGGTTATCAGCCCGTGGGAACGCGAACACCTGCTGCTGAACGTATGAGCTGGCTCACAGCAAACGAGGCTCAGGGCGTCTATCCCGACAGCTGGTACCGGGTCGGCATTGCCGAAGTGCCTTCATGCCCTGTCTTAAAGGGCCATGAAACAGCAGATCTGTGCATCATTGGCGCTGGCTTTACCGGATTGTCTGCGGCGTTGCATGCAGCACAGGCCGGAATGGATGTCGTCGTCCTTGAGGCCCACCGGGTTGGGTGGGGCGCATCGGGCCGCAATGGCGGTCAAGTGGGCTTGGGGTGGAACTGGTCCCATGACGCATTGGCTGCAAAATTGGGTGCGGCGACGGCCACTGCATTATCGCGCATCGCAGATGAGGCGTTGATCCAGACCAAAGCAAAAATCCGCAATGTCGCCCCGGACGCTAACCTGACCGAAGGCCTGATCGAAGCTGTGTTCGACGAACGCGCACTCAAGGCCTTGGATGCAAAGGAACCGCAAGGGCACAGGCAACGCTTGGACCGCGCCGCAATGCTCCAGCACACAGGATCTGCTGCATATTGCGGCGGCTACCTCAGCCAAGACGCCGGGTTTTGCAATCCATTTGCCTATGCGCAGGGTTTGGCCAAGGCAGCCCTAGCTGCGGGTGTGCGGATATTTGAGATGTCGCCTGCACACCGGATTGGCCAAGGCCTTGCTCAAACCGACAAGGGCCGCGTCACCTCTCAGTTTTTGCTACACGCCACAAACGGGTACAGCACCCATTTGCACCGCAAAACAGCTGCGCGGGTTTTGCCAATCAATAACTATATGGCCGCTACAGAACCCTTGGGGGACAGGGCCCCGATGTCTCGGCCTGTTGCGGTATATGACGACAAGTTTGTGTTGAATTACTTCTGGCAGAGCCCTGACGGACGTTTGATTTATGGGGGTGGCGAAAGCTACGGCAAGCGCTTTCCAAACGACATTGCGGCACGGGTGCGCAACAATTTGCGCCAAATCTATCCGCAGCTTGCGGATGTGGCATTCACCCATGCTTGGGGCGGCACATTGGCCGTTACCCCAACCCGCCTGCCCTATATAGCAAACCTTGGCGATGGGATTTTCACAGCAGGCGGATATTCAGGCCACGGTGTGGTTCTGGCCAGTCATTGTGGCACTTTGGTCGTCGATGCAATGCGCGGTATCACCCAAGACTTTGATCTGGTGGCACAATTGCCCACACCTGCCTTGCCCGGTGGGGTACGCTTGGGCGGTATAGTTTCGAATGTAGGGATGCGTTGGTTCGCCCTCAGAGATCGATTGGGTCTGTAAGGCAAGTTTCATTAGACTGTTACATTCATTTGATTTAGATTATCGTAAAATTAGATTAGGATAATCCGAAATGACGAAACCTGATGTCTATGGCGCCGAAGCTATCCCCCCCCAAGCATTAGACGCCATCACCGAAATGCTCGGCAGTGGCGACTTATTCCGCTACACCTCAGAAAACTCTCCCGTTGCCCTGTTGGAAGCAGAATTTGCCCAGACCATGGGCGCAAAATACGCGCTAGCTGTTTCATCCTGTTCAGCGGCGCTGTTTCTATCGCTCAAAGCCCTCAAGTTACCTCGCGACGCGCGGGTTTTAATCCCTGCCTTCACCTTTGCCGCCGTGCCTTCGGCGGTGGTTCATGCAGATTGCAAACCTGTGCTTTGCGAAGTCGGGATGAACTACCGGATCGATCTGGAGGATTTCGAGGCCAAGCTGGATCAAAACATCAGCGCTGTAATCATTAGTCACATGCGCGGGCACACCAGCGACATGGACGCAATTTTGTCCCTCTGCAAAGCCCGCCGCATCCCCGTGATCGAAGATGCCGCCCATTCACTGGGAACCACTTGGAATGGCCGAAACATCGGAACCTTGGGCCAAATTGGATGTTTTAGCTTTCAAAGCTACAAGTTGCTGAACGCGGGCGAAGGCGGGATAATGATTACCGACGATCCTGATCTGATTGCCGCCGCAGTTATTATGTCCGGTGCTTATGAACATAACTGGCAAAAACACCCCGTCTTGCATGACAGCTTTGCCAAGGTACAAAACACTTTGCCCCTGTATAATCTGCGCCTTAACAACCTGTCTGCAGCTATTATTCGCCCCCAATTGGCCGAGATTCCACGCCGCGTACGCGATGGCCTGCGCAATCACAATTATGTAGCGGGCGTGCTAGAGCAAAGCCCGTGGATATCGGTGCCACCTGCTTTGGATCAGGAATCGCGCGCGCCAGACAGTATTCAGTTCAACTTGGTCGACCTAAGCGATGCGCAAACATTGGCGTTCCAAGACCTCTGCGCCGAACGGGGCGTAAAGGTCCAAGTCTTTGGCATGTCACAAGACAACGCACGGGCGTTTTGGAATTGGCATTTCCTTGGGCCCATTCTTGATATGCCCAATACGCGGCGAATGTTGATGCGGGCCTGCGATGTGCGGCTTCCTGCAAGACTGACAACTGACCAGTTGGACTTCGTTGCGACTAGTATTATGGACGCGATCCACCAGACAATGGAGCCTCAGCAGTCCTGCGTGGCCTAAAGCAGCTTAAGCTCGTCGCGCAACCACGGCATTTTTTCGGTCATCGGACCCACTATCATCTCCTGAAGCAGTGGGCGCAGTGATTGCGCTGCCTGTTCAGGCATATCCTTAAGCACATCGCGCCGCGCGGTAAGCGAGATCGTGCGGTGCAGCGGTGCAAAGGGCAGTGGCAGCAGATCGACCTGATCCTTGAACCGCTGCGCCCGCAGCCATCCCAGCGGTGTGATAATGCTCCACCCTGCCCCCCGGGCAACCATCGCCATGATCGCGTGGTAACTGTCCAGTTCAAATTGATGCGCCGGTGTGAGGTTTTGACGGGCCAAATGCGCAGTAATTTGCTGCCCCATATGATGGCGTGATGTGTATTGAATCAATGGCTTAGGTTTGAGTTGGGAAAATATATCAGCCGACACATCAATCGACCCTTTCGGCACTGCAGCCACAAAAGGTTCCTGCAACAAAGGGTGGATTTCCATCCAATCCGCAGCGGCCCCCATGTCAGCAGCCACAATCACGTCCAATGCGCGGGCATCCAACAGATCAACAAGGCGATGGCTGGCCCCGGTTTCCAGCAAAAACTGACATTCCTGCAAGGATTGCGCCAATTGTCCCAAAAGTGCCGGCGTTACATCGGCATCAAAGTCCTCGATCATGCCCAAGCGAAACCGCGTCAGGGCCGAAAAGTCAGCGCGGGCCAGTTCCGTACGCGCAAGGGACGCCTCGTTCAAAATGGATTGGGCGCGTTTGCGAAACATCTCGCCTGCTGGTGTCGCCGTCACTGGGCGTGAATTGCGGTTAAGCAGCATCGCCCCGACTGATTTTTCCAAATTGGTCAGTTGCTGGCTGACGGTTGCAGGGCTGGTGTCCAACCGTCGTGCGGCTGCAGAAATAGATTTCTCTTCGACCGTGGCCACAAAAACTTCGATCCCCCAAAGCGAAAATCTGTCTTGGGACTGCTTCATTTTGGGGCTCCTCTCGAATGGAGCCACGCTAAGAGTTTTCCAAAGCTTGCGCAACGATGATTGATCCCAACCTGTGGGCGCGATAGCGTGGCATTAGCCAATTTTCCAGACGGAGCCTAAGATGCGTGATGATGCCCCCAACAGCTGGGAAGCCCGGGCAGATGCCCATTCCTTTTACGGGTTTACCGACCTTCCAACGATTGAGGATCGCGGTGCTGTCGTTTTGACCCACGGCGAGGGGCCTTATGTTTTTGATGTGCACGGGCGCAAATATCTGGACGCAAATTCTGGCCTATGGAACATGGTGGCAGGCTTTGATCACCCCGGATTAGCCGAGGCGGCTAAGGCTCAGTATGACCGGTTTCCCGGCTACCACGCCTTTTTTGGACGCATGTCAGATCAAACCGTTATGCTGTCCGAGAAACTGATCGAGGTCTCGCCTTATGACACGGGCAAGGTGTTTTACACCAACTCAGGGTCCGAGGCGAACGACACAATGGTCAAAATGTTGTGGTTTTTGTCCGGCTCCGAAGGCCAGCCACAGCGCCGTAAGATCATCACACGCAAAAACGCCTACCACGGGGTCACAGCCGTGTCGGCCAGCATGACAGGCAAGCCTTACAATTCTGTCTTTGGCCTGCCTTTGGATGGATTTATCCATCTGACCTGTCCACATTTTTGGCGCGAAGGGCTGCCCGGCGAAACCGAAGAACAGTTCACAGCCCGCATGGCCCAAGAACTGGAGGACGTCATCGCGACAGAAGGCGCAGACACAATCGCAGGCTTTTTTGCAGAACCGGTGATGGGCGCAGGCGGAGTTATCCCACCGTCGAAAGGATACTTCCAAGCGATCCATAAGGTTTTGAAAAAGCACAACATCCCGCTGATTTCCGACGAGGTGATCTGTGGTTTTGGCCGCACAGGCGCTGTTTGGGGTTGCGAAACCTATGATTTCATACCCGACGCGATCATCAGTTCCAAAAACCTCACCGCTGGCTATTTCCCAATGGGTGCAGTGATCCTTGGGCCGGAATTGACCGCGCGGTTGCAAGCCGCCTCCGAAGCCATAGAAGAATTCCCCCATGGCTTTACTGCATCGGGCCACCCCGTAGGATGTGCTGTTGCGTTGAAGGCTATCGACGTGATCCTGAACGAAGGCTTGATCGACAATGTACGCGCCCTCACTCCGAAGTTCGAGGCGGGTATGGCGCGGTTGTTGGAAAACCCAAACATCGGCGAGGCACGCGGCAAAGGCTTGATGGGGGCCTTGGAGGCCGTGGCCGATAAAGCCACAAAAACCCCCTTTGCCGGTGATCTTTCCGTATCCGAGCGCATCGCCAATACCTGCACCGATCACGGGCTGATTTGCAGGCCTCTTGGGCAAGCCGTGGTGTTGTGCCCCGCGTTCATCATGACGGAACCGCAAATGGACGAAATGTTTGAAAAGCTGGAACTGGCGTTGAAAAAGGTTTTCGCTGAAGTTGCCTAGCTGCGACCTTTGCGTCGTTTTCTAGCCTGATCTGCGTCCACCGGCCTGCAAGGCTTAATGGGGAAGAACACCCAATGTCGCGCCCAACCCTCGCACCGCTTTTTGCCCTGATCGCTGTTACATTGTTTTCAATGAACGATGTGATGATGAAGTTTTTGTCCGGTGGCTATGCGCTGCATCAGCTGGTCTTACTGCGGTCCTGCGTAGGTCTGGTAATTGTCGTTGGTTTGATGGCGCCTTTGTCGGGCGGCTGGCATTTGCTGCGCACGCGGCGCTTGGGCCTGCATATATTGCGCGCAATCTGCGTGATCGTTGCAAACATGGCGTTCTTTTTGGGCCTCGCGGCGCTGCCCTTGGCAGATGCAGTTGCGATTTTCTTTGTCTCGCCTTTCTTGATTTCGATTTTTTCAGTGATCTTTTTGGGCGAAACAGTTGGCCCGCGCAGATGGATGGCCATTGCAATTGGCATGATTGGCGTGCTGATCGTTTTGCAACCGGGCACATCGTCATTCCAACTGGCGTCTTTGCTGCCACTGATCGGGGCCACGGGCTATGCAGGCCTGCACATCTTTACCCGCCATCTGCGGGACACGGAAAACGCTGTGAATATGACCTTCTATATTCAAGTAACTTTTATTTGCCTCACCGTTTTGCTTGGTGTGACCATCGGCGATGGCAAATTTGATGTATTCGACCAAGCGTCCATGTCTTTCCTACTGCGCGCGTGGGAATGGCCGGTCGGCATCGATGTGCCGATCATTGCGATGTTGGGTGTTTTTGCCTCGGTCGGCGGCTATTTCATCAGCCAAGCCTATAGACTGGGCGAAGCGGCCCTTATTGCACCATTTGAGTATTTAGCGCTGCCACTGTCTATTTTATGGGGTTTTTTGATCTTTGAACAATGGCCCACGGGCCCGGCCCTTACTGGGATCGGACTGATCCTTGGGTCAGGGCTGTATACAATCTGGCGCGAACGTCAGATCGCCAAGGCTACATCCTAGATAGTTTTTCCTGCAACTCGGCCAATTGTTTTTTGATGTCCGACAGGTTTTCAGCCTCAGCATCGGCGCTGGGTTTTGCAGATTGTCCCCCTGCGCCCATTATGCCCCCAGTCATTGCCTTCATGAATGCTTCTTGCTGGGCCTGCATGGCCTCAAATCCAGGCATTTTCGTCATCGGATTGATTGCGCCCATGTTTTCCATCATTTTGGACTGACCGTCGCGCAATATATCAAAGCTCATGGCCAGAAACTCGGGAACCACTGATGTGGCCTGCGTTGTGTAGCTGCGCACCAAATCATTCAACACGCCAACGGGCAAAACGCTTTCGCCGCGGCTTTCGTGTTCTGCAATGATCTGCAACAAATACTGGCGGGTCAGATCATCGCCGGACTTGAGATCAACGATTTGGACCTCGCGCCCCTCACGAATGAATCGCGCAATATCTTCTAATGTGACGTAATCGCTGGTTTCAGTGTTGTACAATCTGCGGCTCGCATACCGTTTAATAAGCAGAGTTTCTTCTGTTTTGGCCACGTTGATTGCTCCCCACAATGAAATTTGAATACATGTTTTTTTGACATGATTCATGCTGTGCAGAAAATGCTACTGCGTTGCAGCACAAAAAGAAAGGGCGAGCCTTTGACAGGCCCGCCCAACACTCACATCCGAAACAGGGAGGAATAGGATGCGTTTCAGTGTCTTGTCGCTTCGCCCACCGGCGAAGACTTACTTAGCCGCAGCTTTTTTCGCAGCAGCGGAAACTTCTGTCGTTGCTTTTTTAACGGCAGCTGTTGTTTCTTCTTGCATGTCTTTGCCAGCAGCCAGCATCAGTTCAACTGTCTCCATTTGCACTTTCTTAGCGATCTCGGCGAAGGCGGCCATGTGCTCGGCTGCGGCTTCGGCAGAGGATGTCGCGAAGTCTGTGTAGGCTTTGCTATAGTCAGCAGGGTCAGCTTTAACTTTTGTCAGATCAGCCGCTTTGGCCAATGTGTCTTTTGCCCATTTGCTGGACAGTTCAGCGGATTTTTCTGCTGCTGTCAGAGCAACGCCGGACATTTTTTCCGACAGAGTTGCTTGTGTTTTGAACGCGTCCTGCATTGCAGCTGCGTCTACTGGGAATGCGCCCATCATGTCTTTCATGATCGCTGTAAAATCTTGTGCCATTGGTTGATCTCCACATTATTTGGTTGCGTCGCAGCCAATCGGATCATCCAATCTCTGCGCTTGCAAATGATATACGTGCTGCAGTGCAGCATTTCAAGGTTTTATTCTGCGATGCAGCATAATTTGTAAGCGAATGTTTTTAAGCGGATTTTTGGGGTTTTACGTATGTTCCTGGCGCATTTTCCAAAATCGGGTAGCTTTTTGTGCCCAATTTTCGGGCGGGAATCACAGCCCCTGATTGTTTTTCCAGCCAATCTTTCCACCGTGGCCACCAGCTAATAGGGTCAAAATCCGCGCCCGCTTTCCAATCTTCAAAGTCCAAACTAAGCTCAGTGTTTATATAGTGGCCGTATTTTTTCTTGCTCGGCGGGTTTACAATCCCGGCAATGTGACCGGACTGACTAAGGATAAATGTCTTGTCGGTGCTGCCCATCTTCTGGACCCCGCGATAGCTGGAGGCAGCGGCGGCGATATGATCTGTCTCACAAGCAATCGCACAAAGCGGTACATCGACCTCGGATAGGTGCAGAACATGGCCCGAGACTTCAAACCCCTCACCACTGGCAAAACGGTCTTGCTGACATAGACCTCGCAGATATTCGACAGCCATTTTGCCCGGCAAATTGGTGCTATCGCCGTTCCAATAAAGTAGATCAAAGGCTGGCGGTGCCTCGCCCAGCATGTAGGATTTGATCGCGGGCGTATAAATCAGATCGTTCGAGCGCAGGTAGGAAAACGTACGCGACATAAAATAGCTGTCCAACACACCGTCTCGCTGGATTTGCGCCTCGATCCCATCAACAAAATCATTGTCCAAGAAAACACCAACTTCGCCGCGATCCGAAAAATCGGTCATAGTGGTAAAGAATGTGGCCGCGTTGACAGGTACCTCGCCAGCTTGCTTCATCTTAGACAAGGTCAGGCTAAGGGTGGTGCCGGCAATGCAATAGCCCACAGCGTTTACCTTTGGTTGATTGGTGATCTCTTTGACCACCTCGAACGCCCGTTCAAAACCATGCTCGATATAGTCAATCATACCCACATCGGCGTAGGAGGCATCTGGATTGACCCATGACACAACGAACAGAGTGAAGCCCTGGTCGACAACCCATTTGATTAGGGAATTCTTCTCCTTCAGATCAAGGATATAGAATTTGTTGATCCACGGCGGGAAGATGACCAGAGGGATCTCATGCACCTCTTTGGTCGTGGGTGCATATTGGATCAACTCGAACATATGGTTGCGAAACACCACCGCGCCTTCGGTCATGCCAATGTTGCGCCCAACTTCGAACGCGTCTTTGTCGGCCAATGTGACCAACAAATCGCCTGCGTTGGTTTCTACATCCGTCACAAGGTTCTCGAGGCCTTGAACCAGCGACGCCCCTTCGGTTTCTACCGCTTTTTCCAAGGCATCAGGGTTTGTCGCCAAAAAGTTCGTCGGCGCCATCATGTCAACGATTTGCTGGGCAAAGAAATCGACCCGCTTGCGGTCCTCACCTTCAAGCGCCTCAATCCCAGCCAAGCTTTCGCGCACGGTTTGCGCATTCAACAGGTATTGCTGTTTGATAAAGTTGAAATAAGGATGCGTGTCCCACAGCGGGTTGGCAAAACGGCGATCCTTGGGCCCTGTGTCCTGCGGCGCGGTGAGCTTGCCGCTGGTCAGAGCCGACTGTGCATCGACATAATGCTTGAGCGCCTTACCCCAGTACCCCACCTGCTGTTCGATCAACTTACCAGGATTCTGCATCATTTCGGTCATATAGGCCGCTGACGCCTTCATCATCAGGTCCTGCCCGGGCCCTTCAAGCGCCGTGTTGACAGGTTTTTTGTGAGTCAAAGCTGACACTAATCGTTGCGACAAAGCCTCAATTTTCTCAAGGTTTTGCGACATTTTTTCCGAATATTGCGTTGTATCTTTGGCCTTGTCCTGAGGTTTCTCAGATTCTTGAGTTGTCATATTAACCTCTTGGGCCTATTTTGCAGTTGCAGCATTTACGTGCCGGCCAATGATCCGTCAAAGCGACGAAATGGCTCAGGGCCCGTCAGGAGACCGCAACGATGAAGTACATGTTCTCATACGATCTGGCGGAGACTATACGAAACACGAACCAATGGATGGGCGCAACCGCCCTTGCCATGGGATCATACCCTGCCATGTCGGTTTTTCCAAATCCGGCGATGGATTGGCTGCGTGCATGGGGCGAAGTGACCGAACGGTCGTTTGCCCGCATGATCGTTAAACCGGACTGGAACCTGCCGTTTATCAGTCTTGAAGATGGCAAAGATCACGCCGTTGAAATTAAACCTGTGGTCGAACGTGCCTTTGGGGACCTGCTGCATTTCAACGTAGTCGGCCGCGAGACCAAGCCGCGCAAGGTTCTGCTGGTGGCCCCGATGTCTGGCCATTATGCGACCTTGCTGCGCAAAACTGTTTTATCGTTGCTGCCCGATTGTGAACTATACATCACGGATTGGCACAATGCGCGGGATATTCCTGTGTCCGAAGGCAAGTTTGATGTTGAGGATTACACCCTCTACCTTGTTGATTTTATGAAGGAATTGGGACCAGACGTTCATGTATTGGCTGTGTGCCAACCAGTTCCACTGGCCTTGGCGGCTACGGCCTATCTGGCCGAAGAAGACCCCAAAGCACAACCAGCAAGCCTGACCCTGATCGGTGGGCCCGTCGATCCCGAAGCCGCACCCACTGATGTCACAGATTTTGGTAATTCCATGACAATGGGCGTGCTGCACGAGACGATGATCCAGCGCGTTGGCTATAAATATGCGGGCGTGGGTCGCAAGGTCTATCCCGGCCTGCTGCAGCTGACGTCGTTTATCTCGATGAACATGAACACCCATGCAGAAGCCTTCAACGATCAAATCATGCGCGTCTCCAAGGGTGAAGGCCGTGAGCACGACAAGCATAATGCGTTCTACGACGAATATCTGGCCGTGATGGATATGACGGCAGAATTCTACCTGTCCACTGTCGAACGGATCTTCAAACGTCGTGAAATTGCGTTGAATACGTTCTCGGTGGCCGGACGTCCCGTGGATATTTCCAAGATCACGACAGTTGCGGTCAAAATTGTCGAAGGCGCCAATGACGATATCTCGGCACCGGGGCAATGTGTAGCGGCTTTGGATCTGTTGACTGGTCTGCCTGACAGCAAAAAGGCAGCTCATTTAGAACCCGGCGCGGGGCATTACGGTATTTTTGCAGGCAAAAGCTGGCGCAATAACATCCGCCCCTTGGTCCTAGACTTTATCGATGCCAATTCGGCCAAGCCAAAAGCAAATGCCAAAAAGCCCAAACCAGCCAACAAAAACTCTGCAGCTTAACGCGGTTTTTCCATCTGGTAGCGCAGATGGGCATCAATCATGGGCCATTCGCCAGCGATGATTGAATAAACGGCGGTGTCGCGCAGCGTGCCATTAGGCATGATCATGTGATTGCGCAACAGCCCGTCTTGTTTTGCGCCCAGCCGTTCAATCGCGCGCCGGCTTTGGCTGTTGATGAAATGGGTTCGAAATTCCACAGCATTGCAATGAAGGCCCTCGAATGCGTTCTTCAACAGCAACCATTTGCATTCCGTGTTCAAGGGGCCGCGTTGCACCGATTTGCGGTACCAGGTTGACCCTATTTCCACGCGTTTGTTCGCCGCATCGATATTCATATAGGTGGTCATGCCAACGGCTTTGCCGCTTGCGCGTTCGATGATGGCAAAAGGTAGCATGCGCCCGGCCTCGCGTTCGGCCAAACGGCGGGAAATCTCGGCGCCGATGCCCTCTGGTTCGGGCACACTGGTGTACCACAACTCATCTAACTCGCCGTCAGCTGCGGCGTCTTCGAGGTCAGATTTATGATCCATGTGCAACATTTGGACAGAAACATGCGTGCCAGTTGCGTTGAAATCGGGGGGCCAATAAGACATGGGAAAATCCTTTGTAATGCCGCTGAACGCTGCCCCTAAATCGCTAGGCGTTCAAGCCCGATCATCCTTGGGTGACCCCATAACAACAAATGTTGTGATCGCGTTGACCTGCGGCAGCGTCCCCAGAATTTCAGTATGAAACTCTTTGTAGGCCGCCAAGTCCGCGGCTTCGACGCGCAAAATATACTCACGCTGCCCGGTTACATTATGGCATTCGCGCACCTCTGGCGCACGACTGATGGATTTCTCAAACGCTTCTTGGCTGTTTTTCGAATGATCCGACAGACCCACCGTAATATACGCCACAAACCCGATGCCCATAGCCGCAGGATTGAGGATAGCGCGGTATCCACTCACCACGCCACGCCGTTCCAAATCCTGAACCCGTCGCAAGCAAGCCGAGGGCGAAAGGCCAACCTTGTCCGCCAGATCAATATTACTGATCCGCCCATCACGTGTTAGCTCGCGCAATATTTTCAGATTTATCGCATCTTCGCCCGTCATAAGTTGTGCTAATAGTGGAAATTAGAGCAACTTTGCAACCATCCAGCGCCAAAAATCGCACAAGGTTGCGTCATGAGTTACGATATCCTTCTTGCCCTTGCAGGCTTTGCCCTTGTCAGTTCCATCACACCCGGGCCGAACAATCTAATGCTGATGGCCTCTGGCGCGAACTTTGGGTTTGCCCGAACAATCCGGCACATGCTGGGCGTTGGTATCGGCTTTACCGTGATGATTGTGCTTGTCGGCGTGGGCCTGATCCAAGTGTTCGACCTCTACCCGATCAGCCACACAATTCTAAAGGTTGTCTCAGTGCTGTATCTGGGCTGGTTGGCCTATAAAATCGCCAACGCCGCCGCCCCGCAGGCTGTGGGGGATACAGGCAAACCCATCACATTTTGGCAGGCCGCTGCGTTCCAATGGGTCAACCCCAAAGCATGGACGATGGCCCTGACGGCAATCACGCTTTATGCGCCGGATCAGTCGTTCCGGGCAATCTTATTGGTTGCTTTGGTGTTTGGGATTATCAACCTGCCTTCAGTCAGTATCTGGACCGTAATGGGGCAGCAGTTGCGGCGGTTTTTAACCAATGATCGGCGCCTCAAAGCGTTCAATTACACTATGGCCGCATTGCTGATACTGTCGCTCTACCCGCTTTTAGGGATTTGATATCACTGAAGAACATAGGGTTGGGCCAGCCAATCCCGCAATGCCAACATGGTTTCTTCTGGGGCCTCTAGAGTGGGCAAGTGACCCGCTGATTCAATCACGCGCAATTGGGCGTGGGGGATAAACTCGGCCATAAATTCGTGGCGTTTCACTGGGCAGAGTTGATCATGGCGTCCACACATTACCAAGGTAGGTACTTTGATTTGGCGCAGGGTGCGTTGCTGATCTTTGCGTCGTTGCAGCGCCCTTGATTGGCGCACAAAAACATCTGGACCAAGGGTCAGCGCCATCTCCATGACAAGATCCATCACCGCCTCGCGATAGGGGCCATCGGCCAGATAGTTCGGCTTCATCTCTTCGCGCATCACTTCGGCCAATTGGCCCGTTTTGACCCGGACAATCTGTGGCTCGCGGGCTGCCGCCACTTGCGGGGTTTCAGACAGGCAATTGGTATCCATCAAGGCGATCCGCGTGATCCGGTCCGGTGCGCGGCGCAAAACCTCCATCGCAACGATGCCGCCCATACTCAGTCCAGCCAATGCAAATTTTTGCGGCGTCGAGGTTAGAATATTCGAGGCAATTTCCTCGATCCTGTCACCCACACAGACGGGGGCGACCATAACGGATCGCTCAGACGACAATTCTGCGATTTGCGGGCCAAAAAGCCGCGCGTCACACATCATCCCCGGTAAGAAAACGACAGGTTCAGTCATCTTAGCGAGCGGCCTTTGCGCCGTCACACAGCGAGGTCAGTTTGGCATAGGCAATTTCAGGATCAACCGCGCCAAAGCCCGCGAAAGTGCCAAAACCGCAGTCAGATCCGGCAACAACGCGATCTGGTCCTACGATATTGGTAAATTTCTGCACCCGTTCGGTAACCAGCGCGGGATGTTCCACAAAGTTGGTTGTTGTGTCGACCACGCCAGGGACCAAGATTTTGCTCTCGGGGATTTCAGCAGCCCGGTCGCGGAATACCGTCCATTCGTGGGCATGACGCGGGTTTGAGGTTTCAAACAACAGATAATCCGCTGCGGTGTTCATCAATGTGCCAAACACTTTGTCCATATCGATGTCACAGACATGCGGACCCTCATAGTTGCCCCAGCAGATATGGACCCGAACTTTTGACGGATCGATCCCGTCCAGCGCGTGGTTGAGCGCCTCCACATGGGTATTGGCAACCTTAAGAAACTCGTCATCACTAAGATCTTGGAACAGCATATGGCGCGACAGAGCAAGGTCTGGACAATCAAGCTGAAGGTGCAAACCACTTTCGACAATAGTGCGGTATTCCTCGCGCATCGCATCGGCCAAAGCCGCCAGATATTCCTCGCGCGTGGCGTAGAAATCGTTTTGCAAAAACAGCGAGATAACCCCAGGTGATGCGGCATTCATAAAGCCCTGACTGGCCCCATGTTCGTCCATGCCTGCCTTGAGGTTGGCGATGTCTTTTTCCAACTCGCCTTGCCCCTTGGATTTTACCGGACCGACACACATCGGACGCGCGTATTGCGGCGTTCCGCCATCATCGGCCAAGCGTTCAAGGAAGGTCGGGAATAGCTTGAGATCCCCCGGCGCATTGCGCGGGCTGTCGCCGTCAAAGCCCGTGTAGCGATCTTTGACATAGGTGGCGTAGCTGATTTTGCTGGTCTCACCGTCACTGACAATATCAACGCCTGCGGCCACTTGGCGGCGCACGGTTTCCGAACAAGCCTCAGTCATCGCCGCATCAAACGCGGCTTGATCATAGGCCTTGCCGTTTTCGCGGGCAAAAATGAAATCGACGACTTTTTGCGTGCGCGGAAGACTACCGACGTGCGTTGTTTTAACCATGATTTTGCTCCCTGTGTTGGCGCCACTTTGGCTAAAACAACACGCTTCTACAACAGCTTGTCAGCCCGTGTGGGCAATTATCTGCATCCAAACGGCAGTTTCATCAAACAAGGTATAACTGCGCCTCATCCCCCACGGGCCAAACTCGACATGGGTGTTGCCCATGACGTGCACAGGCGCACCGGTCGGCGTTCCAAACGCCCCCCATCCATCGTGATTTCCAGTGAGTGACCACCGTACCGCTGCACGCGGAGGCATCATCGGATCCTCGCGCCCGATCACGTGATGGGTCTTGAATTCGGCGGAAGGAAAAGCAGCGCGCAGGCGCATCCAAAACCGGTCCAGCGGATCGTGGCCGTGGCCTGTGATCCCACCGGGAAATTCATTATGCGACGCGCGGTCGAATTCCTTGGGGATCGAGGCAAAATCGGCGGCCATGATACCCTGCAGAACGCTTTCCAGCTTGCTGCCCCATTTATTATCATTGCCGCGCCCCAAATAGGGTCCATCGTAATCCAAGGCCGGCGTAAACGGCTTTTGCCCCGCTTCAACCTTGGCACGGCACCACTCCATCATATCAAAGCCCAGTTGTTTGATCAGCGCGCCGTTGTCCCGGATCAGCCATTCGTCCGAAATCATGTTGTCCTTGGCATAGCAATCAGCCAGCGCCCGGATTTGTACCTTACGCCCGGTGGCAGGGCCAAAATAGCCATCGCCCAAATGGGTTGCTGTAGATAGGATTCGGTGTGAGGACAACATGCCGTCCTCGGGCGTGCCCGACCAAATCACATCCTCGCCCAAAAGCGTGCGATCGGGAAATTCGTTCAGTGTTTCCATGGTGGCTTGGGTCATGCCCGCCTCGCCTTGGGATATTCCCCCTGGCACACGAATAACGCAATCGGGGTGGTAGTAGTCTTTCATTGACGGGCCAAGGCCGCGATCCTCCCAAATCTCTTTGGTGATCCCGAGGATGTAGTCAGGGAAGTCTTTGAATTTATTGCTAAAGCCTTGCATTTACGCCTCCTGTTCCAGGGCTCGGGTTGAGCCCCGGATGATCAATTCGCCATCAATTTCATGTTTGGGTGCGAGGTTTTCCTCACCCTCGATCAGGGCCAGCAACATATAAACCGTAGCTTGCACCATTCGCCCTGACGGCTGTCGCACTGTTGTCAAATCAAAGGCAGACCACGCCGCCATTGGCACATCATCATAGCCTACAATGGCCACGTCATCTGGGACCGATAGCCCCATTTCAAACCGCAAATGATCCAGCACTGCAAAGGCCATGTGATCATTGCCAACAAAAATCGCATCCACTGCGTAAGTTTGAACCAAGTCCTGTGCAGCCGCCGCAGCAACTTCGCGTTTGTACATGCCGTCAACTTGCGCGATCAACTGCGATCCGGCCTTGACCAGTCCATCAGCGAACCCCTCTGCGCGATCCTGACCGGTTTTGGATCCAGACCAGCCAGAAATATGCGCGATGCGTTGGTAACCGGCCTGAACCAGATACTTGGCCACCTTTTGCCCTCCGGCGAAATTGGCCGAGGTCACTTGCGGTAAACTGGGATCCGCATCTCCACGGTTGAACAAAACCACAGGGATGTTCAGGCCCCGGCAACGGTCGGTCAGCGCATCAGAAAGTCCGACGCTGGCTGCAATAATCCCGTCAACCTGATGGTCCAACAGGTCAGCCACAACCCGGTCGATATCAGAGGTTGTCCCATGAGCCATAAAGATTAGGATGTGGTACCCTTGGGCCTGTAATTCGTTCGAGAACCTCTCAAGCGCGTCGGGATAAAAGGCGTTGTCCAGATAGGCCACGACCAGCCCGATAATCTTGGAGCGACCCGTGATCAAAGACCGCGCCACAACATTGGGCCGGTAGCCTAGGTGGTCCGCTGCCTCGCGCACGGCATCAACAGTGCGCTGGCTGGCAGATGCGCCAGAAAACACCCGACTGACCGCCGATTGACTGACGCCCGCGCGGGCCGCCACATCCAAAGATGTGACCTTGCGATTCATCCCGCAGTCCAGCCGCCATCAACCAGCAGCGACGTGCCTGTGACCAGTGCCGAGGCATCAGAGGCCAGAAAAAGAACGGGGCCCATGATGTCCTCAACCTCGCCAATGCGGTCCAGTTTGATCTTGCCTTCGATCCATTTCACCTTTTCAGGGTCTGCAAATGTCGACGCCGTGAGCGGGGTTTTGATGAACGTGGGACAGACCGTATTGACCCGAATGTTGCGCGGACCCCATTCGATGGCCATTGCTTTGGTCATGCCTTCCACCCCATGTTTTGTGGCACAATATACTGACCGTTCCTGCCCGCCCACATGACCCATCTGGCTGCTGATCTGGATGATGCTTCCACCATTTTGCATGCCCTTGGCACATTCAACAGCCATGAAATACGCCGCTTTCAGGTTGATATCCGTGACCATGGTGAAATCATCCGGATCTGCGTCCATTGCCGTGGAATGACGGGCGAGACCGGCTGAATTGCACAAAATGTCAAAAGGGCCATGTTCGGCGATAACGGCTTTCATCTTGGGCAAATCAGTGACGTCCAAGGCGACGCCAATGGCGCTCATGCCTGCCTCGGTCATCTGTGTTGCAGCCTGGGCGACTTGATCGGCTGAGCGTGCGGCGATCACAACCTCTGCGCCAGCCTCTGCCAAAGCCACTGCGCATCCTAGACCAATTCCACGCGATCCGCCCGGCACAAAGGCGCGTTTTCCATCCAGTCGAAGGCTAGGTGTTTTGGGCAATGTCATGGGGTTTGAATTCCTTTGAAGGGTGGGAAATCGGCATAGCGTTCTTGCCGCTGTTGTAGCGTTTCACCGGGCTCCGCACCAGCCGCAAGCAACTTGCCTTTGGGGGCGATGTAACTGGAAATTGTCCGCGCCAGTGCAGGACGCCACGCAATATTAAAAGCACAGAGTTTCGGAAAAAACCACAGATCTGAATAGGGCAGATGATCGTGGATCCACCACGCCAAGTCACGCCAATCGCGCCCTTTTGCATAGCGCTCGGCAAACCACGGCACAACGATGCTGGCCCCTGCAACCGAAAACTTCGGATGATCCCAGATGTGGCATTCCAAAGGGTTATCATTGGCGGCACAGTTTAGCTTATTTGCATTGCCAAAACCGTTCAAGTCTGCAGACCGATAGCCCGAGCGCACCGCCAAGCGACCGAATGTGTCCTGCATCGGCTCTAGGAGAGTCTCACACAGCGGACGGCCCCGTTCTATGGCCAGATCGGGATTGTTGGGAATATTTTGGATCTGATGAAAATTACCAATCTCAGAATACAGAAAATCGCGCATAAAAAATGTCCGCGACAACTGCACACGCCCCAAGGTCTCGAGCGACCACATGGAGGCAGGCCTACGCAAGTTCCCGCATCCGATGCATCACATCCACGCCCAACTGCCGGTAGAGATCCAGAAGATCCACCAACACCCAGTTTTCACGGATCAAACCGTTCTCGATCCGCCAAAAATCAAGCGATCTGAGGGCAACTTTGGTCCCGGAGGGCGCGATCCCCATCCAGCCACTGCCAGTGATTGTCTGCATCATATTGGGCCAACCCGTGACGCCCACGTAATCGCCTTCGGCCATGAAGTGATGCTTGATCTCATCTTCATATTGACCGCGATCAGGCATTGCAGACAAAAAAGGAATTTGGTGGAATTTCCGAAACTGTTCAATGCCCCGCGCGGTGCCAATACCGGCGGGACCATACCAATTCATCTTGGAGTGCCAGTATTTTTCAAGGTTCATCACCTCTGGCCCGCCCTGACTGGGGTGGCGGGTCATATCCATCAACATATCAATGACGATGGTACGGCTGGCCTCTGTTCGTTCCGGATCGTGGGGGCCTATACCGTCATTTGTCGCAGGCCAAGGCACATTCCATTCCTGTCCCAACGACGGCCCCATGGGCCAAACGCCAGCTTGCTTGATCCAAGCAGGAATGTCCCAAATCCCCTGCATTTCGACAACTTTGCCGTCAACAATGCGGAAAAATTCGTGGTACCGCATATGCATGACGCGCCCCATTGGCGGGATATCCATCCAATGTAGTGTCGGCGTTCCAGTATAAATCCCGGCCATACCAACCCACGTGGCGCCGTCTTCATCCTGCCCGCAAATCTGTATCGAGACGCGGCGCTCTATATCCGGCACGGCTTCGATCAACGGGGCGTAAGCCTGCGCCCACAGGGCCTCACCCCCAACCATATCGCCCAAGGGATGACCCAAGCGAACAACAGCGTCCGGCTCAAATACAGCCGCCACATCCGCAGCGCTAGTGGGGCCTACGTCATATAATGCCCGGGAAAACGGTGCTGTGACGGACAGGGTCATGATTTCTTTTTTCTAAAAATACTCATCCGTCCCAACAACTTATTCTGCCGCATCACGGTAAGCGGCCCCTTCGCCATAGGGCACATTTATTCCGCCGTAGCGCCGCACACGCACGTTGCATTGTTCTGCGTGACCAACAAAGCCTTCAAGCATACATAGGCGTGACCCATATTCACCGATCAAAGTCGCAGCCTCGTCAGTGGTGACCTTTTGATAGCTATGGGTTTTCAAGAACTTACCGACCCAAAGACCACCAGTATACCGGCCAGCCTTTTTGGTGGGCAGGGTATGGTTTGTGCCGATCACCTTGTCCCCATTGGCCACATTGGTCCGCGCTCCCAAGAACAAAGCGCCGTAGCACGTCATGTTCTCCAGATACCAATCGTCACGGTCCGTCATCACCTGAACATGTTCCGACGCGATCTCATCTGCGACCGCTAGCATCTCGGCGTGATCTTCGCACAGGATCACTTCGCCGTAGTCTTCCCAAGACACTTTTGCAGTGTCCGCTGTGGGCAATATTTCCAAAATCCGGTCAATCTCGGCCAACGTGTCCTCGGCCAGCTTGCGCGAATGAGTGACCAAAACGCACGGACTGTTGTATCCATGTTCGGCTTGGCCCAGAAGGTCAGTCGCGCAGATTTCCCCGTCGACTGTCTCGTCAGCGATGACCATTGTTTCTGTTGGGCCGGCAAAAAGGTCAATGCCCACGCGCCCAAACAACTGGCGCTTGGCTTCGGCCACAAAGGCATTGCCCGGTCCTACGATCATGTGCACCGGATCCACGGTTTCGGTGCCAATCGCCATGGCACCCACGGCCTGAATACCGCCCATGACGTAAATCTCATGGGCCCCGCCCAGATGCATGGCCGCAATCACTGCCGCATTGGGTTTGCCATTAAACGGCGGCGTGCAGGCAATGATACGCGGCACCTTGGCAACGCTGGCCGTGGCCACAGACATATGAGCAGAAGCCACCATGGGGAATTTACCGCCCGGGACGTAACACCCCACGGATTGCACTGGGATATTCTTATGCCCCAGGATCACGCCAGGCATGGTTTCCACTTCGATATCCAACATCGAATCCCGTTGGGCTTGGGCGAAATTGCGAACTTGTTCCTGTGCGAATTTAATATCCGCAAGCTCACGATCCGTCAGCTGCCCAATCAGATCATCGATTTCGGCTTGCGACAGTTTGAAAGCGGCGGGCGAATAATTATCAAATTTCTCTGACAAGTCGCGGACAGCTGCATCACCGCGTGTCTCGATATCGGACAGAATGGCTTCGACAGAGGCACGTACCTTTGCATCATCTTCTGCCCGTTCAGCCGCTGGTTTCCCGCGCTTTAGAAATTCCGCCATCGTCGTCCCTCCGATAAAGTCTGCTGCATAAAGTAACGGGTTGGGATCAGTTCTCAAGAGTTTTTTGCATACGTTTGCAAAAATCGTGATACCTGAGGATTTGCGCAAGCCCAGCCAGTCTGACATCCTCGCAAACATGGGCGTGTTGCGATGGCTGATTTTGATCTATGTCTTTGGGTTTTTTCCAAGCAACGCACAGGCGTGCCGGCAAGCGTTGGTATTGGCATTGGATGTGTCCGGATCTGTCGATCCGTCAGAGTACCGATTGCAGATAGAGGGCCTTGCCAATGCACTTGATGCGCCCGAAATCCGACAGCTGATTTTATCCACCCCAGACCGCCCTGTGGCTTTGGCGGTATTTGAATGGAGTTCGCGCAACCACCAATATCTGATCCAGCCTTGGATTGAGCTGACCAGTGACACTGCCCTTGATTTGGCGATCATGCGAATTCGCAGCCACCGCAAAATTCGTGCAGGGCTTCGCACAGCAATGGGTACGGCGCTGCAATATGGCGGTCAGTTGCTGGCCCAGCGCCCTAACTGTTGGCGCCATACCATCGATGTTTCAGGCGATGGACGTAGCAATATCGGCCCCCAGCCCAAGCGCGTGACAGAAACGGGGCGCTTTAAAGATGTCACTGTAAATGGGCTGGTGGTCAGCAAGAACCCACGAAACACGTCCGATCCGGCCAAAACCATTCGCAAGCAAGAAGAGTTGCGGTTTTACTTTCAAAGCAACGTTATTCACGGGCCCGGCGCATTCGTCGAATTGGCCGAGGGATACACTGATTTTGAACGTGCGATGCGACAAAAGCTGGCGCGCGAAATGGCCCTGCCTTTGCTTGGATCTTTGCGGCAGCCCGCGCTGGCGACGCTTAGCCCGCGATATGAAACTTCTGCCACCAGTCCAGAATAGACTGCACGGCCGCGTCCGTTTGGCCTTTGGAAAAGATATCACCGGCAATTACGTGGCCGTTTTTGTCATCCCCGGGGCCCATGACGAACAAATCGGTGGACACAGGACCGCCCCAGCCTTTCATAAAACGCTGGGTCTCGCTCCATGATACCACGCTGTCGTCGGCACAGGCTTGAACCAAGGTGGGAATGCGCAACCCACTGCAATCTTGCCGCCAAGCCGCATGCACTGTGTCCATCATCGTAAAGACCGCCGTGGATGGATAACGCGTGGTCCACCATTTTGCGTGGGCCTCCGAAATCGGCTCAAAACCGCGCTCGCGCCCTGCCAATGCGGGCAACCAGCGTCGTGCCAGCGGCAGTCCGAGGACCAAGTTCAGCAGCTTGCTGGCCATACCAAAATTGGGAGAGACCAAAACATTTCCGACAATCTGCTGGGTCATATCGGGCTTGCCTAGGGCCAGCGTAACCAACGGGCAGCCCGTCGAACAGGAGACAACGATCACCTGACGGCCAATGGCCCGGCCGATGTCCAGCGCTTGCATCGTGTCCGCCAGCCAGTCTGTCCAAGCAGGCTCGCCCATAGCCGCACCATCGCAACCATGACCCGCCAATCGGGCGTAGTATAGATTGGCCCCAAGGGTCTTGGCCACAGTATCGGGGACGGGCCGTATCTCGTGTTTTGTCGCGGAAAACCCGTGGACATAGACGATGGCAAGGTCTGTCACATCGCCAGCTTTGCCCGCCCAGATGATCTGTTTCTCGGCACCCTGTTTGAGATTTGGCACCGCGGCCTCGGCGGCGGCAAGATCGGCATCAAGGGTCTTGGGGTCAAGCATGTGTCAGCATTCGTTTGGCCTTTGGTCCATAAAACAGGATTAGACCCAAAATCGAAAGCCCTAAGACAACGGCAGGCACCAATGTGATCGACACCTGCAAAGCGCCCAGCGCTTCGTCTGTTTGCGGGATGCTGCCTTGAGTGGTTTCCTGCCAGCCATAGGCGCCAAGGATCAGCGACAGGATAAACGGGGCCACAGCATTTGCGGCCTTTTGACCAAAGAGCCATACGGCGGAAAACGCGCCCTCAATGGCTTCGCCTGTTTGGGCGCGGGTTACATCCATGAGGTCAGGATACATCGCCCATGGAATTTGCTGGTAGGATCCGTTGGCCATGCCTGCCAGCAGAAACATCCCTGCAATCGCAGTGACATTGACCGATGGCAGGGCCAGATAGAGCCAATAAAGCAGTCCGATATACGCCATTAACCCAAGGATCAGCGCCCCTTGTTTGCCCATGCGTGCGGACAGCAAGACCCAGATGGCTTGGCTTAGGATAGCCCCCACAACAAAGGCTGCAAACATTGTCGACAAAACCCCTAGTCCAGAGGCCATGCCCGACAGCATTGTCGTGCCACTGTCCAAGATCAGATAAAGTGCTGCGAACGGAAGGCCCGCGGTGATCATGGCAATAGCCATAGTCATCACCCCATAAAGTATCGTCAAAACCACAAAGGGCCCGTTGGAAAACACGTGTTTCATCATGGTCATGGGCGAGACCGAACTGGGCAGCATGATCTTTGGCGCGTTGCGTGTGGCAAAGATCGACAGCCAAATTGCCCCGACAATCAACGGGGCGACCATGACCACAGCCATCATTTGGCCCGCTCGGGTATCGCCCGCCAGAACAGGGATCACCGCGCCACCCAACAGGATACCGATACTGGCAAAACCCATGCGCCATGCCACAAGGCCGGATCGTTCGCGCGGATCTTGGGTGATTTCCCCCGCCATAGCGCCATAGGGAATGGCGACCATGGTAAAACCAACCGTGGCCATGACGAAAAATCCAACAACCCAAGCCAAAGTTGCAGGCAGGGCAAGGCTTTCTGGCACGGCAAAGACGCCAATCATCCCAGCGACCAAAACCAACGCCCCCACAAACATCCACGGCGCACGCCTGCCAAAGCGGCTGTTTGTTCGATCAGACAAGTAGCCGACCAAAGGATCAGTGATAATGTCGAAGATCAACACGCCTGTGGTGACAGCCCCCGCCAATTGGATTGGCACACCAAGGTAGTTGGTCATAAACGCCAAAATCAGCAATTGTTTGACCACCACAAAGACGACCACGCCCATGTCGGCCAACCCCCAGCCAGCCTTTTGCCCTATCGATAGCGCCATCAGTGTCCCTCCCCGAACATGTTGCGCGACCAAAGCACAAGGGCGCCCGCGCCCCTAACGAAACGCCGCGTCAAAGCTGCTGAAGGATATTTGTCAGAGCATCTTCAATCAGTTGCAAAGCAGCAGGATCCGAGAACCGGTGATCCCCGTCTTTGAGCATCACAAGGCGCATATCAGGGCCCGTGGCGTGGTTGAGCAGACGGATCGCCACAGATTGATCCACATCCGCATCATGCGTGCCCTGCAAGAACCGCACCGGAAACGGCAGGTCCAGCGGCGTGCGCAAAACCAATTGGTCGCGCCCATCTTCGATCAATTTGCGGGTGATCGTGTAGGGATCGTCGTAATCGGATGGGATTTTAATTGCGCCGTCCGCCATGATTTGGACCCTTTGCGCCTCGTCGAAGCTGGCCCACATGCTGTCTTCGGTGAAATCCGGGGCAGCCGCGATAGTCAACAGACCCGCCACACGTTCAGGTATGGCCTTGCAAGCAAGCAGCGAAATCCAACCGCCCATGCTGGAGCCCACAAGGATTTGCGGCCCATCTGTCAAAGCGTTGATAGCCGCCAGTGCGTCTGCCGCCCAATCCCCGATGCAACCATCCTCGAACCGTTCTGAGGATTGCCCGTGGCCTGAATAGTCAAATCGCAAAAACGCACGGCCAGCCGCGCGGCAGACCTGCTCGAGATGTACTGCCTTGGTGCCTTCCATGTCCGACATAAAGCCACCCAAAAACACCACCCCCGGGCCAACACCGGCCACGGAATGATATGCGATTCGCCGCCCCTGCGGGGTGTCCAAGTAGGATGGTGTGGTCATAGAGCCCTCCAGTTTCCCAACAAAAACAACGTTTTGGAACTTTATTCAAGTTACCATATTGTCACGTGATTATTTAGTCACCTATAAGAAATCCATGGATGCAATCTTTAAAGCCCTAAACGATCCCGCCCGCCGCACCTTGTTGGATAGCCTGCGCCACAAGGACGGTCAGTCACTGCAAGAACTGGAACGCCAGCTGCAGATGACACGCTTTGGTGTGATGAAACATTTGAAGGTTCTTGAAGACGCGCATCTTGTGACAACCCGCAAAGTGGGGCGCTTCAAATACCACTATTTGAACGCTGTGCCCCTTCAAGAGGTCATTGATCGTTGGATCGAGCCCTTGCTGGCCAAACCCACTGCGCGGGCCGTGATTGACTTGAAATCATCTTTAGAAGGAACCGCCCAAATGACCACATCCTCTGAAAAGCCGGACTTTGTGTCTGAGACCTTTATCAAAACCAGCCTCGATGCCCTCTGGGACGCGTTGACCAAAGCAGACCTGATGGAACAATACCATTTTGCGTGCCAAAACGTCGAAGGCGATGCCGTCGAAGGCCAGACCACAAACTTTATCCTGCCTGACGGCGGCAAAATGTTGAGCCAAAGCACCATATCACTTACGCCAAAATCTCGTTTGGAAATGACATTTGTACCGCATTTCTTTGGCCCGGATGCGCCGTCCAGTCGCGTGGTTTATTCCGCCGAGGCGCAAGGGCCGCTGTGTAAACTGACATGCGAACACTTTGGGATACCAGCAGGCCAAGAGGGTGTAGCCGAAGGATGGGCACGCTGGACCAGCAGCCTCAAGTCCTTCCTCGAGACAGGCCAAGGCCTGCAAATGGCGATGGAGGAGGCGTAAAATGACACCTGTCCTTACAACTGAACTTGGGGTTTTGACCTGCCTCTGCCTGCTCGCCGCTTTTATGTGGATCCCTTATATTATCGGCATCAATCGCCACCCAATTGAAGGTGTGCCAGAGGACGCTAATTTTCGCAGGCCCCCTGATTTGTCGCTCTATCCCGCTTGGGTACACCGCGCCCATCGCGCGCATTTAAACCTACTCGAACAATTGGTGCCCTTTGCCATTTTGGTTTTGCTAGTGGACCGTGTGGATGGCTATTCCGCGCTGACCTATTGGACCGCTATCGCGTTCTTTTGGCTACGTGTGGCCCATGCGGCAGGAATGATCAGCGGTATGGCCCGTATGCCCCTGCGCCCACTTATCTTTACGGCTGGCAGCCTGTGTTGCCTGATCATGGCATACGCCGTTTTCGCGGCCTGAACTAAGGTTGGGGGCCAATCGCCCCCACACCCTATTTTGCGGCACATGTGATCAGTGTCACCGACGCAACCCGCCGTTTTTGCGAGATCTCAGGACACCAATCGCTTTCAACACGCAAGTACCCCCCATATTTCAGTTGGGGCAAAATTGCATCCAGCACCTTTTCCGCCATGTCGCGTTCGCCTAGGGCAAGCGCTGTGCGGTAATTCCCGCCGCGTTGGTATATCGCCAATTGATCTGCCAATTCGGGTTGTGAGGTTATGGTCTTTTGAAGGATCCCCCGGATCAGTTTGACCTGCTGCAATCCGGTTTCCAGTGTTTTGTTCGATCCCGCAACAATCAACCAATTGCCAGCCACAGGCGCCGCTTTGGTGACCTTTTCGAGGCTGAGGATTTGTGCCTCTTGTTGTTGCACATTTTGCACCAGCGTTTCTCGCACTTGATCCAAGCTGCTCGACAATTCCACAACTTCGGCGGATTGCACGGCCGAGGGGCGCGTGCCGCCCTGCAACGATTGCAACCGGTTTTCGACGCTGGCAATCGCTGCCAAGGCCTCACTGGTGGCTTCCGTATTGTCTTTTTTCTTGGCTATGATCCGGTCGTTTGAAATTTTGCCGCCCAGAAGGCTGAATTCCTTGATCGCGCCACACCGCAGAAAATGATCAACTTTACCCAATACACTGACCGGCAATTGCCGCTGACGCAGCGCTTCATCGGCTTCATCTTCAAATTTGAAGCAAATGCTCTCACGGTATTCGCGGCGGGCTTCCCCACTAAAGTAACTCGCGCCAAAATCCAAAATCAGATATGTGGGCAACGCAGCGAGAAGGAGAAATTTCGTCCAAGCGCTGAGGCGTTCAGGCGACAATCGGCTTGGGGCGGGACTTGCGTCAGACATAAATACAACCTCCAGAATAATTAACCAAAGGTAAACTCAACTTAAAAATATCGGTAGGCTGGTATTCCCTACCCCGGCGGGGCTGTAACACCCGCAAGGATCGCGTTGGATATTGACGCATTCCGGTCCGCAGCGCATATAGACGCCACATACCCGCAACCGGACGTTTCGTAGGCGTCAAACAGACGAGGAGCCCAACAGATGGCCCAAATCACTCTCACTCTTCCTGACGGCAATGCACGGCAATATGAGGCAGGCGTCACTGCCGCCGAAGTTGCTGCTGATATCTCGAACTCTTTGGCCAAGAAGGCCATTTCCGCCACAGTGAATGGCGCCCATTGGGATCTGCAATGGCCCATCGAGGCCGACAGCAGCATCGCGTTGCACACAATGAAAGACGAAGTTCAAGCGCTGGAACTGGTCCGTCACGATCTGGCCCACATCATGGCCCGTGCTGTTCAGGAAATCTGGCCGGACGTCAAAGTCACCATCGGCCCCGTAATCAAAGACGGCTGGTACTATGATTTTGACCGTGCCGAGCCATTTACCCCTGACGATCTGGCCACCATCGAAAAGAAGATGAAAGAGATCATCAACCTGCGCGACGGTGTCAAAACCGAAGTTTGGGAGCGGGATGTCGCGATCAAATATTATGAGGATCGCGGCGAGCCATATAAAGTGGAACTGATCGAGAGCATTCCCGGTGACGAGCCGTTGCGCATGTATTGGCATGGCGACTGGCAGGATCTGTGCCGTGGCCCGCACCTGCAACACACAGGTCAGGTCCCTGCAGACGGGTTCAAACTGATGTCTATCGCTGGTGCCTATTGGCGCGGTGACAGTGACCGCCCAATGTTGCAACGGATTTATGGCTGTGCCTTTACAAACAAAGAGGGCCTCAAAAAACATCTGAATATGCTTGAAGAAGCCGCCCTGCGCGATCACCGTAAATTGGGTCGCGAAATGGACCTCTTCCATATGCAAGAAGAGGCCCCCGGTCAGGTGTTTTGGCACCCCAACGGCTGGACTATATATACAGAGCTGCAAGACTACATGCGCCGCCGTCAACGGGCCGGTGGCTATGTCGAGGTTAATACACCCCAAGTGGTGAATCGCCAGCTGTGGGAAAAGTCCGGCCACTGGGAAAGCTATCAGGAAAACATGTTCATCGTCGAAGTGGACGAGGATCACGCGCGCGAAAAGACGATCAATGCGCTGAAACCGATGAATTGCCCCTGTCACGTGCAGGTCTTTAACCAAGGCCTGAAATCCTACCGCGACCTGCCCCTGCGGATGGCCGAATTTGGATCGTGTAACCGGTATGAGCCCTCGGGTGCATTGCATGGGATCATGCGCGTGCGCGGCTTTACTCAAGATGACGGGCACATTTTCTGTTCCGAGGATCAAATCGAGGCCGAGACAAAGACCTTCATCGAGTTTCTGTCCGGCATCTACGCCGAACTAGGCTTTAGCGACTGGTCGATCAAACTTTCTACCCGGCCGGAAAAGCGGATCGGCAGTGATGAGGTCTGGGATCAGTTGGAAACCGCTTTGGGCAATGCGTGTAAAGCGGCAGGCTATGACTATGACATTCAAGAAGGCGAAGGGGCATTTTACGGACCCAAGCTGGAGTTTGTTCTGACCGACGCCATCGGCCGTGATTGGCAATGCGGCACGCTTCAGGTCGACAGCAACATGCCCGACCGACTAGAGGCCAGCTACATCGGCCAAGACGGCAATCGCCATCAGCCTGTGATGCTACACCGAGCAACACTGGGATCTTTTGAGCGGTTTATCGGGATCCTTATCGAGGAACATGCAGGCAAACTGCCGTTTTGGCTGGCCCCGCGTCAGGTGGTTGTGGCCAGCATTGTCACCGACGCAAACGACTACGTGCATGATGTTGTGGCCAAACTAAAGGCCATGGGTGTGCGTGCCGAGGCCGACATCCGCAACGAAAAGATCAACTATAAGGTCCGCGAACACAGTCTTGGTAAGGTACCGGTCATTCTGGCCTGCGGTATGAAAGAGGTCGACGAAGGTACTGTTTCAATCCGCCGCTTGGGTCAAAAGCAAACTTCGGTTCAAGATTTCTCAACCGTTCTGTCGGAATTGGCATTGGACGCCAAGGCCCCGGATCTGCGGTAATCCTTTTGGTTGGCTCCTGCACTGGGGGCCATCCATCGTAACACTTCGCGTGATTCCACCGTGTTCCAATCGCAAATGGCCTGCGACATGTTGTACGCGTGGGTTGAAATGTTGCAGCGCAGCTTCATCTCAAGCAACACATTGCAAAAATCGGGACTAACACCCGCAATTTTTGTAACATTCTTCACACCCTCATCACATCCGCTAACGCGGACGACATCACACGCGCCTGTGATTGGAAAGACTTAACACCTCGGGTCTACAACTTCCCCACGACACAACGAACAGTGTCGCCCAAACACGAAACACAAAGGGAAGTATCCATGTCCACTACAGTTAAAACTCTCGCCGTTGCCGGTGCTGTTGCAGCCGCTTTGACCGCCACAGTTCAAGTTGCAGAAGCCCAATCCAAAGAAAAATGCTACGGTATTTCCTTGGCTGGCCAAAATGACTGTGCCGCTGGCCCAGGCACAACATGCGCAGGCACATCCACAGTAGATTTCCAAGGCAACGCCTGGAAATTGGTTGCAGCTGGCACATGCACAGACATGTCCGTTGAAGGCGACCGCATGGGTTCGCTGGAAGCACTGGACCGCGACCTGCCAGCATAAGCTGATAGATTTTTGGTGGGAGGATCGTGTATCCTCCCATCACACCAATCTTGGGAAAGGACCAAACCATGCTCGACGCCACGCATAATTTTGACCGCCTTCCCAACAAAACTGGCGTTGGTTACAAAGCCCAGCATTTCAACGATATTATGGCCAATGCAGGTCCCGTCGCATGGTTGGAAATTCACGCCGAAAACTATATGGGCGACGGCGGACGGCCTTTGGCCCAACTGCGTCACCTGTCGCAAAAATTTCCGATATCCGTGCACGGCGTTGGCCTGTCGATTGGCGCCGAAGGGCCGCTTGATCCAGATCACCTTGCACGTCTCAAACACTTGGTCGATTGGCTGAACCCCGCCAGCTTTTCTGAACATTTGGCATGGTCCACCCATGACAGCCATTTCCTGAACGACCTGCTGCCTGTGCCCTATACCGAAGGCACATTGTCCAAAGTCTGCGAGCATATTGATCAGGTTCAAACCCTTTTGGGCCGGCAGATGCTGTTGGAAAACCCCAGCACCTATGTAGCTTTTTCGGACAATGAAATGTCCGAGATTGAGTATATCAATCAGATTGTTAAGCGAACAGGCTGTGGCCTGCTTCTGGATGTAAACAACGTTTTTGTGTCGGCCACAAACCAACAAACAGATCCTCGTTCCTACATTGATGCCTTCCCGGTTGAGGCCGTGGGCGAGATCCATTTGGGCGGCCATGACGAGGACGAAGACGACCACGGCGCCCCTTTGTTGATCGACAGCCATGGGCGCGAAGTCGTTGATCCGGTCTGGGCGCTTTATGACTATACATTGCAAAAGGCGGGCCCCCGCCCGACGCTGATCGAGTGGGACACAGATGTTCCAGATTGGCCTATTTTGGCGGCCGAAGCCCTGCGCGCTGACGGTGCACTCACGGCCTTGGCTCAATGACACAGCAATCGGATTTCAAAACGGCGCTGCTGGATCCCGACCGTGTACCGCCGCCCAATGTGGTAGACCCACAGGGCCGTGCCGCCCCAAAACGGTTCAACGTCTACCGAAATAATGTGGCTGTCAGTCTCACAGATGCCCTGCGCACCGGGTTTCCGGTGATCCTGAAACTGGTTGGTGACGACTTTTTCAACGCGATGGCTGGCGTGTATTTGCGGCAACATCCTCCGGCCAGTAGCCTCATGATGCACTACGGGCAAGAGATGCCGCAGTTCCTAAAGCACTTTAAACCAGCCGAACAGTTGCCCTATCTAGCGGATGTAGCCCAGCTGGAACTGGTCATGCGCGCCAGTTATCATGCCGCGGATATGACGCCTATTGCAGCGGACCTGTTGCAAACCACGCCCACCGATACGCTGATGCAAATGCGCTTTTGTGTTGTGCCTTCAGCCAAACTGATCCGCTCGCGCTTTCCCATTTACGATATTTGGCGGGTCAATATGACCCAAGATGCGACGCCCCCCCAACCGGGCGGTCAGGCCGTACTGATCACGCGCCCCGACTATGATCCGATGCCACATCTTTTGCCCGCAGGCGCTGCGACTTTTGTTTTGGCGCTGCAAGACGGTGCGACCTTCGGCGATGCCTTACAAAAAGCCGGGACCGCCGTACCCGAGTTTGATCTGGCAGCCAGCCTTGGTCTGCTTTTGCAAGGCAACGCCCTTGCCCCCTTTTCGACCTAAGACAGAAAGTCCGTTTCCATGACATCCTTGATAAACTTGCATCATCGCCTCTTTGGAGGCCTCGAAAAGAATGGCCACTGGATGACACCCACTTTGGCGCGTTTCATGTTTGTCGCGGTTTTGTTCAGTTATTACTGGTCATCGGCCAAAACCAAAGTTGGCGATGGGATCTTTGGATTTCTCAGCCCGTCAGACGGCGCCTATATCCAAATCTTTCCCAAAGCTGTGGAGGCCGCAGGGTATGACACCAGCCAACTGAACGCATTCCATTGGCTGATTGCCACAGCGGGAACTGTGGCTGAGTTTGTCTTGCCAGTTCTCATCGTCGTGGGCTTGCTCACCCGATTGGCCAGCATTGGTATGATCGGATTTATCGTGGTGCAATCGATTGTCGATGTGACGGGTCATGGGGTCGGCGGTGCGGACTTAGGCGCATGGTTCGACAAAGCCTCCGGATCATTGATCATGGATCAACGCGGGCTTTGGATCTTTTTGCTGCTGGTATTGGTCATTCAGGGCGCAGGGCCCCTTTCACTGGATCGGCTATTTGGTCGATCGGATCACAACAGTGCGGATTGAACCTCGGGTGTCCACCCCAGATAGAGCCTGCCATCACTCTCAATAACGGGGCGCTTCATCAGGGTCGGATTCGAAACAAGCTGATCAATCACAGGTTGTTCGCGTTCCTCCTGTGACATATTGCGCCAGGTGGTTGACCGTTTGTTCACCAGATTCTCACCGAAACTGTCGTAAAATCGTTGCAAGTCGCCTATTTTCACGCCATCTGCCCGAACATCAGTCACTACCACTTCTTTGCCAGCCGCTGTGAGCGCCTTGAGGGCTTTTTTACAAGTATCGCAAGCCTTTAGCCCGTAAAATTTCATTGGTTTTTCTCCGAGTTCCTTAGCATGTTACCGCGTATTACAGAGTTTATTAAGGCTTTCTCTTGATTTATCTGCAAAAGCCCTACAACTAAGAAGCGTGACAACAGACGTTTTGACGACCACCCCTCCTTGGGTAGCCGACGGACGAAGAACACTGGCTGCACCACCTCGCCGCAGTTCCGCGGGCGGGTATACTAAGGAGAAGACGGATGGCCACAGGCACCGTAAAATGGTTCAACACAACAAAAGGCTTCGGCTTTATTGCACCGGATGATGGCGGAAAAGACGTGTTTGTACACATTTCTGCTGTTGAACGTGCTGGTTTGACCGGTTTGGCAGACAACCAGAAAATCGAATATGACATGATCGAAGGCCGCGACGGCCGTGCCTCTGCAGGCGAGCTTAAACTGCTCTAATTCGGTCTGATCATAGCAAGAACTGGAAAAGCCGCCCTATTAGGCGGCTTTTTTATTGGTAATTAGCATGGGCTTAATGCGAGTGATGCTTGGCGTGGCTGTGCATCGACATATGCGAATGGCGCTTTGCATGAGTGTGCGTTTTGACGTGCTTGTGCTTTTTCACGTGCGAATGTTTGCGTACGGACGCATGCATCATCGCCTTTTGGTAGGATCCGGCATTCGGGACACCGCAGCAAATTACGCCGGAAATTGTCACAGGCTGCAGACCAGCCGGGCAAAAGTTACCTGCGCCTTCGTAGGCATAAACCCGTGCATCCTGTGCTGTGGACGGGGTTGCAACCATCAATGTCAGGCCAGCAATCGCCGCAAAGACTGTTTTTGAAATCATCTTTACTCTCCCTCTTGGCTGTTCTGCCAAATGTCTTTATCCCCACCATCGATAGCAGGTTTTGTTGTTGGGTCAATTTTTTGACGCAAATATTGTGTTTTTTCCCACACTGACGCCACAATTTTCATCGTGGCGCCGGATTGTTTCAACTTCGACATCAATCATCGCGGGCCAAATTGCCCAATTCGGGGGCTAGTCGTCCAACAAAGCCCGGAATTCGCGCCACTCACCTTTAGACATCCCGCTGGTTTCTTGGGTCACTGTTTCGCCTGCCAGCATTCGTTTGAGGCAATCCACACCTTTGCCCGACAGGTTCACGCCGCCCATGCGATAGTCCTCAAAAGCCGCATAGGCCGCAGGGACCCAGTCAGCCACCACTTTGCAAATGGCATCTGCATAAACACGGATTTCATATTGCGCGTGACTGTCTGCACGCAACCGAAGGAAATGAAACAGGTTGTGCAAATCAACCTTCCAATACCACTGGGTATAAATATTTGCCGGAAGGTTCATGCGTGCCAATTCGCGGGCCAAACCTGCCTGCCCATCCTCAGAAATCATCTGCTCATAATTGTCATAGGCGCGGTTGCTATCAGTTTTCAGTATTTCCAAAACCTGAGCAGCCTCAGCACCTTGCAACGCAGCACCCCGTCCTTGGTTGTTGATTTCGGACTGTGCCGCCAGATGTTCGGGCGACGGTATATAGAATTCACGATCGAGGATCGAATAGCGCGCAGAATATTCATTCACATTTGCGGTGCGGTGGCGAATCCATTGGCGCGCGACAAAAACCGGCAACTTCACATGCAACTTGATCTCGCACATCTCAAACGGTGTCGAATGCCAATGCCGCATCAAATACCGGATCAGGCCTTCGTCATTCTGAACCGATTTTGTCCCTTTTCCGTAGCTGACGCGCGCAGCTTGAGTGATTGCAGCATCGTCACCCATGTAATCAATCACACGGATAAATCCGTGATCCAAGACGTCATAGGCCTTGTATAAATGCGCCTCCATGCCTTCGGAGACGGCACGCAAAGTGGGCTGCGGCGTCGCGCGCAATTCATCAATCTCAGCCTGTTGTTCTGGATTTAGCGGCATTTCTCGCACCTTTAGAGGGAATCAAGTTGTAAGCTACCATATATAGACCCCGATCTATTAGAAATGGCTAGTTCTGGATGTCATCCTTTGATAAGATTCGTCATATAGTAGAAACACGGCACCTAATGACCGTGAAACGATTGCGCAGGGGCTTTATCGTGAGCATTACAAAGTTTCGAGTATCACCTTTCATTCTTGCTGGGGCTCTGGGCCTTGCGGCATGTTCGGACGGGTCTGGCACCAATCCGTTTAAAGCCGAAGAGGAAGAGCCTGTCGCAGATGCGGTCGTGGATCCAGTAGCCACGATCGACCCGGTTAATCCAAACGTTTCCGAGGATGCCCAGTTCGCCTTCGACGAGACCGACGGCCTTGTGATGAACAGCTTTGAATTTGATGCAGCGACCAACAGCATCGTCATCAATAACCTACCCTTCGATGGCCCCGGTCCAACGGAATACACCCTATCTGCCGTTGCGGGGTCCGACACAGCGATCGCATCAACGGACGCAACAATTGCAACCCTTGCCGAATTTGCCGATGTGCGCAGTGTGCGTATCTATGAAAACGTCAAACTGACTGGAACTGACGCCAGTGTGGCGCAGGATCCATACTATGCCCTGTTCATCAGAACAGACAATTTCGAAGCGTCGACGACCGCAACCTCAGTTTACCGCGATGCCGGATATGGCGGTGCCTTGGTGCAAAGATTGGAAAAGGATGTCACCGTTCCTACAAACGGTCTTTATGTGTTTCGCGGCGTCTACGCGGGCCAACGTACATTCCGTGGACGCGGCGGTTTGGAACTGGTCCAAGGCGATGCAATCATGCGCTATGACGCGATCAATTTTGACCTGACAGGGGCAGTCTCCGGCACCATCCAAAACCGTGTGCGCAAGGGAATAGATGGCTCGGTTGGTGCCTCTTTGCCGACAATCACGCTGGCCGTGACACCTGATGGACTGGACGGCGTGGTCAATGAAGGTGGCGCAAGCACCTCGTTCGAGGGCAACGCACGTGACACTGGAACCTACACCGCCCTATTAGGCGCCACGGATGCGACCGAATTAGCAGGCTATATCGTCATGGACGGGGTCGCCGAAATCCAACGGGTGAACTACGATCAAGCGACATTTGTCGACGGGTCCAAATCGGAACTTACCGAAGCCCAGCGCAACATCATTATCGCAGATCTAGAGGCGGGTCGCACCGCAACTGTCTTTACGATTGACCCTGCCAGTGATCCAAACATCGCCTCCGTCGAAACCATCAGCGAAGTCTTTCAAACGGACTATAACGCGCGAGAAACTGGTGTTTTCGTGACAAAACAAACCGGTGCTTTCCCCGAACCGTAAAGAGCGGATTTACGCTGTGAAACTAGCCCCGTTTGCTTTTTGCTGCGCTTTGGCACTGTCATTTTCAGGTGCCGCCACTGCGCAGTCTGGCTTTAGCTTGCCGGAGGCGCGCGCAATTGCTCAACAATTGTTGGTCTCGGGTCAACCGCGCATTGCAATTGGCATGGCCCGGGCACTTTTGGATGCGGATCCAAAGGATGTCCAAGCCCTGATTTTATTGTCGCGGGCGCACAAGGCGTTGGGCCAATCTGAACGGTCTGCGCAATATGGGCGGCGCGCCTATAACGCGGCAAATGCCAAGAATGCACGATTTGTCGCCGCAATGTCTGTGGCCGAGGCCCGCGCGACACAAGGCCGATTGACAGCTTCACAAGTGTGGCTGCGACGTGCAGAACAAAACGCACCTAACGATCAAGTGCGCAACCGTGTGGTGCGCGACTTTCGCTTTGTGCGGCACAACAATCCGTGGCGGGTCGACCTTCGCTTTGATTTGCGACCGTCCGACAATGTGAACAACGGAACGACATCCAAGGGCATGACCTTTACCCTCTTTGGTCAGGATTTCTTTTTTGAAACGCCAGTGAGTGCCCTGCCCCTATCGGGCACGGAAATCAGTTATGGCACCACTCTAAGCTATCGCCCCAAAGGTTTGGAAAACCGTCCACTGGCCTTTACCCTGGACTTTGATGGGCGGGAGATCCGGCTTAGTTCCGAGGCACGCGATCTGAATCCAGACGCCAAAAACAGCGATTTCACCTTTCATCAGCTGTCTTTTGGCGCAAAATATGACCTTGTAAATACGCCCACAAGCAGCGTCAGCGCAGGCCTTTCCATAGGCCGCAATTGGTATGCTTCTGAGCATTTGTCAGAAATTTTTCGCGCCAATATTTCTGGGGGCACTGCGATAAACAGCACCCAGATCATCGGCGGTGGGTTGGATTATGACCGGCGCGAACGCCAAGATGCCGCTGAGCGCAGTTCGACGACTTGGACACTGCGCGGGTATCACAGCACCAATTTTGAGAACGCTGGCCGATTGACCTTCAATTTGTCCACCGCAAAGGCAAACGCCATTTCAGCCGACTATGCCTATCGTTCCGCCACCTTTGGGGCCCGCTATGCATTGGACAAAGCCGTGTTGGGGGCGAAAATGGACTTTAGCATCAGCTATACCGCCAAAAACTTTGATCGGCCGTTATACAGTTCTGACCCGCGCAAAGACATCACAACCCGTGTTGGGACCAGCTTGTTCTTTGAAAACGCCAGCTATCTTGGTTTTGCGCCAGTTGTTTCCTTCAGCGCCAGCCGGACGGATTCAAACGTTGCCCGGTTTGACACCGAAGAAATTGGCATCAGTATTGGCATGCGGTCCACGTTTTAAACAAAGGAGGCCTTTGAAATGGCTCTGAAATATCTCCACACTATGGTTCGGGTGAAAGACCTCGAGGCAAACATTGCATTTTTCGAGCTTTTGGGCATGACTGAAACGCGCCGCTATGACAATGAAGGCGGTCGTTTTACGTTGGTTTTTATGGCGGCTCCCGGTGACGAGGATTGCCCGGTAGAGCTGACCTATAACTGGGACGGTGATGAAGGGCTGCCCAGCGACAGTCGGCATTTTGGCCATTTGGCCTATCGTACCAGCGATATTTACGGGCTGTGCCAGCATTTGATGGACAACGGCGTGACAATCAATCGCCCCCCGCGTGACGGTCATATGGCTTTCGTGCGCTCCCCCGATAACGTCTCGATCGAACTGTTGCAGGAGGGTGATAACCTTGCCCCAGCAGAGCCTTGGGCCAGCATGGAAAATACCGGGCACTGGTAAATTTCGCCCATGGGGATGCGGGCTTTGATTTGGGTCTTGAGGGGCGCCGCTCTTGCGGGTTTGATGACCGTCCAAGCACACGCGCAATGCAGGCAGGCTTTGGTGTTGGGGCTGGACGTATCTGGCTCTGTTGACGCGCATGAATACAGGTTGCAATTGGACGGGACGGCTGGGGCTTTGACATCAGAGGCCGTGCAGGATCTTATTCTGGCGATGCCATCGGCCCCCGTCCAAATCGCTGTGTTTGAGTGGAGTGGGCCCAGATACCAAGTTATCTTGGTCCCCTGGACCCAACTCAAGACACTGCAAGATCTCCAAAAAGTGGGGGGCCAGTTACGCCAAACACAGCGCCGCGAAACCCCGCCGGCCACTGCATTGGGCCAAGCCATGAATTTTGGCGCGGATCTACTTGCCACGGGACCAAAGTGTTGGAAACAAACCTTGGATATCTCGGGGGATGGCAAGTCAAACACAGGGCCAAGGCCCAGAGATGTTAAAACCTGGACCTCAACGCAAGACATTACCATCAATGGATTGGTGATCGGTTCAGATCCACAGAACTTTTCGGACGCCCGGTCAGTGCATATCGGAGAACTTCAGGCCTATTATCAAGCCGAAGTCATTAAAGGACCGGAGGCGTTTATCGAAACATCTCTTGGATTTGAGGCGTTCCAAGAGGCCATGCAGCGCAAGTTATTGCGCGAATTGGAGGGACCAGTGTTAAGCCTGTTGGATTAAAAAAGGCCTGCTCAATATGGCAGGCCTTGATCAATTTTTGATAGGGAACTTAGTAAATATAGCGGATCTGATCTGTCCAGTAACGTTCCACCCGGCGCAGCGCTACATTGATATCTTCAAGCCCCTCAAGATCCAGAACCGCCTTGGACATCAGGCCCTCTGCGTGGCGCGCAAACAGTTTGGCCACGATCAGGCGAATATTGCGACCTTTTTCAGTGAGGCGCACACGGACCGACCGGCGGTCAATTTCGCAGCGTTGATGGTGCATATAGCCCATTTCAACCAGCTTTTTCAGGTTATAGCTGACGTTCGAGCCCTGATAATATCCACGCGACTTCAACTCGCCCGCGGTCACTTCGTTTTCGCCAATGTTGAACAACAACAAGGCCTGTACTGCGTTAATCTCGATGATATCGACCCGCTCGAATTCATCTTTGATGACATCCAGCAGCAATCTGTGCAGACGTTCGACCAATGCCAAGGCTTCTAAATAGCCTTTTACGAAACCATGCTGGCCGCTGTGGTCTTCTTCATCTAACTTTGTATCCAGTTCAGTGTGAACGCTCATCTCATATACTCCACGAGGCCTTGAAGGACTGTTGAAGCTAATTAGAGGCATATTCGCTTACATTCAGTTAAGTATCGAACGCATCATTAAAATTGGAATTACTTTCGGTCAGACGCGGCCATATTTTCGGAAATATCAGTGATCAGGTCCAAATACTTGTCCGGGGTCGCGGTTTGACCACTGCACCATTGGTACAGGTCATGGTCGTTCTCCGACAAAAGATCATCATATAAATCAAGCGCTTGATCATCTAACTGCGCCAGTTTTTCATCTGAAAACCGCCCCAAAATGATGTCCATTTCCTTAATGCCACGCCGCATACTGCGCATGGCCAGTCGTTTGATCCGATGTTCGCGCAATTCAACCATTTTGCTCTTTCAATGCTTTACGAAGCTGTTTTTCGACGCGGCCTAGATGCTCGCCGGATTTAGCGAGTTGACCTTTAATTTGGCGAATCTCTACTAGCAGCGCGTCGATGTCCGTGTCCAAAGGTTCAGATTCAACGGGTGCATCAATGCCATCGCCCTGACCTTCCAGAAGCCAGCGCAACGACACGTTCAAAATGCCCGCCATCATCGACAGTTTGTTCGCACGCGGCTCAGACAGGTCATCTTCCCAATCCTTTAACGTGCTCAGTTTGACACCCAGACGTTTGGAAAGCGTGGCCTGATCCATGCCCGAGGCTTCGCGCGCACCGGCCACCCGATCCCCAAAGGTTGCGGTCTCTGGACTATACCAATCGTCGATTGTTTCCGTCATCTGGCCAAAAGCCCCCCTCAAGCGCTTGTTTCACACGTGGCGCCACTCTAAGACGGGTCGAACAAGGATGAAACCGGAGAATACCATGAGCTTCCTGTCCGCGACACTCGACCGCGTCAAACCTTCGCCCACAATCGCTGTTACCACCAAAGCTGCCGAGCTGAAGGCCGCAGGGAAAGACGTGATTGGCCTTGGTGCAGGTGAGCCGGATTTTGACACGCCGCAAAACATCAAAGATGCAGCAGTGGCCGCGATTGCAGCAGGCAAAACGAAATACACGGCCCCCGATGGTATCCCCGAGTTGAAAGCTGCAGTTGTCGCGAAAATGAAGCGTGACCACGGCTTAGATTACACATCCGCTCAAGTCAGCGTTGGCACGGGCGGCAAGCAGATCCTGTATAATGCCCTGATGGCCACAATGAACCCAGGCGACGAAGTGATCATCCCCGCCCCCTATTGGGTCAGCTACCCGGACATGGTGCTTTTGGCGGGTGGCGAACCAGTTGTCATCGAAGCTGGTCTAGACCAAAATTTCAAGATGACTGGCGCACAGCTAGAGGCCGCCATCACCCCAAAAACGAAATGGCTGATCTTTAATTCACCTTCCAACCCCACGGGTGCTGGCTATAGCTGGGATGAGTTGAAAGAGTTGACAGATGTTTTGGCGCGCCACCCTCATGTTTGGGTGATGACGGACGATATGTATGAACATCTGGCCTATGACGGCTTTGAATTTTGTACCCCAGCCCAAGTTGACCCCAGCCTCTATGACCGCACGCTGACCTGCAATGGTGTGTCCAAAGCCTATGCCATGACTGGCTGGCGCATAGGCTATGCGGCAGGGCCTGAAGTGTTGATCAAAGCGATGCGCAAAGTGCAATCGCAATCAACCTCCAACCCCTGTTCGGTCAGCCAATGGGCCGCGGTTGAGGCCCTGAACGGCACACAGGATTTTTTGCCAAAGAACAACGCGATTTTTGAACGGCGCCGCAATCTGGTGGTTGAAATGCTGAATGCCGCCGAAGGGATTACCTGCCCGACGCCGGAAGGGGCGTTTTACGTGTATCCTTCGATCCAAGGCTGCATTGGCAAAACCAGCGCATCAGGCGTTGTCATCGAAAATGACGAGATCTTTGCGACCACTTTACTCGAAGAAACCGGCGTCGCCGTTGTCTTTGGCGCGGCCTTTGGCCTTAGCCCCAATTTCCGTGTGAGCTACGCAACCTCTGACGAGGCTTTGAAAACCGCTTGTTCTCGGATACAAGAGTTCTGCGCGTCCCTGCGCTGACGACTTCGGGATAATTCACAATGGCCGCAGAGCTACCTGATTATTACTTTCGTGTGCGCGAAAATGGGGCCACGGTATTCCGTGTTGATACCGAGAACCGGCAGCGCCGGATCGAAATGGATCAGATTGCGGTCATCAATATCAAAAATGGCGAGGTCAAACCCCACGGAGACCGGACCCTGTCGGAGGATGATCTGGCCGAGATCAAGCGCTGGATGGAAGAACGGCAGGCACTTCTGGCGCAGCGTGATATCGACGACATTCATCGCGCAGTGGATTACCTCAACATCACGACGCAATGGGTGCAATCCAAAGCCAGCGACGAGCAGCTTGAAAACATCACGGATGCGTTGTTGCTGTCTATGCATGATTTGCGCAGCGTTTTGGTGCGTAAAAAAGCGGATCGTTTGCTAAAGGGCTGAACCCTTGGAAATACCAAATGTCCAGAACCGCCAATTGAGCAGGACGGCAGCAACACCTAGGCCCACGACCAAACCCAACCACACACCAATTGCGCCCAAATCCAACACAAACCCAAAGAACAGGCTGGCAGGCATACCGATCCCCCAATAGCTGATCGCGGCAAAAATCATCGGGACTTTGGTGTCTTGAACCCCGCGCAAAAGGCCAAGCGCCACCACCTGCGCCCCGTCTACAACCTGAAACAGGGCCGCCATAACCAGCAAACCGACAGCAATAGGAATGATCAGCGGCCGTTCAGGATCCTGCGAATCCAAAAACAGCGAAATCAGTGGTTCGGGCCAAATCAGGAACACAGCCACAGTGATCACGGCATAGATAAACGACAGAACAATCACCGTTCCTGCCCCGCGACGCAGCCCGAAAGGATCGTCGCGTTCCAAAGCCCGGCCCGCGCGCACTGTGGCCGCTTGGCTAAGGCCCAAATGCACCATGAAAGTGACCGAGGCCCATTGCAGTGCAATCCCGTGGGCCGCTAATTCAGGCGTGCCAATCCAACCGATCATAATGGCCGCACCGCTGAATAGGGCCGTTTCCGCAAGCAATGTCAGGCCAATCGGATAGCCCAAGGTAAACACTTGGAACATGGCCTGCCAGTCAGGGCGCCAAAGCCGTGCAAAGAGATCGTGCTGCGGCAAAACAATGCGCACGTATATTACCAATGTAGCCAAGCTAAAGATCTGCAAGATTAGAGAGGCAATTGCAGCCCCCTTGATGCCCAACTCCGGCGCACCAAAATTGCCGAAAATCAGCACATAGTTCAGGCCTGCATTGACGATCGCAGCCACAACCGTTGCCCACAAAACAATTTGCGTACGTTCAAGGGCCGCAAGATAGGATTTCAGCACCATCACCAACATTGCGGGAATAAGGCCCAAACTGGCGATGCGTAGGTAGGTTTGCGCATCTTTGGCCACTTGCGGCAGCTGACCCATACTCAACAGCACGGTTTCGGACCAAAAGCTGGGAATATAAACCAAAAGGCCATAGCCAAAACTCAGCCACAGTCCCATGCGGGTCACACGGCGGATCGCAACCTCATCACCCTTTTCGGCGGCTTGGGCGACCAATGGCATCACCGCAAGGGAAAAGCCTGACCCCACGATGAAAATCATGAAGTACATCCCACCAGCCAATGTGATTGCGGCCAGTGCCTCGACCGAATACCGCCCCAACATCAGCGTGTCAGTCACCGTCATCGACATCTGTGCCAAATGCGAGCCGACCAAAGGCAGGCCCAAAACCAACAGTGCTTTGGTATGCGCGGAATATGTTTGCGTAACGGCCATGGGTCTGCGGTAATCTTGGCGCGGATCTAATGCAAGCTTTGTGAGTGCTGTGTTAACACTTCCGCCCTTCCCCCGCTTTCACGCCCGTGGCATACTAGGGGCATAATCAAAAAAGAAGCAGATCAGCCATGGCCGAAGACCTCTTTCCGTCCGAAGGACCCGACGACTACAACGCCGACAGCATCGAAGTGCTTGAGGGGCTTGAGCCCGTGCGCAAACGCCCCGGCATGTATATTGGCGGCACGGACGAACGCGCGTTGCACCACCTTGTGGCCGAAGTTTTGGACAACTCCATGGACGAAGCGGTGGCGGGTTTTGCCAACCGGATCGAAGTGGAATTGCACGACGACTATGCTGTAACCATTCGTGACAACGGGCGCGGGATCCCGATTGATCCACACCCCAAGTTTCCTGATAAATCCGCGTTGGAAGTCATTCTGTGCACACTACACGCTGGCGGTAAGTTTTCGGGCAAAGCCTATCAGACATCTGGCGGTTTACACGGGGTTGGGGCGTCCGTGGTCAACGCGTTATCTGACAGCATGGTCGTGCAAGTGGCCCGCAACAAAGAAGTTTACGAACAACGCTTTAGCCGCGGTATTCCTCTGGGGGGCGTTGAAAAAATTGGCAGTGCCCCGAACCGACGTGGCACGACGGTGACATTTCATGCAGACGAGCAGATCTTTGGCAAACACCGGTTCAAACCGGCCCGTTTGTTCCAATCGATCCGGTCCAAAGCCTATCTTTTTTCCGGCGTCGAAATCCGCTGGAAATCTGGCATCGATGACGGCGAGACGCCGACCGAGGCCACATTCCACTTCCCGGGCGGCCTGTCGGATTATCTGACCGAAACCCTTGGCACCGCCAGTACTTATTCGGAAAAACCCTTCGCAGGCGTTGTGGATTTTACCGAGAAATTCAACACCCCCGGCAAAGTCGAATGGGCGATCAACTGGACGCCGTCGCGCGACGGCTTCATTCAGTCCTACTGTAATACAGTGCCCACGCCCGAGGGCGGCACCCATGAAGCCGGCTTTTGGGCCGCCATCCTGAAAGGCATCCGCGCCTACGGTGAATTGATTAACAATCGCAAGGCCACGCAAATTACCCGTGATGACCTGACCACAGGTGGGTGTGCTTTGGTCTCGTGCTTTATTCGTGAGCCGGAATTTGTCGGCCAAACCAAGGACCGCCTCGCCACGACCGAGGCTCAGCGTTTGGTCGAGAATTCCGTGCGCGATCACTTTGACAATTGGCTGGCCGCGGACACGAAATCTGCCGGTGCTATCTTGGATTTTTTGGTGTTGCGGGCCGAAGAACGACTGCGTCGCAAACAAGAAAAAGAAACTGCGCGCAAGTCTGCTACGAAAAAGCTGCGCTTGCCCGGCAAGTTGACCGATTGCTCGTCCAACGCCCGCGAAGGCACGGAGTTGTTCATCGTCGAGGGCGACAGTGCGGGTGGTTCGGCGAAAATGGCACGGGACCGCAAGACCCAAGCTTTGCTGCCCTTGCGCGGTAAAATTCTGAACGTGCTCGGGGCTGCCAGCAGTAAATTGGGATCAAACGCGGAAATCAGCGATCTATCTCAGGCCTTGGGCGTCGGGTTGGGCACAAAGTTTAACGTCGATGATCTGCGGTATGAAAAGGTCATTATCATGACCGACGCGGATGTGGACGGGGCCCATATCGCCGCTTTGCTGATGACGTTCTTTTTTACCCAGATGAGACCGATGATCGACGCCGGGCATTTGTATTTGGCTTGCCCCCCGTTGTTCCGACTGACCCAAGGCGCCAAGCGCGTGTATTGTCTGGACGAGATCGAGCGGGACGAATGGCTGGACAAAGGGCTTGGTGGAAAAGGCAAAATCGACGTCAGCCGCTTTAAGGGTCTGGGCGAGATGGATGCAAAAGACCTCAAGGACACCACAATGAACCCCCTAACCCGTCAATTGATCCGCGTGACTATTGATGAGGACACACCGGGTGAAACTGGGGATCTGGTAGAACGACTGATGGGCAAGAAACCGGAAAAACGGTTCGAATATATCAGTGAGAACGCAAAATTTGTAGAAGAATTGGACGTCTAATGAGTCTGGCTTCTTTTGTTCACAATGGCGCAACGCCTTATGGGCGGGTCGAAAAGGACGCTGTTGAAGGCAGCCTAATTTGCACCCTGCGCGAGCCGGTCAAAGCTGGTTAGATGGCCCAGTATGCAGCCATTATGTTGCTGGCGGGCATAGGAATCCCGATATTAGCCGCCTTGAACGCCGCCCTTGGGGCCAAAATTGGATCACCCATTGCCGCAGCTTTTGTACTATTTCTGGTAGCGGGCCTCAGTGCGGCTGCGGTGATGGTCATTGGCCAAGCTTCCGGTAGCCTCAAAGCATTGCCCACTGCCCCCAAGCATCTGTTTCTGGGCGGCGTGTTGATTGCATTCTATGTGTTATCGATTACGTGGATTGCGCCGCATTTTGGGCTGGGCAATGCCGTGTTTTTCGTACTGTTGGGCCAACTTATTTCGGCGGCCGCGATTGATCACTTTGGCCTGTTTAATGCCCTACCAACGCCCCTGACCCCAACCCGTGCGGCAGGTCTAGCGATTATGGCTGTTGGGGTTTTTGTCACTCAAAAAGGATAAGGCGGGCCCACCAGCCCGCCTTTTCAACGTTCATTGCCTGTATCAGATAACGACTTAGTAGCCAGTCATGTCGCCATAGGGGCTGGACTGTACGAAAAAGGACGAACATCCGCGCACACCCGTCGCAACCAACGTCCACGACACTTCGCCCGGACGGCCCGTGCGGCTATATTGGCAACCATTGGGATGGACCCAACGACGACCGGTAAATCCTGCGGGTGGCATAACACTGGACCCAACCCGAACATCACGGGTGGAATTGTCTTGTTTGCCTTGCAAAAATGCACCTAGACCTGCGTGTGCTGGTGCCGCTAATGCGATTGCTACTGCCGTAAATGCCACTACTCGTTTCAACATTGTTTACTCCATTGGTTTGTCCATAAGGACATGCCCACACCCTTGGATGACACAGACATAGCGACACAAACCCCAACCTGTGAAGCCCAATAGTAAACGGCATTTATGTAGGTTTTTACCTTATTTTAAAAGGTATTAAGACAATCCCGCCAAAGCCTGCGACTGGGTCCACAAGGCATCTGGCACATCCACTTTAGCGGCGGCCTGCCGCATGGCCCCCGGCAGACGCGCCCCGTCTTGGGACGCCACAGCTTCGGCCACTCGGGCCAACCGAGCAGGAAAAGCATCCCCATGAACCGCCGTGTCAAGCAGCAGATAGAACTGACCCAACCCATGGGGCGCGCCGTCCGCCAGTTTTAATCCCGAAACGTCCAGCGAATTGACCGAGCCGGTCATGCCCGCCGCCAAAAGCTCTGCCATGAGGCCAAACCCCCAACCCTTGTAGCCGCCCGCGCTGACAAGTGATCCGCCCAAGGCAGCGACAGGATCCGTTGTTGGTTGACCCTGCGCATCAACCGCCCATCCCAAAGGGATCGCCTCGCCTGCGGCCTTGGCCATGGTGATTTTGCCAAGGGCCACAGCCGAGGTTGAAAAATCGAAATGCATTGCTAAACCGCCCTGCCCATCTGGCACAGACATGGCAATCGGATTGGTTCCCAAAACGGCCGCGTTACCACCAGGAGGGGCGACAACAGGCGAGGCATTGGTGAACCCGATGGCCATATAGCCAGCCCGCGCAATGGCTTCGGTGAAATAGCCCAAGGATGTGCAAGTATGCGCATTGCTCACGGCCAAATGCGCCATGCCTTGCTGCGCCACCGCCTCTAACGCTGCGGGTAGACCGCGCGCAAATGCGGGCTGGGCAAAGCCGAATTTTGCGTCTGTTGAAATGGCGCTGGGTTTAGGAGCGCTGACCACGGGATCAACCGTGCCGTTTACGCGACCAGATACCAATTGTAGGCAATAGCTTTCCAAATAATAGAGCCCACAAATGACATTGCCATGGGCCTCGGCCATCGCAACGGCATTGGCCACTTCTGCGGCGATCCAAGGGGACGCTCCATGGGCCTCAAGCGCGGCTTTGCTGGTGGTGCGAATGGTGTCGATATCAACTATGGGCATGGCGTCTCTTTCAACTCAGCACGCCGTTTGCCAAGGTCACTTGGCGGTCCATGCGTGCAGCAAGGTCTAGGTTATGAGTGGCAATAAGTGCCGACAATCCCGTGTCGCGCACCAATTCCATCAAGGCTGCGAAAACTTGATCGGAAGTTGTGGGGTCCAGATTGCCCGTTGGTTCGTCAGCCAACAGGAGTGCGGGCGCGTTGGCCAAAGCACGGCAAAATGCAACGCGCTGTTGTTCGCCCCCTGAAAGCTCTGCGGGGCGATGGGCTGCACGGGGTTTAACACCAACTTTGTCCAGTAGGTTCAGTGCGTGGGCCTCGGCCTTGGCTTGACTGATACCATTGGCCAATTGCGGCAAAACAATATTCTCCAGCGCGGAAAATTCCGGCAGAAGGTGATGAAACTGGTAGATGAACCCAACCTGATCACGGCGCGCGGTTGTGCGTTTGCGATCGCTGAGCGTGGTCATATCCACGCCATCAATCTTCACTGTGCCCTTGTCGGGGCTGTCCAGCAAACCCGCGATATGCAGGAGGGTTGATTTACCAGCACCAGAGGGCGCGACAAGGGCTACAACCTCGCCCTTTGCAACGGTCAGATCAGCACCACTAAGCACTTCGATCCGCCCCGCCACGCCTTTGGTGTAGGCCTTGGAGATGCCCTGCAATTCCAGCGTATTATTCATAGCGCAAGGCCTCGACCGGGTTCATCCGTGCGGCCCGCCGGGCGGGAAAGATAGTCACCACAAACGACAGGCCCAATGACAGTGCCACAGCAGATGCCACGTCTTCGAACCGCAGTTGTGCGGGCAACCGGTACAGGCCCCGGATCGAGGGATCCCAAACGCCGCCTGCGCCAATGGAATTTACGATGGAAAAAATCGGATCAATATAAAGTGCAAAAAGGCAACCAAGGATCACGCCCAGCGTAGTGCCAATCAGGCCGGTAAAAGCCCCACAGATGAAAAATACCCGCAGGATCGACCCTTCAGTCAGACCCATGGTGCGCAAAATTCCGATATCACGCCCTTTGTTTTTGACCAGCATGATAAGGCCACTGACAATGTTCATTGCTGCGATCAGAACCAAAATCGATAGGATGATGAACATCACGTTGTCTTCGATATCAAGCGCGCGCAGAAAGGATCCAGAGGCATCACGCCAGGTCCACAGCAACGTGCGTTCGCCACCGGCGTCAATCAACTGCATGGTTAGGTCGTCGACTTTTTCTGGCTCGGCCACCATGACCTCAAATTCGTCTGCCACACCATCGCGGTTAAAGAACATTTGTGCTGCCTCAAACGGCATATAAACGCGGGTGCGGTCGATATCAAAACGCCCTGCGGTAAAGATATAGACGACCTCGTAGGCGTTGACCCGAGGACTGGTTCCAAAGGCCGTGCGCACCCCGTTGGGCGAGATGATTTTCACGCGGTCTCCAATGGCCACGCCCAATTCGCGCGCCACGCCGGACCCTAACGCCACACCTTTATCAAACCGGTTGATGTCGCCCCAGCCTTCTTCGGGTTGGGCGATGCGCGGGATCGTTTTAAGATTGTCCAACGTGATGCCAAACACCTCGACGCCTGCATTGCGATCAGTAGCGTTGGCCATCACATTGCCTTTGATCAAAGGGGCCACGCGGGTCACGCCCTCGATCGCGGCGATCTTGGCGGCGACGGCGTCAAAGTCTTCGATGGTGCGCGAAGTGGCACCAGACGCTGCCACATCAAGGGATCGGTAGACCGTCACATGGGCGTTTGCGCCAAGGATCGTATCGACAAATTCGGCTCGAAACCCCGAGCGCACCGCAAGGGTCGCGATCAAGGCAAAAACGGCTAAAGTGATGCCGATCAAACTGATCCAGGTCATCACACTGACACCCCCCTCGGCCCGTTTGGCCCGCAGGTAGCGCCATGCAATCATCCATTCAAATCGTGCGAAAGGCGCGGTTGATCCGGCCATGGTTGCTCACCCCATTTTGTTGGTCAGACCTTGCGGGTTGCAGCGGCTCAGGTCAAGCAATCAGGCCCGTAGATAGTCGGCCACATCCTGCGCATTTTGGTCCGGTGGGAAGACCGGGTAAAACACCTTTTCAATGGCGCCCTCCCGGGCAATCAACGTCATGCGGTTTAGCAGGGTCATGCCATCTGTCTCAAAACGCGGCAGGCTCAGAGCGTCCGCAAAAGTCAAATCCAAATCACTCAGCAAAGCAAAGGGCAGATGCATGCGGTGTGCGGCCTCTGCTTGGTAGTCGGTATCTTGGGTCGACAGCCCATAAAGGTGATCGACGCCCAGCGCTTGCAACTCAGTGAAATGGTCACGAAAGGCGCAGGATTGGGGTGTGCAGCCCCGCGCGCCGGGGATCATGTCCCAGCCCTTAGGCAAGTCCTGATCCGGCCTGCCAGTGCGCGGATAGATATAGAGCACAACACAGCCCTGAAGTGCACCCAGATCGACCATGCCCCCTTTGGAGACAGCCAGAGCCACATTGGGCAAAGTCATGCCTTCCAGATGCGCTGCAGAACCGTCATCGTCCGGGGCTGGGATTTTGCTCCAATCCACTTGGTTGAGGTTTTGCGCCATGATCTCTTTTAGCTTTGATAGATCGCCGCGATCCGTGCAACCGCTTGTTCTGGCGGCATTTCTTCGCTTTCGCCAGTTTTACGGCTGGTCAATTCTACAACCCCATTCTTGAGGCCGCGCGGCCCCACCGTGATCCGCCATGGCAGGCCGATCAGATCCATCGTTGCGAACTTGCCACCAGCGCGTTCGTTGCGATCATCATACAGCGGTTCTAGGCCTAGTGCCGTGATCGCATCATAAAGCGACTGACAGGCGGCGTCCGCTTCATCGTCGCCTTGCTTGAGATTGACGATCCCGACATGGAACGGAGTAACACCCTCGGGCCAAATGATGCCCTTTTCGTCATGGCTGGCTTCAATGATCGCGCCCAAAAGTCGCGACACTCCAATACCGTGGCTGCCCATATGCACCAGCGCAGGCTTGCCATCAGGGCCTTGCACCGTTGCGTTCATGCTTTCGGAATACTTGGTCCCAAAATAGAAGATTTGGCCCACTTCGATGCCCCGCGCAGTGCGACGGCGCTCTTCTGGCACTTCATTAAACAGCGCCTCGTCATGGGTTTCATCAGTGCGTGCGTATTTTGTGGTAAACTCGGTCATGATGGCGGCGCAATCTTCGACGCTATCGTAATCAATCTCTCGATCCCCAAAGGTCAGATCCGTCACGGCACTGTCATAGAACACTTCGCTTTCGCCCGTTTCGGCCAGAACCAAAAACTCGTGCGTGTCATCCCCGCCCATGGCGCCACTGTCGGCGCGCATTGGAATTGCCTGAAGGCCCATGCGTTCATAGGTGCGCAGATAACTGACCAAGTGGCGGTTGTAGGCGTGCAGCGCATCCTCTTTGGTCAGATCAAAGTTGTAACCGTCTTTCATGTAAAACTCGCGACCCCGCATCACACCAAAGCGTGGACGGCGTTCATCTCGGAACTTCCACTGGATTTGATACATGGTCAAAGGCAGGTCTTTGTAGCTGTTCACCGCGCCGCGGAAGATGTCGGTGATCAGTTCCTCGGCCGTTGGCGTGAATAGCATATCGCGGTCGTGACGGTCCTTGATGCGCAGCATTTCATCGCCAAACGCATCATAGCGCCCGCTTTCACGCCACAGATCAGCGGACTGGATTGTGGGCATCTGCATCGCGATATGGCCTGCTTTGGCCTGCTCTTCGTGGACGATGTTTTCGATGTTTTTGAGGACTTTGTACCCAAGCGGCAGCCACGAGTAGATCCCAGCGGCAGACTGTTTGATCATGCCAGCCCGTAACATAAGCCTATGACTGACGATTTGTGCGTCCGCAGGGTTTTCTTTCAAAACGGGCAAAAAGTATCGGCTGAGGCGCATGGCAATCCCTTTGGAAAACAGGTGTTTGCACAGGGTTTAGCGGGGCAGCGGGACCGAGACAAGCCGCCGTTTGAACGTTCACGAAACCCTCGCGGCAGATCACAGGGCCGTGTGCCACATGACCCAGTGCGTTCAAGGCGCCGTACCTCTAACCACATGCCCCGAGCATGGGACCCAAACAAACGAGGTAAGACCGATGAAAACGATCTTCAAGACTGTCGCCACTGTAGCTGCATTGACCCTGACAGGGGGCGCTGCCACTGCCAACACAATCGTCGATATCGCCGCAGGCGACGACCGCTTTTCCACACTTGTCGCAGCTGTGACCGCTGCTGGCCTTGTTGAGACACTGCAGGGCGATGGCCCGTTCACTGTGTTTGCCCCAGTAAATGACGCATTCGCGGCCTTGCCAGAAGGCACTGTCGAGACACTGTTGCAGCCAGAAAACAAAGACCAGCTGACCAATGTGCTACTCTATCATGTAGACGACCGTAACCTGACCGCCGAGATGATCCCAGCGGGTTCCAATTATTTTAAACCGGTTTTGGCCTCGGAACGTTTGTGCATCACCAAAGGTGCTGAGGGCGTTATGATTGCAGATGGCACGGGCGAAATGGCCAATGTCGTGATCGCGAACATCAAAGCCGACAATGGTGTTATCCATGTCGTCGACAAAGTTCTGTTGCCCGGCACACGTCCGGCCTGCCACTAAAGGCGGAATGCCTCCGGCGGGGATATTTCAGCAAACAAAAAGGCTGATTTGGTGCGCAAAGCCGTTTAGCATTGCACCATGACCAAATCAGCCCGCCCCGCAATTGAGACACTGACCACTGGCGATGACTTGCGCCAGTGGTATTGGCTTAAGGCCGAATTGGTGGACTACGCGAAGATCCTTGGCGTCAAAACCACCGATGGCAAATTCACCATTCTAGAGCGGATTTGTCATACTCTTGATACCGGCGAAACGGTCTGGCCCGGCGACATTCGCACCAAGCCTAAGTCGAAACTTGACTGGCATAGCGCGGATTTAACCCCTGAAACTGTGATCACTGACAGCTACAAAAACAGTCAAAACGCGCGACGCTTTTTCAAAAGTCAGCTGGGCGACGGATTTAAATTCAATATCGCCTTTATGAAATGGATGAAGGACAACACGGGCAAAACCCTAGCCGATGCGGTTGAGGCATTCAAAGAGCAGCAAGCCGCGACCAAAGATCCGAACTACCAAAGCGAAATTGCTCACCACAACCAGTTCAATCAATATACCCGCGACTTTTTGGCGGACAATCCCGAATTGGGCCTTAAGGAGGTACGCCATTACTGGGCGTTAAAACGACAGTTGCCATCGCCCAATGGCAGGCATGTCTATGCGCCCAGCGATCTTGAATTGGGCGATCCCCCTTGAAACGGCGTCCCGCATACGCGATGTAAAGAGCACCTCAAGAAGGATCCGCACCATGGGCCTGCCCGTTGAAACTCAAGCCCGATATTGGGGCATTGCAACCGCTGTGTTGTTTGTTCTTTTGTGGTTTTTGGGCGATGTGATTTTGCCCTTCGTTTTGGGTGGGGCAATCGCCTATTGTTTGGACCCGATTGCAGATCGTTTGGAACGCATGGGCGCCCCAAGGGTGATCGCCACCACGTTGATCACGCTGGTTGCGATTTTGATCTTTGTTTTGATGATCTTGCTGGTGATCCCGACCTTGGTCGAACAAGCAGGCCAATTGATCAACGTCGCACCCAAGCTGTTTGCAGATTTACAAACATTTTTGACCGATCGGTTTCCGTCGTTGATGGTTGAAGACAGCCCTATTCGCCAGCAATTACAAACCTTTGGTGAGGCAATCCAATCCAAAGGCGGTGCGCTGCTGAACTCGGTTTTGACCTCGGCCAAAGGGCTGATCAACATCGCCGTATTAGTGGTCATTGTCCCAGTTGTTGCATTCTATTTGCTGCTGGATTGGGACAATATGACGGCCCGTATCGACGATCTGTTGCCTCGTGATCATGCCCCAACAATCCGCAAATTGGCGCAAGAAATTGACAGAACGCTGGCCTCATTTATCCGGGGCCAAGGCACGGTTTGTCTGATTTTGGGGATTTATTATGCCGTCGCCTTGATGCTGGTCGGGCTGCAGTTTGGCCTTGTCGTAGGCTTTGTCGCCGGGCTGATTTCATTCATTCCTTATGTGGGCGCTTTGGTCGGTGGGGCCTTGGCCATTGGTTTGGGGCTGTTCCAGTTTTGGGGCATGTGGGGCTCGCTTGGGGCGGTTGTCGTGGTCTTTGTCATTGGTCAGATGATTGAGGGCAATGTCTTGACCCCAAAACTGGTTGGATCCTCT